>JASBVL010000001.1 GCA_029961075.1 Sphaerobacter sp.
CGGGCAGAAGGATGCGCAGCAGGTGGTCGTGGTGCGCCGGATGGTGCGGGACCTCGACATCCCGGTCACCATCGTGGTCGTGCCGACGGTGCGCGACGCCGATGGGCTGGCGCTGAGCAGCCGCAACGTCTACCTCGCGCCGGAGGAGCGGCGTGCGGCGCTGGCGCTGTCGCGGGGGCTGTTCGCCGCGGCGGCGGCGCACGCGGCCGGGGAGCGCGACGCGGAGCGCCTGCGCGCGCTGGTGCGGGCCCACCTGGCGGCGGAGCCGCTGGTGCGGCCCGAGTACGTCAGCCTGGCCGACGCCGAGACGCTGGCCGAGTTGGCGGTGGTGGATCGCCCGGCGCTCCTCTCGCTCGCGGCGCGGGTCGGGCGCGTGCGCCTGATCGACAACGTGGTGCTCGAGGAGGGGGAGTGAGCCGTCACGCGTGAGGCGTGGGGCGTGTTGCGCACTGCGTATTCCGTGCTCGGTTCCCCTCACCCCTGGCCCCTCTCCCCTCGTGGGAGAGGGGAGGGCGTGTTGCCGGTGCTCGGTCAGGCGGCCTCCATGAGGAGGCGGCGGCGCAGTTGGTAGAGGTTGATGGCCCAGCCGATGCCGAAGGCGCGCGGCGTGATGATGCGCTCGTCGTCCGGGTTCCACCAGGCTTGCCGGATGCGCTCCAGCGTGGGCAGCCGGAAGTCGTACGGCACGAAGGCGACGCGGCCCTGCCAGGTGCGCTCCTCGGCGGGGCGCCGCAGTTGCTGGGCCACGGCCGCGATGGCCACGCCCAGCATGACCCAGCGCATCATCTTGCTGATCCGCTCCATATCGCAGCTCCCTCCGATCGAAGTCTACCCGATGGTGCTGCCTGTGACGATGGCAGCGTGCGTGCCGGGCGCGATCGAGCCGCCCTGCCGGCCCGGCGCCGCTGATGCGCCGGCGGGCTAGCGGGCGTCTCCCGCCGGCCCGTCGGTCCGCTCGCCCGCCGGACGGGGGCCGAAGACGAGGGGCACGAAGCGCACCGACCCCAGGCTGCGCCGCCGGAGTTGGCCCTCGTGACGCTCGATCACGAGGAGCTCCTGGCCTTCCGGGGGGCCGACGGGGACGACGAGGCGTGCGCCGTCGGCCGGGGAGAGCTGCGCGAGCAGCGCGGTGGGGATGCCGGGGCTGGCAGCCGTCACCAGGATGCGGTCGAACGGCGCCGCCGGCGGCCAGCCGGCCGAGCCGTCGGCGACGATGACGGCCAGGTTGCGGTAGCCGAGGGCGACGAGGCGGCGCCGGGCGGCGGTGGCGAGCGCGGGGTGGCGCTCGATGGTCAGCACCCAGCCCGCCAGCTCGCACAGGATCGCCGTCTGGTAGCCCGAGCCGGTGCCGATCTCCAGGACGCGATCCGTGCCGGTCAGCCGCAGCGCCTGGGTCATCAACCCCACCACCGTGGGCTGGGAGATGGTCTGGCCGAGGCCGATCGGGAGAGGGCGGTCGTCCCACGCGAAGGGGCGCAACGCCTGAGGGACGAAGCGCTCCCGCGGCACCTTGGCGATCGCGAGGAGGACGTCGCGGTCGCGCACGCCGGCGCGGTTGAGCGCGACGAGCAGCTCTTGGATGCGGCGTGTCCGCGAGCCGTCGGCCATGGCAAGCCCCTCCCCAGCGGGGCGCGACGCGGCGAACCCCGGTGGGATGGCGCGGCACCTTGCAGGACGGGTGCCATTGCCGGGGTGGCGCGCGGGTTGTCAGATGGTACAGAACGCGAAACATGCACGAGTGGCAGAGAGGGGATGGTGTGCCTTGACACGGTGGGAAGCCCGCATCTATGATTCCGGTGGATCTGCGCTCAGGGAGAGAGGTCCCGCGCGACGCGGCGCGTGAGGCGCGCCGCGGTCGGGGTGCAGAGCTTGTGGAACCTTAACAACCGAGCGGTGCAACGAGACGAGGAGCGTACCGTATGCTGACCTACATCCTGGTCCTCCTCGGCGCGTTCGTTGTTGGGATCGTCGCCGCAGTGGCGACCCATCTCTACCTGCGCTCCACCGTGATGAAGAAGGTGCACCAGGCGGAGGCGGAGGCCCAACGACGGCTCGACGAGGCGGAAGCCAGGCGCCGTGAACTGATCCTCGAGGCCAAGGACGAAGCGATCCGCCTGCGGGATGAGCTGGAGCGGGAATACGCCCAGCGTCGCAAGGAGCTGGAGCGGCTCGAGCGTCGGCTGCAGCAGAAAGAGGAGCAGCTCGACCGGCGGCTCGAGGGGCTCGACCGCCGGGAGCGGAAAGCTCAGGCGCGGGAGCGCGAGCTTGACGAGGCGCGCGAGAAACTGCAGGAGCTCGAAGCCGAGCGTCGCGCCGAGCTGGAACGCGTGGCCCGACTCACGAGTGAGGAGGCGCGGGCCATCATCCTTGATCAGGCCGAGCGCGAGATGCGCGAACACATGAATCGCATGGTCCGCGAGATGGAGGCGGAGGCCAAGGCCGAAGCCCAGCGTCGTGCCCAGCACATCCTTGCAACCACCATCCAACGCATCGCGTCAGACTACGTCGCCGAGACGACCGTCTCCGTCGTACCCCTCCCCAGCGACGACATGAAGGGGCGGATCATCGGGCGCGAGGGACGCAACATCCGCGCGCTCGAGCAGGCCACCGGGGTGGACCTGATCGTCGATGACACACCGGAGGCCGTGACGCTCTCCTCCTTCGATCCGGTGCGGCGGGAGATCGCCCGCCGGGCGCTCACCAAGCTGATCCAGGACGGCCGCATCCACCCGGCGCGCATCGAAGAGGTCGTCAACAAGACGCGCCAGGAGGTGGAGCAGATCATCCGCGAAGAGGGGGAGCGGGTGGCCCTGGAGGCCAACGTCCAGGGGCTGCATCCCGATCTCATCAAGCTGCTGGGCCGTCTGAAGTACCGGACGAGCTACGGGCAGAACGTGCTGCAGCACTCCCTCGAAGTCTCGCTGATCGCCGGCGCGCTGGCCGCCGAGTTGGGCGCGGACATCAACGTGTGCAAGACGGCGGCGCTGCTGCACGACATCGGCAAGGCGGTTGACCACGAGGTCGACGGGCCGCATGCGCTCATCGGTGCCGACATCGCCCGGCGCCTGGGGCGGTCGGCGAAGATCGTGCATGCCATCGCGGCACACCACGGCGAGGAGGAGCCGCAGACCGTGGAGGCGTTCATCGTCGCCACGGCGGACGCGATCAGCGGCGCGCGCCCGGGCGCGCGGCGCGAGATGGTCGAGACCTACATCAAGCGGCTGGAGGCGCTGGAGGGGGTGGCGAACTCCTTCCAGGGCGTCGAGAAAGCCTACGCGATCCAGGCGGGGCGGGAGGTCCGGATCCTGGTCCAACCGGACAAGGTGGACGACCTCGGCGCGATGCGCCTCGCCCGCGACATCGTCAAGAAGATCCAGGAGAGTCTGGAGTACCCGGGTCAGATCAAGGTCACCGTCATCCGCGAGACCCGCGCGGTCGAATACGCGCGCTGACCTCAGGGCGACGTGTTTCTCCAGGACGTCAACGCCGGGTTCGGGCAAGGAAATAGCCCGAACCCGGCGTTTTCCGTTCTGCAGGGGCGTCTGAAGCTGCCGCAGCCGGAGATTCTGCGGGCCGGCGTAGTTGACGGCTCGCGGAGGGCTGTGGTAAGTCTACTAGCGGTATGTCTGGGGTGGGCTTGCTTGCGCCTGCGTCAGGCGAGGAGAAGGCGGTAGGAGCCACGGGGCGCGGCGATATGGCCGGCCCCGGACCTGTGCGGCGGCGCCGCGCTCTTCGACCGCCGTGGCCGTCTTCCTGGGCAGGTGATGTTCGACGTACGAGCGTTGGAGGGCTGCGAGCGACAGGACTGACAGCACGTCACCTTTGGGGGAGCTACGGTACACTGGGCAGAGCGTTCGGATCGCTCTGATGGAGGAGCAGGATGGATCGGTTCTTCAGCAAGCTCGATCTCCGCGATATCAAGATCGATCCCGAGGCGAGCTTTCCGCCCGACGAGGACGCGTACGCGCGCGATGAGGACAGCAACGGCTGGGCCGGGGACGAGGCCGAGTCGGGCGCGGTAGCGACCGAGACCCGCCGCAGCGATGTCCTCAAGGTGTCGGCACGGTCCCGCCCGAGCGCGGTCGCGGGGGCGATCGCGGGGGTGGTGCGCGAGTCCGGGCGCGCGGAGGTCCAGGCCATCGGCGCCGGCGCCACCAACCAGGCGGTCAAGGCCGTGGCGATCGCCCGGGACTACCTGGCCGAGACGGGGATCGAGGCGGTCTGCCTGCCGGCGTTCATCGACGTGACCATCGACGACGAGAACCGGACCGCCATCCGGCTCATCGTGGAGCCGCGCTAGGTTCCGCAGCCAGCGCGGTCGCTCGCCCGAGCGTGGGCCATCGGCAGAGCGCGACTGGATTCGACCCTGCTCGGCGCTGACGTAAGGTGGCGAAGACCAGATGGCAGCCACGGGCGAGCCACGCTCGATCATCGATCTCCACACGCATACCACCGCATCTGATGGCACGACGTCCCCCGCGGACCTGGTCGCGGAGGCCAGGGCGCGGGGGATTCATGTCCTGGCGGTGACCGATCATGACTCGACCGACGGCCTCGACGAGGCGATGGCCGCCGGGCACCGCCTGGGGGTGACGATCATCCCCGGGGTGGAGCTGGGCACCGAGCCCGGCCGCGGCGAGGTTCACCTCCTGGGCTACTTCATCGATCATCAGGACCCCACCTTCCAGCAGCGGCTGGCGACGTTCCGCGCCGGGCGCGAGCGGCGGGTCGAGGCCATCGTCGAGCGGCTTCGACAGCTCGGGGTACCGATCGAGCTGGCGCACGTGCGCCAGCACGCTGCTGGCGGCGCGATTGGCCGCGCGCACGTGGCCCGGGCGCTGGTGGCGCAGGGGTACGCTGCGTCGGTCGACGACGCCTTCGCGCGCTACCTGGGCTACGGGCGTCCGGCCTATGTGCCGCGGGTGCGGCTCAGCGCGCCGGAGGCGGTGGTGCTGATCCACGCGGCCGGCGGCGTGGCGGTGCTGGCTCACCCGCTCACGGTCGACGCGCTCGAGGACGAGCTGGCGGCGCTGGTCGCGGCCGGGCTGGACGGGATCGAGGTCTACTACGCCGCGTACAGCCCGGCGGAGCACGCGATGCTGGCGGCGCTCGCCGCGCGGTATGGGCTGATCCCCACCGGCGGGAGCGACTACCACGGCCCGGGGCAGCGGGAGGGGCGCGAGCTGGGGGCCGCCCCGGTTCCGCCGGCGACGGTGGCGCGCCTGCGGCGGGCGGCGCGCCGGGTTCGTTGACCCTCGCGACGGCGAGGTGCTACACTGCCAGCGAGGGTGTGTGCTTACGCGGCTGTGCTCTCGGGCGGCCACCGTCCGAGGCGGGGCCGTGGCCTCTTCTGGTGCCGTCGCGCAGTGTCGCTTCCATGGCCGGCCAGGGTTGCACGGCCCCGCGGCTGGGCTAGTGCTGACGTAGAGGGTGCTCACCATGTCGGATCGCCGCGGCCGCGCGCAGCGTGCGAACTCGACCCCCGGCCGCATTCTTCGCTACCTGGGGCTCCTCCTCGGCATCGTCGTCGGCTGGCAACTGGGGACACGGCTCCGCCCCGAGGGGCCGGTGGCCGACTACTACGGGATGCCGGTGCTGTTTGCCGCGGCGGTCGGCGCCATCCTGTTCCTCGCCGCCCCGTACATCACGCTGGGGTTCTTCGCCTGGCTGCGGCGCGAGATCCGTGGCCTGCCTGCCATTGACCTGGCGGCGGCCGGCCTGGGGCTGCTCGTGGGCGGGCTGCTCTCCTCACTGCTGGCCTGGCCGATCTCGCTGCTGCCGCGGCCGTGGGGCGAGGTCCTGCCCTTCCTAGCGGCGGTGCTCATCTGCTCGCTGGCGGTGGTGGCCTGCGTGACGAAGAAGCGGGAGATCTTCGGCATCCTGGGCCGCCGGGTGGGGACGAGCGACAAGGTGGCCAGCGTCATCGAGCGCCCCCGCATGTTGCTCGACACGAGCGCGATCATCGACGGCCGGGTGGCGGAGCTGGCGCGCCTCGGGTTCATCCGCGATGAGCTCGTGGTGCCGCACTTCGTCCTCCGGGAGCTGCAGCTCGTGGCCGATGCGCCGGACGCGCCGCGCCGTGTCCGCGGACGGCGGGGCCTCGACATGCTGGAGCGCATGCGGCGCGACGAGCGGGTCCGGCTCGAGGTCAGCGATCTGGATGTCCCGGAGGAGCTGGACGTCGACAGCAAGCTGGTGAAGCTGGCCTCGGTCTATGGTTTCACCATTCTGACCGGCGACCAGAATCTGGAGCGGATCGCCGTGCTGCATGGGGTGTCGGTGTTGAATCTCCACGCCCTGGCGCGGGCCATGCGGCCGACGATCGTGGCCG
This sequence comes from Sphaerobacter sp., assembly GCA_029961075.1. GTDB lineage: Bacteria > Chloroflexota > Chloroflexia > Thermomicrobiales > Thermomicrobiaceae > Sphaerobacter. The sequence goes on from JASBVL010000001.1 coordinate 6,332, forward strand.
GGGAGGAGATCCCGATCAAGATCATCCAGCCGGGTCGGGAGTACGGTCAGGGGGTCGGCTTCCTCGAGGACGGCACGATGGTGGTCGTCGAGGAGGGCAAGGGCTACATCGGGCAAGACGTGACCGTGGTCGTGACCCGTACCCTGCAGACCGGGGCTGGCCGGATGGCGTTCGCCCAGCTCAAGCCGGTGGAGACCACCTCGTGAGCCGCTGCGGTGTGGTGATCGCGGCTGCCGGCAGCAGCCAGCGGATGGGTGTGGCGCTGGACAAGACCGTCTGGCCGCTGGCGGGGCGGCCGGTCATCGGCTGGGTCCTGGATGCCGTCGCCGCGGCGCGCGGCGTCGCCGAGATCGTGGTGGTGGCCAGCGAGCGCAACGCCGAGGCGATCCGGCGCGAGATCGCGGCGCGGTCGCAGCTCCCACCGACGCACGTCTGCCGCGGGGGCGCGACGCGCAAAGACTCGGTGGCGGCGGGGGTGGCGTGCCTGCGCCCGGCGGTGGACCTCGTCCTGATCCACGACGCGGCGCGGCCGCTCGTGACGCCATCCATCATCGAAGCCGGGATCGCCGCGGCGGAGCGGCTGGGCGCCGTGGTCGCGGCGGTGCCGGTGGCGGATACCATCAAGCAGGTGGGCCCCGATGGGCGGGTCCGCGCCACGCTGGCAAGGGACGAGCTGTGGGCGGCGCAGACACCGCAGGTGTTCCGCCGCGCGTGGCTGCTGGCCGCCTACGAGGCCGATGCGCGGCAGCCGCGGCCCGTTACCGACGAGGCGAGCCTCGTGGAGCACGCCGGCTTCCCGGTCCACGTCTACCCGGGCAGCCATGAGAACCTGAAGCTGACCACGCCCGCCGACCTGGCCGTGGCGGAGGCGCTGCTGCGCCAGCGCCTCGGCGAGGTGGTGCGATGATCCGGACGGGGATCGGCTACGACGTGCACCCGTTCGCCTCGGGGCGGCGCCTGGTGCTGGGCGGCGTCGCCATCCCCGCGGAGCGCGGTCTCGCCGGCCACTCCGACGCGGATGTGCTGCTCCACGCCATTGCGGACGCCCTGCTCGGCGCGGCCGGGCTGGGGGACATCGGCCTGCACTTCCCGCCGTCGGACCCCCGCTGGCGCGACGCGGACAGTCGTGACCTGCTGCGCTGGGTGGCGGCGCTGCTCGCTGACCGTTGGATCATCGCCAACGTCGACGCGACCGTGGTGGCCGAGGAGCCGCGCATCGGTCCGTATCGCGCGGCGATGCGCGCGGCGATCGCCGCGGTGCTGGAGATCGACCCCGACCGGGTGAACGTCAAGGCAACCACGAACGAGACGCTCGGCTTCGTCGGCCGCCGGGAAGGCATCGCGGCCCTGGCAGTGGCGACGCTCAGCGAGCGGGCGGGGCCGGACGGTGCCGCTTGACGGGCCGGGGCAGTGAAGGGAAGCGGAGGGGAATGCGCGTTCTCGTCCAGCGCGTCACTGAGGCGTCGGTGCGCGTGGACGACCGGGTCGTCGGGGCCATCGGGCCGGGGCTGCTGCTCCTGGTCGGCGTCCGCCCTGGCGACACCGAGGCGGAGGCGGAGTTCCTCGCGAACAAGGTGGCCAACCTGCGCATCTTCGAGGACGAAGCCGGCAAGATGAACCGCTCGGCGCTGGAGTTGGGGCTGAGCGCGCTGGTCGTGTCGCAGTTCACCCTGTACGCCGACGCCCGCAAGGGGCGCCGCCCGAGCTTCGTCCACGCGGCGCCGCCGGAGGTGGCCAGCCCGCTGGTCGACCACCTGGCCCAGGAGCTGCGCCGGCTGGGCCTGACCGTCGCCACCGGCGAGTTCGGGGCCCACATGCACGTGGCGCTGGTCAACGACGGCCCCGTCACGATCTGGCTCGACAGCGAGGAGCTCCGCTGATCGCCCCGGCGCGGTGCCGCCCGGTACCATCGTCTGCCGTGCCCGGTGCGACCCTCCCGCGGGCGGGCCGGTCGCCCTGACGGGTCGCCTGCCGGATTTACACCCTTCGGCCGCTGCCCGCCTGGTCCGTCTGCCGTATGGTGGAGTCGGAACCCGCGTGCTGCGGCACGATGGGGCGTTTCACCTGCACGGGAGGGTGGGTGCGGCTCCGTGAGAGACAAGACGGTGGTGGCCGGGTGAACGCGGCACAGCGCATGGTCCAGTCGCTGCACCAGGCGCCCGCAACGCGCCCGGCGACCGTGCCTGCCGACTGGTCTCGGCCCGCCCGCCGGGTGGTGCGGGCTGTCACCAGCCTACTGGCCGTGGCGCTCGGCCTGGTCGCGCTGCTCGTGCCGGGCGACGGGGGGGTGATCCCGCCGGCCCTGGGCCTGCTCGGGGCCGCTGGGTTGGTCGCTCGCTGGCTCCGCGGACCCGACGGTGCGCGCCCGGCGCCAGCGTGGGGTGTGCTGGAAGCGGCCAGCGTGGTGCTGCTGGCGGCGACGAGTGGCGGGGCCGTGGCCGCGACCCGGCTGCTGGCGCTGGGGCTGGTCGGCGCCGGTCTGTGCTACCGGGCCCTCGTCGCCCCCTGGCGGCATCTCCTGCCGGCGGTTTTTGTGTATGCCGCTGGCTACCTCGCGGGGGCATGGCTGGCTGCGTGGGCCGACCTGCCGGGGCCTGCGCTGGGGGCGGGGTGGACCCAGGCGGCGGGGCTGGCGGCCGCGGCGGGGCTGTGCCGGGGCGCGGCGGCGCTGGTGGCCCGCCGTGACGGGGCGGCGCGCGAGCGGGCGCTGCTCCGCGCCGAGGCGGCACTGGCGGCGGCACCCGACCACGCCCATGCCCTGGCGGCGCTCGTCGAGGCGGTCGGCGCGCTGGTGCGGCCGATCCCGGCCGACGTGCTCGCCAGCGTGGAGACGGCAGACGGGTGGCTCGCGGCCGTCGCCGAGCCCGGGGCACCGGCCGTCCATCAGATTGCGCCACCGATCCTGCCCGGGGCCCACGCCGCTGACCTCGTCGCCGGCCGCGCGGTCCAGGCGGCGCTCCCGGCGGACGCCCGGCGGGCGCTGGGGTTGGAGACGGCGTTCGCGGAGGTCACGGCGGTCCCCATCGCCGAGGGTGGCCGCATGACCGGGCTGCTCCTGGTTGCGGCCGCGCGCCGCCTGCCCGGAAACCGGCGCGAGGCGATCGAGGCGCTGAGCCGTGTGGCCGCCACCGCCCTCCAGCGGCTGGCGGCGACCGACGACCTCCGCCACCGCGAGGCTGCCTTCCGGGCGCTGGTGCAGCACTCGTCCGACATGCTCCTCATCGTCGGCCCGGACTCCCGCGTGCACTTCCAAACGCCTGCGGTCGAGCACCTGCTGGGCTACGCCGCGTCAGAGCTGGTCGGCCGGCCGCTGGTCGACCTGGTTCACCCCGAGGATGCGCCGGCCGCAGCGGCATTCATTGAACAGGCGGCGGCCAGCCCGGGCCGGTTCGGACCGGCCGAGTGGCGCTTCCGGCGGCGGGATGGCTCGTGGCTGTACGCCGAGACAGTCGGTACCAACTTGCTCGGCGAGTCCCACGTCGGTGGGATCGTGCTGACCACGCGGGATGTGACCGAGCGGAAACTGGCGGAGGCAGAGTTGAAGCGGCGGGCGTACCATGACCCGCTCACGCACCTGCCCAACCGCGCCTATTTCATGGACCGCCTCCAGGCCGCGCTGGCCCGTGGCCGGCGGCGCGGCGACGCGGTGGCGGTCCTCTTCGTGGACCTGGACGGCTTCAAAGCGGTCAACGACCAGCTCGGGCACCAGGCGGGCGATGAGTTGCTGGTGGGGATGGCCACCCGCCTGCGCCAGTCGCTGCGCGAGCAAGACGTGGTGGCGCGGCTCGGTGGCGACGAGTTCGCGGTGCTGCTCGATCGCGTGACCAGTCCGGCGGATGCGACGCAGGCCGCCGAGCGGATTCTGGCGCGGCTGAGCGAGCGCGTCACCGTTGGCCGGCAGGTGGTGCCGATCGCCGCCAGCATCGGGGTGGCGCTTGGCGTGCCGGGGATTGATCGGCCCGATAGCGTGCTCCGCCGGGCCGACACGGCGCTCTACGCCGCCAAGGGGGCCGGGAAGGGGGTCTACGTCCTCTACGACGAGGCCATGGCGGCCGCTGGCTGGGAGCGGCAGGCGCTGGCGGACGAGCTGCGCAGCGCCCTGGTCGCGGGCGCGCTGACGGTGTACTACCAGCCAGTGGTCGTGCTGCGCGACGGCCGCGTCGGCGAGGTGGAGGCGCTCATCCGCTGGCGGCACCCGCAGCGCGGGCTCCTCCTCCCGCGCCAATTCCTGGCGCTGGCCGAGGAGACCGGGCTGATCCTACCGATCGGCTACTGGGCGCTGAGCGAGGCGTGCCGACAGGTGCGTGTCTGGCAGCGTCAGGTGCCCAGCGCGGCCTCGCTGACCCTCGCGGTGAACCTGTCGACCCGGCAGCTCCGCGACCCGGGCATCGCGGCGGCGGTGGAAAAGGTGCTCCGCGACGCCGACTTCGATCCGCGCTACCTGCGCGTCGAGGTTAGCGAGGCGGTCGTGACGGCGCATGCCGACGTGGTCGCGGCGCTGCGGGCCCTGCAGCGCCTGGGCGTGCCCATCGCCATCGACGACTTCGGCGCCACCTCGGCCGCGCTGGTACCGCTGACCTGGATGCCGTTCGACGCGATCAAGATCGACGGCCGGTGGGTGGCGGCGCTAGGCGAGGAGTCCCCCGACACCGCGCTGCTGCACGGCGCCATCGCGTTCGCGCGCGCCCGGAACCTCACCGTCATCGCGGAGGGGGTCGAGACGGCGACGCAGGTACGGTGGCTGCGCGCTCTCGGCATCGATCACGGGCAGGGGTTCTACTTTGCCGGACCGCTGACGGCCGAGGCGGTCACCCGGCGGTTGCTTCAACAGGACCGTGCTGGGCCGCTGCCGGACGCGCTGGCGCTGGGCGGGCCGCCCCCGGCCGGCCCGCGCGCCATGGGCGAGGGGTGAGCAGCGGCGGCCGGACGCTGGCAGATGCGGATGCCCGGCCGGGCACGACAGGCAGAACGCGCAGCAGGGACGCCAGCTCATCTCCGCGTGGCACCGATCGCCGTGTCCCGCATCCCCGGTTTCAGGACTTCTAGGCTAACGTGCCGAAAAGGGACCGAGTGATAGACTCGGATCCTGGAAGGGCAGACTCGGCATGGCCAGGTCCGGTGCCCGCCGTCAGTGGAGATCCCGGGGCGAGCAATCGCTGCAGCGATACGGGAGGTCTAGGTGTACTGCGCGCAATGCGGCACGAGCAGTGAGTCCGGCGGCGACACCTGCGATGTGTGTGGCGCGCCGCTGACGACGGGGTCCGGCCCGGCGTGCTGCCCGTCGTGCGAGGCGCCGATCTCGGCCTACGACCGCTACTGTCACGCCTGTGGCGCGACGCTGATGGGGCCGGACGCGGCCCGCTATGAGCCGGGTCCGAGCTTCGTGGACGACTCCGACCTCGAGGTCGACCCCGCGACGCTGCCGCCGTGGCTGCGGGATGTGTTGGAGACGATCCCACCGGCCGGTGAAGCGGCGGCCGGGCCGGGCGAGTTGGCGCCCGCCGCGGCGTCCGCCGTGCCGAGCACGGTGAACGGTGGGGAGTTGCCGGCGTGGCTGCGGGAGGAGCGACCCGGCGGCAGCCCGCCGGGAGCGCCGGCGACCTCCGACGCGCCCTCCGCGGGGTCGGGAGACGCGGACCCGGGTGCGGGCCTCTCCTTGCTCGGTGACGACGATCTGCCGGAGTGGCTGCGCGCCTTCGGAGACGACGCGCCGAGCCCCGGCGTGGCGCCGGCCGTGGAGGCCGGTGGCGGCACCGCCGCGGCGACGCCGACCCCGGACGTGCCGAAGGTGGGCCGCGCGTGGCTGGAGCGGCCACGGGCGGTGGATCCGGCGACGGTGGCTGCCGCGCGCGAGGCGTTTACGCCCGTGGGGGACGAGGCCGAGGCCGCCCCGGTGCCGCCCGCAGTGGTTGCGCCCACGCGCCCGGCGACGACCGAGGCGGGGCCGGCGCCCGTGGCCCCGCTGGTGGATGTGGCGCCGGCAGTGCCCGACGCGGAGCGGCGCAAGCGGCGGGTGCGGATCCTGATCCTGCTGCTGGCGATTGCCGTGCTGGTCCTGCTCCTGGTCGTCTGGTTGGGAGAGCCGCGATGACGGGGGGCAAGCCGACGTGGCCGGGGCGTGGCGGCAGCGGTGTCGAGCAGGAGGAGCGCGTGGCCTCGCGGCTCAGCCAGCGGACCCAGGACAGCGCCCTGGTGCTCGACGTCGATCGGGTCGCGGCGCGGGCGCTCCTCTTTGACATGGTTGAGGGCGTGCCGCGCTTCGTCGCGGCCGCCGTCGCCACGGCCGGGCCGACGCCGGAGGGGGATCCGGCGGCCGCCATTCCGCGGGTGCTCCGCGACCTGGAGGAGCAGACGGGCCGGGCGCTCCTGGAGGGCGAGGAGCTGATCACGCCGCAGCGCCCGAACGGCGACGGGATCGACACGGTCTACCTGACGGGCCTGCCGGTGCCGCCGATCCGGGTCGCGGTGGTCGCGCTGGGGGAGTCCCACCTGGCCCGGCTGGTGGCGGCCGCTGCGCGGCGGACGATGACCGTGGTGGCCGAGGCGGCGCGGGACCTGGCGGGCGAGTCGGGCGGCCTGTCCGCGGTGGCCGTGCAGGAGTGGCTCCGGCTGGCTGACCCGGAGGTGGTCGTCCTGGTCGGCGGCGGCGCTGGCGCGGAGGACTGGACCGTGGCGCTGGACGCCATCGGCGATGCGGCGCGTGATGGCGTGCTCCGCCAGGGGATCGTCATCGCGGACGCCGCGCGCCAGCAGGAGGCGGCCGCCGCGCTTGGCACCGTGCTCGAACTGAGCGGCATCGCCCCCGATGAGGCCGCGGCGACGGAGATCGCTGCCGCCCTGGAGGGCGAGCTGCGCGGGGCCTACCTGCGCCGCGTGCGGGAGGCGGAGGGACCCCGGCTCCTCGCGTCGGCCGCGGTGGTCGATCGGCCCGTTGCGGTGCAGGCCGTGGCCGCCTTCCTGAACCGGCGGATGGGGCGCAATGTGGTCGCCGTGGTGAGCAGCGAGGGGACGGTGCTCCAGGCCGCGGTCGGTGGCCGGGGCGCCGCGCTCCACCGTGCCGAGTGGGATCTGAGCACCGGCGTGCGGTCGCTGATGCAGATCCCGGCCGATCAGGTCGTCCGCTGGTTGCCCATGCGGGCCTCGCTCGACGAGGTGGCGGACTGGATCCTGAACCGGGCGCTGCGCCCGCACACCGCGCTGGAGGCGCGGGCCGATCGGGTGATGGCGGCCGCCCTGTACCGGGAGCTGCTGGCGCGGGCGATGCGGGAGGCCGGGCTGGGGGACCAGCCCGATGTCGACCTGATCGCCGCCGGGCCGTGCCTGGTGGCGGGGGACCCGGTGCTGACCCTGCTCGCGCTCCTGGATGGGGTGCAGCCCGACCCGGCCAGCGGCGTCGTCTCCATCGGCGTCGACCTGGAGGGGCTGATGGCCGCCGTGGGGGCGCTGGCCACGGGGGACCCGGCGTACGCGCGGGAGGTGGCGGAGCAGGATCTCCTCGCGCCCCTGGCGAGCTGCGTCACCATCACCGGCACGGCGCCCGAGGGGGTGCTCGCGGTGCGGGGGGAGCTGCGGCGGCCGAGCGGGGAGTCGACGCGCTTCAGTGTCCCGGTCGGGAGCCTCCACCGGCTGCCGATCGGCGAGGGGGAGGCCGGCACGCTCGTGTTGGAGCCGGAGCCGGGCTTCGCCGTCGGTCGGCGCGCGGCCGGCGCGCCGGTCCACCTGGAGGTGGATCGGGACATCTTCGGCGGCGAGCTGGGGATCATCATCGACGCGCGGGGGCGCCCGGTCACCTTGCCTGACGACCCGGCGGCGCGCGTGGCCCGTCTCACGGCGTGGCTGACGGACCTCGGCATGCCGGCTGAGGGGTAGGCGAAGGAAGGGCGCAGATGGCGCTGCGGCTGGCGGCCTTCGAACCCACCATCGTGGAGGATGCGGTCTTCCTGCTGGAGCGCGACCTCGGCCGGGCCGGCGAGGTCACCGCGCGGGTGGGTGACCTGGTGGAGCCGGGGACGACGATCGCGACGGCGTCGGGTCAGGCGGCGCGTGCCGTCGTGCTGCACGTGGCGCGTGAGCTCGGCATCTCGCCCGACCGGCTGTCGCACAGCCTGACGAAGCCGATCGGCTCCGCGTTCAGCGCGGGTGAGGTCGTGGCGCGGACGCGGCGTGGGCTGCGCAACATCGTGGTGACGGCGCCGGTCGCCGGCACCTTGACGACGATCGACGAGGTGGCCGGCACCGCGACGCTGGTGCCGGGGGCCGAGAAGACCGAGCTGCGCGCGCTGGTCTACGGCCAGATCGACAGCGTGCGCGAGCAGCGCGGCGTGCGGATCCGGACGCGCGGCGCCCGGCTGCGTGGGGTCTTCGCGGCCGGGCAGGAGACCTGGGGGGCGCTGAAGGTTGCGATCGATCGGCCCGACCGGGAGCTGACGCCGGACGCGGTCAGCGCCGACCTGGCCGAGGCGGTGGTGCTGGGCGGGATGACGGTGAGTGCGCCCGCGCTGCGGCGGCTGGCGGAGGTCGGGGCGCGCGCCGTGATCGTCGGCAGCGTCAGTGAGGGCGAGGTGCGCCGGGCGGTGGCGTCCGGGGAGGTCGTCCCGCCGGCCGCCTTCTGGCGCGCGCCGCTGGGCAGCCGCGCGTTGGCTCGCGGCCTCGACCGCGCCCCGGTGGCGATCGTGGTGACCGAGGGGTTTGGGCGCTGCCCGATGGCGTCGCCCCTGTTCCAGTTCCTGGCGCAGCGGGAGGGGCAGGTGGCCAGCGTGCTCGTGCCGCGGGCCGGCTCCGCGGCGCCGCCGGAGGTCTACTTCACCGTCGCGACCATGGCCGGCGAGGTGACCCAGCACGCGCTGACGCCGGGCCCCGGCGTCCTCGCGCGGCTGGTGGATCCGGCGCACCTGGGCACGGTGGTGACGTGCCGTAGCGGCGCGCTGGTCGAGCCCGGGCCCTGCGGCGCCCGCGTGCTGGTGGAGGTGGAGCTGCCCAGCGGCGGGCAGCGCCGGGTGCCGCTGGCCAACCTGGAGCTGCACACCCCGCCGCGCTAGCAGCCGGCCGCCCGGCAGCGCGCGGAACCCGCGCCACACCCGCTGCGGATTGGTTCGGAAGAAGAAGCGAGCCGGAGCGTCACGCTCCGGCTCGTTGTGTCAGCGAGGGGTGCGCCGTTACTCCTCGTTGCGAACCTCGCGGAACTCGCCCTCCACGGTGGCTTCCTCCGCCTCGCCGGCCTGGGCGCCGCCAGCGGTGCCGTCGGAACCGGCCCCGGTCGCCCCTGCCTGCTCGTACATGGTGGTACCCACGCGGGAGAGCGTCTGCGTCATCTCCTCGTAGGCGGTTCGCAGCCGATCGATGTTCTCCCGATCGTTCTCGAGGATGTCGCGGACCGCGGCGATCTTCTGCTCCAGCTCGGCCTTGAGGTCGGCCGGGATCTTGTCGCCGTAGTCCTTGAGCGTCCGCTCGGCCTGGTAGCTCATCGACTCGGCCTGGTTGCGGAACTCGATCGCCTCGCGGCGCCGACGATCCTCGGCGGCGTGCTGCTCCGCCTCGCGGATCATCCGCTGGATCTCTTCCTCGGTCAGGCCGCTGGAGGCCGTGATCGTGATCTTCTGCTCGCGCCCGGTGGCCATATCCCGCGCGGTGACGTTCAGGATGCCGTTGGCGTCGATGTCGAAGGTGACCTCGATCTTCGGCACGCCGCGCGGTGCCGGCGGGATCCCGTCGAGGATGAACCGGCCAAGGCTCTTGTTGTCGGCCGCCATCGGTCGCTCACCCTGGACCACGTGGATCTCCACTTGGGTCTGGTTGTCGGACGCGGTGGTGAAGATCTGGCTCTTGCGGGTCGGGATGGTCGTGTTGCGCTCGATGAGCGGCGTGGCGACCCCGCCGAGCGTCTCGATCGACAGCGTCAGCGGGGTGACGTCGAGGAGCAGCACGTCCTTGACCTCACCGCCGAGCACGCCGGCCTGGATCGCGGCCCCGATGGCCACCACCTCGTCCGGGTTGATGCCCTTGTGCGGCTCCTTGCCGAAGAACTCAGCGACCTTGCGCTGGACGGCCGGCATACGGGTCTGCCCACCGACGAGCAGGACCTCGTCGATCTGATCCTTGGTCAGATCGGCGTCCTTGAGCGCGGCCTCCATCGGCGCGATGGTCTTCTCGATCAGGTCGGCCACCAACTGCTCGAGCTTGGAGCGCGTCAGCGTGATGTTGAGGTGCTTCGGGCCGCTGGCGTCGGCCGTGATGAACGGCAGGTTGATCTCGGTCTGCTGCGTGCTCGACAGCTCGATCTTGGCCTTCTCGGCGGCCTCCTTGAGCCGCTGCAGGGCCATGCGGTCGCCCCGGAGGTCGATGCCCTCCTGGCGCTTGAACTCGTCCGCCAGCCAGTCAATGATCCGCTGGTCGAAGTCATCGCCGCCCAGGTGGGTGTCGCCGTTGGTGGCGAGGACCTGGAAGACGCCCTCGGACAGGTCGAGGATGGAGATGTCGTAGGTCCCACCCCCGAGGTCGTAGACGGCGATCTGCTCGTCTTCCTTCTTGTCCAGGCCGTAGGCCAGCGCCGAGGCGGTCGGCTCGTTGATGATGCGCAGGACCTCCAGGCCGGCGATCCGCCCCGCGTCCTTGGTGGCGTTGCGCTGGCTGTCATCGAAGTAGGCCGGCACGGTGATGACCGCCTTGTCGACCGTCTCCCCCAGGTAGGCCTCGGCGTCGGCCTTGAGCTTCTGAAGGATCATGGCCGAGATCTCGGGCGGGCTGTACCAGCGGTCGCCCATCTTGATCTCGACGCCGCCGTTCTGCGCGCGGCGCAGCTCGTAGGGCACGAGCTTCATGTCACGCTGCACCGACGGGTCGTCGAAGCGGCGGCCCATGAAGCGCTTGACCGAGAAGATGGTGTTCTTCGGGTTGGTCACCGCCTGGCGCTTGGCGAAGCGCCCGACGAGGCGCTCACCGGAGGAGGTGACCGCCACGACCGACGGCGTCAGATACTCGCCCTCGGCGTTGGGGATGACTTTGGGCTCACCCCCCTCGATGATCGCCATGACCGAGTTGGTGGTTCCCAAGTCGATCCCGATTGTCCGTCCCATGCTCTCGCCCTCCGTTTGCGTCGCTGATGTCAGCGGTCGTTACGCTTGCTCGTCGCCGGGTGCCGACCGATTCGCGGCGTTCTTGCCTACCTTGACCATGGCTGGGCGCAGCACGCGGTCGTGCAGCAGATAGCCGCGCTGGAACTCCTCGACGACGGTGTCCGGCGACTCGACGCCCTCCTCGGCCGTTACCGCCTCGTGCAGCGCGGGGTCGAACGGCTTGCCGACCGCGTCGATCGGACGGACGCCTTCGGACTCGAGGATGGACCACAGTTTCCGCTCGATCAGCAGAATGCCCTGCACCCAGGGATCGTCACGGTGTTCCTCCGGCACGGCGTTGACGGCCCGGTGGAAGTCGTCGATGACCGGGAGCAGGCGCTTGATGAGCTGCTCCCCGGCATACTGGCGCAGGTACGCCATCTCCTGCTCGACGCGTCGCCGATAGTTGATCAGCTCGGCGCGGGCGCGCTGTGCCTGGTCGAGGTACTCCGCCGCGCGCGCCCGCTCCTGCTCCAGTTGCTGCTCCAGGTCTGGCGCGGCGGCCGGTGCCCCCGGCTCCACGCCGGTCGCGGCGTCCTCGGCCGGCGCCTGCAACTCTTCCCGTCGTTCATCCATTCGGTTAGCGACCCCTCTCGTGGTGCGAACGCTCCTCGTCATCTGTCTCGTAGATGTCTCGCAAGAGATCGGTCATGACCTGCGAGACGTAGCGCACCGTCGAGATCGACCGCCCGTAGCGCATGCGCGTCGGGCCGATAATCCCGAGGAAGCCTGCCGCGTGGCCACGCGCCCCGTAGCTCGCCAGGACGACCGCGAAGGGGTGCAGCTCGGCTGCGCGGTTCTCCGTCCCGATAATGACCTGTACCCCTTCGCCGGTTTTGAGCTGGGGGATGAGGACGGACAGGATCGCGCCACCGCGCAACAGTTCGAGCAAGCGCTGGGCCAAGGCCCCGTGCCCGAGCTCCGGCTGCTGCAGGACGTAATCCAGCCCCTCCGCGATGACCTCGCTCTGGGCTTCCTGCTCGGCGAGGCGCAGCACATCGGCGATCTGGTGCAGGACCAGGCCCGGGAGGTCGCCGGCCCCTTCGGCGAGGCGCCGGATCTGCTCGTGCGTCAGATCGCGGATCAACGGGTTGAGCCGCTGACTCAGGGCGCTGAGCTGTTCCTGGCCGATCTCCTCCGTGAGCGGGAGGATCACCTCCCGCACCGTCCCGGCCTGGGTCACGGTGATGAGCAGGACGACCCGGCTGCGCAGGCTGATCAGCTCGAAGTGACGCATGCGCTCGACGCTGCTGCGCGGCGGCGTCACCAGCGAGAGATTGCCGCTGAGGTCGGCGAGCACGGCCGCCGCCAGCTTGGCCCAGCTCTCGACCTGCGCCTCCACCTGCCGGAACTGATGGCGAATCGTGATCTGCTCCGGCACGGGCAAGCTCGTGTCGTCCAGGAGATACTCGACATAGTAGCGGTAGCCGCGGTCGGTCGGGACCCGGCCCGCCGAGGTATGTGGGTGCGCCAGGAACTGCTGCTCTTCGAGCTCGCCCATCTCGCTGCGCACGGTCGCCGGGCTGACGCCCAGGTCGTAGCGCTCGAGCAGGCTCTTGGAGCCCACCGCGCGCCCGGTGCGGATATACTCCTGCACGATGAGCTTGAGAATGGTGCTCTGTCGTCTACTCAGCTGTGGTTGCACGGCACACCTCGATTGGCACTCCACGATGCCGAGTGCCAACCTCGGGTAGGATACCAGTTGATATTGGTCGTGTCAAGGTTCGCGGCTGCCCCAGCGCGCCGACGGGGATCTCGCCCCGTCGCGCGGCGTCGCTGCCCTGCCAGTGGGTGGGCCGTGGCGGGAAGGGCGAGCGGTCGTATGGGGGACGGCGCGCGGTCCGCAGACGACGCGGCCGGCGGACTCCGGCGGCGGGTGCCGACCTGGCCCGGCTACGCCGCGTGCGCCTGGGCACTGGTCTTCGCGGCGCAGCGCTGCTACCACGCGGCCGGCGGGACGGCGGGCGCGGAGACGATTGGGCCGGCCATCGCCGAGCCGGTTGTGGCGCGGGAGCCGCTGTGGGTCGCGGCCCTGTGCGCCCTCGGCGGGCTGAAGGTGGTCGCCGCTCTGGTGGCGCTGGCGACGGTGCGCGCCTGGGGCCGACGCGGGACGCGCGGGCTGCTGCTCGCGGCGGGCTGGGCCGCGGTGGCGGTCATGGCCAGCTACGAGGGCGCGGCGAGCCCGGTCCAGCACGCGCTGATGGTGGCCGGGGTCATCGCCACCCCGGCGGGCCTGGGCCCGACCGCGGCGCGGTGGCGCCTGCTGCTCTGGGACCCCTGGCGGCTGCGCGGCGGCATCCTGTTCGGCCTGGCGACCTGGCGTTACCAGCGCCGGACCGGCGCGCTGCGCGCGCAGTAGTCGCGTCGGACGTCGACCTCACCCTCAGGCGGACTGGCCGGCACTGAGCCAGGCCTTCCACTCCTGGTCGAGTTGGTCGAGGGTGAGGCCCAGCGCCCGCTGGACCGCCGCCTCATACGCGACGCCCTCGCGGAAGACGGCGAGGAGGTCGGCCATCGCCCGCTCCCCCTTGGTCTCGATGATGAACCGCACGATGCTCTCGCTCTCGGCGTAGGCCAGGATGGCGGCGGCTGGGTCCGCGGGGAAGGGGGAGTTGAGGGCGCGCACCGTGTCGAGCTGGCCGCTGCGGACGGCGCGCTGGAGCACGGCGGGGAACCGCTCGTCCCGAACGTCCTGGTAGTAGCTGGCGATGCCTTCGTTCAACCAGGGCGGTGGTGCGTTGAACGGGTTGGCCGTGGCCTGGTCCAGGACGACGTGGATGACCTCGTGGCTCAGCATGCGGGCGATCTCACCGCGGTCACCGGGGCGGATCGCGACCACGATCAACCCCAGCTCCGGCTCGGCGAAGCCCCCGACCCAGTCGTCGCTGCCCGCGGGCAGGGCGGCGGCGAAGTCGCGCTCGTTGGCGTAGATGACGACGCGGAGCGGCTGATCGGTGGTCACGCCGAAGGCCTGGTCGAAGCGCCGGATCGCGCGCAGGGTGGTGTCCAGGGCCTCCTGGGCGAAGCTGGGGTTGCCGGCGTAGTAGTAGACGGTGACCAGGCCGCTTTGGAGCGTCTGCCACGGGTGGCGCTCGTCCATGTAGAAGACGGTCTGCTCCGGCGTCTCCACGATGCTGCCGTCGGCGAGGGTCAGCCGCCAGCGGTAGTGGACATCCACTCCCGGCGGCAGGTAGGTGAGGCGCAGCTCCACGGTGTGGCTTACCTCGACGCGGCGGTCGCCGGGCGCGGGAGGCCGGGCGACCCGGGTGACGAGGCTGTGGGCCGGGTAGTAGCGGAGCTCGAGCCGAACGACGGGCTGCGGCGCGTCGGCGTGCAGGTGGAAGGTGATCCCGTTCGGGAAATCGGGCTCGGCGCGGTTGGCGTGCACGGTGAGGGGGGCGGCGCCGGTCGACTGCGGCAGGACCGGCGCCGCGAGCGCGAGCAGCGCCAGCAGGAGTGCCAGGCTGACGCGGCCGCGCACGCTACTCGCCATCCCGCTCACCGAGTTGCTGGTGCAGGTATGCCTCGATGAACGGGTCGATCTCGCCCTCCAGCACCGCCTGCACGTTGCTCGTGCTGTACTCGGTCCGATGGTCGGTGACCATCGTGTAGGGCTGGAGCACGTAGGAGCGGATGCGGTTGCCCCAGCCGACGGCGACGTGCTCGCCCTTGAGCTTGGCCTGCTCCTCCGCCCGCTGACGGAGGGCGAGCTCGGTCAGCCGCGCGCGCAGAATCTTCATCGCGGTCTCGCGGTTCTGGATCTGCGACCGCTCGTTCTGGCAGGTGACCACGATCCCGGTCGGCAGGTGGGTGATGCGCACCGCCGAGTCGGTCTTGTTGACGTGCTGGCCACCGGCGCCCGAGGAGCGATAGGTATCGATGCGGAGGTCCTCGTCGCGAATGACGACCTCGGTGTTGTCCTCGACCTGCGGTAAGACCTCGACCAGGGCGAAGGCGGTATGCCGGCGGTGCGCGGCGTCGAAGGGCGACAGGCGCACCAGCCGGTGGGTGCCGGCCTCAGCCTTGGCGTAGCCGTAGGCGTTCCGGCCCCGGATCTCGATCGTCGCGCTCTTGATCCCCGCCTCTTCCCCCTCGGTGACGTCGAGCACCTGGGTCTGGAAGCCCTTGCTGCTGGCCCAGCGCAGGTACATGCGCAGCAGCATCTCCGCCCAGTCCTGGGCGTCGACGCCGCCGGTCCCGGCATGGACAGCCAGGATGGCGTCGTTGTCGTCGTAGGGCCCGTTCAGGAGGAGGTGCAGCTCGAGCTGCTCGACGCCGCGGCGGACGCGCTCCGCCTCCGCCGCGATCTCGCTGCGGAGGTCCTCATCGGCGTCGGCGAGGTCGATCAACTCGCGCAGATCGGCAGCCTGCCGGCGCAGTTGCGTCCAGGTTTCGACCTGGTCGCGCAGGCTGCCCAGGCGGCGCATCACGCGCTGGGCAGTGGCCGGGTCGTTCCAGAAGTCGGGCTCGCCGGAGCGGGCTTCAAGCTCTTCGATCTCACGCTGCTTGTTGGGGATGTCAAAGACGCACCCCAATCCGGTCGAGGCGCGTGAGCATCCCGGCGACCGTGGCCTCCAAGTTCTCGATCAACATCCGTCATCACCCCCCAGGGACGCGAGAACAGCCGGAGCGGCTGTTCATCACGCGTCACGCTTCATGTTATCCGGACAAGTATAGCACTGCCCCGCGCGCGCATCCACGGCGGGGCCCGCAGCGCCGGGGATCGCCGCCCGTGTCTGCGCAAATGACACAATGGTCATGCACGGTGAGGTTGACATGCGCAGTCATAGATGTGACGATGGCAGCATCGCAAAAAAGGACCGTCACCGCGGCGCCCCGGGCGCGTGAGGAGGCGCGATGCGCATCGCGATGGCCGATGACGCCCGGCTCGGCGTCATCGGGGTCGATGATACCTTCGTGGATGTTGACGATCTCCTGCAACCGTTCGAGCCGCTCGGTCCCCAGGATCTCCTGCCGGACCTCATCACCCACTTCGACGCGCTGCGGCCCACCCTCGCGCGCCGGGTCGCGGCGGGGGGCGGGCAGCCCCTCGACCGCGTCGCGCTCCGGTCGCCGGTGGTGCGGCCGTCGAAGATCGTCTGCCTGATCGGCAACTACCGCGAGGGCACCGATCGCCCGCCGCAGCTTCTCGACATCTTCTTCAAGTCGCCGGAGGCGATCGTCGGGCCCCGTGCCACGGTGTTGCTCCCGCCCCACCCGGCCACCATCTTCCACCATGAGGCCGAGCTGGCGCTGGTCGTCGGCCGCGAGGCGAAGGACCTCCCAGCCGACGCGCGGGCCCTCGCGGCGCTGGCGGGCTATAGCTGCGCGATCGACGTCTCGGCCCGCGGGCTGGGGCGGATCGGCCCGAGCCGCATCGGCACGTCGTTCGACACCTTCACCCCGCTCGGCCCGGCCATCGTGACGACCGATGCGGTGCCCGATCCTCAGGCCCTCCGAGTCCGGCTGTCGGTCAGCGGCGAGCCGCGCCAGGACTACTCGACGAGCGATATGGAGTACTCCGTGGTCGAGATCCTGGCGTTCCTCAGCTCGTACATGACGCTGGCGCCCGGCGACATGATCCTGTGCGGCACGAACCACCAGGGGCTGGGCGCGCTGCAGGACGGGGACACGGTGCAGATGACGATCGAGGGGGTCGGCGAGCTCGCGGTCACCGTGCGCGACCCGCTGCGCCGGGAGTGGCCCCGCGGCATCGACGCGGAGATGGCGACGCGCCAGCGCGGGGCGGTCAGGGCGGGGGGACTGGCGGAGCGCGCCGGCCCGAGCGTCGAGGTGATAGGAGGAGATCACGCCATGGCTTGCGAGCATTCGCCTGACCGGCGGTGGATGCCCCCGCCCGAAGCGCGCCTCAGCCGCCGCAGCCTCCTGAAGCGCGCGGCGCTGCTGAGCGCGAGCGCCCCTCTCGTGGGGGAACCTCCTCGCGGACTGCGGCGGTGGGGCGGCGGAGGAGGCGCCGGCCGATGGCGCCGGACCCCGTCGCCGCCGTCGGGGGCCACCACGCCCACGGGCGGGACCACGGGCGAGGGAGAGCCGCGGCGCGGTGGCCGGCTGCGGGTGGCGCTGATCGCCCAGCCGCCGTCGCTCGACATCCATCAGGCGACCGGTCGCGGGGTATTGATGGCCATGTCCCACGTCTACGAGACGCTGTTCACGTGGGACCGCGAGTACGCCCCTCGCGCCGCTGCTGGCCGAGACGTATGAGGCGAGCGACGACAGCCTGACGCACACGATCAGGCTGCGGCAGGGGGTGCCGTTCCACAACGGCCAGGAGCTGATCGCGGCGGACGTGATCGCCACGCTGGAGCGCTGGGGACGCCTGAGCCCGCTCGGCGAGCTGCTCCTGGGAGCGACCGAGGAGCTGGTCGAGGTCGACCCCTACACGATCCGGTTCAAGCTGACGCGCCCCATGGGCATCGTGCCGCAGCTCTTGGCTCGCGGCGGCCAGGGTGCCTACATCTATCCCAAGAGCGTCATCGACGCCGCGGGCGACGACTTCATCTCCGAGTACATCGGCACGGGACCGTATCGGTTCGTGGAGTTCCGGCCCGATCGATACTTCCTGCTGGCCCGCTTCGACGACTACGTCGGTCCGACGGGCGAGCCGTCCGGCTACGCCGGCAGCAAGGCCGCCTACATCGACGAGCTGGAGTTCGTCCCGGTGACCGACGACGCGGCGCGGGTGGCGGGCCTCCAGGCCGGCGACTACCACTACCTGGAGGAGATCGTCGCCGACGAGATCGAGACGCTGCGGGGCGACCCGAACGTGGTGGTGGAGATCTTGCCGGTGCGGAGCTACGGCTTCATCGGGCTGAACCACGCGCAGGGGCCGATGAGCAACCTCACGATCCGCCGGGCGGTGCAGGCGGCGCTCTCGATCCGGGAGCAGGGGCTGGCCTCGCACGGGGAGGGCTTCTTCGAGCTGGGGCCGGGCATCATGCTTCCGATCACCGTCTGGGACTCCGACGCCGGGGCCGAGCTCTACAACCAGGGGAACCCGGAGAAGGCCCGCCAGCTCCTCCAGGAGGCCGGGTACGACGGGACTCCGATCCGCTGGATCACGACGCAGGACGACCTGGGTGACTACAACTCGGCCGTCGTGTGCAAGCAGCAACTGGAAGCGGCGGGCTTCGCGGTGGAGTTGATCGTGCTTGACGAGGCGACGCTCTTCTCCACCCGGAGCAGCCCCGAGGGCTGGGAGGTCTGGAACGGCGCGTTCATCCTCCGCACCGACCCGACGCAGCTCCCCTTCCTCGCATCCTGCGACTACTCTGGCTGGTGGTGCTCGCCGGAGAAGGAGGCGGCGTTCGAGCGGCGGCTGACCGAGACCGACTTCGCCACCCGCTACGCGGCGTTTGAGGAGCTCCAGCGACTCTTCTACGAGGAGGTCGGGGCCATCAAGCAGCAGAACAACTACGGGATCATGGCGAAGTCGGCCAAGCTGAAGAACTTCGGTCCGGACACGACGCTGTTCCAGCTCGATCCGGAGTTCGTCAACGCCTGGCTCGACGAGGGCTAGCGGCTCGGTCGGGGGCCTGGCTGCCCGGCCGCACCCGTGCGGGGCAGCCGGCGTGCGATCGCCGCAGCGGCGTGCACTGCGCGGGCGCTCCTGGCTGGCGCCGCGGGCGAGGCGACCAGGCTGGGCGCCGTGGAGATTGCAGATGGCGGCCTTCATCCTACGCCGACTGTCCCTCTTGGTCCCGGTGCTCCTGATCGTCGGCGTGATGGTGTTCTCGTTGATCCACCTGACCCCTGGAGACCCGGCGGCGATCATCGCCGGGGAGGACGCGACGACCGAGCAGATCGTGGAGATGCGGGAGCGGCTCGGCCTCGACGACCCGCTCCATATCCAGTTCTTCCGCTGGTTCGGTGGCGTCCTGCGCCTCGATCTCGGGGACTCCATCTTCTTGCGGCAGCCGGTGACCGAGGCGCTGCTCGACCGCGTCCAGCCGACCGGCTTGCTGACGCTCTACGCGCTGGCCCTGGCGATCCTGATCGCCCTGCCGGCGGGGGTCATCGCGGCCGTGCGGCGCAACTCCTGGGTGGACCGCGCGCTGATGGTCATGTCGATCAGTGGGGCGGCGATTCCTAACTTCTTCTTCGGGATCCTGCTCATCCTGCTCTTCGCCGTGGTGCTGCGCTGGCTCCCCTCCGGCGGGTACGTGGAATTCGGTGACGACCCGGTGCGGCACGCCAAGAGCATGGTCCTGCCGGCCGTGGCGCTCGGCTTCTCCGCGGCCGGCCTGCTGGCGCGCATGGTCCGCTCGACCATGCTCGACGTGCTGAAGGAGGACTACGTCCGCACCGCCTTCGCCAAGGGCCTGCCGCAGCGCACGGTGGTGCTGGTCCACGCCCTGCGGAACGCCTTGATCCCCGCCATGACCGTGCTGGGCGTCACGCTCGCCAACCTGCTCGGCGGGTCGGTGGTGGTCGAGACCGTGTTCAACCTCCCCGGGATGGGCCGACTCGTGGTGGAGAGCGTGGCGCGTCGCCACTTCCCCGTGATCCAGGGGACGGTGATGGTCATCGCGCTGATCCAGGTGCTCGTGATG
Organism: Sphaerobacter sp.; assembly: GCA_029961075.1. Lineage (GTDB taxonomy): Bacteria > Chloroflexota > Chloroflexia > Thermomicrobiales > Thermomicrobiaceae > Sphaerobacter. The sequence continues at coordinate 26,013 of JASBVL010000001.1, forward strand.
CTGCTCATCGACGTGCTGTACGTGTACATTGATCCGAGGGTGCGGTATGGCGCTGACTGAGACCCGGGACGAGCTGACCCGCGCGCGGGCGGCCAAGGCGGGGCGCCTCCGGCTGTCGGCCATCACCCCGGCGTCCCGCTACTACTGGCTGCGGCTGCTGCTGGAGAACCCCGCCGCGCTGGGCAGCCTTACCTTCCTGGTGGCCGTGGTGCTCGTCGCCCTGCTGGCCCAGGTGGTGACCGCCTACGGGCCGACCTTCGTCAACCCGGCGGATCGCCTGAGCGGCCCATCGGGGGACTACTGGTTCGGCACCGACACGCTGGGGCGGGACGTCTTCAGCCGTGCCGTCTACGGCGCGCGCATCTCGCTGCTGGTCGGTCTGACGGTGATGGTGGGCACGGCCGTTCTCGGCTCCGTCATCGGGCTGGCCGCCGGCTACTACGCGCGGGTCGACACGCCGCTCATGCGGGTGATGGACGGGATGGATGCCTTCCCGAGCATCCTGCTGGCGATCGCGATCATGGCTGCCTTCGGCGCGTCGACGCGGAACGTCATCGTGGCGCTGGTGGTGGTGTTCACGCCCAATGTCGCCCGGCTGGTGCGCAGCACCACGCTGGTCAACAAGCGCCAGCCGTACGTGGAGTCCGCGCGGTCCATCGGCCTGCGTGACCGCACGATCCTGCGGCGCTACATCTTCATGAACTCGCTGTCGCCGCTAATCGTCCAGTGCACCTTCATCGTCGCGTTCGCGATCCTGGGGGAGGCGTCGCTGTCGTTCCTGGGCGCCGGCGTGCCAGCCGGGACGGCTACCTGGGGCAACATGGTGAGCGAGGGCCAGGGCTACATCCGCACGGCCTGGTGGATCGCCATCTTCCCCGGCACCTTCTTGTTCCTCACGGTGCTGGCGATCAACCTGATCGGCGATGGGCTGCGGGATGCGCTCGACCCCGGTCGCGGCAGCGGTAGTCCCGTCCCGCACGGCAGGCGGCGGGGCCCTGCTAGCCCTCGGCCGATGGCCCGAGCCCCGGCGGTGGGAGGCCGAGCGCCTCGCGGATCAGCTCGACGTAGCGCCGCGCGCCGTCGGGGCGCAGATGGATGCCGTCGTCCCAGAAGTATTCGGGGTGGTCGGCGCTGGCGGCGTGCCAGTCGATGAGGACGGCGTTGGGGTGGCGGGCGACCCCCTCGGCGATCGCGGCGTTGTTGGGCCCCTCCCAAGCGCGGGGCACCTTGAGGTTGACGAAGAGGACGCGGCGGTCCGGCCCGATCACCTGCATCAGGGCGTCGATCTCCTCCGGTGTGAACAGGCCGTTGTTGCCGATGTGGATGACCACCACATCGCCCAGGCTCCCGTCATCCCGGTGCGCGCGCAAGATGTCGATCGCGCTCGCCGGTGCCATGCCGATCGCCGCGTCGATGCTGATGGTGGGGATCTGGTTCTGCAGCTCCGCCGCGGCGCCGATCATGACCGAGTCGCCGACCGCGGTGACACGGGGCGGCGGGATCGGCGTGGGCGACGGCGCGACGGTGGGCGTGGGCGTCGGAGGCAACCGATCGGGGACGCCCGCCTCCGGGGCGGGCCAGCCCCGCAGGATGTCGGCCGGCGTCGGGGTGGGCGACGCGACCGGGGTGGGCGTGGCGACGACCGGCGTCGCGTGGATCACGGTCGCGGGCAAGAATGAGGGCGGGCCGGGGGGCTGGGCCCGCAGGACCGCGACGCCGATGGCGAGCGTGGCGGTGCCGAGCGTGCCGCCGAAGAAGGCCCACCGCATGCCGAGGCGCCGGTACCCGAGGCCGTCCGCTTCCCGGAGTTGACGCCAGGTACGGGCGACCGCGCCGGTGCGGAACGGGGTCTCGACGTAGCGGTAGGACACCTCGGCGAGGGCACAGGTGAGGCCCAGCCGGAGGGCGATGGCCGGCAGGCCATCCAGTGTGATGTCGAGGTGGGGGCGGGTGAGCATGAAGACGGGCCAGTGCCACAGGTAGATGCTGTAGGAGCGGAGCCCCAGCCACGTCAGCGGCTGCCGGCCGAGGACGGCCGGGATGAGCCGGGCCCGTGGGTGCGCCACGACCGCGATGAGGAACGCGGTGGCGAGGGCGACCGCGAGAAAGCCGCCCCGGTAGAGCGACGGGTCGTACTCGCCGAACTGCCAGAAGGCCACTGCGAGCGCGGCCAGGGCGAGCAGGCCAGCCCCGTCGAGCAGGCGCGGGGCGTGGCGGGCACCGTCGAGCCAGCGGAGGGGCCGTGCGGCGTGGTCCATCCCGGATCGGAGCGTGTCCGGCTCCCAGAGAAAGGCCAGGGCGGCACCGATGAGGAGCCCGGCGGCGCGGGTATCCGTGCCGTAGTAGACCCGCGACGGGTCGACGGCGGGCTGGTAGAGGTGCCACATGAGCGCGGTCGAGACCGTCGCTCCCGCCAGCGTGGCGACGACCGCCGGCCAGCGGCGGCCCACTGCCCGCGTCGCGGCCATGAGCCCCGCGAAGAGGAGCGGCCAGAGCACGTAGAACTGCTCCTCGACGGCCAGCGACCAGAGGTGCTGGAGCAGTGGCGGCCGGCCGATGGCCTCGAAGTAGGACTCCTGGCGGAGCACCAGGTACCAGTTGGTGACATACCCGGCGGCGGCGAGGGCGGCCGACCGCGTGCGCGCGACCTCCTCCGGGGCGACGAGCACCGTGAGCGCGAGCGTCCCGAGCAGGAGGAACCCGAGGGCCGGGAGCAGCCGGCGGGCGCGGCGGATCCAGAAGCCGACCAGATCGACGCTGCCCCGCTGGCGCCACTCGGCGAGCAGGAGTGCCGTGATGAGGTAGCCGCTCAGGACGAAGAAGACCTCGACCCCGAGGAAGCCGCCGGGCAGCCAGGCGAACTCCAGGTGATACAGGAGGACCGCGGCGACGGCGAGCGCCCGCACGCCGTCCAGCCCCGCGAGGTGGGGGAGCCGAGGGCCGGCGGCGCGACCAGCGGGTGACGGTGTGGAGGACGATGCCGGTGCGGATCGCGACCCCGCGGCCCGGTAGCGCTCCCAGAAATCCGCGCTGGACGCTGGCAGGTGCCGCTCCTCAGGCGGCTGCACGCAGACCCTCCCCGTCCGTCCGTAGGACCGGCGTGCCGCCCGGAGCCGAAGACGGCACGTCCCGTACCGGGCGGTCGCCGGACCGCTGATGATACCAGGCGCTGGCAGCGCGCAGCCGGGCTGCGCCTGCGCGGGCCGGGCGCGTGGCTGGCCGGTCCCGGCTTCCCCCCCTTGCCATTAACTAGAACGACGCTGTCGGCCGTGGCGTCACCCGGCCGTTCGGACAGTGGTGGGAGGACGAAGGGGGCGGTACGATCGAGGGCTCCAGGTGTGGCCGGGTCGATCGGCGGGAGCGCAGGCAGGGACGCCGCGGCGCCTCGCGGGCCTGCTGGTACCGTGCGGCGCCTGGCCGCGGCTGGGCCCGCACGATGCGGCTCCCCGCGCGTCGGCGCCGGCCCCGGGCGCGCGCCGGGTGCGGCGTGCGCCGCGATGCGCTCGCGGCGCCCCATGCGGCGCTAGGTCGCCGGGCCACGCTCCTTGCCGCGCTCGCGCTCGGGAACCGGCTCCTGGAGTTCGCGCACGACTTCAGGCAGCTCTTCCCGCAGTTGCAGGTAGCGGATGACGGCCGAGCGGGTCAGGAGGCCGACCAGGATGGTCCCCTCCACGACCGGGATCTGATGGATGTCGTGCTCCGCCAGCGCCTGCAGCGCCTGGTCGAGGGGGCTGTCCGGCGCCAGGGTCACCAGCTTGTCCATCGGGGTCATGTATGCCCGCACGGTGGCGCGGTCCCAGTCCTCACGCCGGACGTCCCGCAGGTCGGTGAGGGTGATGATGCCGACGAGGCGGCCGTCCTCGACCACCGGAACCCCGCGGACGTTGCGGGCCAGGATGTAGCGCTCGACCAGTTCCGCCAGCGTGATGTCCGGCCGCACCACCACCGGGTGCGGATCCATGATCGAGCCGACCTTGACGTGGGCGAAGGCGCGCTCGATGCGCATCTGCCGGTAGGACTGCTCGGCGGCGTTCTGGAGAAACCAGCCGATCGCGATCAGCCAGATCCCGGTGATGGGGACCACGAACACGTAGAAGATGCCGCCGAGGATGAAGAGGTAGCCGATGCCGACCCCGACGGCCGCGGCGATCCTGGTCGCGCGCTCCAGGTTCCCGGTGATGGCCCAGACGGTCGCGCGGAAGACGCGGCCGCCATCGAGGGGAAAGCCGGGGATCAGGTTGAAGCCGACCAGGATGAGATTGGCTAGGCCGAGGTAGAGGAGCATCGCGGCCAGGAAGTCGGTCGTGCCGCGGGTCAGCCACCACAGCGCGAGCGACGTGGCCCCGATGACCAGGCTGACCGCCGGCCCCGCAATGGCGATCTGGAACTCGTCCCGGGCGGTCTGGGACTCCCGGCTGATCTGGGCCACGCCCCCGAAGATGAAGAGGGTGATGGCGCGGACGGGGATGCCCTTCGACTGCGCGACGAAGGAGTGACCCAGCTCGTGCGCCAGCACCGAGGCGAAGAGGAGCAGGGCGGCCAGGGCGCCGACGGTCCAGTACTGCGCGGCCGACCAGCCGCGGTACAGGCTCGGGAGGAAGCCGGCGGCGAGCGAGTAGGCCAGCAGGCCAAACACGATGAGCCAACTGAAGTGAATGCCGATCTGGATGCCGCGAATACGACCGAGTTTGAACGATGCTTCCATGCCCCTAAGGTTCCTTCCTGTCTGTCACGTTGCGGTGGCTCGTGTTGCGCACGCCAGGGGGCGTGCTGAGGGCTTACCGTACGCAATGGCGCGTCGTCGGGACGCAACACGGTGACGGGGTGGCGTGTCAAGGGCGCGACAGTGGCGCCCGGCGGTGTGTGCCTCCGCACCAGCAACCAGGCGGCGGTCGGGGGAGGCGCCCCCGACTGAGCAAGCCGTGTGCCGAGAGCGCTCACCACCGCGCTGGTATGATGCGGAGCGACGGGTGTGCCGAAAGCAAAGCAGGGAAGGCGAGGCCGCATGCGGTGCGACGATGACGCTCCGGTCCAGCTGGCGTTCGACGGGGACCGCGCGACGCTCACCCTCAACCGCCCGCGCTCCCGGAACGCGGCGGACCGGGGCATGCTGGAGGGGCTGATCGCGGCGGCCGACCAGCTCGACGCGCGTCGTCCGCGGGTGGTGCTCCTGCGCGGGGCTGGTCCCGCGTTCTGTGCCGGGATCGATCTGAAGGCGATGCAGGCGGCATCCGCGGCCGAGACCCGTCACCTGGTGGCCACGATGCACCGCGCGCTGGGGGCGCTCCGCGCCCTGACCGTCCCGCTGGTCGCGCTGATCCAGGGGGCGTGCGTCGGGCTGGGGGTTGAGCTGGCCCTCTCGGCGGACCTGCGCATCGCGGCGCCGTCGGCGCGCTTCAGCTACCGGGAGCCGGCCGTCGCCATCCCCTCACCGACGTGGCGCGTGACGCAGGTGATCGGGCTGGCCCGCGCGCAGGACCTGCTGTTGACCGCGCGCTGGGTGGACGCCGACGAGGCGGCGGCGCTGGGGCTGGTCACCCGGGTGGCGGACGACCTGGACGCGGCCGCGCGCGCGGTGGCGGATCAGATCGCCGCGTTGGCGCCGCTGGCGGTCGCCGAGACCAAGCGCAACCTCCTGCTCACGCTGGAGGACGGTGCCGCGGCCGCGACGCGGCATCACCTCGACGCCGTGGTGGCGGCCCGGGCGACGGAGGACGGGCGGGAGGCGCTCGCCGCGTTCGCCGAGAAGCGCGCGCCGTGCTACGTGGGGCGGTAGCCGCAGGGCGGCCGGGGGGCGGTCAGCGGGCGCTTGGCCCGGCGGGCTCGTCGCCGGCAGCGCGCGCCACCTTGGCGCGCACCGCGGCCGGGAGGGCGTTCCAGGCGGCCCGGACCTGCGCCTCGGTCTCCTCCACGGTGCCGCTGTTGTCGATCACCCGGTCGGCCCGGCGGACTTTCTCCTCCTGGGGCGGTTGTGCCTGGATGCGGCGGAGGGCTTCCTCGCGGCTCAGGCCGCTGCGCCGCATCAGCCGCTCGAGCTGCTGCGCGGGGTCGCAGATCACGACCCAGACCTCGTCGCACTTGTCGGCCACGCCCGCCTCGAAGAGCTTGATCGCATCCACGGCGACGACCGCCGCCGTCGAGCGCCGCACCCGCTCCTCGATGGCGGCAACGGTGGGTGGGTGCGCCAGCGCGTCGAGGCGCGCGAGCTGGCGCGGGTCGCTGAAGACGATGGCGGCCAGCGCCCGGCGGTCGATGCCGCCGTCTGGCCCGCGGATGCCCTCGCCGAAGGCGGCGATGATGCGTTCCGCGGTGGGAGTGCCGGGCGCCATCACCTCGTGCGCGACGCGATCAGCGTCGATGGTCTCGGCGCCGAGCCGCGCCAGGAGCGAGAGGACCAGCGACTTGCCGCAGGCGATGTTGCCGGTCACGCCGATGACGTAGGGGGGGCAGCTCACGACGGTACCGCCTCCGCTCCCTCATCCAGGTGGGCGCCGATGGCCTCCCACGCGGCGTACGCCTGGTCCAGCTCGGCCTGCACCGCCTCGTACTCCTGCCCCAGCCGGGCGATGGCCTCCACATCCTGCTCGATGGTAGCGAGCGCGAGGTCGTCGCTCAGCTCGTTCAGGCGCTGCTCCAGCCGGCTGATGGTGCGCTCGGCCGCGGCGAGCTGCTGCTGGAGCCGGCGGCGCTCGGCGTCGGCGAGGCGCCCGCGCTGCCGCGGCGCGGGCTGGGTGGTCCCGGTGGACTGGCGGCCGCGCGCGGGCGCGGGCTCCGCCGCCGCGGCGGCGCGCTCGCGGGCGCGCAGGTAGTCGCCGTAGTTCCCCTGGTAGGCGCGAATCGTGCCGTCCTCCACGACCCAGACGTGGGTCGCCAGCCGGTCGATGAGGTACCGGTCGTGGGAGACGAAGAGGATCGTCCCGTCGAAGTCAGCGAGCACCTCCTCCAGCGCCTCCCGCGCGGCGATGTCCAGGTGGTTGGTCGGCTCGTCGAGCACGAGGAAGTTGGCCTGCTCCAGCGTGAGCTTCGCCAGCGCCAGGCGGCTCCGCTCGCCGCCCGAGAGCGCGCCGACGGGTTTGAAGACGTCGTCCCCGCTGAACAGGAAGCGGCCCAGCAGGGTGCGCGCCCCCTCCTCGCTCATGGGGTAGCGCTCGATCAGGGTGCTGAGGACGGTCTTCTCCGGGTCGAGCCCTTCGTGACCCTGGGCATAGTAGGCGGGCTTGACGCTCACCCCGAAGTCGATGCGGCCGGTGAGCGGCTTGAGCTCGCCGACGACGGTGCGCAGGAAGCTCGTCTTGCCGATGCCGTTCGGCCCGATCAGCGCGACGCGGTCACCGCGCTCGATGCTCAGGTCGGGAACCTGGAGCAGCACGGTGGGCTCGCGGTTGCCGTCGCGCGGGGGGTAGCCGACGGTGAGCCGGTGGGTGCTGAGAACGATCTTGCCGCTGCGCAGGCCGGGGCCGAGCCGGACGTGCAGCGTCGCGTGGTCGCGCGGCTGCTCGATGCGCTCCAGACGCGCCAGGCGCGTGGCGCGCCCGCGGGCCTCCTTGGCGCGCTGCCCCGCCTTATACCGCCGGATGAACTCTTCGGTGCGTGCGATAAACTCCTGCTGTGCCTCGTACTCCTTGCGGAGGCGCTCGCGTCGCTCCTCCCGCAGTTGCAGGTAGCGGGTATAGGGCGCGGGGTAGTCCTCCAGCCGGCCGAAGCTGAGGTCGAGCGTGCGCTCGGTGACGCGGTCGAGGAAGTAGCGGTCGTGGGACACCACGATGACGGCGCGATTCCAGGACCGCAGGAAGTTCTCGAGCCACTCCAGGGCGGCCAGGTCGAGGTGGTTGGTCGGCTCGTCGAGCAGCAGGAGGTCGGGGTCGGCGAGCAGGGCGCGCGCCAGTGCCAGGCGGGTCTTCTGCCCGCCGCTCAAGTGCGTCACCGGCGTGTCGTAGTGCTCCTCGCCGAAGCCGAGTCCAGCCAGCACCTGCTCGGCGCGATGCTCCAGCTCGTAGCCGCCGGCCGCCTCGAAGCGGGTGCGGAGGTCGCCGTAGCGCTCGAGGAGTGCGTCGAGCTCCGCCCCCGAGGTCCGTGCCATCTGGGCTTCGAGCTCGGCCAGCTCCGCCCCGATCCGGCGGGTCTGGTGGAAGGCGTCCAGCGCCGCCTCGCGCACGGTGTGCCGGGGGTTGAAGTGGGCCTCCTGCGCCTGGTAGGTGATGCGCAAGCCCGCCTGGGTCGTGATGGTGCCGTCGTCGGGCGCCTCGCTGCCGCTCAGGATGCGCAGGAGCGTGCTCTTGCCGGCGCCGTTGACGCCGACCAGGGCGACGCGCTGGCGCTCCTCGATCTGGAACGTGACGCCGCTGAAGATCTCCTCTGCCCCGAAGTGTTTGGTCAGGTTGTGAACTGACAGAATTGTAACCGGCATGCGAGCTCTTCCTCATCATCAACCCAACGTGTCCAGCGTACACTTTCCAGGCGCCGGGGCAGACTGGCCCCGTCACCGGGCTAGACCGTGGATCGGACGAGCGGCGGCCGGTTCATGGGGACACGCGACGGGTGGCCGAAGCGAGGCGCGCCGTCGGCGAGGATCGCCCGCGGCTGCGCAGTGGCCGGGGAGGGATGTTCGAACCGGTGCGACAGACAGGCCATCATGTGGTTAGCTTACATGCTCGTCAACGACGTGCCAAGTGGCCGGGTACCGGCTCTTTTTCGGCCGGGGGGTGGGACCGTATAATCCCCCAACGAGCAGCACGGGGCAACGGCGCTCAGGCGCGGCAAATCCGAAGGGACAAGGGAAACGATGGTGTGGCCGGTGACGACCGAGCGCGACCGGTCGGGTCGATTGGTCATCGGCGGCGTTCCCGTCACAGCCTTGGTTGAGGAGTATGGGACGCCACTCTATATCTACGACGAGGCGACCCTGCGCGAGCGGGCCGACGCCTACCGGCGCGCGTTCGCGCGTCACTACCCGCGCGCCCGGGTGGTCTACGCCGGGAAGGCGTATATGGCAACGTGGCTGCTGCCGCTGCTCGAGTCGGCGGGGCTCTGGCTGGACGTGGTCTCTGGTGGGGAGCTCTACCTGGCCCACCGGGGCGGTTTCCCGGCCGAGCGCATCGTGTTCCACGGGAACAACAAGACGCCGGATGAGCTCGCGCTGGCGCTCCAGCTCGGGATCGGCGAGGTGGTCGTCGACAACCACCACGAGCTGGACCTGCTCGAGCGCATGGTCCCCGCAGACGGGCCGGGGCTCGACGTGCTGCTGCGCGTGAACCCAGGGATCGATGCCCATACCCACGCCTACCGGAAGACGGGAATCGTGGACTCCAAGTTCGGCCTGCTGATCGAGTCGGGCGACGCGGCCCGGGCGGTGGAGCGGATCGTGGGCATCCCGGGCCTCCGGCTCCGCGGCTACCACGCCCATATCGGGTCGCAGATCGTGGAGCTCGAGCCGTTCGCGGCAACGGTTGACGCCCTGTTCCGGTTCGCGGCGGCGATGCGGGACCGGTTCGGCGTGGTGCCGGACCAGATCAGCCCGGGCGGCGGCTTCGGCATCCCGTACGAGAGCGGCGACCCCGAGGCGGCGATCGACGCGTATGCCGAGGCGGTCGCCCGCAGCGCGCTGGCGGCCGCCGAGCGCTGGGGCTTCGCGCCGCCGGTGCTGACGGTGGAGCCGGGCCGCTCGATCGTCGGGCCGGCGGGCGTGGCGGTCTACCGGGTTGGGACGATCAAGGACATCCCCGGCGTCCGCCGCTACGTGTGCGTGGACGGTGGGATGGCGGACAACATCCGCCCGGCGCTCTACGGTGCGCGCTACACGGCCGCGCTCGCCAACCGCACCGGGGAGGGTGAGGCGCTGGTGACGATCGCCGGGAAGTACTGCGAGTCGGGCGATGTCCTGATCAAGGACATCGCGCTCCCCACGCTGGAGCCGGGTGATCTGATCGCGCTGCCGGCTGCCGGCGCCTATTGCCTGGCGATGGCGAGCAACTACAACCTCGCCCTGCGGCCGGCGGTGGTGGCGGTGGCGGGCGGCGAAGCGCGGCTGGTCCAGCGGCGTGAGCGCTACGAGGATCTGCTCGCGCGCGAGGCGCTGCTTGCCACGCCGCCGCGGAGCGATTGAGCCTTGGGATTTGCATTTTGGCTTCGGGCGTAGTATCACTGCCACACCGCTTCAGTGCAGCGCTCGCCCCTGGCAGTGGGGGGAGTGTGTAACGTGGCTGAGGCGATGAGACACCGGTTTCCGGCTGATGAATATGGTGAGCCTGTGAACCAGGTGCCCGTGGGCCGGGACGACGGAGATGAGTTCCCCGGCAAGGCGAGCGTCGACGAGCCAACCGTTCGGGCCATCGTGGAACGGGCGCAGGCGCAAGGCTACCTGTCGGCCGAGGAGTTGGTCGAGATCGCTGCCGCGCCCGGTGGGCCGGACGCGGTGGACGCGATCACGTCGCAGTTGGCCGAGTTGAATATCCCGGTCGTCGAGCGCGACGAGGGAACGGCCGAGGCGGCGATCGCGGCAGTCGACCTCGACGACGATCTCTTCTCCACGCAGGTCAGCGACGTCGACCTCAGCGGGGTCAGCCTCGACGACCCGGTGCGCATCTACCTGCGCGAGATCGGCCGCGTGCCGCTCCTGACCGGGGAGCAAGAGGTGGCGCTGGCCCAGGCCATGGAGCGCGGCGACTACGTCTTCCGCCTGCAGCAGGAGCTCCGCGGGGCCGACGGGCAGCCGCCGGACCCCGTGGCCATCGCCTGGCGGGCGTACACCACGCTGCGCGACGGCTGGCCGCTCACCATCGCCTTCCACCGTGCGGCCTTCCCCGATCGGTCGGAGCTCACCAAGGCGCGCGTGCTGGGCGCCGTGCTCCCGCTGACGGACGAGATGGCGCCGGCCATCGAGTCGGTCTGCGAGCGCTTCGGCGTGCGGCGTGAGGAGCTGGAGGAGCACCTGCGTCGGCAGCGCATCGAGTACGACCTCCTCACCGGCTATGTCCAGGAGATGATCCGCGACGTCGACGCCTGGCCGGCGGACGAGGCGGTGCGCGCGTGCCTGGAGCGGGACGCGGCGGCGCTGCAGGCGCGGTGGGACGAAATGATCGTGCGGGGCGATGTCGCGCGGAAGAAGCTGACGGAGGCGAACCTGCGCCTCGTCGTCAGCGTGGCGAAGAAGTACGTCGGGCGCGGCATGTCGATGCTCGACCTGGTCCAGGAAGGCAACCTCGGCCTGATCCGCGCGGTGGAGAAGTTCCAGCACCACAAGGGGTTCAAGTTCTCCACCTACGCCACGTGGTGGATCCGCCAGGCGATCACGCGGGCGATCGCCGATCAGGCCCGGACGATCCGCATCCCGGTCCACATGGTGGAGCAGATCAACCGGCTGATCCGCACCTCCCGCCGGCTGCAGCAGGAGCTGGGGCGCGAGCCGACGTCCGAGGAGATCGCGGCCGAGCTCGGGATGGCGCCGGACAAGGTGCGCGAGATCCTGAAGATCTCGCAGGAGCCGGTGTCGCTCGAGATGCCGATCGGTGAGGAAGAGGACAGCAACCTCGGCGACTTCATCGAGGACTCGAAGGCGCTGGCCCCGTCCGACGCGGCGTCACTGAAGCTGCTCAAGGAGCAGGTGGACGACGTGCTGGGTTCCCTGGCGGATCGGGAACGGCGGGTGCTCGAGCTCCGCTTCGGCCTGGACGACGGCCGTATCCGCACGCTGGAGGAGGTCGGCCGGGAGTTCGGCGTCACCCGCGAGCGGATCCGGCAGATCGAGGCCAAGGCCCTGCGCAAGCTGCGGCATCCCAGCCGCAGCAAGAAGCTCCGCGACTACCTCGAATAGGCCGCCACCCGGCTCGGGTTCACGCCGGTCGCCCTGCGGCGCCAGGAGATGGTGCGTGGATCCCGGCGCCGTGTCCTCCCATGCGCGTGTCGGCGACCTGATGGGCTGTGTGGCGGGGCCGCCGTGGCCTGCCCTCTGGGCTAAGATGGAGGGCGCCGAGGGGCGGCGCTGCTGGCGCGACGCCTGCGCCGCCGGCGGCGACGAGCGAGGGCGACCCGACGACGCGGAAGGTGCCATGTTCTACGACCGGGCGAAGATCTATGTGAAGGCCGGCGACGGCGGCGACGGCGCGGTCAGCTTCCGCCGAGAGAAGTACGTGCCCTTCGGCGGGCCGGACGGCGGGGACGGCGGCCGAGGCGGCGACGTGTTCCTGCGCGTGAACCCCCATCTCAACACGCTGATCGCCTTCAAGTACAAGCAGCATTTCCGTGCGCAGCGGGGCGAGTCCGGCAAAGGGGGCCGGAAAACCGGCAAGCAGGGGGAGGACCTGTACATCGACGTGCCGCCCGGGACGGTGGTCATCGACGACGCGACCGGCGACGTGCTGGCCGACCTGACCCAACCGGGCGAGACGTTCCGGGTGGCCCGCGGCGGGCAGGGCGGTCTGGGGAACGCGCGCTTTGCGACATCGACCCGGCAGGCGCCCCGCATGGCGGAGAAGGGCGAGCCGGGCGAGGAGCGCTGGCTGCGCCTGGAGTTGAAGCTGATCGCCGACGTCGGGCTGGTCGGGCTACCCAACGCCGGCAAGTCGACCCTGCTGGCGGCGGCCAGCGCGGCCCGACCCAAGATCGCGGACTATCCCTTCACGACCGTCGAGCCGACGCTCGGCGTGGTCGAGGTTGGGGGACCGGGCGGCGAGACCTTCGTGATGGCGGACATCCCGGGCCTGATCGAGGGCGCGGCCGAGGGGGTCGGTCTGGGGCACGAGTTCCTGCGCCACATCGAGCGGACGCGGCTCCTCATCCACGTGCTGGATGGCTCGGGGGGCCTCGAGGGGCGCGACCCGCTGGAGGACTTCCGCACGATCAACGAGGAGTTGGCCGCCTATTCGCCGGAGCTGGCGGCGCGCCCGCAGATCGTCGCGATCAACAAGCAGGACCTCCCGGAGACGCAGACGAATCTGCCGCGGCTGATCGAGGCGTTGACGGCGCAGGGCTACGAGGTCTTCCCCATCTCGGCGGTGACCGGCGAGGGGGTGCCGGAGCTCCTCCAGCGGGTGATGGAGCGCCTGCGGGAGCTGCCGCGCGAGCAGGCGCCCCCGCCGCACCAGCACCGGGTGTACACCCTGCAGGAGACGCGCGACGACTGGTGGGAAGCGGAGCGGCTCTCCCGGCACCACTTTGCCGTCCGCGGCCCGAAGATCGAGCGGCTGACCCGGATGACCGACTTCAGCAACGAGGAGGCGGCCGACCGCTACCAGCGAGTGCTGGAAGCGTCGGGCATCTCGGCGAAGCTGGAGGAGCTGGGGATCCAGCCGGGTGACGTCGTCCACGTGGCCGACCGAGAGCTGATCTGGGACGAGGCGGCGCTGGAGGCGGAGGCACAGGAGGCGGCGCGGCGGCGACGGCGGAAGACGCGTCGCGAGCGGCTGATGGAGCGCTTCGGGCTGGACGAGGACGGGGAGGTTACGGAGCCGGAGGAGTGAGCCGTCATCCACGTCCCGGTGCGCATAGCAGTGGATAGAGACGTTGGCTGCTCGCGGAAGGGAAGGGTCCGGTGGAACAGGTCGACCTGCGGAAGACGCGGAAGCACCTCTACGCGCCATCGGCCAAGGATGTGACTGAGGTTCTGGTTCCCCCGATGCGCTTCCGGATGATCGACGGCGACGGCTCGCCGAGGAGCGCGGCGTAGCGGGAAGCGGTCGAAAGGCTGTTCTCCCTGGCATACGCACTCACATTCGCGGTGAGACGCCAGTTGTCCATCGACTACCGTGTCATGCCACTGGAGGCTCTGTGGTGGGCCGACGACCCGTCGGCGTTCCACCTTGGCGAGCAAGACGCGTGGCGGTGGACGGCGATGAGCATGCAGCCCGAGGCGGTAACGGGGGAGCTGGTTGCCTCCGTGCGGTCCGCGGTGGCGGCCAAGAAGAAGCTGCCGGCGCTGGATCGGATTCGCTTTGAGATCTTCGACCAAGGGCGGGCGGCGCAGATCACGCACGTCGGGCCCCTGCAGCGAGGAGGGGCCGACTATCCAGCGCATTCACCGGTTTATCGAGGAGCGCAACGGCAAACCTGCCGGGAAACACCACGAGATCTATCTCAGCGATCCAAGTCGCACTGCGCCGGAGCGGCTGAAGACGATTCTCCGCCAGCCGTTCGTTTGAGCGATGCGTCGCAACGCTCGGAGCGCTTCCGCGGGGGCCGCTCGGGCAGAACGGCCCCCTGTCTCGTCTACCCCTCGACCGGCAGGCCCTGCTCTTGCCAGGCGGTGAAGCCGCCATCGAGGTGGGCGACCTGCCGATAGCCCATGCGCTGCAGGGTGTCGGCGGCCAGCGCGGAGCGGCCGCCGGCACTGCAGTACAGGATGATCGGCTGATCCGGATCGAACTCCTCGCGATGGTACGGCGAGGTGGGATCGGCATAGAACTCCAGCATGCCGCGCTGGGCCAGGACGGACCCCGGAATCGCGCCGCGCTCCGCTCGCTCCTGCGGCTCGCGGACATCGACGATGACGACGTCGCCGCGCGCCAGCGCGGCGGCGACCTCACCGGGCGAGAGATTCGTGATGCGGGCCTTGGCCTCGGCCACCAGGTCGGCTGCGGACTTTCCTGACATCCTCGGTGCTCCTCTCGGTGCAATTCCCGGCCAGTCAGCGTGGCCAGCCCGGTGGCCATGAGGAACCCATGCGACAGCAACGGGCGCGTGGTCTGACCGGACGACCGCGCGGGTAGCCGGGGTCTGTCCCGCACGCGGGTGCGGGCGCCGTCGCCCGTGGCGGTGGCACCACGGAATGGCGATGCGGCTAACCCGCAGAGAAAATGCCACCGGATGGCCGGTCGCGACGATCGCGACCGGGCGCGTCGAGGAGCGCCGCGATCTCGGCGGGCGTCGGCAGCGCGTCGATGGCGCCCAGGCGGGTGGTGGTGAGCGCGCCAGCCGCGGCCGCGAAGCGCACGTCCGCCGCGCGGTAGCGGAAGCCGCTGCGCACGCCGCGCGCGATGAGCGCCGCCATGAAGGCATCGCCGGCCCCCGTCTCGTCGACGGAAGCGACCGGGAAGGCGGGCTGGTGGCCGCGGACGCCGTCGAGCCAGAACGTACAGCCCGCGGCGCCGTCGGTGAGCACCCGGAGCCGCGCCCCGGCCGTGAGCGTCCGGTAGTCGCCTTCGTCGATGCCCAGCACCGCCAGGTCATGGCGACTGACCTTCACCACGTCGGCGGCGCGCAGGACGGCCAAGCAGTGCCCGCGCCCCGCGGTCGCGCGCCCCCACTGCTGCGGCCGGGGGTTCGGGTCGAAGCAGACCGGGATCCCGGCGCGCCGCGCGGCGGCGACCGCCTCCAACGCGGCGGTGCATGCGGGCTCCGCCGTCAGCGGGAGCGACGAGAGGTAGAGCGCGGCGGCACCCTGGGCGAGGGCGCGACCCACGTGCTCGGGGGTGAGGCAGGTGTCGGCCGGTGGATGGCCGTAGAAGGCGAAGTCGCGCCGGCCGGCCGGGCCGGTCACGATGGCGACGCGCGTCTGTCCATCGGGGACCGCGACGACCCAGCGCGTGTCGACGCCCTCGGCCGCCAGGCGCGCGGTCAGCACCGGCGCGAACGGGTCGCCGTCGGCCACCGCCCCGAGGAAGGCTGCCGGGATACCCAGGCGTGCCAGGGCGACCGCGACGTTCGCCGGGGCGCCGCCAACGCGCGGGATGAAGGCCTCGACCGCGTCGGCGGGACCAGCGGGCTGGCCGATCAGGTCGATGAGGATCTCACCGAGGCAGAGGACGGGAGCGGGGCCGGCCATCGGGCTTAGGCCGAGGAGCGCGAATTGCCGAGCCGCGCGCCGGGGGTGGCCTCGCGGCGGACGTCATAGACGTCGCGGACCGACTCGAGCTTCTGGAGGACGCGGCTCAGTTGCTGGACGCTTTCGACCTCGAGCGTCATCAGGACGGTGACGGTGTGGTCGTCATTGACGCCGGTCAGCACCGAGAGCATGTTGACCTTCTCGTCGGCGACGAGCGTGGTGATGTCGCGGAGTAGGCCGACGCGGTCCCAGGCCTCCAGGCGGATGTTGACCGGGTAAAGCTGGCGCTGGTCGTTCCCCCAGCTCACCTGGATGAGGCGGCCCACCTCGTCGACATGGGTCACGTTGTAGCAGTCGGCGCGGTGGACGGTGACGCCGCGGCCGCGGGTGACGTAGCCGATGATGGGGTCGCCATAGACCGGCTTACAGCAGGCGGCCAGGCGGGTATAGAGGTCGCCCACGCCCTGGACCCGCAGCCCGACCGGGCTGGTCGGTGCCTGCGGCGCGCTAGGCGCGGACAGCACCTGCCGCTCGGCGTGCTCGGCGAGGCGCGAGGCGATCTGCTGCGGGGTGATCGCGCCGTAGCCGATCGCCGCGAGGAAGTCCTCGACCTTCTGGTAGCGCGGGAACTGCTTGGCGATGTCCTCGATCTTGGCCTCGACGCCGAGGCGGCGGAGTTCGCGCTCCAGGATCTCCCGGCCCTGGGCGATGTTCTCCTCACGCAACTGGCGGCGGAACCACTGCCGGACCTTCTCCCGGGCCGAGGCCGTGGTGATGTAGCCGCTGCTGGGCATGAGCCAGTCCCGGCTGGGCCCGACCTTGGTCTTGGAGGTCATGATCTGGACGACCTGGCCGTTCTGCAGCCGGTAGTTGAGCGGCACCAGTTGATTGTTCACCTTGGCGCCGACGCACTGGTGCCCGACCTCGGTGTGGATGCGGTAGGCGAAGTCGACCGGGGTCGCGCCCGCGGGGAGCTCGATGATGTCGCCCTTCGGGGTGAAGACGTAGATCATTTCCTGGAAGACGTCGGACTTGAGCGACTCCACGAACTCCTGGGCGTCGACGACCTCGTCGCGCCAGTCCATGAGTTGCCGGAGCCACGCGATCTTGGCCTCGACGTTCGGGTCCGGCCGCGAGCCCTCCTTGTAGCGCCAGTGGGCCGCGATCCCGTATTCCGCCACCTGGTGCATCTCGACGGTGCGGATCTGGATCTCGAGCGGATGGCCGCCGGGGCCCAGCACCGCGGTGTGGATCGACTGGTACATGCTCTCCTTGGGCGTGGCGATGTAGTCGTCGAACTCGCCCGGGATCGGGTGCCACATCGTGTGGATCACGCCCAGGGCGCCGTAGCAGTCCTTCTTCTCGTCGACGACCACGCGCACGCCGAGCACGTCGTAGATCTCGTCGAAGCTCCGCCCCTTGCGCTGCATCTTGCGGGCGATGGAGGTGATGTGCTTCTCCCGCCCGGAGATGTCGGCCTTGATCCCGGCCTCGCTCAGGGCACGGCTGAGCTCCTGGATCACCCGCTCCAGATACCGCTGGCGATCCACCCCGCGCCGATCCAGCGCCCGTTTGATGGAGAAGAAGGTCTGGGGATCGAGGTAGCGGAGGGCCAGATCCTCCAGCTCGGACTTGAACTGCCAGATACCCAGGCGATTGGCCAGCGGCGCGTAGATCTCCATCGTCTCCTGGGCGCTGCGGAGCTGCTTGGCGCGCGGCATGTGCTCGAGGGTGCGCATGTTGTGGAGCCGGTCGGCGAGCTTGATCAGGACGACGCGCACGTCGTCGACCATCGCCAGGAACATCTTCCGCAGGCTCTCGGCCTGGCGCTCCTTCTCGCGGCTGGCGGCGTCGTCCTCGGGCGTCCAGCGGATGCGTCCGAGCTTGGTGACGCCGTCGACCAGCTTGGCGACGCGCTCGCCGAAGATGGTGCGCAGCTCCTCGATGCTGGTGTCGGTGTCCTCGAGGACATCGTGCAGCAGGGCGGCGCACAGGGTCTCCTGGTCGAGCTGCATGTTGGCCAGGATGATGGCGACCGCGAGCGGGTGGGTGATGTAGGGGTCGCCCGACCGCCGGAGCTTCCCGCGATGGGCGTGCTCCGCGAACTCGTACGCCCGGCGGATCGGGGCGAGGTCCATGCCGGGCATCTGCTCGCGGATGATCCGCTCCAGATCGGCCCACGTCGCAACCGACCCGCCGGTCTCGGGGGAAACGGCAGGTGTGACGGCCGCCTTCTGCTCAGATCGGTCGTCCAACTCCGGTGCAGACATGTCCTCGGAACCCGACACGTGCCAGTAAGGTGGGTCAATCGCTTGTAACTATACGTTCTCCAGTGCCGGCTGTCAAAAGGGTGAGGGGCTGACTCGGGGCACACGGGAACGGTGGCCTGGGGGCCGGCCGGGTTGCGTGTTCGGCACCGACCGGGGCCGGCGCGCACCCCGGCCGGCCGCGTGCTAAGATACGGCCGGTCACGGCAACCTCGCACAGGGGAGGTCTGGTTCAATGCCGATAGGCGATCGCCTGCTGCCGCCGCACGAGGCACTCGACATCGTCCTGCGACATAGCCGGCCGTTGCCGACGGAGCTGGTTCCGCTGGAGGCGGCGGGCGATCGGGTCCTGGCCGAGCCGCTCATCGCGGACCAGGACCTGCCGCCGTTCCCGGCTGCGACCATGGACGGGTTCGCGGTGATCGCGGCGGACGGATCGCCCTGGCGGGAGATCATCGGCGAGCAGTTCGCCGGGCAGCCTCTGCCGGTCGAGGTGACGCCGGGGACGGCGGTGCGCATCACCACCGGCGCGCCGTTGCCGCCCGGCAGCGATGCCGTGGTGCCGGTCGAGCAGACGGAGCTGCGCGACGATCACGTGGTGATCCGCCAGGAGGTGGTGCGCGTTGGGGAGAACGTGCGCCCGGTGGGGGCCGACCTGCGGCGGGGCCAGGTGCTCATCGAGGCAGGGACGCCGCTGGGTCCGGCCGAGATCGGGCTGCTGGCCAGCCTGGGGCGGGTGACGGTGCCGGTCTTCCGCCGGCCGCGGCTCAGCGTCATGTCGACCGGCGACGAGCTGGTTGACCCGGGGCAGGAGCCGGGGCCGGGCCAGATTCGGGACTCGAATCGCTTCTCGCTGGTGGTCGCGGCACGCCGCGCGGGGGCGGAGGTCGTCTGGTCCGGGCGGGCACCGGACGAGGTGGCGGCGCTGCGTCGCCTGCTGGAGGAGCGCATCGCGGCCAGCGACATCGTGGTGACCTCGGGCGGGGTGTCGGTCGGGGAGCGCGACTTCGTCAAGGAGATCCTCGGGGAGCTGGGCACGGTGCACTTCCGCCGGCTCTTCATGAAGCCGGGGAAGCCGCTGAACTTCGCGACCGTCGGGGACACCCTGGTGTTCGGCCTGCCCGGCAACCCCGTCTCGGCACTGGTCGGGTTCGAGATCTTCGTGACCGCGGCGCTGCGCGTCATGGCCGGCCGGCGCGATGTCCAGCCGCGCCCGGTGCCGGTGGTGCTGACACACGAGATTGAGAGCGGCGACCGGCTGGAGTACCAGCGCGGCGTCGTCTGGGCCGATGAGGCCGGCGTGCTCCACGCGCGCAACACCGGCCCGCAGGCGTCGGCGCGGCTGCTGTCGCTGGTGGGAGCCAACGCCTTTCTCCTGATTCCGCCGCGCGAGCAACCCTACCGGGCCGGGGAGCGGGTGATGGCGATCATCCGCGGCCCGATCGGGCCGGCGCCTGGCTGATTGACCCGACCCACGCGATGGTGGCATCCAGCCGGGAGGGCATCACGCCCTCCCCACACTGACCGTGCGACTGGCTGGGAATGCCGCCCGTCGCGCGGGCGATGGCGGCCGTGCTGGTGGGAGCGCTGCCAGCAGGACGACACCGAGGGGAGGAGGGGAAGGTGCAGACGCGGCGACCGATCCGCGCCGACGACTTGTTCCGCATCGCGATGGTGAGCGATCCGCAGGTCTCGCCCGACGGGCGGCAGGTGGCGTTCGTCATCACCCGGATGGACCGCGAGGCGAACTGCTACCGCAGCGGCATCTGGACGGTGCCGGTGGCCGGGGGGCAGCCGCGGCCGCTGACGGCCGGGACGGCGCGCGACAGCACGCCGCGCTGGTCGCCCGATGGGCGCTGGATCGCGTTCCTCTCCACCCGCGACGGCGACACCCCGCAGCTCTGGTGCATCCCGGCCGACGGGGGTGAGGCGCGGCAGCTCACCCGGCTGCCGGAGGGGGTGGAGCAGCCGGTGTGGTCGCCGCGCGGCGATGCGCTCGCGTTCGTGAGCAAGGTGAGGGTGGGGCCCGCGCCGCAATCCGACGTGCGCGTGATCCGCACCATCCGCTACCGCTTCGACGGCGAGGTATCTGGACGACAAGTACCGGCAGACTAGGTGGTGCCGTTCGCGGCGGACAACCCCGGCGAGCAGCCGCGCCAGCTCACCGAGGGGCCGTACGAGCACCGGGATCCCGCCTGGTCACCCACCGGCCACGAGATCGCCTTCAGCGCCGCCCGGCACCCCGACTGGGAGACGGGCATCCTGCGGGACATCTGGGCGGTGTCGGCGGCGGGCGGCCCGCCGCGCAAGATCACGTGCGCGCCGGGGTCGTGGTCGGAGCCCGTCTGGTCACCGGACGGCACCACCATCGCCCTGCTCGGGCCGAGCGACTACCGCCGCGCCGACCACGCCAATGTGCTGGTCTGGACCGTCCCGGCGGCCGGCGGGGTGCCCGAGCCGCGCACGGCGGCACTGGACCGCTCGGCGGGCGATACGACGATGGGCGACATCCCGCGCTTCTCGTCCTCGCCGGTGGCGTGGGATCGGTGCGGCGGGGCGATCCACTTCCTGGCCAGCGACCACGGCAACACGCACCTCTTCCGCGTCACGCTGGCGGACGGGCGCATCGAGCGCGTGATCGGCGGGCCGCGCCGGGTCGGCATGGTCGTCCCGCTGCCGGGCGACGCCGGCTTCGTCTTCGCGGCGTCGACGCCGACGAATCCCGGTGAGCTCTACGTGTGCGGGCCGGACGGCGGGGACGAACGGCAGTTGACCGACGTCAACCGGGAGTGGTTGGCGGAGGTCGAGCCGGTGGAGCCGGAGGAGATCTGGGCGACCGGCCCCGACGGGACGCGCGTGCAGGGCTGGCTGCTGCGGCCGCCGGGGGCGCAGCCGGGCGTCCGCTATCCGATGATCCTCCAGATCCACGGCGGCCCGCACCTGCAGTACGGCAACGGGTTCATGCACGAGTTCCAGGTGCTGGCCGGGCTGGGCTACGCCGTGCTCTACAGCAACCCGCGCGGCGGCACGGGGTATGGCGAGGCGTTCGCGGCCAAGCTGCACGCGGCGTGGGGCGAGGCCGACATGCCGGATCTCATGGCGATCGTGGACGAGGCCATCCGCCGCGGCGGGATCGACGAGCAGCGGCTGGGCGTCACCGGCGGCTCCTACGGCGGGATCATGACCAACTGGGTGATCGGCCACACCGATCGCTTCAAGGCCGCGGTGACCCAGCGCTGCTGCTCCAATTTCGTGAGCATGTACGGCACCGACGACATCAGCTTCGCTACCAGTCAGCTCTCATTCGGCGCTGAGGTGTGGGAGGACCCGGAGCTCTACTGGCGCCTGTCGCCGATCAGCTACGTCGCCAACATCACCACGCCGCTGTTGATCCTGCATAGCGAGGAGGACTACCGCTGCCCAATCGAGCAGGCGGAGCAGCTCTTCGTGTCGCTCAAGTTCCTGCGCCGTACGGTGGAGTTCGTGCGCTTCCCGAACGAGAGCCACGGGCTCTCGCGCGGTGGGCAGCCGCGGCACCGGCTCGAGCGGTTGAACGCCATCGCCGAGTGGTTCCAGCGGTGGCTATAGGCGGGGGCAACGATGATCCCGCCTCGCGTTGCACCCCAGTGACGACCTGCCCGGCGTAGGCCCCGCGCCCCGGCGGCGGGGTGGTAGCATCATCAGGGGGTCAGGGCGGAGCGCAGCACGGCCGTGCCCCCGGGCTGCGAGTGCTGTGGCGTTCGCCCGACGCACCGCTGCTGGCACGAGCTGCGCCAGCCTCCGCCGCAGGCTCCCTGACGAGCAGCCGATGTCGGACGAAGGGACGGTCAGCGAGATGACGACGGAGTTAGACGTCCGGTCTCCCGAGGTGCATACGGCGGCGGTTTCCTTCACCGGGCCGGCTGGGCGGCGGTTCCTCCGCGTCTCCCAGTTCGCGCAGGGGCTGGTCTACAGCGCGACCGCGTTCCTCTTTCTGGCCGCCGCGGTCGTGATGCTTGGCTACAGCGTGCTCGCCTTCGTCGATGCGGTCACCGTCACCAGGACGGAATTTCCGGTGACCATGGTCACGCTGATCAACGACCTCCTGCTGGTGCTGATCATCATGGAGGTGCTGGCGACAGTCCTGTCCTACCTGCGCGAGCAGGCGTTTAGCCTCCTGCCCTTCCTGTTCGTCGCCGCGATCAGCGCGACCCGGCGGATCCTCGCGGTGGGCGCGGCGATGAGTGTGGAGCGGCTCGAGCCCGAGGTGTTCCGGCAGTCGGTGATCGACCTCGGGGTCAATGCCGGGCTGATTCTCGTACTCACCTTGGCCCTGTTCCTCCTGAGCCGGACGCGCGTCGCCAGCCACGACGGTGTTGCAGCGGAGACGAACCCGCCCACCAGCGGCGAATAGCGCGGCCAGCCCGAGGTGGGGGGCGCCCCCGGCTCGCCCCCCAGGCCCGTCTCCCCCCTCCTGCCCCCCTGCCCCCGTAGACCAGAAGCGAGATCGTCCAAGTCCGGCCCGACCGGCATGCCGGCTGTCCGCCATCGGCCGGTTCGAGAGCACCGGGAGGCTGGTGTGGGTGGCGGCAGCCGGCCGCGCGCTCGGGTCTACGACGCGCCGGCCAAGACCCGGCAGGCCAGGGCGACGTGGAACTTGGTCGCGGTGATCACGCTGTCGATCCCCACCGACTCGTTGATGTTGTGCGCGCCCGACCGTGATGGGTCGTCGGTCGGCGCCGACGGGATGAAGCCGTAGGTCACGTTGCCCAGCGGGCGGACGAAGCGCGAGTCGGTGAAACCGACGCTGAGCGCGGGGACGAAGGTGAGGTCGTCGAGCCCGACGGCGTCCCGTGTCGCGGCTTCCACGTGGGCGCGGAAGGGGGAGTCGTAGGGCGAGCTGTTGCTCACGGCCGTCTCGATGATCTCGAAGCTCACGCCGTCGAGGCCGGCGAGGATGTCGGCCACCTGCCGCCAGACATACGCGACGTCTTGCCACGGGAGGCTGCGCACGTCGCACACGATGGTGCAGGCCTCGGCCACGCTGTTCGACTTGACCCCGGCCTGGATCATGGTCGCCACGAGCGTCATGCGGGAGGCGGCGCGGAGCATGGACGCCAGGGTCGGGTCGCGTCCCTCGAGCTGGCTCAGCACGTGGTCGATGGTCTGGTCGGTGACCGGCTCGCTGATGCCGGCCAGCGTGTCGAGGTGCTGGAAGATCTCGGCGCGGACCGAGACCTCGGGCCGCCAGGCGCGGATGCGGCGGATGACCTCCTCGGCCTTGTAGATGGCGTTGTCGGCGCGCCAGGGTTGGGAGGCGTGCCAGCCGCGGCCGCGGATGCGGATGTGGACCTCCAGGCGGCCCTTCTCGCCGGTCGCGATCGGGTAGATGATGCGGCCGCGGCTGCGGACGGGGCCGCCGCCGCCCTCGTTGACGGCGTAGTCGGCGCGGAGCACATCGGGATGGTGGCGGACCATCCAGCCGAAGCCGTAGGCGCCCCCGGCCTCCTCGTCGGCGCAGGCGGCGAAGGTGAGCGTGCCGTTGAGGCGCACCCCGGCCCGCTTGAGGATGATGAGCGCCATCGCCTGCGCGGCCACGGTGCCCTTCATGTCCGACGCGCCGCGGCCCCAGATGCGCCCCTCGGCGATCTCCCCGCTGAAGGGTGGGTAGGTCCACTGGTCCGGGTCCTCGACCGGGACGACGTCGGTGTGGGACATGAACAGCAGGCGCGGGCCGTTGCCCTCGCCGAGCCGCGCGACGAAGTTGCCGCGGTTGTCGGACGCGGCGTAGATGGTCGCCTCGATCCCGTGCTCGACGAGCCGGTCGCGCAGGAACTCGGCCGCCGCCATCTCGTCGCCACTCTCGGGGGTGCCGAAGTTGACGGTGGGGATGCGCACGAGGTCCTGGGTGAGTCTGACCACCTCGTCCGCGGCCTCGTCCACCATCGCCATCAGCCGGGGAATCTCGACGGTCATAGCGCCTTGTCCTTCACAGCACATCCGGCGCCGGTCGGGCGCCGGAATCCATCCAACCCTGCGGGCTCCGGCCATGGTAGCCGCGCGGCGCCGGCGCTGCAAGACGGCGCCGCCCCGGCGCGTACCCGCGCCTGATCCCGGCGTCAGCGCGGCGAACGTACGCGGAGTCTCTGCCTGGTACGGGCTTTGCGGGGTCGGACGTACGCGGCGCCTGCCGCTGTGGCGCACGCGCGTGCGAACGGATTGGAGAGCGATGGTGGACGAGCTACGCGTTGCCGACGTCATCGTCGAGGAGGTTGGCACGATCCGTCCGGACGAGCCGGTTCGTACGGCGCGCCGGCGCATGGAGGCGCAGACGCGCCGCTCCCTGATCGTGGTGGACGAGGACCGGCCGATCGGCGTTGTCCAGTGGCGCGACATCATGCGTCAAGAGGAGCTCCCGGCGGATGCCCCGGTGGGGGACTATATGATCCGCGAGTTCCCGGTGCTCAGGGCCGATGCGTCCCTCCGCGAGGCCCGCGCCCAGCTCGGGGACGTCGACGTCGACCGGCTGCCGGTGGTGGACGCGAGCGGCCACCTGATCGGGGAGGTGCCCCGCACGGCGCTCGTGCAGGCCGGGGAGGTGCGGGAGTCGGCGCCGGCCGCGGAGCACGGGGCGTCAACGGGTGGCTGGTCGGGGGCCGACCAAGCGATGGCCGGTGGTGCCGACCAGGCGGGCGCGGCCGCCGGACAGGGTACGGCCAGGAGCGGCGCGCTGGCGCGCATCGAGGCGGGTATGGCGGTCAAGGGCATCAACGGCCGCAAGCTTGGGACGGTGAACGACGTGGTCGTCGATCCGCAGGGCGAGCTCTCGGCGATCACCGTGCGCCACGGGCTCTTCGGCCGGAAGCACAAGCGGATCCCGGCGGACACCATCGACCACGTGGAGGGGGACGCGGTCTTCCTCTCGATCACCGGCACCGAGTTTAATGTGCTGCCGGATGTGGAGGACGAGGCGTGACGGCGGCGGCGGACGTCGCCTGCCGCGCCGCGCTCGCCACCCACGCCGCACATGCGGTGCGGCGTGGGATGTCGCCGGGAGGGGGAGATCGATGGGCCAGGGGCAGCCGCTCGAGCCAGTGGTGACCCGCTGGGAGGGGCCGGGGCCCGCGACGGAGGAGGCCATTCGCGCGCGCCTCGCCGCTGAGGGTTTGCGCCCCTACCGCTGGGCCAACGGGCCGGGCGACCGCTATGCGGTGCATACCCACGCCTACCACAAGGTGCTCTACGTCACCGAGGGGTCGATCCGCTTCGACATCCACCCGGGCCCGGCGATCGAGTTGCGCGTGGGGGACCGGCTCGACTTGCCGGCAGGCGTCGCGCACAGCGCCGTCGTCGGGCCGGAGGGCGTGGCCTGCCTGGAGGCGCAGCGGCGGGCCTAGCGGCGCGCGCCGCGCTCACTGGCGGCGGGACGAGTGGCCGTACTCCGCCTGGTAGGCGGGCTCGCTGCCGATCCAGGTCTCGCCGCCCTGGTAGACCTCTTTCTTCCAGATTGGGACGATCTCCTTGATGCGGTCGATGGCGTAGCGGCAGGCGTCGAACGCCTCGGCGCGGTGGGGCGCGGCGACGGCGATGGCGACGCTCGGCTCGCCGACCTCGACGCGGCCGATGCGGTGGGTGATGGCGACCCGGTCGATGCCCCAGCGCTCGCGGATCTCGTCGCCGATCTGCGCCAGCATCTTCTCCGCGGCAGCCGGGTAGGCGTCGTACTCCAGGTAGAGGACCTGGCGGCCACGCGCATTGTCGCGGACGGTGCCCTGGAACGTCACGATCGCCCCCGCAGCCGGGTCGGCCACGGCAGCGGTCACCGCGTCCAGGTCGATCGGCCCGTCGACGACCCGGAAGGGACCGGCGCCGCCGGAGACGGGCGGGATGATGGCGAACTCGTCGCCGTCGGCCAGCGGATGGTCGAGCGGGACGTACTCCTGGTTGACCATCACCCGCGCGTAGCTCCGCAGGCGCGCGACGATGGGGTAGTCAGCGGCGAGCCGGTCGAGCAGATCGCCGACCGACGCGCCTGGCGGCAACACCCGCTCCTCCACGCTTCGCCCCGCCGCGTCGCGCAGCACCGCGAAGTAGCGGATGGTCACACGCATGTCGCCTCCCTCTCCGTGGCAGACCCGGCCGGTGACGGCGTGGCTGCTGGCGTGCCCGGCCTCACCCCGCATTCTAGCATGCCACGGCTCGGGCCCCTGGCGCGGGAACCCCGCGGCGTCGCGCGGCGTCTGTCAAACAGCGGATGGTGATGCCGGATGCCGGGACGGCGCTGGTGTGGAGGAAGGAGGTCCGCCGAATGAGGCTTGGAGCGGTGACCCTGGCCGCGGTGATGGTTGTGGCGGTGCTCATGGCCTGGCCGGGGCGGGCGCTGGCCTGCTCCTGCGTCGCGCTCACCACCGAGGAGCGTTTCGCGCGGGCCGATATCGTCTTCGTCGGGCGGGTGGCCGCGGTGGTGCCGGCCGAGGGCCGGCCCGGCGCGACGCTGGCGACGCTGGTGGCGGAGACGGTGTGGAAGGGCCCGGTCCAGGCGCAGTACGCCGTGCGCGGCGGGGCGGGCGGTGGCGACTGCACCGTGGCGTTCGCGGAGGGCGAGACCTACCTCGTCTTCGCCCGGGGCACGCCCGACGCGGCCCTGGAGACCAGTACCTGCGACGGGACCGCCCCGCTGGCCGCGTCAGCGGACCTGGCGGCGCTGGGGCCGGGGACGGCCGTCGCGCCGACGGGGGCGCAGCCCGGGTCGGATGGGACGACGGCGGAGACGGTCGAAGCGCACCTCATCATGGCCCCGGCGGATGCTACCGCCGAGCCGACGGGGGCGGCGGGCGACCGTGATGCCCAAGAGGCGGGGCTGATGCCCACGGAGGTCGTCGACGCGCAGCTCATCATGGCCCCGGCGGAGCCGCCCGCCGACCGGGCCGGCATGGGTGTGGAGACCCTGGCGCTGGGCGCGCTCGGGCTGGCGGCGGTCGGGGGCGGCGCCGGGTGGCTGGTCTGGCGGA
Source organism: Sphaerobacter sp. (assembly GCA_029961075.1). GTDB lineage: Bacteria > Chloroflexota > Chloroflexia > Thermomicrobiales > Thermomicrobiaceae > Sphaerobacter. The sequence continues at coordinate 53,024 of JASBVL010000001.1, forward strand.
GGCGGGCGGCGTAGCGGCAGGAAGCCTGCGGCGCGGTGCCGGGCCGGCCAGGGATGACCCCGAAGCGCAGGCGCCCCCTGGAGAGCTCCACCGGGCGCCTGCCGCGCTGTGGCGATGGCAGTCAGCGAAGCTGGATCGACCGCTGCGTCCAGTAGGTCACCGCGACGAGGGTGACGATGGCCGATCCCAACACCAAAGGAATGTCGATCAGGACGAAGGCCCAACTGATCAGCGCCTCGCCACTGATGATCGTGGCGATCACGCCGAAGACCACGCTCAACCCGGCGATGAGCAGCGCGCGAAGCCGGGAAGACGCGACCCGGAACGCGAGCAGCCCAACGAGCACACCAGCAGCGACGGGGAAGATCTCGTGCATGGTTGTCCCCCTTGAACGGCCTCGAATGGCATCTCCGCCACAGCGCATCTGTCATCCTAACGCTGGCGCGGCGTGCCGAGCAAGGGGCCTGGGGCGCGGCACGAGGCGTGGTGCCAGCGGCTGCGCTTCGGGACCGCGCGTGGTACGGTACGCCGTGACGCGTGATGATAGACGGCCGCATCGTGCGGAAGGAGGGAGCGTCGATGCCCGCGCTGCGATGGGTCCTCCTTGCGTTGATGGTCGCCGGTCCGCTCCTGGCCGCGTGCGGACCGGGGTCGGCCAGCGGCGGCCAGGCGACGGCGACCGCGCCACCGACGGACACACCCGCCGCAACGGCCATGCCCACCGCTCCCGTGCCGACGGCGACCGCCACCGCCACGTCGTTGCCGACCCCGGCACCCACGCCGACGCCCGCCGGCCCGGTCGCGCACCAGCTCCCCGGGGGGACGGTGATGCTCCCTGCCGGGTTCACGATCGACATCTTCGCCGAGGATATCGGGGCACCGCGCTTCATGGCCGTGCGCCCCAGTGACGGGCTCCTCTTCGTGGCCGACATGAGCGGTGGGCGGGTGCTGATCCTCCCGGATGCCGATCGCGACGGCAAGGCGGACGAGACGATCGTGTTCGCCAGTGGGCTCAACCGACCGTCGAGCGTGGCCTTCTACCAGGACTGGGTGTACGTCGGCGAGACGGACAAGATCTCGCGCTTCTCCGCACCGGGCAACGCCCTTGCGCCCGTCGGCGCCAAGGAAGTGGTCATCCCTGACCTGCCGACCGGCGGCCACTTCACCCGCACCGTGGTCTTCGGGCCGGACGGCAAGCTCTACGTCTCGATCGGCTCCTCGTGCAACGTCTGCATCGAGGAGGACGAGCGCCGGGCCGCCATCAGCGTCTACGAGCCGGACGGCTCGAACGGCCGCCTCTACGCCACCGGCCTGCGCAACGCCGTCGGCCTCGCCTGGCAGCCGGGGACCAATCAGCTCTGGGCCACCGTCAATGGCCGCGACCACCTCGGCGACGACCTGCCGCCCGACGACCTGCGCATGATCGACGAGGGGGTCTTCTACGGCTGGCCGTACTGCTACAACGGGCCGCACCCGAATCCGGAGTTCAACGACCCCGCGCGGTGCGCGAATGTCCCGCCCGACACGGTCGAGCTCCCCGCCCACGCCGCCGCGCTCGGCCTGACCTTCGGGAACGACCTGAACGCGCCCCAGCCGTTCACGGACAGCATCTACATCGCCTACCACGGCTCCTGGAACCGCAGCGTGCCGACGGGCTACAAGGTCGTGCGCGTGCCCCTCACCGACGCGCAGCCTGGGGAGCCGGAGGACTTCGCCTGGGGCTGGCTGCCGGGCGATCCCAATAACCCCGGGGAGCCGTGGGGGAGGCCCGTCGGCGTGACCGTGGGGAGCGACGGCGCGCTGTATGTGAGCGACGACGCCTTCGGCCGCATCTACCGGATCGCGTGGACCGGCGAGTAACCCGGCTAGGGCTTCGGGGCGCGGCCGGGCCCATTGGCGGGGAAGGCGAGCGTGGCGGTCGTCCCTCGGCCCGGTTGGCTCTCGATGCGCAGCGCCCCGCCGTGCGCCGTCGCGATCCCGCGCGCGATCGCCAGACCGAGGCCGACCCCGCCGGTCTCCCGGGAGCGCGCCTTGTCCACGCGGTAGAAGCGCTCGCCCAGCCGCGGCAGATGGGCGGGATCAATCCCCACGCCCGTGTCCGTGACCGCCAGGTGCGCCTCGCCGTCGCTGGTGCCGGTCCGGAGCGTGACCCGGCCGCCCGGGGGCGAGTACTTCAAGGCGTTGTCGACGAGGATGAGCGCGGCCTGCTCCAACGCCCGCCGGTCGCCGACGACGACCGCCGGCCCGTCGGCGACCACGTCGACCTCGATCCTTCGCTCCGCAGCGAGGGCCGTGACGCGCCGCGCGATCGCCGCGGCAAGTTCGCTGAGGTCGACCACTTCGTACTCCAGTTGCAGCCGACCGGCATCGAGGCGGGCGAGGGTGAGGAGGTTGGAGGCGAGGTGGTCCATGTGCGCCGTCTCGGCGACGATATCCTCCAGCAGCGCCGCGTCCTCGGGGTCGAGACGGTGGCGGCGACGCAGGAGGACCTCTGCGTTCGCCCGAAGCAGGGTGAGCGGCGTCCGAAGCTCGTGCGAGGCGTCGGCGATGAACGCCTGCTGCCGGGCGAAGGCGAGGCGCGCGGGTGCCAGCGCCCGCCCGGAGAGGAAGAGCCCGCCGAGGGTCGCGACGAGCAGCGCCACGCCCCCCAACACCAGCAGGATGGTCCGCAGCGCACTCAGGGCCGATTGCTGCTCCGCGATCGAGCGCCCGCCTTGCACGACGCCCAGCACCGACCCCGACGAGGGATCACGCACGAGCTGGGCGGAGCGATAGAGCGCCCCGACCTCGTCGCCGCCGTCCACGATGTCGGAGGCGGTGCCCTGCGCGATCGCGCGGCGGGCGAGCGCGTCGTCCAGGAACGCATGGGGCGGCTCGGGGTCCTGCTCTTCGACGTCGCCCGTCGGTCTGAGCTCCTCCTCGTCGACCTCGAAGCAGACGGCGTAGAACGACACGGGCGCGGTCGCGCGGGAGCCCCCCGATGTCCCGGGGAGGGGGCATGGCGGGCGCTCCTCGCGCGCCCAGTCCTGCGCCATCAGCGCGACCTGCCGGTCGACGTCCCGCGTGATGGGCTGGAGAACGAGCCGCTCCGCGCCGAAGTAGAGCCCGATTCCCGCGAGCAGCATGGAGACGGCCAGGACCCCGCTGTACCAGAGGGTCAGCCGGATGCGCAGGCCGCGGAACAGCGCCGTGGCCGGGTCGCGGCGCCGCGCCCGCCAGCGCTGGAGCCGCTGCCGCCAGGCGAGCCGCGCGCGCATCGCCCGGGCTGCCGACCGCACCGCCACTAGCCCTCGATCTTGTAGCCGACGCCGCGCACCGTCTTGATGAGCGGGCGGCCGAACCCACGGTCGATCTTGTCGCGCAGATAGTGGATGTAGATATCGACCACGTTGGAGAGTGAGTCGAGGTCGTACTTCCAGACTCGATCAACGATCTGCGAGCGGGTGAGCACCCGTCCCGGATTGCGCATCAGGTATTCGAGCAGGGCGAACTCCTTCGGCGTGAGCTCGATGACCTGCCCGCCGCGGCGTGCCTCATGCCGGAGGAGATCCAGCGTGAGATCGGCGACCTGCAAGATCGTCGGCGGGCCGTCCGTGCCCCGAGCGCGCCGGAGCAGGGCGTTCACGCGCGCCACCAGCTCCGCCATGGCGAACGGCTTCACCAGGTAGTCGTCCGCCCCGGCGTTCAACCCCGTCACCCGATCCTCGACCGCGCCCCGTGCCGTGAGCATGAGGATGGGTGTCCTCACCCGTGCCGCGCGCAGGTGACGGCAGATCTCGACGCCGTCGAGGTCCGGGAGCATGAGGTCGAGGATCGCGAGATCGTAGTCGCCGCGGAGCGCCATCGCGAGGCCGGTAGCACCGTCGTACGCGAGATGGACCGTGTGCCCCTCGTCCTGGAGCACGCGCTGCAGCAGGCGCGCCAGGCGTTGCTCGTCTTCAACCACAAGGATGGCCATCGCTGCCTTGCCCGTTTCGAGCGTCACCGCTCACCCCTTGAACGATACCGCACCGAGATTGGAATTCCATGAGAGCGCGGGGGGGCCGCCGCCCGCCGGACATGGGAATCTTCTCATCCACTCCTTATCGACCTCTCATCCACCCCCAGTAGGCTCGAGGTGGTAGGCGATGCCGCCACGGCACAGGCGAGGGTCATCGGTGGCCCCGCCACCAGGTCAGCAGGGCAACGGACGAGGGGAACATGGCAATCGAACGGCATCCTGCGGCGCGCGTCGAAGCGACCGGCGAGCTCCACCGCCTCCTCATGCCCGGGGTGACCCGGCGCGAGTCGCTGCTGGAGTACCGCGGCCGGGGTGGGTATGCACCCGAGGGCTGGGCATGGTCGCCCGAGGAGCTGCGGGACCGCATCGCCGCGAGCGGGCTGCGCGGCCGGGGCGGTGCGGCCTTCCCGACCGGGCGGAAATGGCACGGGGTGGCGGCGCGGCCGGGGCCGCGCGTGGTGCTGGTCAACGCGGCGGAGTCTGAGCCGGCCAGCGCGAAGGATCGCATCCTGCTGCTGCGCCGCCCGCACCTCGTGCTCGAGGGTGCCTTGCTCGCGGCACGAGCGATCGATGCCCGGGAGATCGTGCTCTACCTCCACGCCAACGCCACCGCGGTGCGGGACTCACTGGACCTGGCGCTGCGGGAGCTGCGCGCGGCCCGGACCCCCGCGCCTCGCCTGCGCATCGTGACCGCGCCGCCGGGCTACGTGGCGGGCGAGGCGTCCGCCGCCGTCCGCCGGGCCAACGGCGGGCCGGCAAAGCCGACCTCCAAACCGCCCCGGCCGTCCGAGCGGGGCGTGGGCAAGCGGCCGACACTGGTGCAGAACGTGGAGACGCTGGCCAATGTCCCGCTCATCGCCCGCCACGGCCCGGAGTGGCTGCGCGAGGTCGGTGCACCCAGCCTGCCGGGGACCCTCCTGGTGACGCTCTCCGGCGCCGTCAACCGGCCGGGTGTCTATGAGGTGCCCAGTGGGATGCCGCTCCAGCGCATCGTGGACGACCTGGGGGGCGGCGTGGTTGGCGGCGCCTCGGTCCAGGCGATGCTCGTCGGTGGCTACTTCGCGGGGTGGCTTGGCCCCGAGGCGCTGGCGCAGGGTGCGCGGCTGGAACCGGAGTCGCTGCGGGCCTGGGGCGTCTCCCTCGGCGCGGCGGCCATCGTCGTCGTGCCCGACTGGATCTGCGGCCTGGCCCAGGCTGCCTGGCTCATGCGCTTCTTCGCGGATGAGTCGGCGCAGCAGTGCGGGACCTGTCTCTCTGGGACCCGCGCGATGGCCGCGGTCTTCGCCAAGCTCCTGCGGGGCACGGCCAGCCCGGCGGCGTGCGATCGCCTGCACCTCTGGGCGGAGCGCATGCTGCCGGGTCGCGGTGCCTGCGGCCACCTGGACGGCGCGGCGACCGCCGCGCGCACGGCGCTCCAGGTGTTCGCGGATGAGATCAGCCAGCACGCGCGGGCCGGGGGCTGTGGCCGGCCCGAGACCGTGATCTTGCCCGGCTTCGACGGAGGTGATCTCGATGTCACAGCGTAGGGTGCGCGTCCGGGTCGACCCGACGCGCTGTACGGCCTTCGGGTTCTGCGCGGAGTTCTTCCCCGAGTCCTTCGCGCTCGATGACTGGGGCTACGCCTGGCTCCAGGCCGCGGAGCTCCCGTCCGACCTCGAGCCGCTGGCCCGCGAGACGGCGCGACTCTGTCCGACCGGGGCTATCGCGGTCGAGATCGTCCGCGCGGAGGACGGGCCGCCGGCCGCGGCCACGGCGCGCCCGGCACGCCTGCTTCGTCCACGTCACCGGTAACGGCCAGGAGGTATCGACCATGCGCAACCACGAGCCACTGCGTCACACCCAGGGCATCGCCACATCCCCGGAGGTCGGGCCGCGACCCGGCCAGGCCCAGCGAGCGCGGCTCGCGCGGCAGGTTCGCGCCCTCCGCTGGGCCGTTTTGCTCGTCGGTACCGCCGCGACCGTCGCCTTCTCGACGCTCGCGATGCGTGCCGGCCCGCAGCCCGCGTCGGACCAGGCGACAGCCGCGCCGCCTGCGCAGGCGGTGGTGGGCGACGTGCCGAGCCAGTCGCTCTTCACCGAGGGACTGAGCGGCTTCTCGCTGGCCCCCGACGCGTCCAGCCCGGGGGGGCCGGTCTTGACGCAGCCGCACGCCCGATCCTCGACGTCGTAGCCGGGAGTCCGATCATGCCACTCCTGACCCATGCGACCGTGGCGAGCGCCAGCTTTCCCGCGCTCGGCAGCGAGATCACCGTCGCGGTGACCGACCCGCCCCGACTCGGCCGGGTCGTGGGGCACGTCCGTGCGTGCGTCGACGCGGTCGATCGCGCGCTGAGCCGCTTCCGGCCGGACAGCGAGCTCCGGCGGCTGGAGCGCCGGTCCGGGGCGCCCCAACCGGCGTCGGAGCTCTTCATCGAGGCGCTGGAGCGCTCGATCATGGCCGCCATCGCGTCGAACGGCCTCTTCGACCCGACGATTCGCGACGCGCTGGAGGCGGCGGGCTACGACCGAAGCATCGAGCGGATCGAGGCCGAGGGGCCGGGGCCCGCGCGACCGACGGGGCCAGCGGGCAACTGGTCGCGCATTCGCGTTGACCGCGCCACCCGCACCGTGACGCTGCCGCCCGGCGTCCGGCTCGACTTCGGTGGCATCGGCAAGGGGCTCCTCGTCGACCACGCGCTTCGAACCCTCGGCGAGCCGCCCTGCGGGGTGCTCATCAGCGCGGGCGGCGATCTGGCCGTGGCGGGTCCACCGCCCCCCGGCGGCTGGCGTTGCGGCATCGCGCTCACGCCCGGCGCGCCGGATGAGGCGACGGTGCGACTGCTGGCCGGCGCGCTGGCGACCTCCGGCCTGGGGCGGCGCCAGTGGATGCGGGCGGGGGAGGCGCTCCACCACCTGATCGACCCGCGCACGGGGCGACCCGGCGCCAGCCGGTGGCAGATCGTCACCGTCGCGGCGGGTAGCTGCGTCGTCGCCGAGGTGGCGGCGAAGGTCGCCTGGCTGCTCGACGAAGCCGGGCCGGAGTGGGTGGCGAGCCACGGCCTGGCCGCTCGATTCCGCGATCGGGCGGGCGCGGTGGTCACCGTCGGTGGTTGGCCGGCTGCGGCACCGGCCGGTGACGGAGGCTGAGATGGATATGAACGCGGACCTGAGCCTCACCTGGTACGTGGCGCGGGGGAGCGGGATGGTGGCCTACCTGCTGCTCACGGGCGCGGTCGTCCTCGGCATCGCGCTGAATCGCCGCGCCCTCGGCCGGCGGGTGCCCCGGCTCCTGCTCGACAGCGCGCACCGCTGGCTGACGCTCGGCTTCTTCCTCTTCGTCATGGTCCACGCCGGCACGCTCCTGTTGGATCCCTTCACGCGCTTCCGGCTTCGCGACATCGTGGTGCCGTTCGCCAGCGACTACCGCCCGCTCTGGCTGAGCCTCGGCATCATCGCCGTGGAGCTGGACGTGGCGCTCGGCGCGAGCGTCCTGGTGCGCCGGTGGATCGGCTACCGCGCCTGGCACGCGCTCCACGGGTTGACGTACCTCCTCTTCCCGCTGGCTCTCCTCCACGGCCTGGGGACCGGGAGTGACACCCGCACGTCGTGGGCGACGGGGATCTACGTCGGCAGCGCGATCCTGGTGATCGCGGCGATCGCCTGGCGCGCCCGGGGCCTCGCGCGCTGGGGACGCCCCGCGGTCGGCGCGGCCAGCCTGGTAGCCGTCGGCGTCCTGCTCTGGGCCGTGAGTGGACCCTACGCGCCGGGCTGGGCTGCCGCGGCGGGGACGCCGCAGCGCCTGCTCGGCCGGGTCGCCGGCCAGGCGGTGAGCCAGGCAGCCAGCCCGGTGTCCGTCCCGTCGCTCCCCTCGAACCTCGAGGTGCGGATCAGCGGGCAGACCCTCACCGCCGCGGGGCGACGCGAGGTGCTCCTGCGGGGGAGTGGGACGGGCACGATGCCGCTGGAGGTGGCGATCGCGCTGTCGCCCGAGCAGGGCGGAGGAGCGATCCAACTGCGGACCGCGGACCAGGTGCCGCTCTGCGCGGGGGAGATCGTGCGCGGCGCCGGCGATGAGGAGCCCCTCGTCGCCACCTGCGCGGGCTACGGCCGCGCGACCCAGTTGGTTGTCACGTTCGACCGGCTCGACCGTCACGGCTTCAGCGGGGTGCTCCGAGCCGGGAGCGGGCCGATCCTCGTCGCCGAAGCCCAGGTCGATGACGATGAGCGCGCCGATGAGCACGCGGATGCCGACGAGCGCGAGGACGCCCACGAGCACGAGGACTAGCGCCGCGCCGGGGAGGCCGCGCTCGTCGGCACGCGCCGGCGCCGCGGAGCGGGAACCGTGGCCCGCTCGCCTTCCCCCACGGCGGCAGCCATCACGTCAGCGCAAGGTCGAGGGCTCACGGGACCGACGCGGCGCCGTTGGTGGACCGTCGCGAGCTAGGCATAGGGATGCCGGTGTGGGAGGGATCGGGGAACATGGTCGGGCTGCCCGGCGGGGCCGGGCACGCCACGGCCCGTGAGCCGCCCGCGGGCGGCGTTACCGTGGGGTGGGCGAGGGTACCCCCGGCAGGACTCGAACCTGCGACATGCGGCTTAGAAGGCCGCCGTTCTATCCGCTGAACTACGGGGGCATGCGGTGTGGGGTCGTGCCCCTGGCGTCCGGCCGGGACCTTCCCCCGTGACGGCAGCCCGTCACCCCGCCCGGACACGCCTATTATACCCCGCATACCCTGGCTGGCTCGGGGCGTCCCGGCGCCGTGTCGGGTCTGGCCGTCAGTGCTCTCATGGCTGGCACGGATATTGTGCAAGCATTAACATTCATGAGATCCGGCGCGCCCTGTACGCTAGGGACAGGCGTCGCCGGACGACATGGACAGGTGGAAGGGGCTGATCCGGTTGGTATCGTGTGAGGCACGGGCCCGATGACGCGCCCGCTTGTCGATGGTGACGGGAGTGGTGCTGTGGACGCGCCAGCGAGCGAGGTAAGCGACATCGCCCTCCTCGATTCCCCGGATCTCGTCTGCGTCGCCACGACGCGCGACCGTGAGCTGGCCAATGACTGGCGTGCCGCGCTGGAGCGGGCTAACATGCCGGTCTGGACCCAGACGATCACCGTCCGTGAGACGGGGCAGTCCCCGACCGCAGTCTATCTCCTGTACGTGCGGCCTGGCGAGGCCGAGCGGGCCATGCGCGTGCTCGGGCCGCAGCCGGACCTCCCCATCTTCCCACTCGCGCACCTTCGACACTCGGGCTAGCGCCGACGGCGCGCAACCGCAGGCATGGGGCCTGCAGAACGCGATCGGCTGAATGGAGCGCGGCCGGCGGATCCGCTGCGGGAACCGCCGGAGGCTGCGCGGCGTCTATACGACAGGTGCGTCGACGACGACGTGCTCAGCGTCGCACCGGGATGGATGCGACGGAGGACAGCGTGACCGACCAAGCACTGCTTCGCATCATCGCCGCCTCGCCGAGCAAGCCGGGGGACTTGATCGTGGAGGACCGGGACGGCCAGCAGCGGCTGTTCATCGGATCCACCGGCACGCTCAGCCGCGGCGTGTTGAACGGCGACTTCCTGGCGGCCCTGCTGCGCAGTGATCGGTGGGAGCCGAGCCAGGATCCGACGTGGTACTCGCTCGAGGACCTCCGCCGCCGGTTCGCGCCGGAGGCGCTGGAGACCACGCGCTCCGCCGCCCAGCGCATCGTGGCGGCGCTGGGGGGCCGCAACCGCTGATTCGGCCTGACGACCCGGCCCCCGGCACCAGCGCTGGTGCCGGGTGCATTGTGTGTTCAGCGCCTGCGAGCACGGGCGTACCCCTTGACAGTGCGGCCCCCGGCGCTATCATGTAGGCATCCTACATAGTGCTGCGTCGAACGGAGGTAGTGCGCATGGCAGCCACCGAGATCCCCGGGTACCGCTACGGTGACCCGTCGCTCCCGCCTTCCTCGCTATCGCTCGACGAGCTGCACCGGCTTCAGCAAGCCCTCCTCTTCAGCGAGGAGGATGCCCGGGCGCTGCGGCGGGCGCGCGAGATCCTGGCGCCGCAGGTCGATGCCATCCTCGACGTGTGGTACGGCTTCGTCGGCAGCCACGACTTCCTGTTGGCCTACTTCGCCACGCCCGCCGGGCCTGACGGCGAGTACCTGAGCCGCGTCCGCGCCCGGTTCGGACAGTGGATCCTCGACACCTGCCGGGCCGACTACGACGAGACCTGGCTGGCGTACCAGGACGAGATCGCCCGCCGCCACTACCAGGGGAAGAACCAGACCGACGGCGTCGAGGGTGCGCCGCCGATCATCCACTTCCGCTACGTCAACGCCTTGATCTACCCGATCTTCGCCACGATCCGCCCCTTCCTGGAGCAGGGGGAGTCAGACCCGGCGGAGGTGGAGCGCATGCACCAGGCGTGGCTGAAGGCGGTCCTGCTTCAGGTCACGCTCTGGAGTCGACCCTACCTGCGGGAGGGGGCGTTCTGACGGGTGAGCCTCTACGACCCTGAACGCCGCCGCGAGGACCCCGCTGCCCGCGTCGGGATGGCGCTGCTGCGCCTGTCCCAGGCGGTCAAGAAGCTCTCGCTCGCGGAGGCGGAGGAGCAGGGGTTGACGCCGGTTCAGGCGCAGACCCTCCTGTTCGTCCGCCACACCAAGCCGTTTTTGACGTCGGTCGGGCGGTTGGCGGCGGAGTTGGGCACGACCCACGCGACGGCGGTGGGCGTCGTCGACGCGCTCGTGCGGCGCGGGCTCCTGGTGAAGGAGCCGGGCCCGTTCGACCGGCGGGTGACGCTCCTCCGCCTGACGCCCGCGGGTGAGGCCATCTGCCGCAACCTCGACCGGCTGGGACAGACGCTGGCGGACGCGCTGGCGCGCCTCGCCGCCGAGGACCTCGCGAGTCTGGAGCGGCATCTGGGCGCCCTGGTCTGGAGCCTCCGCGAGGCGGGCGCGCTGCAGGTGAGCGAGCCGTGCCGCGGCTGCGTGCACTTCCAGGAGGACGCCGACCCGGGCGCGCCGGAGCCGCACCGCTGCGCGCTCATCGCCCGCTACCTGTCCGAGGAGGACGCCCGCCGCGTCTGCCCAGACTTCACGCCCGTCACGCTGGCCGGTACCGGGGGTGCTGGCGCGGGCTGAGGTGCGGGGGCGTCGCCTCACTCCCGGGTCTGGGTGGTGCCGCTGACCGCGTCCCGGCGTGTCGGCCGCGCTCCTGGCCGGCTCCCGAGTCGCGCCGCCGTCCGGGGGCCGTGTCGGGTGGGCTGCCGAGCATGCCGGCACAGCGGCAGGAGCCGGGCCTTGGAGGGGTTGACACCGGGGGCGCGACTCTGATAGATTGCCCACAATCTCATCGGGCGATGAGGGGGAGTAGTAGCGTGTCACGACACGCAGCGAGCCGGGGAGTGGTGGGAGCCCGGTGTGGACAGGACGCGCGAACTCGCCCCTGAGCCGTCGGGGTGAAGCGCTGGCCGCCTAGCCTCGACCGGGTCGCGTCCGTTAGCACGCGCCGAGAGGGCACCGCGCCGGGCTGGGGCGGTGTCAAGTAGGGTGGTACCGCGGGTGAAACCCGTCCCTTCGGTGGGACGGGTTTTTTGGTTGGCGTCGTGAGCGAGGCACCGCGATGATCGGGCAGGTCCCCGCGCGCAAGCAGGACCTCTTCGGGCTTCTTCTCAGCCTTCGCCGGCCCCTTGGCGGGGCAAGAGGCGCGCTGGGAGGCTGCCCGTAAACGGGCGTGAGTACGAGATCGGAAGTCGCCGGCCTCCCAGCGCGGGAGGCCGATTCGCTTTCGGGAGACAGCAGCGGAAGGAGCGGAGGCTGCACATGAGCGACAGGCTGATCATCTTCGACACGACGCTGCGGGACGGTGAGCAGTCGCCGGGCGCGACGATGACGGCGCCGGAGAAGCTCGAGGTCGCCCGGATGTTGGCGCGCATGGGCGTGGACGTCATCGAGGCCGGTTTCCCGGCGGCGTCCCCGGGCGATCTGGCCGCCGTGCAGACCATCGCGCGCGAGGTCAAGGGGAGCGTCATCTGCGCCCTGGCGCGGGCGAACGCCCAGGACATCGATGCCGCCTGGGAGGGGGTGCGGCCGGCCGAGGCGGCGCGCATCCACACCTTCATCGCGACCTCGCCGCTGCATATGGAGCACAAGCTGCGCATGACGCCGGACCAGGTGGTCGAGGCGGCGCGCGCGGCGGTGGCGCGGGCGCGGCGCTACGTGGCGGACGTGGAGTTCTCGGCCGAGGATGCGACGCGCAGCGACTGGGACTTCCTCTGCCGGGTCTTCGCGGCCGCGATCGCGGAGGGGGCGACGACGATCAACGTGCCCGACACGGTGGGCTATACCACGCCGGCCGAGTACGCGCGCCTGATCACCTACCTGCGCGAGCACACCCCCGGCATCGAGCAGGTGGTCATCAGCGTGCACTGCCACGACGACCTGGGCATGGCCACCGCCAACACGCTGTCGGCGATCCAGGCGGGCGCGCGCCAGGCCGAGGTGACGATCAACGGCATCGGCGAGCGCGCGGGCAACACCTCCCTGGAGGAGGTCGTCATGGCCCTGCACACCCGCCGCGACTTCTACGAGGGCATCCTGCCGCGCGTCGAGACGCGGCTGCTGGTGCCCGCGTCCAAGCTGGTCAGCCGCACGACCGGCATCGTGGTGCAGCCGAACAAGGCCATCGTGGGGGCCAACGCCTTCGCCCATGAGGCGGGCATCCACCAGGATGGCATGTTGAAGCATCGCGATACCTACGAGATCATGACGCCGCAGTCGGTCGGCTGGGAATCGAGCCGTCTGGTGCTGGGCAAACACTCCGGGCGCGCCGGGTTTACCGCGCGGCTGCGGGAGCTGGGCTACGGCGACCTGAGCAAGGAGCGGATCGAGGAGCTGTACCGGCGGTTCATCGATCTGACGGATCGCAAGAAGACGGTCACGAATGCCGACCTGATTGCGATCATTGAGGAGGACCTCCAGCACGTGCCGGAGCGCTACTCGGTAACCGGCTGGCGGGCGCACTCCGGCTCCAGCGGGCAGGCCGAGGCCTGGGTCAAGATGGTGATCAACGGGGTCGAGCGCGAGGCGTCGGCCGTCGGGAACGGGCAGATCGATGCGCTCTTCAAGGCCATCGACCGGCTGGTCGAGCAGCGCTGCACCCTGGAGGAGTTCCACATCGACGCGGTGACGCCGGGTGAGGACGCGCAGGGCGAGGTGACGGTGCGCGTGCGCTGCGGCGCCAACCTGTACCACGGACGGGGGGTCGCCACCGACATCGTGGAGGCGGGCGTCCGCGCCTATGTGATGGCGTTGAACCGGGCGGTGGTAGCAACGGAGGTGACGGTCTAAGCATGGGCCAGACGATGACCGAAAAGATCCTGTCGCGCGCGGCGGGGCGGCGCGTGCGACCGGGCGAGATCGCCGAGGTGGCGGTCGATCTGGTGATGACGAACGACATCACCGCGCCGCTCTCGATCCGGGAGTTCAAGAAGACGGGGCTGGAGCGGGTCTTCGACCCGAGCAAGGTCGTCTTCGTGCCGGACCACTTCGTCCCGGCCAAGGACATCAAGGCCGCCGAGCAGGCGAAGGTGATGCGCGAGTTCGCCCTGGAGCAGGGGGCGGTCTACTTCGAGGTCGGCCGAGCCGGCATCGAGCACGTGGTGCTCCCGGAGAACGGGCTGACCCTGCCGGGTCAGGTGATCATCGGGGCCGACTCCCACACCTGCACCTACGGCGCCTTCAACGCCTTCGCGACCGGCATGGGCTCGACCGACATCGCCGCGGCGATGGCGCTGGGGACCACCTGGGTCCGGGTCCCGCCCACCATCAAGCTCGTCTACCACGGCACCCTGCCCGAGGGCATCGGCGGCAAGGACCTCATCCTCTATACCATCGGCCAGATCGGGGTGGACGGGGCGCTCTACAGCGTGATGGAGTTCACCGGCCCGGTGATCGACGCGCTCGACATGGATAGCCGGATCGCCATGGCGAACATGGCGATCGAGGCGGGCGCCAAGACGGGCATCTTCGCCTGTGACGACCGGACCCGCGAGTGGCTGGCGCGCGTGGCCGATCGCCCCTACGAGCCGGTCGACAGCGACCCCGACGCCGAGTACGCCAAGGTCATCGAGTTCGACGTCTCCAACCTGAAGCCGCTGGTCGCGCTGCCGCACCTGCCCTCCAACGTCTACCCGGCGGACGAGGTGGGCGACCTGCCGATCGACCAGGTCGTCATCGGCTCCTGCACGAACGGCCGGATCAGCGACCTGCGCGAGGTGGCCAAGATCCTGAAGGGGCGCCAGGTGCACCCCAACGTGCGCTGCATCATCATCCCGGGCAGCCAGGAGGTCGCGAAGCAGGCGACGAAGGAGGGCCTGGCGGACATCTTCCTGGAGGCCGGGGCAGTCTTCTCGACCTCGACCTGCGGCCCGTGCCTTGGCGGCTACATGGGCATCCTCGCCAAGGGTGAGCGGTGCGTGTCGACCACGAATCGCAACTTCCGCGGGCGCATGGGCCATCGCGAGGCGGAGATCATCCTCGCCGGGCCCCAGGTGGCGGCGGCCAGCGCCGTGCTCGGCCGGGTGGCGTCGCCGGCCGCGCTGAACTAGGCGGGGGACGACGGCCGGGCCGCTACCGGGCGGCCCGCGACTGCAGGCAGGGAGCGCAGGCGAATGCTGATTCGAGGCAAGGTCTGGAAGTTCGGGGATGACATCGACACCGACGTCATCATCCCCGCGCGCTATCTGGTCACCATCGACCCGGCGGAGCTGGCCAAGCACGTGATGGAGGACATCGACCCGAGCTTCGCCGGCAAGGTGCAGCCGGGCGACATCATCGTGGCCGGGAAGAACTTCGGCTGCGGCTCATCCCGGGAGCATGCGCCGATGGCGATCAAGGGGGCTGGGGTGGCCGCGGTGGTCGCCGAGTCGTACGCGCGCATCTTCTTCCGCAACGCGATCAACATCGGCCTCCCGGTGATTGAGGCCGCGGACGCGGCGCGGGAGGCGGAGAACGGCGATATCCTGGAGATCGACACCGACGAGGGATACGTGCTCAACACCCGCACCGGCAAGTCCTACCCGACCGCGCGCTACGACGCCTACATTCAAGACATCATCGACGCGGGCGGCCTGATGGAGGCGGTGACGCGGCGCGTCCAGGCCCGGCGCGGGGAGCAGCAGGTCTCATGAGCGAGCGCACGTTCCACATCCTGCTCCTGCCCGGCGACGGGGTCGGGCCCGAGGTCACGGCCGAGGCGCGGGCGCTGCTGGAGGCCCTTGCCCCCGCTGCCGGGGTGCGCTTCACGTTCACCGAGGGGCTGATCGGCGGCGCGGCCATCGACGCCTATGGCACCCCGCTGCGCGACGAGGAGCTTGCGGCGGCCCTGGCGAGCGACGCCGTCTTCCTCGGCGCGGTCGGCGGCCCGGCGTGGGACCACCTGCGCGGCGAGGCCCGGCCGGAGGCGGGGTTGCTCCGCCTGCGCCAGGCGCTCGGGCTCTTCGCCAACCTGCGGCCGGTCCGGGTCTTCGACGCGCTGGTCGACGCCTCGCCGCTCAAGCCGGAGGTCGCCCGCGGCGCCGACCTGCTGGTCGTCCGCGAGCTGACCGGCGGGCTCTACTTCGGCCGGCCCTCCGAGCGGCGGGACAGCGCCGCCGGACGCGCGGCGATCGACACGCTCCCCTACAGCGAGCAGGAGATCGAGCGGATCGTCGACCTGGCCTTCCGGCTGGCGCGGCAGCGCCGGGGGAAGGTCACCAGCGTGGACAAGGCCAACGTGCTGGCCACCTCGCAGCTCTGGCGGGAGATCGCCACCGAGGTGGGGCAGCGCTACCCGGACGTCACGCTCGAGCACCTGCTGGTCGACGCGACCGCCATGCGCCTGATCGCGCGGCCGCGCGACTTCGACGTGCTGGTGACCGAGAACCTCTTCGGCGACGTGCTGAGCGACGAGGCGGGGGTGCTGGCCGGCTCGCTGGGGATGCTACCCTCGGCCAGCCTGCACGGCGGGCCGCCGACCCGTCCGGGCACCACGGCCCCGATGTTCGGGCTCTACGAGCCGGTCCACGGCAGCGCCCCCGACATCGCCGGGCGGGGCCTGGCGAACCCGCTGGGCGCCATCCTCAGCGCCTCGCTGATGCTCCGCTTCTCTTTGGGGCTGGGAGACGTGGCCGACGCCATCGACGCGGCCGTGGGCGATGCGCTGGCCGCCGGCTACCGCACGGCCGATCTGGGCGGCGTGCCCGCTGCCACGACCGCGGAGATGGGGGCGCAGGTGCGTGAGCGGGCACTGGCGCGGCTCGGGGCTCGCCGCTGACGCTGGTGGTGTGCCATTTGCCCAGAGGAGTAGAATCGTGCTGGATGGGCACACCGTGCCGCCGGCGAGGCGACTTGACAGGCGGTCGGGTGGCGGTATGATTTCGGTAGTACTCAGTTGAGAAACGCCGGCGATGCCCGCAGCACGGGTACGGGGCGAACTGGAGGAAGCAGCTCATGATCACGATGACGCCCGAGGCAGTGGAGCAGCTTAAGGAGTACCTGGCCGAGCAGGAGATGCCGGACGCCATGCTGCGCGTCTTCGTCGCGCCGGGTGGGTGCTCGGGGCTGCAGTACGGCATGTCGATCGAAGAGGTCGCTGAAGAGGACGACCACGTCATCGAGCAGGACGGGATCAAGCTGCTCGTCGACCAGTTCAGTGCGATGTACCTCGAGGGTGCGGAGATCGACTACGTGAACAGCCTCATGGGCGGTGGGTTCACCGTGCGCAACCCGAACGCGGTGGTGAGCTGCGCCTGCGGCCACTCGTTCGACACGGGCGAGAACGCCGGCACTGCCCAGGGGTGTGGCTGCGGCGCGTAAGCGCGTCACCGCAGCCGCCCGTCGTACCCGCTCGCGAGACGACAGGCGACAGCACGCGCCGGTTACCGGCGCGTGCTGCTATGTTTCGTAGCTTCGGGAAACCCGGTCCCCCTACCTGGCGGCCGTCGTCGCCGAGACGGCGTCGCCGCGCGCCCGAACCCGTCGCCGGGACCGGGCGGGCCGGTAGTGTCCCATGCGGCGGAGGCGGTCGAAGTCGGCCGCGCTGAGCGGCATGGGGCGCGCCTCCGACTCGAGCTGCAAAAAGCCATCGCCCCGCTGGTTCATGAGCAACTTGCGTCCGGGGCGGATCACGCTTTCAGCGATAACGCGGTACTGTTCCATGGCACTGCTACTTCCCAGGCCCGCCCTATACCGACCACGTCAGATTGCGCAACCACCGTGCCAGGTTAGCATCGCCGCCCGCTCGCTGGCTGAACTGTCAGCGGCGCAACGGGCCGCGGTCGGGGCCGCGCCGTGTTGGTACAATGCCAGCGATCGCCGGGGCCGGATGGTGGCCGCGATCGGGGGGAATGTCGGAACTGGCAGACGAGCGTGACTTAGGATCACGTGCCGCACGGCGTGTGGGTTCGAGTCCCACTTCCCCCACCCGCCCGTATGTGACAACTCGCGAAGCGCACGCGTCGGTCGCGGGGGTGCCGGGGCGCCCGGCACACCGCTGACTATCGTGCTGGCGAGCACGAGGACCGGGCCGGGAGCGGAATCCCACTCATCCGGCGGTATCGGGAGCGCGGGCAGGATGCCGGCCCGATGGTGCGCCCCAGCAGGGGACGGTGAGGCGCCGTGCGACGCCGGCGCGCCCGTGTCTCCGGCGGTGCGGTCGCCAAGCCAAGAACGGACGGCGGGCGCCTCCTCACCGAGGCGCCCGCTGGGTGGTTCCTTGGGTGGGCCGCTACACGTCCCGCTCGCTCTGCCCGAGGGCGGCCTGGGCGGCGGCCAGGCGGGCGATTGGCACGCGGAAGGGTGAGGCGCTGACGTAGTTCATGCCGACCTGGTGGCAGAACTCGACGCTGCTCGGGTCGCCGCCGTGCTCGCCGCAGATGCCCAGCTTGATGTCGGGCCGGGTCCGGCGGCCGCGCTCGACGGCGATGCGGATCAGTTCCCCCACCCCCTCACGGTCGAGTACCTGGAAGGGATCGTGCTTGAGGATGCCCTGCTCGACGTAATACGGGAGGAAGCGGCCGGCGTCGTCGCGGCTCAGGCCGAGGGTGGTCTGGGTCAGATCGTTGGTGCCGAAGCTGAAGAACTCGGCCTGAGCGGCGATCTGGTCGGCCAGGAGCGCGGCGCGCGGCAGCTCGATCATGGTGCCGACCAGGTAGGGGATGGTGCGGCCGGCCGCGGCGAACATCTCCCGGGCCACCCGGTCGATGACCTCCCGCTGGAGACGGAGCTCTTCCACGTCCCCGACGAGGGGGATCATGATTTCCGGGTGGACCGAGACGCCCTCCGCGGCGACCTGCAGGGCGGCGCCGAAGATGGCGCGCGCCTGCATCTCGGTGATCTCGGGCGCGGTGATGCCGAGCCGGCAGCCGCGGTGGCCGAGCATTGGGTTGGCTTCCTTCAGCGCGACGACCTTGGCCCGGACCACGTCGGGGTCGATGCCCATGCTCTTGGCCAGCTCGACGATCTCCTCGTCGCTGTGGGGGAGGAACTCATGCAGCGGCGGGTCGAGGGTGCGGATGGTGACGGGGAGGCCGTCCATGGCGCGGAAGATCCCGGCGAAGTCCTCCCGCTGCATCGGCTCGAGCTTGGCCAGCGCCCGGCGCCGCTCCTCGGGGGTCGAGGCGATGATCATCTCGCGCATAGCCGAGATGCGGTCGCCCTGGAAGAACATGTGCTCGGTGCGGCAGAGGCCGATGCCCTCGGCGCCCAGCTCGCGGGCCTTGGCGGCGTCCTCGGGGGTGTCGGCGTTGGCGCGTACGCCGAGGGTGCGGAACTCGTCGGCCCAGGCGAGCAGGGTGGCGAGGTGGCCGTGGACCTGGGGCTCGATGGTCGGGACCCGGCCGAGCATGACGGCGCCGGTGGAGCCGTCCAGCGTGATGTAGTCGCCCTTGGGGATGACGCGGCCGTTCACGGAGATCTGCTGGCGGTCGTAGTCGACCTGGAGCGCGGTGCAGCCGACGACGGCCGGCTTGCCCATGCCGCGGGCGACCACGGCGGCGTGGGAGGTCATGCCCCCGCGGGCGGTGAGGACGGCGCGGGCGGCCAGCATGCCGTGGAAGTCCTCGGGCGAGGTCTCCAGCCGGACGAGGATCACGTCGTGGCCGGCCTCGGCCAGGGCCTTGGCCTCGTCGGCGTCGAACACCACCTGCCCGGTGGCGGCACCGGGGCTGGCCGGCAGCCCGGTGGCCAGGACCTCCCCGCTCTGCTTCGGGTCGATGGTGGGGTGCAGGAGCTGGTCGAGCTGGGAGGGCTGGACCCGCTGGATCGCCTCGGCCTTGCTGATCAGCCCCTCGTTCACCATGTCGACCGCGATCTGCACCGCGGCAGCGCCGGTGCGCTTGCCCGTCCGGGTCTGGAGCATGTAGAGGGTGCCGTTCTGGACGGTGAACTCCAGGTCTTGCATGTCCCGGTAGTGCCGCTCGAGCTGCTCGGCGATCTGCTGGAGCTGCGCATAGGCGGAGCGGAGGTGCGGGTCGTCGGCCATCTGCTCGATCGGCTGAGGCGTGCGGACGCCGGCCACGACGTCCTCACCCTGGGCGTTGGTGAGGAACTCGCCGAAGAGGCGCCGCTCGCCGGTGCTCGGGTTGCGGGTGAAGGCGACGCCGGTGGCGCAGTCCGGCCCCATGTTGCCGTAGACCATCGCCTGCACGTTGACCGCGGTGCCGAGGTCGTGCGGGATGCCGTTGGCGTTGCGGTAGTCGATGGCGCGGCGGTTGTTCCACGACTCGAAGACGGCGACGATGGCGGCGCGGAGCTGGTCGTGGGGGTCCTCGGGGAAGGGTTGGCCTGCCTCGCGCCGGACGATGGCCTTGAACTCCTCGACCATGCGGCGCAGGTCGTCAGCGGGCAGCTCGAAGTCGTGGCGGACGCCGAGGCGGCGCTTGTGCTCGTCGATCACGTCCTCGAAGAGGTCGGCGTCGACGTCGAGGACGACCTTGCCGAACATCTGGATCAGGCGCCGATAGCAGTCGTAGGCGAAGCGGGCGTCGGCCTCGGCCGCGAGCCCGGCCACGGTGACGTCGTTGAGGCCCAGGTTCAGGATGGTGTCCATCATCCCGGGCATGGAGAACTTCGCGCCGGAGCGAACCGAGACGAGCAGCGGGCGCTCGGCGCTGCCGAACCGCCGGCCCATCTGCTGCTCGACGTCCGCGAGCCCGGCCAGCACCTGCTCCCACAGCCCCTCGGGCAGGACCCGGCCACTTGTGAAGTAGGCGTTGCAGGCCTCGGTGGTGACGGTGAAGCCGGGTGGCACGGGCAGGCCGACGTTGGTCATCTCCGCGAGGTTAGCACCCTTGCCGCCCAGCAAGTCACGTTGCTGTGCGTTCCCATCACGGAAGAGGTACACCCAGCGGTGCGCTGCCATCGGTTCCCTCCTGCTGACTCGGGGAGGACCCCCACGGTTCCGCTGTGACCCGCGGCGAGTTGCGCGCCGGAACGGCGCGCAACTCCCGGCCGGCGCGGTCAGTCTACGCTCAGGTTTGCCAGGCTGGCTAGCAGTCGCTTCTGCCCATGCCGCTTGAAGTCGACCGTGACCTCCTGATCACCCCGCGACTCCCGCACCGCGATGACGATGCCGTCACCGAAGCGCGGATGGAACACCCGCAGCCCGACGCGCAGGCGGACGGTGGGCGCCGCGGCCGGGGGCGGCGTCGCGCCCGCGGCGGTAGGCCGCGGCGTCGCCGCGCGCAGGGCGCTGCCGTCGATCAGCTCCGGCGGGATGGCGTCCAGGAAGCGAGAGCGGACGCTCACATCGTCCCGGCCCCAGACGGTGCGCCGGAAGGTGTGGGTCACGTAGAGACGCTCCTTCGCGCGGGTCAGTCCCACGTAGAAGAGACGCCGCTCCTCTTCCACCTGCAATTCGCTCTCCATCGATCGGGCGTGGGGCAGGATGCCCTCCTCGACACCGACGAGGAAGACGACCGGGAACTCCAGCCCCTTGGCCGCGTGGAGGGTGATCAGGGTCACCTGGTCCCCACCCTCGTCGATCGTATCGGCGTCGGCGATCAGGGCGGACTCCTCGAGGAACGTCTCGAGCGCCTCCCCCTCCGGCAGCTCGTCGTAGGTCATCAACACGTTGCGGAGCTGGAGGACGTTCTCCCACCGCTCCAGCGCCTCGGGGTCGCCCGTGTCCTGGAACTGCGCCGCGAAGCCGGTCTGGTCGACGGCCACGTCGAACAGGGCGGAGAGGGTCAGTGAGCGGCTCTTGACGCCCAGGTCGGCGATGACGCGGTAGGCGTCCACCAGGAGCTTGGCGGGGCGCGTGCCGACCGGCGGCGGTGGCGCGGCCGAGTCGCCGGCCAGCGCGGCCAGTCCGGTGAAGACCGGGAGGCCGTGCTCGGCCGACCAGCGCTCCAGCTCTTGCAGGGTGCGGGCGCCGATGCCCTTCCCCAGGGGGGTGTTGGCCAACACCCGCTGGAGGCTGACGGCGTCGTTCGGGTTCGCGATCAGGCGGAGGAGGGCCAGGGCGTCTTTGATCTCGCGGCGCTCGTAGAAGCGGGTGCCGCCGACGAGCTGGTAGGGCGTGTCGGCGCGAACGAGCGCCTCTTCCAGCGGGCGGCTCTGGGCGTTGGTGCGGTAGAGGACGGCGATGTCCCGGTAGCGGTAGCGGCCGGACTGGACCAGGCGACGAATCTCGCCGACGACGAACTGGGCCTCCTGCGCCTCGTCGAAGGCCTCGCGCACGGTGATGCGCTCGCCGGGCGGGTTCTCGGTGCGGAGCTGGCGGTGGATCCGCTGCGTGTTGGCGCGGATGACGTGGTCGGCCGCCCGGACGATGACGGCGGTGGAGCGGTAGTTCAGCTCGAGGTGCACCTCGGCGGCGTCCGGGAAGTCCCGCTTGAAGTCGAGGATGTTCCGGATGTCGGCCTGGCGCCAGCCGTAGATCGACTGGTCGGGGTCGCCGACGACGCAGAGGTTGCGGTGCGCGGCGGACAGCGCGCGGACCAGGAGGTACTGCACGTGGTTGGTGTCCTGGTACTCGTCGACCAGGATATAGCGGTAGCGATCCTGGTACTGGCGCAGGGTGTCGGGCTGCTCGTCGAAGAGCCGGACGGTCTCCACCAGGAGGTCGTCGAAGTCCAGCGCGCGGTTGCGCCGCAGCGTCTCCTGGTAGCGGGGATAGACGCGGCTGACGACCTCCTCCCAGTAGGTCTCCACCTGCTCGGCGAACCGCTGCGGGCCGACCATCTGGCTCTTGGCGGCCGAGATGCGGCTGAGGATCGGTCGCGGCGGGAACTGCTTCGGGTCGATATTGAGCGCCTTGAGCGCCTGCCGGACGGCGTCGACCTGGTCGGCGTCATCGTAGATGGTGAAGCGCGGGTCGAGGCCGATGAGGTGGCCGTCGCGGCGCAGGATGCGCACGCAGAGGGCGTGGAAGGTGCCGACGTTGAGCTGCCGGGCACGCTCCGGGCCGACGAGGTCCTCCAGCCGGGTGCGCATCTCCCGCGCGGCCTTGTTGGTGAAGGTGACGGCCAGGATGTTCCAGGGCGAGACGCCGCGATGCTCGATCAGGTAGGCCACCCGGTGAGTGAGCACTCGCGTCTTGCCGCTGCCCGGCCCTGCCACCACCAGAACCGGACCCTCGGTCGTGGTCACGGCCCGCCGCTGCGCCTCGTTTAACCCCTGGAGCAGATCGCTGCCCACGGACGATGACTCCGATATCAAGCCTGTTCGTCCCTCCCTCAAGACGGACTCCTGGGGCCGATTGTACCACCGGGCTTTTGACCGTACAGGTTGTTCGGACGCTCGGGGCGGCCCGTCGGACGCGGCTGTCCCGGGGCAGGGGTTGTGCCCGCCGGGTTGGCCCGCGGGGTTTGACGCGCTCGGCGGTGCCTGCTACACTTATTGCCGCTCTGAGCGCCGGTGTAGCTCAGTGGTAGAGCAGGGGACTCATAAGCCCTTGGTCGGTGGTTCGAATCCGCCCACCGGCACCGAGAACGGCCCAGCATCCGCTGGGCTTTTTTGTTCTTGCGATGGTCGTACCACGCCCCATCGGCCGGCGCGCCGCCCGGCTCGACGATGCCAAGCCGGGCGGCCTGTTCCCGGCCAGTACCCCCGACCCCGGCGCGCCGGGGTACCATGTATGCGCGAGCGGTGGGTACGGAGCTGGTCCGGTGCCAGCGTGTGGGAGTGGAGGGTGGCGCTGATGCCCGAGCGAGCGGCGATCTACGCGTGGTTTCGCGGGGAGCAGCACCCCGATCCAGCGGATGACCTGGATGCCCAGGAGGAGCGCTGCCGCTCCTACGCTGCGGCGCAGGGCTACCAGGTGGTCGATGTCTTTCGGGAGACCGCCTCGGAGGTGGGCGAGGATCGCCCCGAGCTCAAGCGGCTCCGCACGTTGGTCTGGCAGCGCGGGGTGGACGTGATCCTGGCAACGCGGCCCGATCGGGTCTACGTCGACCTGAACCGCCTGACGCGGCTGGTGAACGAGGTGCGGCTGATGGGCGCCCGCCTCGAGTTCCTGGAGCAGCCGTTCATTATCCAGGAGGAGTGACCGCGCGGCCCCGCCGCGACGTTCGCTCACCCGGTGTTGCCCGAGTTGAGGCGCCAGATGGTCCAGTTGAGCACCGTGGCGAAACTGATCCAGGCGAGATAGGGAAGCAGCAGCAGGGCCGCCGGGCCGGAGACGCGCGCGAAGCGGCGGATCGTCGCCACGACGGCGACCAGCAGGGCAGCGATGTCGGCCAGCCCCGCGAGTGGCGAGCGGAGCCCGAAGAAGGCGGCGCTCCAGGCCAGGTTGAGCCCGAGTTGCAGACCGAAGAGCCGGAGGCCGGCGCGCGCGTCCGGGTGCGTGTCGCGCTCGTGCCAAACGAGGGAGGCCGCCAGCCCCATCAGCGCGTAGAGGATCGTCCAGACGGGCGCGAAGACCCCGGACGGCGGGTTGAAGCTGGGCTTGTCGAGCGATGGATACCAGTCGCGCAGGCTCGAGCGGGTGAAGAGACCCCCCAGCATGCCGGCCACCTCGCACCCAAGTATCCAGCCGGCAGCAGGCAGGAATCGGGCCGTCGTGCTCCGGGTTGCCATGAGCATGTCTCCTCTCTGGCGTGGTCCGGCCCGCGTTCGGGCCGCCGCCGTGGGATGACCGAATCCGGCTGGGGTGGGCTGCGCACGTTGCGCGCCGAGGCTCAAGCGACGCGCGGTGGGTGATACACTCGCCGGGGGAGCTGCCGACCCCGCGGGATCGGCCGGAGCGGCAGGGGCTGCGCCATGACGCTCGAACGTCACGTCCAGGCGGTGGTGCGCCGGGCTGGTCTCGGGCCAGCCGACGCGGTCGTGGTGGGCTTCTCCGGCGGGCCCGACTCGCTGGCGCTGCTGGGTGCCCTGCAGGCGCTCCACGCGGCCGGGCGCGGGCCGCGCCCGCTCGCGCTGCACGTCAACCACCGGCTGCGGCCGGAGGCGGACGAGGAGGCAACGCGCGCGGCCGCGCTGGCGGCGCACCTTGGGGTGACGGTTACGGTGACGGCGGTGGACGTGGCGGCGTGGGACCGCGTGCTGCGCCAGGGCATCGAGGCGGCGGCGCGCGCGGCGCGCTACGCCGCGCTGGCGGCCGAGGCGCGTGCCCACGGGACCTCCTGGGTCGCGGTGGCGCACACGGCGAACGACCAGGCGGAGACGGTGCTCCTGCGCCTGGCACGCGGGTCCGGCCTCGAGGGCCTGGCCGGGATGCGGGAGCAGAGCGAGCGGGAGGTGCCGCTCGAACCCGCCGGAACCGCGTCCGTGCGCCTGCGGCTGCTGCGTCCGCTGCTCGGGGTGCAGCGCTCGGAGGTGGAGGCGTACCTCGGCCAGCGTGGCCTGGAACCGATCACCGACCCGTCGAACGTGTCACCGGAGTACCGACGGAACGTGGTGCGCCATGCGGTCCTGCCGGCGCTGGAGCGCGCGGTTCCCGGCGCGACGCGGGCGGTGGCGCGCTCGGCCGCGCTGCTGCGGGACGACGCGGACTACCTGGAGGCGCGCGTGGCCGACGCGGCGACGCGGCTGATCGGGCGGGCGGGGCCGCTGGTCACGGTGGCGCGCGCCGCGCTGCGGTGGGAGCCTCCGGCGCTGCAGCGTCGCCTCCTGATCCAGGCGGCGCGCCGGGCGGGGGTGGACCCGGTGGGGCCGAGTGCCGCACGGGTGGAGGCGCTGCGCGCGGCGGCGGTGACCGGACCGGCGGGAAAGGTGATCGAGCTGGGCAGCGGCATCGGTGCCTGGGTCGACTACGACACCGTCGCGCTGGGGCCGCTGGCCCGCCTGGAGGAGGACCTCCGGCGGGTTGCCGGCCGGCCGCTGCTGTCGCCCGGGAGCGTGGTCGACCTCGGCGCTGGCGGCGAGGTCGACGTGCCGCTCGTGGGCGGCTGGCGGCTGCGGGGCACGGTGGACCCGGGGGCCGGGGGCTGGCGGCTGCGGACGCGGCGTCCCGGCGATCGGTATGCGCCTCCCGGGGGGCGGCGGCGGTCGCTGCAGGACTGGCTGGTCGACCGCAAGGTGCCGAGCTACCTGCGCGACTGGCTCCCGCTGCTGGAGCGGGATGGCGTGATTGTCTGGGTCGCCGGAGTGGCGTCCCTGACCTTCCAGGGGGCAGGGGTCACGCTCCGGTGCGAGCGGGAAGCAGGGGATGGCGGAGGCGTGGGGACTGGCCTGAGTGAGGTTGCCCTGCACCAGGGGCTGGAGCGGATCCTGATTGACGAGGCAACGCTGCAGGCGCGCGTGCGCGAGCTCGGCCGGGAGATCGCCGCGTTTTACGGTGACCGGACGCCACTGCTGATCGGCGTCCTGACCGGGGCCTTCGTGTTCATGGCGGATCTCGCGCGGGCGATGGCGATCCCGGTGCGGGTCGAGTTCATGGCGGTGTCGAGCTACGGGCAGGCGACGGAGACCTCGGGAGTGGTGCGCATTCTGAAGGACCTGGATCGCCCGATCGAGGGGGAGCACGTGCTGCTGGTCGAGGACATCATCGACAGCGGGTTGACGCTGGCGTACCTGCTCGATGTGCTGCAGCGTCGCAATCCGGCGTCGCTGCGGCTCGTCGCGCTGCTCCGCAAGGAAAAGCCGCGCAGCGTGCCAGCCCGGGCCGACTGGGTGGGATTCGACATCCCCGACGAGTTCGTGGTGGGCTATGGCCTGGACGTCGCGGCGCGCTACCGGAACCTGCCGTTCGTCGCGGTCGTGAAGCCGGAGGCCGTCCGGGGCTAGCCGCGGCCGGGCCGCCCGCGGGACCCAGCGTCACGTCTGATATAATCGTGCCACCTACCCTGTTCTACCCGCGCGACCGTGGAGTGAACACAGGGGACAAACAACGTGCGTGGCGCGGTCGGAGGGCGCTGAATGACCGATAACAAGTGGCTCCGTAACGGGTTCGTCTGGATCGTCCTGATCATTGCGGTCGTGGCGCTCTGGGTCACCTTCATGAGGGACGGCGGGGGCGTCAGGGACGAGAACTTCGCTGACGTCGCGGCCGACATCCGCCAAGGGCGTGTTGCCCGCCTGGTCATGACCGAGCGGTCGAACGAGATCCAGGTGCACTACATCGGCCAGGACGAGGTGCGGACCAGCCGCCTGCCACCGGACGTGGACATCTACCAGGCGCTGGCGCAGTACGGGCTCTCGGCTGAGGATGTCGAGATTCGCGTCAACCCGGCGAGCCAGTGGGGCAACTGGCTCAGTGCCCTGACCTTCATCCTCCCGACGCTGTTCCTGATCGGGATCGTCGTCTTCATGATGCGCCAGGCGCAGGGGACGAACAACCAGGCGATCTCCTTTGGCAAGAGCCGGGCGCGCATGTTCACCGGCAACAAGCCGACGGTCACCTTCGCCGACGTGGCCGGCGTCGAGGAGGCCAAGGAGGAGCTGGCGGAGGTCGTCGAGTTCCTGAAGTACCCCGACAAGTTCGCGTCGCTGGGCGCGCGGATCCCGCGGGGGGTGCTGCTGGTCGGGCCGCCGGGCACGGGCAAGACGCTGCTCTCCCGGGCGGTCGCCGGCGAGGCGGGCGTGCCGTTCTTCAGCATCAGCGGCTCCGAGTTCGTCGAGATGTTCGTCGGCGTCGGGGCCAGCCGGGTGCGGGACCTGTTCGATCAGGCCAAGCGCAACGCGCCGTGCATCGTCTTCATCGACGAGATCGACGCCGTCGGCCGGCAGCGGGGCGCGGGCCTGGGCGGCAGCCACGATGAGCGCGAGCAGACGCTCAACCAGATCCTGGTCGAGATGGACGGCTTCGACAGCACGACCAACGTCATCGTGATCGCGGCGACCAACCGCCCGGACGTGCTGGACCCGGCGCTGCTGCGCCCGGGCCGCTTCGACCGCCAGGTGGTGCTGGACCGGCCGGACATCGCCGGGCGGCGGGCCATCCTCGAGGTCCACTGCCGCGGCAAGCCGCTGGAGAGCGACGTCGACCTGGACCATCTCGCGCGCCAGACGCCGGGCTTCTCCGGGGCGGACCTCGAGAACCTGGTGAACGAGGCCGCCATCCTGGCCGCCCGGCGTAACAAGAAGACGATCGGCCGGCGCGAGCTGACTGAGGCGATCGATCGGGTCATCGCCGGGCCGGAGCGCAAGAGCCGCGTCATCAGCGAGCGCGAGAAGCTGATGACGGCCTACCACGAAGCGGGGCACGCGCTGGTGGCGCGGATGCTGCCGCACGCCGACCCGGTGCACAAGGTGTCGATCGTGGCGCGCGGCATGATGGGTGGCTACACGCGGGTCCTGCCGGAGGAAGACCGCTTCTTCTGGACCAAGAAGCAGTTTGAGGACCAGCTCGCGGTCTTCATGGGTGGGCACGTCGCCGAGGAGCTGGTGTTCCAGGAGATCTCGACGGGGGCCGCGAACGACATCGAGCGGGCCACCAACCTGGCGCGCCGCATGGTGACCGAGTACGGCATGAGCAAGACGCTCGGCCCGCTGGCCTTCGGCCGCAAGGAGGAGCTGGTCTTCCTCGGCCGGGAGATCAACGAGCAGCGGAACTACAGCGACGAAGTGGCCTACATGATCGATCAGGAGATCCGCAGCCTGATCGACACGGCCTACCAGCGGGCGCACGAGATTCTGAGCAAGCACATGGACAAGCTGGAGGCGATCGCCATGCTCCTCATGGAGGAGGAGACGATCGAAGGGCCCCAGCTCGAGGCGCTGTTCGACGAGCCACGACCGCGGCCGCAGCTGGTCGGCCCGCCGATCACCCGCCCGGCGGCGGCGTTGCACGCCGGATCGGAGCCGGAGGAGCGGGCGGACGATCGACCGGCGCAGGCGCCGCACCCGGCGCCGAAGATGCGACCGCAGCCGGCCTCCTGAGGCCGATCCCATTGGCCACACGATGACGCCCCTGGGATGCGCGCTTCCCAGGGGCGTCGGCGTTCAGGAGTGAGGCGGTGCGACGCCGACCGCCTGGCTGGGGGTGCCGTCGCGGCGTGTCCGGGCGGCGTCGCACCGCGCGCGTGTCCGGGGCCGGCGTGGCCAGACGTCAGCGTAGCCGCGGCGCCGGTTGCGTCACGGCGAATCCAGGTTCGTGGCCTCGCCGGCCTGTCCAGCCGGGGGCCACGGGCAACCCAACTGCAGCGCGTCGCTCTCGGTCCGCCACGCGCGGTCGAGCACCAGGTGGTAGTCGTACTGCCGCAGGAGGCGCGCGGCGTCCCGAGCGGTGAGGCGGATCAGCCGGGAGCCGCAGTCCGCTCGCAGGAAGTGACGACCCTCGGCGTCGCGGAAGAGCAGCGTCTGGGGCTGGCTCAGGCGCCGGCCGATCACCTGATAGGATCGGAGAGACATAAGGTATCCTCCCTCAGCGGTGCGACGAGTGCGGCGATGCGTGCACGGAACGGTAGGGAGGCCAACCTCCGCGGTGCTGGAGTCCGGTTTCGGGAAACGACCAGTCTATGGAACGCGCGAGCGACGCGCCGTTGCGGCCGCCGGCGCGCCCGAATCAAGGTTCGTGGGTGGAGGCAGGGGGATTCGAACCCCCGACCTCTACAGTGCGATTGTAGCGCTCTCCCAGCTGAGCTATGCCCCCACGGTCGGCTCCCGTTCCCGGAAACCGGGGGAAGTATAGTTGCCTGCCGCGCGCTTGTCAAACCGGTGGGGAGGGATCCGGCCACCAGACGCCGCGCCCGGGTCCGGCCGTTGTTGCGAGCTTGTGACGTTTCTCCCAGGAAATGTGGTGGCGACGTCGCCCGGTGCTGGCTATGATGCGAGCGTCGGGATGCGTACGTACAGGCCTGGAGACGAGGCCCAGGGCGTCCCCCGAGCCCCTCCACCGACTCCCTCTTCTATCCTCTCTCCACCTCTGCTGTCGTCTCCCCGGCGCTCAGGCGCCGGGTCTCCTCTCTTCTGCCGGTGCCCCGCGGGCGCCCGCCGCGGCTGGCGGGCACGGCCGGCGTTGGCAAGAATCGCTGGGGAGAGGAGGTCGCGTGGCCTGGGTGTGGTTGCTGGTCGCCGGGTTGCTCGAGATCGCCTGGGCGATCGGGCTGAAGCTCTCGCACGGGTTCACCCGGTTCTGGCCCTCGGTCTGGACGGTGGCGGCGATGATCCTGACCTACGTCTGTCTCGCGCAAGCCGTGAAGACCCTGCCGCTCGGGACGGCCTACGCGATTTGGACCGGGATCGGCGCCGTGGGCGCCGCCATCGCCGGGATCGTGCTGTTCGATGAGCCGGCGAGCGCGCTGCGCCTGCTGTGGATCGCGGCGATCGTGGCGGGCATCGTGGGGTTGCGGCTCTCGACCTCCGGGTGAGCCGGTCGAGCGCGGCTCCCACACCGGCGATCACCGCTCACGGGCGAGCGGCGCCGTCGATCCCACGCTTCGCCATTCCTCTCAACAGGATGCCTGCGTATTGCGCATCGTGGCAGCTCCTCGGTATTCTCCTGATAGTCGTGATCACGTATACAAGACGCTCCCGCCCCGCGAGCGCGGTCATCGCGGGCGCGGTGTCCGACAAGGAGGTGCACCCATGACGCAGGGGGGCGAGGCGCCGCCGTTCGCTCATTCGCGGAACGTGGTCGGAGAGCGGCAGCCGCTGGTGGACCACGTGCGCGGGGTGGCGAGCCTGGCTGCGGCCTTCGCCGCGCCCTATGCCGGCGACCAGCTCGCCTACTGGGCGGGCCTCTGGCACGACCTGGGGAAGTTCCACCCCCAGTTTCAGCGCTACCTGCGGGAAGCGGAGACCAACTCGGCGCAGCGGCCGCGCGGGCCGAGCCACAAAGCGGCCGGGGCCTGTCTGGCGGCGCGTCACCCGGTGACGGAGGCGCTGGCCTTGGTGATCGCCGGCCACCACGGTGGGCTGCCGGACCGCGACGGTACCCTCCGGCAGCTCCTGGCCGACGCCTGCGGCACGCCGCTGGTGGCCGAGGCGCTGGCCCGCGCCGAGGACGCCATTCCGGAGCTGATCCCGACGGACCCGCCGAAGTTCCCGGGCTTCGTCAATACGCATCTGCGCCTTGAGCTCTTCCTGCGCATGCTCTTCTCGGCGCTGGTGGACGCCGACTTCCTCGATACCGAGCAGCACTTCAGGCCCGAGATATCCGCCCGCCGCACGGCGATGCCGATCGGTGAGCTCTGGGACCGCTTCGCGGCGGATCAGGCGGCGCGGTTCCCTACCAGCCCGGTCAGGGCGGTCGACCAGGTGCGGGCGGAGGTCTACCAGGCGTGCCTGGCCGCCGCGAGCCAGGCGCCCGGCTTCTTCCGCCTGACCGTCCCGACCGGCGGGGGCAAGACGCGCTCGGGCCTCGCCTTCGCCCTGCGCCACGCCCAGATCCACGACCTGCGCCGGGTGATCGTCGCCGTCCCCTACACCAGCATCACCGAGCAGACGGCGGCCGTCTACCGGGAGATCTTCCCCGAGCCCGGGATCGTGCTGGAGCACCACAGCGCGGTGCAGGTGGCCGAGCGCGGCGACGGGGCGCTGCCCGACTGGGCGCGGCTGGCGGCGGAAAACTGGGACGCGCCGGTGATCGTCACGACGACGGTGCAGCTCTTCGAGAGCCTGCTCGGCTGCTCGCCGACCGCCTGCCGCAAGCTCCACAACATCGCCCGCAGCGTCGTCATCCTGGACGAGGTGCAGGCGCTGCCACCGGGGCTGCTCGACCCGATCCTCGACGTGCTGCGCGACCTCGTCGCCCACTACGGGGTGACGGTCGTCCTCTGCACCGCGACCCAGCCGGCGCTTGATCCGCGCAGCGGCTTCCCCGGCCTGCCCGGCATCCGCGAGATCGTGCCCGAGCCGGCGCGCCTCTTTGCCCGGCTGCCGCGGGTCCGCTACGAGACGCGGCTGGAGGAGCGCTGGTCGTGGGAGCGGGCGGCCGAGGAGCTGCGCACGTCACCACAGGCGCTGGCGATCGTCAACACCAAGCGCGGCGCGCGCGACCTGTTCCGGGCGCTGGGAGATCCGGACGCGCTGCACCTCTCCACGCTCCTCTGCGGGGCGCACCGGCGTGACGTGCTGGACGAGCTGCGGCGGCGGCTGGCCGCCGGCGAGCCGTGTCGGCTGGTCTCGACCCAGGTCGTGGAGGCCGGCGTCGATCTCGACTTCCCCCTGGTGCTGCGCGCGCTTGGTCCGCTCGACCGGATCGTCCAGGCCGCCGGCCGCTGCAACCGGGAGGGGACACTGCCGACCGGCCGGGTCGTCGTCTTCGTCCCCCAGGACGAGGTGCCGCCGCCGGGCGCCTATCGCACCGCGACCGACACGACCCGCGGCCTGCTGGCCGATCCTGCCTTCGACTTCCACGACCCGGCGGTCTACGAGACCTACTTCCGGCGGTACTACCAGGGCATCACCCCCGACGCGAAGCATGTCCAGGCAGCCCGGCGGTCGCTCAACTACCCGGACGTCGCCAGCCGGTTCCGGCTGATCGACGACGGCGATGCCGTGCCGGTGGTGGTCCGGTACCGGAGTCGGCGCGACGGCCGCTCCGCCGAGGACCTGCTCGCCGAGCTCCGGCGCGCGCCGGAAGACGCCCGTCGGCTCTGGCGCCAACTCCAGCCGTACGTGGTGAACCTTCGCGCGCGGATGCTCGAGACCGCCCGGCGCGACGGGCTGGTCGTCGAGGTGGCGCCAGGACTCTGGGAGTGGACCGGCGACTACGACGACCGCCTGGGCCTGCTGGCAGGTGCGCCCGATCCCGAGCGGTGGGTGGTGTGACGGGAACCGCTGCCTTCCCGCGGCCTCCGGATACTGGTGAGCGGACACGTGTAATCGAGAGGAGGGAGCATGCCGGACCTGGTCCCGCTCCAGGTGAAAGTCTGGGGCGACATTGCCTGCTTCACTCGGCCCGAGATGAAGGTGGAGCGCGTCAGCTATCCGGTGATGACGCCCTCGGCCGCCCGCGGCGTGCTCGAGGCGATCTTCTGGAAGCCGGAGATGACCTGGCGCGTCATCGAGATCTGGGTGCTCAAGCCGATCCGCTATTTCTCCATCCTGCGGAACGAGGTCAAGAGCAAGCAGTCGGAGCGGACCGCGCAGGCCTGGGCGCACAGGGGCGGCGTCTACGTGGCCGCGGAGGATCGAGCGCAGCGGCACACGCTCGCCCTGCGCGACGTCGCCTATCTGATCCACGCCCAGATCGACCTCCGGCCGGGCGTGACGGACGACGTGGCCAAGTATCGCGACCAGTTCCGGCGCCGCGTCGCACGTGGACAGTGCTTCAGCACCCCCTACCTCGGCTGCCGCGAGTTCTCGGCCAGCTTCGGCGAGCCCGATGGCTCCGAGCGTCCGATCGACGTGACCGAGGACCTCGGCCGGATGCTGCTCGACCTGGACTACGCGGCGGACGGCTCCGGCCGCGGCCGGCCGCGCTTCTTCGCGGCGCGGCTCGAGCGCGGCATTCTCCGCGTGCCGCCACGGGGGGAGGCGTAGTCATGCTGCTGGAGCGCCTCTGCGCGTACGCCGACCGCTTGGAGGGCACCGGCCCGCCGATGTACGACCGGACTCGCATCAAGTACCTGATCGACCTCGACCGCGACGGCTGCCGGGGCACGCTGGTGACGCTGACCGGCGACGAGGGCACGCGCAACGACCGCGGCGTGGAGATGTTCGCGCCGACGCTCGTCCGATCGAGCGGCATTCGAGCCAAACTGCTGGCCGACAACGGCGAGTACGTGCTGGGTTGGGGCCGGGAGGGCAGCAATCCACGGCAGGTAACGGCGCGCCATGCGGCCTTCGTCGAGCGAGTCCGCGACTGCGCCGCCGTCACCGGTCACCCCGGTGTCTGCGCGGTGCTTCGGTTCCTGGAAGCCGACGGCCCCGCCACGCTGGAGCGGCCGGACGACTTCGACCCGTCTGCGAACATCACCTTCCGCGTGGACGGCCACCTGCCGATCGACGACGACACCGTCCGAGCCTACTGGGCGCGGGTGACCGCTCCGGGCGACGCGGGCGACGGGGGGGCTGCCCAGTGCCTGGTGTGCGGCCGGACGGG
This sequence comes from Sphaerobacter sp., assembly GCA_029961075.1. Taxonomy (GTDB): domain Bacteria; phylum Chloroflexota; class Chloroflexia; order Thermomicrobiales; family Thermomicrobiaceae; genus Sphaerobacter. Next base: position 86,401 of record JASBVL010000001.1, read on the forward strand.
GCCGGTGGTGGAGCGGCTGCAATTCAAGATCAAGGGGATCCCGGGAGGGCAGTCGAGCGGCACGGCGCTCATCTCTGCAAACGAGGAGGCCTTCTCATCGTATGGGCTGTCCGCGTCGCGCGTCTCCCCGATCTGCGGGTCGTGCGCCGAGCGCTTCAGCAAGGCGCTGAATGCTCTGCTGGCGAACGAGTCGACCCGGCTCTACCTGGCTGGCCTCGTCTACGCCTTCTGGACCCGCGACGATGTGGGCTTCTCGCCGGTCGGGCTGCTCTCGCAGCCGGACGAGGGCCAGGTCCGCGCCCTGCTGGATGCCGCCCGCCGCGGCCAGTCGGCGGCGGTCGCCCTCGATCCGTCACCGTTCTACGCGGTCGCGCTGGCCGGGAGCGGCGGTCGGGTGGCTGTGCGCGACTGGATCGACACTACTGTGGGCTCGGCCAAGCAGAACCTGGCGCGCTACTTCGCGCTCCAGGCGCTGGTGCGGCCGGACGGCAGCCCACCCCGGCCGTACGGACTGGCTGCGCTGGTCGGCGCCACCCAGCGGGAGGGCAGCCGCGACCCCGCGCCGCCGACCGTGCCGCGGGCGCTGCTCCGGGTCGCGCTGGCGGGCGGACCACTGCCGCGCTGGCTGCTCGCCCAGGTGCTGAGGCGGATCCGCGCCGCGCAGCGCGTTACCCCGGCGCAGGCCACGGTCATCAAGATGGTGCTCCTGTCGCAGCGAGGGGGCACCGGAGAGGAGGGGACCCTGATGGAACTCGACCCGAACCAGCGTCATCCGGCCTACCTCTGTGGCCGGCTGCTGGCCGTGCTCGATGCCATCCAGCGCGCGGCGCTCGGCTCGACCAATGCCACCATCATCGACCGCTTCTTCGGCACGGCGTCGACCGCCCCCGCCTCGGTCTTCGGCCGGCTGGTGAGGGGCGCGCAGCCGCATCTCGGCAAGCTCCGGCGCGAGCGGCCGGGCGCGTACGCCGCGCTGGAGCGGCGCCTGGAGGAGATCATGAGGGGCCTGCCCACCTTCCCCCGCACGCTCACCATCGACGAGCAGGGGCTGTTCGTCCTGGGCTACTACCACCAGCGTGCCGACGACGCCAGGGCGCGGCTGGAGCACCGGCGGCAGGAGACGGAGGCGGTGACGGACGGCGCCGAGCAGCCGGCTGAGTGATGGCTACCTGGCACGGTTGGATGATTCGATGAGAGGAGAGGACGACATGCAGGCCGGTACCGAGATCTACACCGACCCGACGCGGCGCCACGACTTCGTGCTCCTGTTCGACGTGACCGACGGCAACCCCAACGGCGATCCGGACGCCGGCAATCTGCCGCGCATCGACCCGGAGACGATGCAGGGGCTCGTCACCGATGTTGCGCTCAAGCGCAAGGTGCGCGACTGGGTGGACCTGCACCGCGGGCATGAGGAGCGCTTCAAGATCTACGTCCAGAGCGGTGAGGCGCTCAACGCCAAGCACGAGCGCGCCTACACCGCCCTGGGGCTCAAGTCAACCGGCTCCAAGCAGGCGGCCGAGGACGTCCTCCAGGCGCGCGACTGGATGTGCGCCAACTTCTACGACATCCGCACCTTCGGCGCAGTCATGACGACCGGCGTGAATTGCGGGCAGGTGCGCGGACCGGTCCAGATCACTTTCGCGCGCTCGATCGACACCGTCGTCCCGCTGGACGTCTCAATCACGCGCGTCGCGGTCACGCGTAAGGAAGACGCGGTCGTCGTGACGGCCGACGGCGGGGAGCAGAGCGGCAAGACGACCGAGATGGGGCGCAAGGCGATCGTGCCGTACGCGCTCTACCGGGCGCACGGCTTCGTCGTCCCGGCCTTTGCCGCGAAGACCGGCTTCTCCGCCGAGGACCTGGCCCTCTTCTGGCAGGCGCTGGGCAGCATGTGGGACCTCGATCGCTCGGCCAGCCGGGGCATGATGGCCTGCCGGGGCGTCTACATCTTCAGCCACGACAACCCGCTCGGCAACGCGCCGGCCCACAAGCTCTTCGAGCGGGTTCGCGTCGCGCGCCGACCGGGCGTCGAGACCCCGCGCGGGTTCGGCGACTACGTCATCGAGATCGACGACGCCGACCTGCCGGCCGGCGTGACGCTGACGCGGCTCTATGTCTAGCCGGGACGCGGCGAGCGCGCCGGGGGCGGAGGAGCTGGAGCTGGTGCCGATCTCGGCGCTGGAGCACTTCAGCTACTGCCCCCGGCAGTGCGGCCTGATCCACCTGGAGCAGGTTTTCGACGACAACGTCTTCACGCTGCGCGGTCGCCTGGCGCACGAGCGGGTCGACGAGGTGCACCACGAGACGCGGCCCGACCTGCGCCGTGAGTACGCGGTCCCGTTGTGGTCGCGGCGGCTTGGCTTGATCGGCCGGGCCGATCTGGTGGAGTTCACCGCGACCGGTCCCTACCCAGTCGAGCACAAGGTGGGCAAGAAGCGGGCGTGGGATCACGAGACGATCCAGCTCTGTGCCCAGGCGATGTGTCTGGAAGAGATGCTGGGGCAGGCGGTGCCGCGCGGTGCGATCTACTACCACGGGTCGCGGGCGCGGCGCGAGGTCGAGTTCGACGCCGCGCTGCGCCGCCAGGTGGAGGAGACGACCGCGGCGGTGCGAGCCATGCTGCGCGATCTCGCCCTGCCGGCGGCCGTGCATGACGCGCGCTGCCGGCACTGTTCGCTCCAGGATGCCTGCCTGCCGGCCGTCGTGGGACGGCCGGCTCGGGCGCGGGCCTGGCGAGCGGAGCTGTTCCGCACCCACGGGGAGGAGGACGGGCCCGGCTCATGAACCAGCTCCTGAACACGCTCTACGTGACGACCCAGGGCGCCTACCTCCACCTCGACCACGACACGCTGCTGGTGGAGGTGGAGCGCGAGACCAAGCTGCGCGTCCCGCTCTTGCATCTCGGCGCGGTGGTGTGCTTCGGCGACGTGCGCCTCAGCCCCGCGCTGCTGCATCGCTGCGCGGAGGACGGGCGCTCCGTCGTCCTGCTCGACCGCCACGGGCGGTTCAAGGCCCGCGTCGAGGGTCCGCTGAGCGGCAACGTGCTGCTCCGGCGCGCACAGCACGAGGCGCTGTCCAGTCCAGATCAGACGCTGGAGATTGCCCGCTCGTGTGTGGCGGGCAAGCTCCAGAACAGTCGCCAGGTGCTGCTGCGCGCGGCGCGGGAGGCGCCCGACGCGGCCGACGGCGGCGTGCTCAGCGCGGCCGCGACGCGTCTGGCGGGACTCATCGACGCGGTGCGGCAGGCGGGGACCGTCGAAGAGGTCCGCGGGTGCGAGGGCGACGCAGCGCGGACCTACTTCGGCGTCTTCGACCGCGCGGTGCGGGTGGAACGGGCGGCCTTTCGCCTCACGGGGCGGAGCCGGCGCCCGCCCATCGGCCGCACCAACGCTCTCCTCTCGTTCCTCTACACGCTCCTTACGGCCGACTGTGCCGCCGCGGCGCAGGGGATCGGCCTCGACCCACAGGTCGGGTATCTCCACGCGCTCCGGCCCGGCCGGCCCGCGCTGGCACTCGACCTGATGGAGGAGCTCCGCCCTGCCCTCGTGGACCGGCTGGCCTTGACGCTAATCAACCGGCGGCAGCTCAAGCCCGGCGACTTTGTGGAGCGGCCGGGTGGTGCCACGCTCTTGACCGATGACGGACGCCGGACGGTCCTCGTCGCCTACCAGAAACGGAAGCAGGAGGAGGTGCCGCACCGGGTGCTGGGCAAGAAGGTCCCGCTGGGGTTGGTGCCCCACGTGCAAGCGCGCCTGCTGGCGCGGCATCTCCGTGGAGACCTGGAGCACTACCCGCCGTTTCTCATCCGGTGAGAGGAGCGCGATGGAGATTCTGGTCAGCTACGATGTGTCGACCGAGACGCCCGAGGGCCGGCGGCGGCTGCGCAGGGTCGCGCAGATCTGCCTGGCCTATGGCCAGCGCGTCCAGAAGTCGGTGTTCGAATGCTCCATCAACGACACCCACTATGTGCGGCTCGAGGATCGCCTGGTGCGGGCGATCGACCCAACAGAAGACAGCCTGCGGATCTACCGGCTGCGCGAGCCACGCGACCAGCACGTGCGGAGCTTCGGCGTCGATCGCTGGCGCGACTTCAAGGGGCCGCTCGTCGAGGCGGCCATGAAGGAGTGGGTCTTCGACCCGCTCGGGCTGGACCGCGCCTTCTTCTTCGCCCACGAGGCCATCGTCTACCCGGTCTCGGTCGGGCACACCGAGGTGGAGCCCGGCTCGTCCCAGCAGCAGGTGGCCCGGCTCTACCCGCTGCCGCGCTGCGTCAACGCGGCGGGGGGCATCATCTCCAACGTCGAGAACCTGCTCAAGTTCGCCCGGTTCCACCTGGGCGATGGCACGGTCGACGGCACGCCAGTCCTCTCCCGCGCCTCGCTGGAGCAGATGCAGCAGCCGCAGACGGCGGCCGGCAACTTCGCCGAGGCCTACGGCATCGGCTGGGCACTCAGCACGGTGGCCGGCGTGCGGGTGGTCTCGCACGGCGGCTCGACCAACGGGTTCCAGGCCCAGTTGGCGCTGGTGCCGGAGCGGCAGTTCGCCATCGCGATCCTGACCAACAGCGACCGCGGCGCCGCGGCGCACCGGGACATCCAGCGGTGGGCGCTGGCGCACTACCTCGGCCTGAAGGAGGCCGACCCGGAGCCGATCAGCCTGCCCGAGGAGGCGCTGGCGCGGTTCGCTGGCACCTACAAGCAGCAGCACGGCCACACCACCATCACGGTCGTCGACGGCAAGCTCCGCGCCGAGACCGTCGTGCGGTCGGTGCTGACCGGCGAGGAGCGCACCATGCCGCCGATCGACATGGCGCCGATCGGCGAGCGGGAGTTCATCGTGGTCGACGGGCAGTACAAGGGCATGCGCGTCGACTTCATCCCGGCCGCGACGGGCGACAAGCCCCGCTTCCTGCGCTTCGGCGGTCGGCTCGGCGATTACGTCGAGCAGTAGCGATCCGGTCGTCCGTGCCGGGCGCGGCCGCGCCCGGCACGGGCGGTCGGGCCCACCCCCCATCCACGCGGGTACATGACAGGGAGGCGATACCGATGGCACGCCCACTCTCCCCCACCACGCTGGTGTACGACCTCACCGCGGGTGGCGACCCACAGGTCTCGCCCGATGGGAGCCGGATCCTCTACACCTACAGCACCGTCGACCGCGAGCGCGGCAAGCCCGTCAGTCACCTCTGGCTGTGCGACATCGACGGCGCCAACCGCCGGCAAGTGACGTTCGGCGGCGAGCGCGAGGGCGTCGGGCGCTGGTCCCCCGATGGGCGCCAGATCGCCTTCGTCTCCGACCGCGTACCGAAGTCCGGGATCTTCGTGATGCCGATCGGCCAGCCGGGGGAGGCGCGCGAGCTGACGCGGCACGGCCAGCCCATCACCGACCTGGCCTGGTCGCCCGATGGCACCCGGATCGCCTACACGACGACCTTCGACCCCGAGAACCCCACCGAGGCGGAGCCGCCGCCGGACGCGCCCCCGCGCGTGCGCGTGACGCGCCGGATCGACTACAAGCAGGACGGCCGCGGCTACCTGAACGACGCCCGCTCCCACGTCTGGGTGGTCGACGTCGCCACCGGCGAGCGGCGCCGGATCACCGACCGCCTGGTCGATCACTTCTTCCCGCAGTGGTCGCCGGACGGCCGGATGATCGCCGTCCAGGTGCCGAACCGGAACGGGATGTGCTCCCAGCTCGGGCTGATCCCGGCCGACGGCGGCGAGCTGACGCTGGTCGGCCCCGAGGACGGGGTCGTCGGCGTCTGGTCCTGGTCCCCCAGCGGCGACCGCATCGTCTTCGCCGGCGACACGGTCCAGACCCATCAGCTCGACTTCTTCGTCTACGATGTCGCCAGCGGCACGGTGCGCCGGGTGACCGACGACCTGCCGGTCCTGCCGATGGCCGGCTACCCGGGGCAGGCGGCGCCGTCGCACCCGGTCTGGCTGGACGACCAGCGCATCCTCTTCCACGCCGTGCGTGGCGGGGCCAGCGGGCTCTACACGCTGGACCTGCGCGACGGCCGGCTGGAGACCGTGCAGACCTGGCAGGCGCTCCACGTCGGCCTGAGCACCGACAACGATCGCCGCTACATCGTGCAGGGGTACGCCAGCCTGGAGGGCGTCGGGGAGATCGCCGTCTACGACCGCCAGCGCGGCGATGTCGCCATCGTCACCGATCACAACGTCCAGCTCCTGCGCGAGGCATCCCCGGCCCGCTGGGAGCGGTTCGATGTCCAGCGCGGCGAGTTCACCATCGAGGCGTGGCTGCTCTTCCCGCCCGACTTCGATCCGAACAAGCGCTACCCCGTCGTGCTGGACGTCCACGGCGGGCCGAACGGCTACTACGGCTACGGCTTCGTCCCCTGGCAGCAGGTGCTGGCGACGCACGGCTTCCTCGTCGTCTTCTCGAACCCGCGCGGCTCCTCGTCCTACGGGCGCCACTTCACGATGCAGGTCACCGAGGACTGGGGCGGCGAGGACTTCAAGGACCTGATGGCGGTGGTCGACGCCGTGCTCGAGCGCCCGTACGCCGACCCGTCCCGCACCGGCATCTTCGGCTACAGCTACGGCGGCTACATGACCGCCTGGGCGATCGGGCAGACCGACCGCTTCCAGGCGGCCGTGTGCGGGGCCCCCTGCTTCGACCTGGTGTCGATGTACGGCACCAGCGACATCAGCCACACCTTCGGTGAGCAGCAGTGGGGCGGCCCGCCGCACGAGGCGCGCGAGTGGTACATCACGCACTCCCCCGCCACCTACGCGCACCGCGCCAAGACGCCGACGCTCATCATCCACGGCGAGGCGGACGAGCGGTGCCCGATCGGCCAGGGTGAGCAGATGTTCGTCGCGCTGAAGAAGGCAGGCTGCGAGGTTGAGTTCGTGCGCTACCCGGGCGCGTCGCACAGCCTGCTGCGACTCAGCCCGCCGGCCCACCGCGAGGACGTGCTGACCCGCATCCTCGGCTGGTTCAAGCAGCACCTGGGCGAGCCCGCCTGAGGCGATCCCGCACGCCCCCGCTCTCACTCCGAGAGCGGGGGCGCGTTCCTCGGGCGCGGGATCGCGCGGAGCCGCGCCGTGCCGCGCTACAATAGCCGCCACGGCGAGCGACGACCCGGACGCCCCGCGACGCGGGTGTCGACCACGACGGCACGTGGCCAGACGGAGAGGGTGGAGGTCCATGCGCGGGAATCACGTGCGGCGGCGGCTGCAGGCGGGGGAGGCCTCGATCGGCACCTGGCTGGCACTGCCGAGCCCGGAGGCGGCCGAGCACATCGGCCGGCTCGGCTTTGACTGGCTGGTCGTCGACACCGAGCACTACGCCATCGACATCCGCACCCTGGCGCAGATGTTCACCGCCATCGCCGCCTCGGACACGGCGCCGATGGTGCGCATCCCCTGGAACGACCCGGTGTGGTTCAAGCGAGTGCTGGACGCCGGCGCCTGGGGCGTTGTGGTCCCGATGGTCAACAGCCGGGCGGAGGCGGAGCGCGCTGTCGCGGCGACGCGCTACCCCCCGCTGGGCACCCGCAGCGTTGGCGGCGGGCGCCACGCGCTGAGCTTCGACACCACGGCGGCCGAGTACTATCGCCACGCCAACGACGAGATCCTGCTGGTGGTGCAGATCGAGCACATCGACGCCGTCGAGCGCGTGGACGAGATCCTCAGCGTGCCCGGGATCGACGCCTGCTTCATCGGCCCGAACGATCTGGCGGCCTCGATGGGGCTGGGGCTGGGCGTCTCGCTGGAGCACGACCACCCGCGTCTGGTCGAGGCGATCGCGCACGTGCGGGAGACGGCGGTCGCCTGCGGCGTCGCGCCGGGCATCCACTGCAGCCACGCCGACGGCGTCAACCAGCGGCTGGCGGAGGGCTTCCGCTTCTGCGGCATGGCCAGCGAGCTTCGCTACCTCGTGGCCGGGCTGCGGGCCGACCTGCAGCGGCTCCACTGGACGCCGGCCGAGCCGTGCGTCATCGCGTCGACCGGCGAGGGCGACGTCGTTCGCTACTAGCAGGGCGCCCGGCGGGGAGCGGCCACGTCGCGCCCCGGCCCGTGCCGCAGGCAGACGCGGTCCGCGTTCCGTCCCACCGGCCACCCCCGGCGGGCGCCCGCGCATGTCTCATGACGGCAGTTCATCGGGCGGCGCCCACGGGGTGGTCTGCCAGTCGTCCGGCACTCCCTCCGGGTGCAGCCACGGCGGCAGCGCCATGAGCAGGTAGGCCCCGAGGGCCGCGACGTAGGGCTCGTACAGCCCGCGCAGCGTGGTGAGCCGCGTCGCCGCGTCCGGGTCCGCCCGCAGCGGGATGCCGGCTCCCGCCAAGACCGTTCGCAGGCGGGCCAGGTCAGCGGCTGGGAGCCGATCCGGCACAGGTTTCGTTGGCGACAGATCGAACAGTTGGGCCAGATCGACGGCGGTGTGCCGCGCGATGGCGAAGGTGGCCCGCGCCTGGCCCGTCGGGATCCCGTCGAGGCACGTGAGCACCAGGGCGGAGGCATCGAGGGTCGCGGTGAGCGCGGCCAGCCACGACTGATTCTCGTGCTGCGACCGGAAGAAGGCGACGGACGGGTAGGACAGGTGGCTCTCCAGGAGCTGCGCGGACCACTCCTCGGCGCGCTGGAGCACGGGGTCGAGCGCCTCGCACTGCCCGGCCGCGGCGTTGCGCCGGATGAGCTCGGTGGCGCTCGGCGGTGAGCCCGCACGGGCGTCGAGCAGCGAGATGTCCGCTTCGCGGCGCGAGAACGCCTGGTAGAGGACCGGCAGGTACCCGATCACCAGCGCCAGGAACGCGAAGCCGGTGCCGGCTTCGATGACCGCCAGCGCCCGCGGCAGCCCGCCGCGGGGGACGACATCCCCCAGGCCGAGCGTGAAGAAGGTGGTGCCGCTCATGTAGAGGTCGGCGCCGAAGCCGGGCGCGGTCGGGGTGGCGACCGCCAGCGCGGAGCCGAGTGACCACTGGAGCATGGCGAAGGCGACCACCAGCACCGCCGCCCACAGGGACAGCAGGACGATCAGCGCCAGGGGGCCGTAGAGCCCCAGGAACGCCTCCCGCGGGCTGGAGATCTCGCCGCCGTCGCCGCCGCGCGGCGCGACCCGTGCCAGCCGTGTCCAGAGCCACCAGGTGCTGCGGTAGAACGCGCGCGTGAGCCGGACGGGGTGGCTGACCCGCCGGGGCAGCACAACGGTCTCGAAGGCGTCCCAGAGCGTGACGGCGATGAGCGCCAGCCCCGCGACGGCCGCCAGGATCTCCATGTGTCCCTCCACCCCTGACACGCTGCTGCCGCGGACGCGGCCGGCGGCCGCAAGTGCAGGGCCACAGACGCGGCGCCGCCGCCGTCGTCGTGGGCGCAGGCACCCCCAACGGTCGATGTGCGCGTCGCCGTATTCGCTCACCGCCGGCAAACTTCGTGATACAGTAGCGCTGCCTGGAGAACAGAGACGGCACAGCCGATAACGGCGCCGTCCGCTCCCGCTCGCTGGGGAGAGGAGCCGTCCGTGCGGCTCACCAGCCGGATCGACCGGTCCGATCCGACCTCTCAGGCGTACCGGGACGCCAACCGGCGCGCCGGCGCGGAGCTGCGCCAGCGTCCGCCAGGCGGAACCCGGCCCGCTGGTCACCAGCGCGGCCCCACGGTGGTGATGAGCGGCCGGCGAGCCGCCGTGGTCGACGCTCGCCCGCGGCGGGAGCGAGAGCAGCGCCGCATGCGACACCTGCGCGTCGTTCTCCTGGCAGTCGTGCTGCCGAGCATCATCGCGCTCGCGGCGCCCCCGGCTGCCGCGCGTCCAACGGTCCACGCGCGCCACTGGGTCATCATGGACGCGGACACCGGGGAGGTGCTGGACGGGCAGGCAGCGCATGCGCGGAGCGCGATGGCCAGCCTCACCAAGGTGCTGACCGCGCTGGTCGCGATCGAGCGGGGCGACCTCGCGCAGACGGTCACGGTGGTCCGGTCGGACCTGCTCGGCGGGGCCACCGCGGGCCTGCGAGCCGGGGAGACGGTCTCCCTCCGCACCCTGCTCTACGGGCTGCTCCTGCCGAGCGGCAACGATGCCGCCATGGCCATCGCGCGCGCCGTCGGCGGCAGCCCGGCCACGGACGACCCCGCCGCGCGCGAGCGCTTCGTCACCTGGATGAACGAGCGCGTGGCCAGCATGGGGCTGACTGACACCCACGTCGTGAACCCGCACGGCCTCGACGCGCCCGGCCACTTCAGCAGCGCGCATGACCTCGCGGAGATCACCCGCGCGGCGCTGGCCTCCCCGACCTTCGTCGCGATCGTCGGCGCCGCCGCGTACGCCGCGGACGGTCACCGGTACGAGAGCACCAACGAGCTCCCGCGGCGTTACCCCGGTGTCACCGGCGGCAAGACCGGGTGGACGGAGGACGCCGGACACTGCCTGATCGAGGTCGCCGAGCGCGCCGGCCGTCGGCTGATCGTCGTCCTCCTCGGTTCGGACGGCGAGCACTGGTACGACGATGCCGCCGCCCTCCTCGACTACGGCTGGTCGCTCCCCTCCCCGGCCACCACCCCCGAGCGGGCCGCGCGCGTCTTCGCCTGGTGGCGCGACCGCACCGACCGCCCGGTCAGCGACGGCCTCGTCCAGCGCTCCTGGGTCTGGGGCCCGGAGCCGAACGGCGCGCCGCGCTATGAGCCCTACGATGACGCACCCGGCGGCCAGCGCCTCGTGCAGTACTTCGACAAAGGGCGCATGGAGGTGACCGACCCGGCGGCGCCCCTCACCGGGGGCTGGTACGTCACCGGCGGGCGCCTGGCCTGGGAGATGATCGCCGGGCAGCGACAGGTCGGCAGCAGCCGCTTCGAGCCGCTCCCGCCCGCGACCGTTCCGCTCGCGGGCGACCCCGACGGCGGGAGCCCCAGCTACGCCACCCTCACCCCGCTGCTGGGGGCCACCCCCGCCCCGGCGGGGAGCCCCGTCATTGACCGGCTGTCCGCCGACGGGAGCGTCGTCGACGAGCCGGCCCTGGCGGTCCACGGCGTCACCGCCGGGGCGCCCGAGCCGGCGACCGGCCACGGCATCGCCTCCGTCTTCGCGGCGTTCCTGGCGCAACGGGGGCCGGTCGTGGTCGACGGGCGCGTGGAGGACAGCCCGCTGTTCGACCCGCCCGTGGCCGTGACCGGCTATCCGATCACCGAGGCCTACTGGGTCCGCGCGCCGGTCGGCGGCGTACCCCGCGACGTCCTGGTGCAATGCTTCGAGCGCCGCTGCCTGACCTACACGCCGGACAATCCGCCCGGTTGGCGGGTCGAGATGGGGAACATCGGCCGCGCCTATCAGGCGTGGCTCGACCACTCGCTCGCCCCGGCCAGCGCCGACGGCGCGGGACTGGCGATCCCCCTGGCTGCGCTCGTGGCCCTGGCGCACGGCCCAGCCACCGACACCCGCCACCCCTGGTAGCCACGCGGCGCCGGGCACCGGTTGCCCTGGCGGGGGCCGCTCCCCGAGGCGCGGCCGCCTCGCAGGCCGGGCGTCCACCGCCGGCCGAAAAGGTGCTACAGTAGCGGTGGCTCGCAGCACAGAGCTGATCAGCCCAGCGCACCGACAACCAGGGTGCAGGCGGGCACGGCCGGCCACGGCGCCGTCGCTCTCGCTCGATGGGGAGAGGAGCAGTCCGTGCGGCTCACCAGCCGGATCGACCGGTCCGATCCGACCTTTCGGGCGTACCGTGACGCCAACCTGCGCGCCATCGCGGAGCTGCGCGAGCGCCTGCGCCGTGCCCAGGCCGGCGGCGGGCCGGTCGCCCAGGAGCGGCAGCGGGCGCGCGGCAAGCTGCCGGTGCGGGAGCGGATCGAGCGCGTCATCGACCCGGGGAGCCCCTTCCTCGAGCTCTCACCGCTCGCCGCCGACGACATGTACGACGGCGAGGCCCCCGCCGCCGGCATCGTCACCGGCATCGGGCGGATCGGCGGCCGGGAGGTGGTCATCGTCGCCAACGACCCGACCGTCAAGGGCGGCACCTACTTCCCGATCACCGTCAAGAAACACCTGCGCGCGCAGGAGATCGCCTTCGCCAACCACCTGCCGTGCCTCTACCTGGTCGACTCGGGCGGCGCCTTCCTGCCACTGCAGAGCGAGGTCTTCCCGGACCGCGACCACTTCGGCCGGATCTTCCGCAACCAGGCATTGCTCTCGGCCCAGGGGCTGCGGCAGGTGGCGGTGGTCCTGGGGCCCTGCACGGCCGGCGGGGCCTACGTCCCGGCCATGAGCGACGAGGCGGTCATCGTGCGCGGCACCGGCACGATCTTCCTCGGCGGGCCCCCGCTGGTGAAGGCTGCCACCGGCGAGGAGGTGACGGCCGAGGAGCTGGGCGGCGCCGACGTCCACGGCCGCATCAGCGGGGTCGTCGACTACGTGGCCGACGACGAGCCGACCGCGCTCGCCATCGCCCGCGACCTGCTGGCCCAGCCGCGCCCGGCCCCGCCGCCGCTCCCCTTCCAGCGCGAGCCGATCGTCGAGCCGCAGGAGGACCCGGAGGACCTGCTCGGCATCGTGCCGCCCGAGCCGCGTCACCCCTACGACGCGCGCGAGGTCCTGATCCGCGTCCTGGACGGCAGCCGGCTGCGGGAGTTCAAGGCCGACTACGGCCAGACGCTCGTCTGCGGCTTCGGCCACCTGTACGGCATCCCGGTCGGGGTGCTGGCGAACAACGGCGTCCTCTTCGGCGACGCGGCCCGCAAGGGCGCGCACTTCGTCATGCTCTGCGCGCAGCAGCGCATCCCCCTCATCTTCTTCCAGAACATCACCGGCTTCATCGTGGGCAAGCGCTACGAGCATGAGGGGATCGCGCGCGACGGCGCCAAGATGGTGGCGGCCGTGGCGGTGGCGCAGGTGCCGAAGCTGACGGTCATGATCGGGGCGTCGTACGGCGCGGGGAACTACGCCATGTGCGGCCGGGCCTACGACCCGCGCTTCGTCTTTAGCTGGCCGACCGCGCGCATCGGCGTGATGGGGGGCGAGCAGGCGGCCGGGGTCCTGGTCACCATTCGGGAGCAGGCCGCGGCGAGCCGGGGCGAGTCGCTGGACGAGGCGGCGCTGGCGGCCCTGCGCCAGGAGGTCGAGGCCCGCTATGCCGCCGAGACCAGCCCCTACTTCGCCACCGCCCGGCTGTGGGACGACGGCGTGATCGACCCGCGCCAGACGCGCCAGGTGCTGGGGCTGGCCCTGCAGACGACGCTCAACGCCCCGATCCCGGCGACGGACTACGGCGTGTTTCGGATGTGAGGCGTGGGAACGGCCCTCACCCCCGGCCCCTCTCCCAACGTTGGGAGAGGGGAGAAGGCGAACTCGATAACCCGTTCCCCCTCTCCCAACGTTGGGAGAGGGGGCTAGGGGGTGAGGGCCGCGCAGCACGAAGGAGAACCCCATGGACGCCCTCCGCATCGAACGGCGCGGCCCGGCGCTGTGGCTGACGCTCAACCGGCCGGAGAAGCGCAACCCGCTGGGGCGGGAGCTGCTGCGGACGCTGCACGGCGCGATCACGGGCGCCGTGGACCAGGATGACGTCCGCTGCATCGTGCTGGCCGGCGCCGGGCCGGTCTTCTGCGCGGGCGCGGACCTGGCCGAGTTCGTCCAGGCCGAGGACCCGGCGGTGCTGGCCGCCGACGGTGAGCTGCTCGCCCGCCTGCTCCACGCCATCGTCGAGTCGCCCAAGCCGGTCGTCGCCCGGGTGCAGGGCGCGGCGCTGGCAGGCGGCGCCGGGTTGGTCGCGGCGGCCGACGTCGCCGTCGCGGCCGACGACGCCCGCTTCGGCTTCACCGAGGTGCGGATCGGCCTGGTGCCGGCCGTCATCAGCCCCTACGTGCTGCGTGCCATCGGCCGGCGCGCGGCGCAGGCACACTTCCTCACCGGCGCCCCGTTCGACGCGGCCGAGGCGCTGCGCATCGGCCTCGTCCATCGCGTGGTGCCGCCCAGCGCGCTCGACGCCGCCGTCGACGACCTGGTCGGCGCGCTGGGGCGCGCGGCCCCCGGAGCGCTGCATTCCGTCAAGCGCCTGCTCGACCAGGTGGCGGGGCGGGACGTCGTCGAGGTGCGTGACCTGACGATCCGCACGCTGGCCGAGCGGCGCGCCAGCGAGGAGGGGCAGGAGGGCATGCGGGCGTTCCTGGAGAAGCGCGACGCCAGGTGGGTGGTGGGCTGATGGCTCCGCGCGTCGCCATCGCCAATCGCGGGGAGATCGCCGTCCGCATCGCCGCCACCTGCCGGCTGCGCGGCTACGAGCCGGTGCTGCTCTGCGGGGAGCCGGACGCCGACGGCTTCGCCGCGCGAACCATCGGCCGGGTCGCGGTCGTCGGCCCGGCCGGGAGCGAGCTGGACCCGGAGGCGGTCGTCGCCGCGGCCCGGCGCGCCGGGGCCGCCCTCCTCCACCCCGGCTACGGCTTCCTGAGCGAGCGCCCGGCGCTGGCCCGCGCCTGCGCCGCGGCCGGCATCCGCTTCATTGGGCCGAGCCCGGCGACGCTGGAGCGCTGCGGCGACAAGGTGGCTACGCGCCGCGTGGCGGTCGAGGCTGGCGTCCCCGTCCTGGCCGCCAGCGACCCGCTGGGGGGCGACCCGACCGCGTGGCACGCGGCGGCCGAGGCCATCGGCTACCCGGTCCTGATCAAGGCGGCCATGGGTGGCGGCGGCGCGAGCCTGCGCCGCGTCGATCGCCCCGCCGAACTGGAAGAGGCGCTCGCCTCAGCCCGGCGCGAAGCGGAGGCGGCCGGCGCCGGCCCCGTGCTCTATCTGGAGCGCTACCTGGAGCGGGCGCGCCACATCGAGGTCCAGGTGGCCGGCGACGGACGGCGCGCCGTCGCCATCGGCGACCGGGAGTGCTCGCTGCAGCGCCGCCACCAGAAGGTGATCGAGGAGGCGCCCGCGCCGAACCTGCCCGACGACGCCCGCCGCCGCCTGCACGCCTACGCCGTGGCGGTGGCCGAAGCGGTCGGGCTCGCGAACCTGGCCACCGTCGAGTTCCTCCACGGCGCCGACGGCACCGTCGCCTTCCTCGAGGTCAACCCGCGCCTCCAGGTCGAGCACCCGGTCACCGAGGCGGTCACCGGCTGGGATCTCGTCGCCCTCCAGCTCGACCTGGCCGAGGGCCGCCCGCTGCCGGAGGCGGCGCCCGCGCCGCGCGGCCACGCCATCGAGGCCCGCCTCTACGCCGAGGACCCGGCGAACCAGTTCCTCCCCAGTCCGGGCCGGCTCGCCGTGCTGACCTTCCCGCCCGCGCCGCGGCTGCGGGTGGATGCCGCCTACGTCGCCGGGGACGCCATCCCCGACCGCTACGATCCGCTGATCGCCAAGCTGATCGCCTGGGGTGCCACCCGCGGCGAGGCGGTCGCCCGGCTGCGCGACGCGTTGGCCCGCACCGGCGTGGCCGGCGTCGCGACCAACCGGCCGTGGCTGATCGCGCTCTTGGATGCGCCGGAGGTCCGCGACGGCCGCTCCACGACCACCACGGCGGCCGGGATCCCCGCACCGGCTGGCCCCCCGACGCGCCTCGCGCGCGCCGCGCTCCTCGCCACCGCGCTCGACCGCCCGCCGAGCAGCGACCCGTGGGACCGGATCGGCCCCTTCCGCCTCGCCGGGACGGCCGAGATCGCCTTCCACGGC
This sequence comes from Sphaerobacter sp., assembly GCA_029961075.1. Classification (GTDB taxonomy): domain Bacteria; phylum Chloroflexota; class Chloroflexia; order Thermomicrobiales; family Thermomicrobiaceae; genus Sphaerobacter. Next base: position 102,010 of record JASBVL010000001.1, read on the forward strand.
GCCGGGGGCGAGTGGGAGTGCGTCTTCGCCGTCGCGCGTGAGGGCGACGCCTGGCTGGCCGACGACGGCCAGGGCGGCGCGGCACTCCGCTGGTGGTGCGGCCCGGACGGCCTCTGGACCGTGCACTACGGCGAGGAGGTCGGCGCGGTCGCCGTCGCCCGCCGGGCCGACGGCACGGTCGAGATCGCCACGGCCGAGGGCCGCTGGCAGGCGCGGCCCGGCCGTCGCCCGCCGGCGGCGACCCGCCCCGCGGCGGACCGCACCGACGGCGCGGTGCGCGCGCCGCTGCCGGGCAAGATCGTGCACGTGCCGGTCGCGCCGGACGCGGCGGTCGTCGCCGGGGAGCCGCTGGTCATCCTGAGCGCGATGAAGATCGAGGTCGTGCTGCGCGCGCCCGGCGCCGGCCGCGTGCGGCGCGTCCTCTGCGCCCCCGAGCAGCAGGTCGACGCGGGTGACCTCCTCGTCGAGGTCGCGCTGGACGGCGAGGGGTAGCCCGCGGGGGCGGATCCTCGTGCCCTCGGCCGCGCTGGCCCGATCGGCGCACCCCGGGAGACCGTCATCGCGGCCGGCACGCGCGGACCACGCAGCCCGGCAGTTAGCGGGCCGGTGCCCCGGCGCCTCCCGGGCCGTCCGTGCTCTCGGTCGGGGCCGGCGAGGCTCCGTCCGACGCCGGCGCTCCACGCGCGGGCGCTCCGTTCGGGACAAGGCTCGCCCCTACCGGCGCACGGCAACGGGCGTGGTAGGGTGGTCGGGGAGGGCCGTGGGCCGGCGGCCCCGCGCCGGGCGGTGCGCGGCCGGGCGGAGCGGAGACCATGCCCCTCCCGCACGACGGACGACGCACGACCCAGCACAGACCACGCAATAGGCCGTACGCACGACGCAACACGGAACACGCATCACGCCTGACGTATGACGTATGTCGCATGACGGTTGACGCCTGACGCCTGACGCCCCCCGCCCCTACTGCACGGGCGCGTCCTCGCGGCGCTCGTGGGCGCGCGGGTCGAGCGCGTCGCGAAGCACGTCGCCGACCAGGTTCAGCGCGAAGACGGTGAGGAACAGCACCGTGCCGGGCGCGAGCGCCAGCCACCAGGCGCGCGAGACGAGGCGCTGCCCATCGCGCAGCATGGCCCCCCAGGTCGCAGCCTCCGGGTTGCCGCTGGCGCCCAGGAAGGAGAGCGATGCCTCGGCCAGGATGGCGTAGGCCACGATGAAGGTCGCCTGGACGATGAGCGGCGACACCGAGTTGGCCAGCACGTAGCGCCAGAGGATGACCCGGTGCGGCAGCCCGATGCAGCGCGCGGCCTCGACGTAGGGCATCTGCTTGATGACGAGGGTCGTGCTGCGGATCAGCCGGGCGACGACCGGGGTGTAGACCAGGGCCAGCGCGATGATGACGCTCCCGAGGCCCGGGCCGAGGCTGACCACGATGGCGATGGCCAGCAGCACGCCGGGGAAGGCCATGATGCCGTCCAGCACGCGCATGATCGGTCCGTCGAGCCACGACCAGTAGCCGGCGAGCAGCCCGAGGGCGGCGCCGAGGACGACGGCGACCAGCGTCACGGCCGCGCCGACCAGGAGGGAGATGCGCCCGCCGTAGAGCAGCCGGCTCAGCACGTCCCGGCCCAGGTCGTCGGTCCCGAGCCAGTGCTCCGGCGACGGGCCGCGCAGCCGCACCGCGGGGTTTACCAGCTCCGGATCGGCCGGCGCGAGCAGCGGCGCGAGGGCCGACAGCGCGGCCAGGCCGATGAGGAAGGCCAGCGCCAGGACCGCCACCCGCGAGGCGAGCAGCAGCCGCAACCAGGAGCGGCGCTGATCCGGGGCGTAAGTGGCCCGCCAGCCGCTGGGACGGGATCGCAGCTTCGGGCGAGCGACCGCACCCGCTCTACCGACCGGCATAGCGCACCCGCGGGTCGAGGTAGACGTAGAGCACGTCCACCAGCAGATTGGTCAACAGATAGATGGCGGCGAAGACCATGACCACGCCCTGGATGACCGGGAAGTCGCGCCGGGCGATGCTGTTGACCACCAGTTGGCCCATCCCCGGCAGCCCGAAGACCGTCTCGACCACGACCGCCCCCCCGAGCAGGTCACCCAGCGCGTAGCCCAGGACCGTCACGGCCGGGAGCAGCGCGTTGCGGAGCGCGTGCTGCACGGCGATCGTCTCGCGCATCAGCCCCTTGGCCGCCGCGGTGCGGATGAAGTCCTCCCGCAGGACGTCGAGCAGGGTCGCGCGGACCAGCCGCGCCGGGAGCCCGGCCAGCGACAGGCCGAGCGCCAGCGCCGGCAGGGTCATCGAGGCCAGATGCTGCAGCGGATGGTCGCTGAAGGGCGTGTAGCCGCCGGAGGGGAGCCAGCGGAGGGTGACCGAGAAGAGGAGGATCAGCAGGATCGCCAGGAAGAAGTCGGCGATGGCCGTGCCGCTGATGGCGAAGAGCATCAACGCCCGGTCGAGCAGCCGGTCCTGGTGCAGCGCGGCCACCACCCCGGCGGGGATGCCCACCGCCACGGCGATCAGGAGCGCGTAGAGGGTGAGCTGGAGCGTCGGCACGATCCGCTCCCGGATCGCCGCCGTGACCGGCTTGTCGAGGAAGATCGAGGTCCCGAGGTCGAGCCGCGCCAGGCGGGACAGCCAGCGCGGGTATTGCGCCAGAAGCGGCTCGTCCAGCCCGAGCCGCTCGCGCAGCGCCGCGACCTGCTCCGGCGTCGCCTCGGGCCCGAGCATGACCGCGGCCGGGTCGCCGGGGATCACGTGCAGCAGCGCGAAGGTCACGCTGCCCGCCACCAGCATGATCGGCAGCAGCAGCAGGACCCGCCGGAGGACGTAGGCGATCATCCCTCCAGCCAGGCGTTCGCCAGCTCGGGCTGGAGCTCGGTCGGCCCGATGCCCTGCAGCTTCGGGGAGCGCACCAGGATGCGGCGGCTGTCACCGATCTTGAGCCGCGGCACCTCCTCATAGAACCGCTGCTGCACCTGGTGCCAGATCTCGACGCGCGTCTTGAAGTCGGACTCCGTCTGGAGGCGCGCCAGCAGCTCGTCCTTCTCCGGCGTGCACCACCACCCGGTGGCCTTGCAGGTCAGGTTGCGCAGCACCGGGTCGGGGCGGAAGCTCGCCAGCGCTGTGTAGGCCTCCCAGGCCGCGGGATCGTCGCGGCGGTCGCTCAGGGTGGCGCCGTCGTAGACCTGGAGGTCGATCGTGAAGCCCACCTGCTCGAGCTGCTGCTTGATGACCACGGTCGCGTTGTACTCCTGCTGGATCTCCTGGGTGGTCAGGAAGCGCAGCGGGGACCCGTCGTAGCCGGCCTCCTGGAGCAGGCGCTTAGCCTCCTCCGGCCGTCGCGGGTTGAAGTGCTCGGCGCCGGCCTCGGAGTACCAGGCGTCGGCCCCCGGCAGCAGCGTCGGCGTCAGCTCGTAGAAGCCCTCGCCGAACGCCGCCTGCATGATCGGCTCGTGGTCGAGCGCGAGCTGGATCGCCCGGCGGATGGTGTGGTTGCCGGTGATCGGCGATTTCAGGTTCAGCACGACGTTGAGCCAGGAATCGGGCCGCAGCAGGTCCACCGCGACATTGGGATCGTCCCGCAGCGTCGGGTAGTGGTCGGTACTGATCGTCTCCAGGTAGTGGTAGGTGCCCGCGCGCAGCCCGGCCACCCGCGCCGCCTCGTCCGGCACCGGTATGAACGCGATCTCGTCCAGGTACTGCGCCTTGTGGCCGCCGTAGCCCCGCGGCTCGCCGGGCAGCGCCGCGTAGTCGTCGAAGCGCGTCACCAGGATGTGGCGGTCGGGCTGCCACTCGACGAAGCGGTAGGGGCCGGTGCCGACGAACTCGGCCAGGTGGGTGTCGCTGGACCGGTCCAGCACCGACTTGGGATAGATCGCGCAGCCCTGCAGGGCGCGGGACAGCGCGGTGGTGAAGGTGCCGAACGGCTCGCTGAGCCGGAACTCGACCGTGTAGGGGTCGGGCGCGCTGAGCTGCTCGGTGACGCGGAGCAGCCCCTGGCCCAGCCCGACGATCCGGCCCCAGCGCTCGATCGAGGCGATGACGTCCGGCGCGCGCATCTCCTCCCCGTTGTGGAAGGGCACGCCCTGGCGCAGCCGCACCTGGATGCGGCGGCCGTCGTCGCTGACCTCGTGCGACTCAGCCAGCAGCGGGATCGGCTCGTAGCGGTCGTCCCAGGTGAAGAGCGTCTCATAGATGTGCCCCGTCACCAGGAGGACGATGGAGTCGGTGGTCTGGTGCAGGTCGAGGTTGGGCGGCTCGCCGGTCAGCGCGACCCGAACGCTGCCGCCGCGGCGCGGCGCACGGGTGTCGCGGCTCGCGACCGGAGACGCCACGGGTGACGAGCCACCGCCGGTCCCCCCGCCGCCGCAGGCGGCCAGCACCGCCGCCAGCGGTGCCGCCAGCGCCAGGCGCGCCGTGTGCCGCACGACCGCCCGGCGATCGAGCCGGCGTGTTAGCCAGTCACCGCATCCCAACACTCCCCCAATTCCCCTCTCCCTGAGCCGTCCCCACCGGCCCCTGGATCGCGCCGGTGCCCTGCCTGGGGCCCCTCGATGTGCCACCGACGCGGGTCAGGATCCCCGACTCGCGTGCCGATGCTACCACGACGTCGGCTGGCTGGTCTGCCGCATCGCGCACCCTCGTCAGCATCGATACACGCGCCGCGTCTCCCAGATCTCCTCAATGTGCTCGAGCGCGTGGCACGCCAGCATGCTCAGGTGGACGCCCACCGGCGTCGATGGGCTCCCCGCGGCGTCGACCGTGCTGCGGTCCCAGGCGTCGGGGAGATGGCGGACCAGTTGGAGCATGTGGGCGCGGATGGCCGCGAAGAGCTCCACCGCTGGCTCGATGGCCCGGCCGGCATAGTCGAGCCGCTCGGCCCAGCGGTCCGGATCGTACGCGTTGCGGAGGAAGCGCCGGCCCGGCTCGGCCAGGGCGAACTTGGGACCGGCGAGAGCGGTGGCCTCGGAGTCGGCCAGGTGATGCACGATCTGGCGGATGGTCCACTCGCCCGGCCGGCGAGCCAAGTCGAGGTCCTTCTCCCCCAGCCCGGCCAGCGCTCCCCGCAGCGCCGGCACCCCGGACGCGTAGAGGTCCAGCACTTCCTCCGGCGTCCGCTCCACGATCGTCCAGAACGCAACCGTGTACCCATCCGGGTCGGTCACCTGCAGGATCCGATCGCCCCAGGCGCGCTCGATGAGCGTGGCCGCGATGCCGCGCTCGGCCAACGCCGCGCGGCGCGCGGCGAGGTCGCCGCCGAAGGCGTGCAGGGTCCCGCCCGGCTTGACCACCGCATGCGTCTCGTCCAGGTGCGGGCGCAGGTCGCCGGCCGCGGGACCGGCGAGCAGGATCGGATAGCCCGCGGCATCGACCACGGCGATATCCGGCGTCGCGCGCCAGACCAATCCGAAGCCCAGACCGTCCACGTAGAAGCGGAGGCTGGCCTCCAGGTCCGCCACGCGCACTGCCGTCATCGGTTTCCGCGTGTGGCCCACGCGCGTTCCCGTCCCATCCGGCGCAGCACTCACCGGTCGGCCATGCGGGTCGGGGCCCGCCGGTCAGCCACCCGGGCGGCCGGACGCGGGATCGGCCATGCGGCGAGGGCGCGCCACGCCGTCGCGACCCCGCGGCGCGCACCCGCGATTCCGGCTCCCGTCTCCCCGATGAGCACGGCGATGGCGCCCCCCAGCCTCCGCAAGCGTGGCGTGCTCGCCATTCGTCGTCGTCCCAGCACCCGATGCTAGCAGGGCTTATACACCCAGCAGCATCCCCGCGACAAGCCGGGCCGCTCCGGCGTGGTCACGGTGTGGCGCCGCGCTGGCGCCACCGGCTGGCCTCTGCTACAGTGGCCAGCGCGCTGGGGCCGGTCGCGTCGACAGGCACCGGCGGCACCGTCTAGGAGCGTGCAGGCTTGGCACTGGAGGACCGCATCACCGAGCCGGTGGCCACGGCCAGCGATGTCGGGGCCGCCAGGGAACGGCAGGGACCGTTCGCCGCGTTCCGGGAGCGGCCGTACCGCGTCCTGTGGTTCGGCATGCTGCCATCGATGCTGGCCATGCAGATGGGCCAGGTCGCGGTCGGCTACGTGGCGTACCGCATCTCGGGCGAGGCCACGGCGCTCGGGCTGATCGCGGCCGGCTCGGGCCTGCCGATGCTCGTCTTCGCGCTGGCCGGCGGCGTGGTTGCCGACCGCATGCCCAAGCGCACCGTCCTCTTCTTCACCCAGGGCACCATCGGGCTGGTCGCCCTGATCAACGCGCTGCTGGTCCTCACCGGGGCGATCCAGGTCTGGCACCTCGTGGCGGCGTCAGCGGTGCAGGGGACAGCCTTCGCCTTCAACATGCCGACGCGGCAGGCGTTCATCGCGGAGATCGTCACACCGGCGCGGTTGATGAACGCCATCGCGCTCAACAACGCCGGGATGAACATGAGCCGCGTCGTGGGGCCGGCGCTGGCCGGCGCGCTGATCGCCATGCCGCTCGTGGGCCCCGGCGGCGTTTTCGCCGTGATGGCCGCCATGTACGTGGTGGTGCTCCTGATGCTGTTCCTCCTGCCGCCGGGCCGCCCGGCGCGCGCCCCGCGCGGCGGCGGCCTGGCCGAACTGAAGGCCGGGCTCCGCTACGTCGCGCGGCAGCCGACCCTGCGGATGCTGCTGGGGCTGGCCGTGGTGCCCGTGCTGCTGGGCATGCCCTACGTCCAGATGATGCCGGTCTTCGCGCTCGACGTCTTCCACGTCGGATCGCGCGGGCTCGGCACGCTCATGGCCGTCAACGGGCTCGGGGCGCTGGCCGGCTCGCTCGGGGTCGCCGCCGCGTCCGGCCTGCGGCGGAAGGGGCTGCTGCAACTGACGCTCGGGCTGACCTTCGGCCTGGCGCTGGCCCTGTTCGCGCTGGGCGGCTCGTTCCCCCTGGGGCTGGTGGCGATCGCGGTGGCCGGGGCCGCCTCGGCCGGCTACTCCACCCTCAACTCGACGCTGATCATGACGCACACCGAGCACGCCTTCCACGGCCGGGTGATGAGCCTCTACATGATGACCTTCGCCATGATGCCGCTCGGCACGGTGCCGCTGTCGTGGTTGGTCGATCACATCGGGGCCCCCCTCACCGTGGGGCTGGCGGGCCTGCTGCTGAGCGCCATCATCGGCGGCGTGGCGCTCGCCAGCCCCAGCTACCGGCGGGTGTAGGCCGTCGGGTGGCGGACGGCACGGGCGTCGGGCCCGCGGCCCGTGCCCAGGGTGGGGCTACTGCTCCCGCGCGCGGATGAGCAGCAGCGGCACCGCTGACTGGGTGAGCAGCTTGTCGGCGACGCTGCCGTAGAACCAGCGCGCCAGGCCACCCCGGCCGTGGGTCGTCATCACGATGAGATCCGGCCGCGCCTCCGTGGAGAACGCGAGGATTTGATCCCACGGGTTGCCGCTGCGGACCTCCCAGGTGACGTCGAGGCCCTGCTCCTGCAGGCGCGTGGCCGTCTCCTGGAGATAGGTCCGTGCCTCCGCCTCCAACTGGTCGAACCACTCGAGGATCGCCTGGAACGAGGGGGTGCGGAAGCTCAGCTCAGACTCGTCCGGGAGCTCGTCGCGGAACGTCTCCGCCACACGCACGAGGTGCAGGGTCGCGCCGGTGGCCCGCGCCAACTCAACCGCGATCGGCAGGGCCTGCTCCGCCAGGGCGGAGCCGTCCACGGGGACCGCGATGCGCGCGAACGCGACCGTGGCCGGCGCCGCCTCGGCCCCGCGCGGGCGGATCACCAGCACCGGGCAGGACGCCATCTGCAGCACGCGGTTCGCGACGCTGCCCAGCACCACGCGGCCCAACCCACCGCGCCCGTGGCTCGAGATCACGATGATCGGTGCCGGGTACCGTCCCGCCTCGGTCAGGATCTCCCGGCGCGGGTCCCCCAGGCGGACGACCGACTGGACGGTGAGGCCGTCGGCGGCCAACCGCTCGGCCACCGGCGCCAGCACCTCGGGCGACATCAGGTCCTGGCGCGGATGGGCCGGATCCACCCACACCACCTCGCGGCGGCGCACGTCATACAGGGGCCGCATCTCTTCGATGACCCGCAGGAGCACGATCTGGGCGCCCGTGGCCCGCGCCAGCGCCGCGGCGTAGGGGACCGCCGTCTCGGCAAGCGGCGAACCGTCCAGTGGAACCAGGATCGTGTCGAAGATCGCCATCGTCCGCTCCCTCCACTCCTGAGCCGCGGCCAAGGACGCCAATGCCGCGGGCCGCGCCGTCAGTGTAGCGGCCGCGCCGCGCGCGTGCATCGCCCTGCGGTGTAAGATAACCATCATCCGGGCACCGCGGCCGTCCGGACGCCCGGCAGGGCTCAACGAAGGGAGGGGCGCATGGACGTCGCAACCATGGTGAACGACCTCGCTCGGTCGTTGATCGACCGCATCTCCGGCGCGGCCGGAACGCAGCTCGTCTTCGCCCCCCCGTACGAGACCGAGGGGCGCACCGTGATCCCCGTCGCGGAGGTCCGCTACGCCCTCGGATTCGGCGGCGGGGGCGGCTCCGGTGCCGGCCCGAACGAGGACACCATGGGCAGCGGCGCCGGGGTCGGCGGCGGCGGTGGGGTCCGCGCGCGGCCGGTCGGCTTCATCCAGATCCAAGGGGAGCGGGCGGACTTCGTCCCGATCCTGGACTACACGCGCGTGATCGTGGCCGCCCTGGCGGCCGTGACCGTGCTGGCGTTGGCCTTCGCCCGGCGGTCGGGGCGGCGACGGTAGCGGAGCCCCCGGCTTCGGGTGGAGAGCGAGGACGCGGTGAATGCCGGGCATCGACCGCCATCGGCCTCCGGCAGCGGCGGCGCGAGCGGGATCGATCAGCTCGCCTTCCGGCGCACGCTTGGCTACCTGGCCACCGGCGTGACGGTGGTTTCCGTCTACTGTGATGCCGGCATCCACGGCATGACCGCCAACTCGGTGACCTCGCTCTCGCTCGATCCGCCGCTGATCCTGTTCGGCATCGACCGCCGGGCGCGCATGGTGCGCTACATCCAGACCGCCCAGGCCTTCGGCGTCAGCCTGCTGCGGGACACGCAGGAGCCGCTGTCGCGCTTCTTCGCCCGGTCGTGGCGCCTGCCGACCCCGCCGGAGCACCGCTTCCAGGAGTGGGCCGGCATCCCCTACCTCGTCGGCTCGCTCGCGGGCATCAGTTGCCGGGTGGCCGAGCTCCTCGAGGGCGGCGACCACCTCCTCGTGATCGGGCGGGTGATCGGCCTGCGGGTCGATGATCCGGAGGGGCAGCCGCTCCTCTTCTACCGGGGGCGCTACGCCAGCCTCGTGCCCCATGCCGACAGCCCGCCGGAGTCCCCCGAGCTGCTGTCGTCCGACCACATCCACGTCTACTACGGCGAGTGGTCGCAGAGCGACGCGGACGCGCTCGCGCCGCCGCCGACCCCACCGCATCCCTGGGTGGGCGATTGAGGTCGTGACCCGCTCGTCAGGGCCTGGCACCTGCTGTACAATCCCCGCCGGCATTGATGGGTGAGCCGAGGGAGACACCGACTACGAGCGGTCAGGACGCACAGGAACACAGGGAGCAGGGGCTCGGCCAGCCCGGGCACGAGCGGATCACGATCCGCGGAACGCACCCAGGGGACCGGTACATCCGGGTCGTGCGCTCCACGGACCTACCACCGCGCCCTGCGGAGCACCGCTACGTCGTGGCCGAGCCGACGGAGCCCCGCACGACGCTTGGGCGGTATCTGCGGCAGCTCCGGCGAATGCTCATCGGCCGGCCCCTGCGGACAGCCGAGGAGGCCCACGAGCGGCTCACCAAGGTCAAGGCGCTCGCGATCCTCAGCTCGGACGCCATCTCGTCGACGGCCTACGCCACCGAGGAGATCATGCTCATCCTGGTGCTCGCCGGCTCGGTGGCCTACAATTACCTCATCCCGATCGGCCTCGCCATCGCGGCGCTGCTCGTCATCGTCGCCCTCTCCTACCGCCAGACCATCTTCGCCTATCCCATGGGCGGCGGCTCCTACATCGTCACCAAGGACAACCTCGGGACCACACCCTCCCTGATCGCGGGGACCTCGCTGCTGATCGACTACACGTTGACGGTCGCCGTCAGCATCTCCTCGGGGGTCGCCGCGATCACCTCGGCGATCCCGGAGCTCATCCCGTTCCGGGTGGAGCTGGCCGTGGCGGCCATCGTGTTGCTCGTCATTGGGAACCTGCGCGGGATCCGCGAGAGCGGCTCCATCTTCGCCATTCCCACCTACCTGTTCATCGGCGGCATGATGCTGCTGCTCGGGCTCGGCGCGGGCGCGGCCTGGTTTGGGCTCTTCACGCCGCACCCGGTCAGCCACCCCATCCCGCCCGCGCAGCAGGGCCTGAGCCTGTTCCTCATCCTGCGCGCCTTCGCCTCGGGGTGTACGGCGCTCACCGGCGTCGAGGCGATCTCCGACGGCGTGCCGGCCTTCCAGCCACCGGAGGCGCGGAACGCCGCGCGGACGCTGGTCTGGATGACGGTCATCCTGGGCACGATTTTCCTCGGCATCACCTTCCTGGCGTACCACTTCCACTTGACGCCCACCGAGGAAGAGACCATCCTGTCGCAGCTCGCGCGCACGATCGTGGGCGACTCGCCGCTCTACTACTACATCCAGGCCACGACGGCCGGCATCCTGCTGCTGGCGGCCAACACCAGCTTCGCCGACTTTCCCCGCCTCGCCTCGTTCATGGCGCGAGATCGGTACCTGCCGACCCAGTTCCGCTTCCGGGGCGACCGCCTGGCCTTCTCGACCGGCATCATCGCGCTCGGCCTCGCCGCCGGCACCCTCGTGATCCTCTTCGGCGCCAGCGTGAATGCCCTGATCCCGCTCTACGCGGTGGGGGTCTTCTCCGCCTTCACCCTGTCGCAGGCCAGCATGACCCGGCGCTGGTGGCGACGTGAGCCGCCGAGCCGCCATCGGACTATCGGCATGCTCATCAACGGGACCGGCGCGGTCACCACGGGGATCGTCACCCTCATCATCATCGTCACCAAGTTCCTCGCCGGTGCCTGGGTCATCCTCGTCGTCCAGCCGTTGCTCATCTGGCAACTGCGCAAGATCCACCGCCACTACGAACGGGTGAGCGCCGAGCTGAGCATCCCACCCGGCACACCGGCCCCCGAGCGCCCGGGCTGGCCCGGCCCGCTGACAGTGGTCGTGCCGATCGCGGGGTACAACCGGGCGGCGCTCCAGGCCATCGAATTCGCGCGGGAGATCGCCGCCGACATCAGGGTCGTGCATGTGACCGACGACCCCGCGGAGGCCGAGCAACTGCGCCGCCAATGGCGCGACGCCCGGCTCGAGCTGCCGTTGGTCATCATCGAGTCGCCGTACCGAGAGCTCATCGGGCCGCTGGTGTCCTACATCGAGCAGGTCCACACCGAGAAGGGGGACGTGGTTATGGTCGTCGTGCCGGAGTTCGTGCCGGCGCACCTCCACGACCTGCCGCTCCACACCCAGACGGCGTGGCGCCTGCGCCTGGCGCTCTGGACCCACCCGGGGATCATCGTCACCAGCGTGCCGTACCACGTGTCGCCCTAGCCACCCGCGCGGCGGTGCGGGCCGGGAATGCGGGAGGCGACACCCGGGTTGGTACTGTGGTCGGTGTGAGCCGGTGGGGTCGGCCCGCCCGGGTGCGGCACCGGCGCCCAGCGCGGGCGCGGTCCGCTGGGCGATACAGGACGGTGAGGGGGCTGGACGACGTGATCTCCGAGGCCGTGCGATGCTTCCTGGACGAGCCGCGGTTTGCCGTGCTGGCGACCGTCGGCGCCGACGGCACGCCGCAGCAGACGGTCATGTGGTACGAGCTGCGCGGCAACACGATCATGATGAACACGGCGGAGGGGCGCGTCAAAGCGAGCAACCTGCGCCACGATCCCCGCGTGTCGATCTGCGTCGAGGATGGCTACCGGTACGTGACGCTGACCGGCCGCGCCGAGCTGATCGATGACCAGGAGATCGCCCAGGCCGACATCGCCGCGCTGGTCCGCCGCTATCATGGGCCGGACGCTGGGGAGGACGCGCTCAGCCAGTACCGGCAGCAGAAGCGCATCACGCTGCTGATCTCCATCGACCGGGTGGTCGCGTTTGGCCTGTGACGGGCGCGGGCTGCGGCGAGCCGCCCATCGCCAGCGGACCACTGCCCCGTCGCGGCAGGCGACGATGAACCGCGCATCCGCCGCAGGCTGCGGCGCACCCCCGCCCGGGCGCTGCCGGGGCGGGGGAGGAGAAGGAGCAACGACGGTGAGCGCCGAGGTCCGGATCATCGGCGTCGAGCACGTGCCGGAGGCGCGCCCCGGGGACGACCTGGCGGGCCTCATCGCCCACGGCCTGGAGCAGAGCGGCCTCACGCTGCTCGAGGGCGACATCGTGGCTGTGACCCAGAAGCTGGTGTCGAAGGCCGAAGGGCAACTGGTCGACCTCCGCGAGGTCGAGCCGTCGGCGCTGGCCCGGAACTGGGCCGCGCGCTGGGGCAAGGATGCGCGCCAGGTCGAGGTAGTGCTCCGCGAGGCGCAGCGGATCGTGCGCATGGCCAACGGGCTGATCATCGCCGAGACGCGCCACGGCTTCGTCTGCGCAAACGCCGCCGTCGATGCCTCCAACGTCGCCGGCAGTGAGCAGGTCTCACTCCTGCCGGTCGACCCCGACGCCTCGGCCGAGCGGATCCGCCGGGCGCTGAGCGAGCGCTACGGGGTCCGGATCGCGGTGATCGTGACCGATTCCTTCGGGCGGCCGTGGCGCAAGGGGATCGTCAACGTGGCGGTCGGCGTGGCCGGGATGGCGCCGCTCCTCGACTACCGCGGCCAGTACGACGAGCACGGCTACGAGCTGCGCGCCACGGTGATCGCGGTCGCCGACGAGATCGCCTCCGCCGCGGAGCTGGTGATGGGCAAGCTGGAGCGGCGGCCGGTGGCCGTCGTGCGCGGCTACCGCGTCCCGCCCGGCGCCGGCAGCGCCCGCGACCTGGTCATGGAGCCGGAGCGCGACCTGTTCCGCTAGGGCGCCTGGCCCGCCGGGCAGGCTCAGGGGATAGGGGTGCCCCCGACACTGCCCGGCGGCGCGCCTCACAGGAAGATGTCGAGCGGCAGCAGCGCCGTTACGATGAAGTTGGGCACATCCACCACCTGGCTGACGCGGAGGTCGACGGCGACGCTGCAGAGCGCGTACGCCTGCTGCCGGTCGTAGCCCCGGGTGCCCAGGTAGTCGATCATGGCCAGCAGCGCGTTGCGGGCGGCGACGGTCAGGTTCTCGGCCTCGTTCACCCCGTCCTCGCGCACCGAGAAGCCGGTGGTCGCGTAGAAGCGCCGGGGCACCGCCAGCGCCGGGTCGGCGAAGTAGTCGTCACGGAAGAACTGGATCGACTGGATGCCGCGCCGCTCCGCCTCCCCCTGGTGCACGCGGAACTGGACGTGCAGCGCCGAGCGGATCTCGATGGCCGTGCCGCACGCCTCGCAGTCCCCCTGCGCGAAGTGAACGTCGCCCGTGGAGAAGAGCGCGCCCGGGACGTAGACCGGCAGCAGCATGCTGACGCCGGGCGTCAACTGCTTGATGTCGATGTTCCCGGCCGTCTCGCGGGGCGGGATGGTGCGCAGTCCCTGCTCGGCGATCGGGCCGCGCGGCGGCACCGCGCCGTGGGCGTCGGGCGGCAGGGCGAAGCCGCCCCGCGCGGCGGCGGCTGCCTCCCGCCGGGCGATGGCCTCGCGCAGCGCGGTCGAGGGTGCCACGCCGACGGTCCCCGGGAAGGGGTTGGAGTGGATCCGGACCCCCGGGAGCTGCGGTGACTCGGCATAGTCGCCGCACAGGTCCCAATGGACGATGTAGGGGTCGGGGAAGTGGTCGCGCAGGAAGCCGAAGCCGGGCACCTCGACGGTGTAGCCCCAGCTCTCCCAGGGGTCACACTCGATCGCCAGCAGCTTGACCTCCAGGAGATCGCCCGGGGCCGCCCCCTGGACGAAGATCGGCCCCGTCAGCGGGTGCACCGGCCCCAGCTCGAGGCGGGCCACGTCCGCCGGCGCCGACTGCCGGGTGAGCTGCCCGTCGAAGGCGTCGCGCGTCTTGATGACGACGGTCTCTCCGGGCTTGACCTCGAGGATGGGCGCGACCTCCTCGTGCCAGCGGTTGTGCCCGGTCTCGGCCTGCGCGGCGAGCGGCTGGGTGGGATCGATGGCGATGCGGTGCGTGATAGTGGACACGATCCGCTCCTCTCGCGTGGGCGCACGCGGCGGGGGTCGGCCCCCCGCTGCGGCCAGTGGCGCGATGGGCCGCGCCGTCCTGCGCTCCCGGCCCGTGCGCGCGGTTAAAGCATTCGCTCCAGCCTAACGGCCCGGCCGACCCCTGTAAAGCCTGCGGCCGAGCAGGCCATCGCGGCGGCCCGGCGGCACGTCCCGGCTGGCTCAGCGTACTGCGGCGCGCGCGGGTCCTGCGCTACACTGTCCGCAATCCGGGCGCCGTCACCGAGGAGGTCGTGGGGCTGGGTCGCCGCCGTGCGGGTAGAAGATCGGGCGCGCCAGCCGGGACCGCCTCGTGGCGCTCGTCGCCGAGGTCGAGGAGCAGGTCGCGAGCGAGAGGAGGCCCGTGTGACTACGCCCGAGCCGAGCGACACCGTGCCCGACTTCACCCTGCACGACACGCAGGGCCGCGAGGTTCGCCTGTCGGACTTCCGCGGCCGCGCGCCGGTCGTGCTCGTCTTCCTGCGCGGCCTGGCCTGACCATACTGCCGCCGGCACCTCGCGCAGTTGCGCGACGACTACGAGCAGTTCCGCCAGCGCGGCGCGGCAATCCTCGCGGTGGCCCCGGACGACCCGGCGGCTGTGCGCGCCTACTGGGAGCGGGAGGGCCTCCCCTTCCCCGGCCTCGCCGACCCCCGGCACGCGGTGGCCCGCGCCTACGGGCAAGCCGTCCGCCTGCTCCGGCTCGGCCGGCTGCCCACGCTCCTGGTCCTCGACCGGCACGGCGTGGTCCGCTTCCGGCACGATGGCCGGTCCATGCGCGACATCCCGCCCAACGCCGACCTCCTCGCCCTGCTCGATCAGCTCGCCCGGGAGGAGGACACGACCTAGGGCGGTGTGGCCCTCCCCGCTTCGGCTACAATCGCGGGGCCGGATCGGCACGGACGCGGGGCCAGCGACGGCACCCGGGAGGGAGGAGGACGGACGTGGCACGGGGAGCACAGGTCGGCGTCGTCGTCGGGAGCTACAACGCGCGGGTGGGCCTGCCGGCGGCGATCGAGATCCTGCGCGCCGGTGGCAGCGCGCTGGACGCGGTGGTGGCCGCGGTGAAGCTGGTGGAGGACGACCTCACTGACCACGGCGTGGGCACGGGCGGGATCCCGAACCTCCTCGGGCAGGTCGAGCTGGACGCCAGCATCATGGACGGGACGGCCCTGGCCGCGGGCGCGGTCGGGGCAGTCAAGCACTACCCCCACCCGATCGAAATCGCGCGCAAGGTGATGGAGGTGACGCCGCACGTCATGCTCGTCGGCGAGGGGGCCGAGCTGTTCGCCCGCTACCACGGCTTCGAGCCGGCCAACCTCCTGACCGAGGAGGCCGAGCGCGAGTGGCGCCGGTGCATCCACGGGGACGGCGAGGCGCCCGGGGAAGGGAACGCCTGGGAGGACCAGTACAACCTCTATATGCGCGTGGTGAAGGACTGGACCAAGCTCCTCCACAAGGAGATCTTCGGCACCACCAACGTCATCGCCCGCGACCGGGAGGGCAACATCGCCTGCGCCGTCTCCACCAGCGGCTGGGGCTTCAAGTGGCCGGGCCGGCTGGGTGACTCCCCGATCATCGGCGCCGGGAACTACGCCGACTCACGCTTCGGCGCGGCGGCCTGCACCGGGCGCGGCGAGATGGCGATCCGCGCCGCGTCCGCCCACAGCGTGGTCATGTACCTCCGCCAGGGCATGCCGCTCGAGGAGGCGCTCCGCACCGCGATGGTCGACCTCCGGGCGCTGGTCGACCCCTTCGCCGAGCGCGACAACGTGATGAACATCGTGGCCATGGACCGCGAGGGGAACGTGGCCGCCGCCTCCACCAGCGCCGCGGCGCGCTTCGTCTTCCAGACGACGGAGATGGACGACCCCGAGGAGCGGCCGCGCATCCACGTCCCCCTGCGCGAGGAGTAGGCAGGGGTGCTCGGTCTGGTGTCGTGCGGCGGCAGGCGCCCAGGCGCCGGCAGCTCGCGCTGGCGTGCGGTCCCGCCGCGACCGCACGCCACCTGGGGCGCCCGGTCAACCGGCCAGGCTGACGCCGACGAGGCGGCCGATCAGGTAGGTCACGGCGGCCGCGGCGCTGCCGATGGCGACCTGCCGCAGGCCGGAGTGGAGGGCGTTGCGCCCGGTGATGACGGTGATCCCGGCGCCGAGCAGGAACAGCGCGATCATCGCCAGGCCCAGGCTGATCCCCGCGGCGATGAGGCCGCC
Source organism: Sphaerobacter sp. (assembly GCA_029961075.1). Lineage (GTDB taxonomy): Bacteria > Chloroflexota > Chloroflexia > Thermomicrobiales > Thermomicrobiaceae > Sphaerobacter. The sequence continues at coordinate 118,437 of JASBVL010000001.1, forward strand.
CGTGAAGAAATAGGGGATCACCGGGATGATCGCGCCGACGGCGAAGAGCAGGAACGAGGCGATCGCGGCCTCCCAGGCGGAGCCGCCCAGCTCCTCCGGGTCGATCCCGAGCTCTTCGCGGGCCAGGGCATCCAACGCGACGGCGGGTTCGCTCATCATCTGCTGGGCCGCCGTGCGGGCGGCCGCTTCGTCCATGCCGCGTGACCGGAAGATGAGGGTCAGCTCCTCGATCTCTTCGTCGGGGAAGGCCTCCAGCTCCTCCCGCTCGATCTCGATCTGGTGCGCGTAGAGCTCCCGCGCGCTCTGGACCGAGAGCCACTCGCCCATCGCCATGGAGAGCGACCCGGCCAGCAGCCCGGCCAGTCCGGTCACGAGGATGCTCCGGGGCGCCAGGTCGGCGCCGGCCACGCCCATCACCAGGCTGACGTTCGACACCAGGCCGTCGTTGGCCCCGAGCACCGCGGCGCGCAGGGCGTTGCCCCCGGCCGCGCGGTGACGCCCTTCGAGCTGCGCGACGGCGCTGCCGGGCAGGCCCGACGGGGTCACCTGCCCGATCATGCGGAACAGGCGGGCGTGCGAGCGCTCATCCGCCGCCATCCCGGCGGCGCGGGCGTCGGGCTGGGTGTCGTAGCGGTGGCTGTCGCTCCGCTCGTGGCCGATGATGGTCGGCAGCACCGCCGCCGGGCCGAAGCGCCGCGCGATCCAGATCAGCACCCGGGTGCGCCAGCCTGGGCGCGGATCCGGTCCGGCCGCCCCTGCCTCCTCGAGCCGCCGGCGCCAGTGCGCGGCGTGGCGCTCCTCGGTCTCCGCCAGGCGCGCGTAGACCGTGGCCAGCTCTGGGGACTGCTCCACCTCGCTTAACACCCGATAGAGGGCGGCCCCTTCGATCTCCGCCTGCAGGTTTCGTCGGTAGCGCGCGATGTCCGTCTCCGCCATCTTCCCCTCTCTCCCGCAGTGGTTCCCAGCCCGATGATAGGCGTGCAGCAGGCAACGCGCCAGACGGGGTACGGGATGCGTGTTCCGTGTTGCGCACTGCGTGTGACGTGCTCGGTGGCGCCCGCTGAGGGCGGGGCGCTCCACTGCACCGAGAGCCCGGACCACGGAGGGCGTCAACTGGTTACGTCGAGCCAGGAACCAAACGGCACCCTGCGTCGTAGAGCAGGTGATGCGAACTCCACATGGAGGGCCGGCCATTGGAGGACACCGAGCTCGCGGAGCGTGCCCGGCGCAGCAGCCTCGCCGCCTATGAGGAACTGATGCGCCGTTACCCGAGTATTGCGTTCCGAACCGCCTACCTCATCACCGGCGATGCCGCCGGGGCGGAAGACGCCGCGCAGGAGGGGTTCGTGAAGGCGTACCTCGCGCTGGCGCGCTTCCGGCCCGGCGCGCCGTTCCGGCCGTGGCTGCTCCGCATCGTGGCCAACGAGGCGCGCAACCGGCGTAAGGCGGCCGGGCGGCGCCAGACGCTCGCGACGCGAGCCAGCATGGCCTTCCCCTTGGGGGATGCGGCCCTATCCCTCGAGGTGGCGGCCCTGGAGGCCGATGCGCAGCGCGCTGCTCGACGCCCTCAACGCGCCGCGCGAGGAGGTCCGGCTGGTCATCGCCTACCGCTACTTCCTGGATCTCTCGGAGGCGGAGATGGCCGCGGTGATGGGCTGCCCGCGGGGTACGGTGAAGTCGCGCCTCGCGCGCGCCCTCAACCGGCTCCGGGAACGCTTCCCGGCCGGCGTCGCCCGGGACGAGGAGGCCGTGGATGCCTGAGCCTCCGCGCCCATCAGCCGAGCAGGGCCTGGAGCTGGCGCTGCGCCGCTTGGGGGAGCAGCTCGACTACCCGGCGACGCCGGACCTGGTCGCGGGCGTCCGCCAGCGGCTGGCGGCGCAGCCGGGAGCCACGCCCCGCTGGCGCTGGCGTCTGTCGGCGCCGCGGCGCCGCGCGGTCGCTGCCGGCATCCTCGCCGTGCTGCTCCTCGCGGCGGTGGTCCTCATCGCCTCGCCCGCGACGCGCACGGCGGTCGCCGACCGGCTCGGGCTGCGCGGCATCGCGATCATCACCGGTGCGCCGACCGCCAACCCGACGGCCACGGCGGCCACGCCCTCGCCGCCCCCCACCGGTGCGGCGGCGCTCCGACTCGGCACGCGGACGACGCTGGCGGAGGCGCAGGCGCGCGTCCCCTTCCGGATCCTCGTGCCGGAGGCGCCCGGGCTGGGCGAGCCCGACGAGGTCTACCTGGACACCCGAGCGGCCGAGCCGCTGCTCTCGCTCGTGTGGACGCCGCGCGCCGGCCTGCCCGAGGCCCGGACCACCGGCGTCGGGCTCCTCCTGACCGAGTTCCGCGGGAGCGTCGACGAGCCGCTCCTCAAGAAGAGCTCGGGGCCGGACACGCGGGTCACACCGGTAGACGTGTCCGGGGCACCGGGCTACTGGCTCGAGGGCGGCTCCCACACGCTGATGTACCGCGGCCCGGACGGCGAGGTCCGCACGGCGGAGGCGCGCCTGGCCGGCAACACCCTCATCTGGGAGCGTGACGGGCTGACGCTGCGGCTCGAGTCCGCGCTGACGCGGGACGCCGCGCTCGCCATCGCCGAAGCGACGCGGTAGCTCGCCCTGGACACGCGAGCATCCGGGAGCGTGCCCGGCCCGCGTCGGGGTCGCGGACGCGCCAGCGACGTGGGGTTCCCCCGTGGCGTTGGGCGGGAACCATCTCACCGCTGCCGGTGTATGACGGTCAGGTGAGACGAACGAAGCCGGAGAGGGGGTGCCGATGGGCCAGCGCGTGCGTGTCCCCCGCCCCGCCGCCGTCGCCGCGCTGATCGCGGCGCTGGCCTGGGGCGCCGTGGGCCTCAGCTTCGCCGCGACCGGCGGGCGCGGCGCGGACCCCGACCGTGCCGCCCTCGCGGCCGAGGGGCAGGCGCTCTTCCGCGCCAAGGGGTGCGTCACCTGCCACGCCCACGCCGCGGCGCCGCCCGGTCCCGGCATCAGCGTCCACATCGGGCCGGACCTGACCGGGTACCGGGGCAGCCCGGAGTTCCTGCGGCGCTGGCTCAAGGATCCGCCGGCCGTCAATCCGCGCACCCAGATGCCAAACCTGGGCCTGCGCGACGATGAGATCGAAACGCTGATCGCGTTCCTGCTCCAACCGCGCGAGCAGTGACGAGAGAGGAGGCAGACCATGCGCCGCCGCATCGGACTCGCCCTGATCGCCGCGCTGGCCGCGGCGCTCCTGGCACCGCTCGCCGCCCTCGGCGGGGGGTGGTCGGTCGTGGTGCTCGATGCCCTCCCCGGGACAGTCACCCCCGGGGAGGAGCTGACCATCGGGTTCCGCGTCCTGCAGCACGGCCAGATACCCATGCGCGGCCTGGCGCCGCAGGTCGTCCTGACGCACGCGGAGAGCGGCGCGGTGGTGCGGGCGATCGGCACTAAGGAGGGCGAGACCGGGCACTACGTGGCGCGCGTCACGCTGCCCGCGGCCGGCACCTGGCAGTGGCACATCGACGCCTTCGAGGGGCCGCACCCGATGCCGCCGCTGGCCGTCGGCGCTGCACCGGCCATCTCGACGGCCGAGTCGCCGGCCGCGAGCGGGATCGTCACCTGGCTGGCCGAGGCACGCCTGCCGCTTGTCGGCCTCGCCGTCGCCAGCACGCTGGCCGCCGCCGGCCTGCTGCTGCGCACCCGGCGCCTGGTCGTGGTCCGGCACGCGTGAGCCAGCGCCGCACCACCATCCCTGGCGCAGGGCCAGGGAGCGGCGGCCGGTGCCCGGGGCTGAAAGCCCCGGGCTGACCAGCAAAGCCGGCTGAAGCCGGCTCGGGCCAAGCGAAACGGTCGCCGGGCTGCCGGTCCTGCCGATGGCGGCCGGCGTCGCACGGAGCCACGCCGGCCCCCGTCCCCGCGTGGGAGCGTCGACGTCACCCGGAGCCTCCCGCGTTCCGCGACGCACCCGGCGTCCGCGCTGGGCGGCTCCATCCGGGACACGCCCTGCCCCGACCGTAGGCCGGCCCCAGGGGCTTGAGCCCCGGCACCCGAGCGGCGCGGGCCACCCGGGTGCGCGGCCGACGGGAGCCGGCCAGGAGGCCGGCGCTCCAAGCGGCGTGGGGGCACACGGCCCTCCCCGACCACCCATACCACGCCCATCTCCATCAACCGGTAGGGGCGGGGCTGGTCCCCGCCCGCCGTCGCCCAATCGGGAAACGCAGGAGGCTCCGTCCGGCACAAGGCCCTCCCCTACCGGACGACGGCGCGGCGGACACGAAGGGCCGGCGCGGCGCGGTGCGACGCGGGCGCCCCGTGTGGGGCGCCGTGGCTTCCGGCGTGCCGATCTTGCTGATGGCGCCCACCAGATGGATGCCGCCCAGCCGCTCCTCGCCGTAGTACCGCACGTAGTCCAGGATGATCAGCCCGCCGTAGGACCAGCCTGAGAGCACCGGTCGGTCGAGGCCCAACGTCTCGATGACGGCCTGCACGTCGTCGGCCCAGCGGCGGGGGTCGTCGTACCCGTCGCGCGGCCGGTCCGACAGGCCGTGGCCGCGGATGTCCATCGCGACCAGGCGGAAGTCGTCGGCCAGATCGGAGCGCATCTGCTGGTCCCAGGCCAGACGACACTGGGAGAACCCGTGGATGAAGAGGATCGGGCGCCCGCTCGGGTTCCCGGTCTCCTCGACGTGGAGCCGGACACCGCCGCCGCCCTGGACCGTGTAGGATCGCATGCAGGGGCCCCTCTCGGCAGCGCGGCGTGCCGGGCATGAGGCGCGCGTCGACGACCCGCCCCAATACGCCGTGGAAGAACAGATCCGCCCGCATCGTAGCGCAGATGCGCGCGCATGGGGTGCATGCAGGATGTCGCACTTGCAAGCGAGCCGCTACGGCTTGCCCCAGCCGCCGCCGCCGGGCGAGCGGATCACCAGCCGGTCGCCGGGCTGGGCGGTGAAGCGCACCTTGCCGGGGAGCCGGGTGACCGCCCCGTCGCGCACCAGCAGGTTCTCACCGGGCGCGCCCGGCTCGCCGCCGTGGAGGCCCCAGGGCGCCAGGCGGCGCCGCTCGGTCAGGAGGGTGACCTCGGTCGGGACGGTGAAGGCGATCTCCCGCTCCAGCCCGTCGCCGCCGCGGGCCGCCCCGGCGCCGCCGGAGCCGTCGCGCAGCCGGTAGGCGGCGATGCGCATGGGGTAGGCGTACTCGAATGCCTCGACCGGCGTGTTGAGGGTGTTGCTCATGTGGACGTGGACGCCGGACAGCCCGTCGAGGCCCTTGCGCGCCCCCATGCCGCCGCCCATCGTCTCGTAGTAGGCGAACGGCTGGCCGGTGCGCGGGTCCATCCCACCGGCGGTGACGTTGTTCATCGTCCCCTGGCTGGCCGCCGGGATGACGTCGGGAAGCGCCTGGGCCAGTGCTCCCAGCACCGCGTCGGTGATGCGCTGGGAGCACTCCACGTTGCCCCCGGCCACCGGGCGGGGCGGGCGGGCGTTGACCACCGTGCCGGCCGGCGCGTGCACCGTCACCGGGGCGAAGGTGCCGTGGTTCATCGGGGCGTCGGGCGGCATCAGGCAGCGCACCACATAGTAGACCGCCGACTTGGCCACCGCGGCGACGGCGTTGATGCTGCCGGCCGCTTCCGGCGCGCTGCCGGTGAAGTCCACCGTGAGCGTGCCGCCCTGCACCGTCACGGTGGCGACGATCGGGAGCGGCCGGTCGCCGATGCCGTCGTCGTCCAGGTAGTCGGTGAAGCGGTAGACCCCATCGGGGATCTGCTCGATCGTCGCCCGGGTGATCCGCTCGGCGTAGGCGATGAGCGCCTCGCCGTGCGCCTCGACGGTCGCCAGGCCGTAGCGCTCGACCAGCTCCTGGAGCCGCCGCTCGGCGGTCCGGTTGGCCGCCACCTGGGCCGTCAGGTCGCCGCGGCGCTCGTCGGGTGTGCGCACGTTGCGCAGCAGGAGCGCCAGCGCGGCGCGGTTGGGCTGGCCCGCCTCCCACAGCTTGATCGGCGGGATGATGATGCCTTCCTGGTAGATCTCGCTGGCGACCGGCATCGAGCCGGCCGACATGCCGCCGACGTCGGCGTGGTGGGCGCGATTGGCGGCGAAGCCGATCAGCAGCGGGTCGCCGTCGACCGTGACGTAGATGGGGGAGATCAGCGTGATGTCGGGGAGGTGCGTGCCCCCGGCGAAGGGGTCGTTGAGCGCCACCACATCGCCCGGCGCGAAGGTGTCGAAGGTCGCCAGGGCCGCCGCCATCGAGTCGGGCATGGCGCCCAGGTGGACGGGGATGTGGGCCGCCTGGGCCAGCAGGCGCCCCTGCCGGTCGAAGAGCGCGCAGGAGAAGTCCCGCCGCTCCTTGATGTTGGGCGAGTAGCCGCTCCGGGTCAGCACCGCCCCCATCTCCTCGGCGATCGCCGTGAGGGCGCTGCGGAAGATCTCGAGGCTTACCGGGTCGACCGTCACCGTCGGCTCAGTCTGCATCGCGCGCTCCCTCCCGCGGCGCGGGCTCTAGGATCAGATTGCCGACCGCGTCCACCGTTCCCCCCCAGCCGGGTGGGACGACGGTCGTGGTGTCGAACTGCGTCACGACCGCCGGGCCGCGGAACGTCGCCCCGGGCCGCAGCGTCGCCCGGTCGTAGATCGGCGTGTCCTGCACCTCCGGCCCGTCGGCCCCGGTGAAGACGACCGGCCGGTGCATGGTCGGCTCCGGGCGCGCCGTCGCGTCGCGCGGCTGTCGCGGCAGCGCCGGCCGGTCGGCCAGGCCGCGCGCCTTGACCCGGCAGTTGACCACCTGGACCGGCTCGTTGGGGTCGCTGTAGCCGAAGCGCCGCTCGTGGGCCGCGTGGAAGGCGGCGACCGCCGCCGCCATGTCCCCGGTGTAGGGGACCACCAGCTCGTACGACTGGCCGACATAGCGCAGGTCGAGCATCGGCTCGATGGTGATGCGCTCGGCGGGGAGCCCCTCCGCCGCCAGCTCCGCCTGCCCCCGGGCCGCCAGCTCGGCCAGCACCGACTCGACCACGGCCGCCGCCTCCGCGGCGGGCACCATGACGGTGCGCACGTAGTCCTTGACGACGTCGGCCGCCAGCATGCCGAGCGCGGAGAGGACGCCGGGGGTGGACGGGATCAGCACCCGCGGGATGCGCAGGTCGGCCGCCAGCTCGCAGGCGTGCAGCGGCCCCGCGCCGCCGAAGGCGACCAGGGTGAAGCGACGGGGGTCGTGCCCGCGCGCGACCGAGATGACCCGGATGGCGGCCTCCATGTTGGCGTTGGCGATGCGCACGATACCGAGCGCTGCCGCCTCCAGGCTCGTGCCGAGGCGGGCCGCCACCGGCGCGAGCGCCCGCCGCGCGGCGTCGACGTCGAGCGCCATCGTGCCGCCTAGGAAGCCCTCGGGGATCAGGCGGCCCAGCACGACGTTGGCGTCGGTGACCGTCGGCGCCTCGCCGCCGCGGCCGTAGGCGGCCGGCCCGGGGTCGGCCCCGGCCGAGGTCGGGCCGACACGCAGCGCCCCGCCGGTGTCGAACCAGGCGATGCTGCCGCCCCCGGCGCCGACGGTGTGGATGTCGATCATCGGGAGCTTGCTCGGGTAGCCGCCGATCTGCCCATCGGTCGTCTCGGTGATCGCCCCGTCGATCAGCGCCACGTCGGTCGAGGTGCCGCCCATGTCGAAGGTGATGGTCTGCGTGAAGCCGGACGCCTCGGCCACGTAGGCCGCCCCGACCACGCCGGCCGCCGGGCCGGACAGCAGGGTGCGCGCCGCCTCGCGCCGCGCGGTCGCCGCCGAGATCGATCCCCCGTTCGACTGCATGATGCGGAGCGGCACGCCCGGTGGCAGCTCGGCCTCCAGCCGGGCCAGGTAGCGGTCCATGAGCGGCGCCACGTAGGCGTTGAGGACGACGGTGCTGGTGCGCTCGTACTCGCGGAATTCGGGCAGCACCTCGTGGGAGGCGGAGACGTGCAGCCCGGCGGCGCGCGCCGCCTCGGCCACGGCGCGCTCGTGCGCCGGGTTGGCGAAGCTGAAGAGGAGGCACACGGCCACCGAGGTCACCCCCGCCTCCCGGAGCACGGCCACCGCGGCCGCGACCGAGTCCGGGTCCAGCGGCGTCAGCACCCCGCCGCGCTCGTCCAGCCGCTCGACCACCTCCAGGCGTCGCTCGCGCGGCACCAGCGGCGGCTGCCGCTCGACCCGCAGGTCGTAGAGGGCCGGGCGTGTCTGCCGGCCGATCTCGAGCACGTCGCGGAACCCGGCGGTGGTGATGAGCCCCGTCGGCACCCCCTTGCGCTCCAGCACGGCGTTGGTCGCCACGGTGGAGCCGTGGACCACCGCGGCCAGCTCCTGCCCTACCCCGAGCTCGGCCAACCCCTGCAAGATGGCGCGGGCGGGGTTGTCCGGGGTAGACAGCACCTTGTGCACCCGGACGGACCCGTTCGCCACCAGCACGAAATCGGTGAACGTCCCGCCGGTATCGACGCCGACGAGCACCTGTGTCATCGCTCCCTCACCCCACTTGGCTCACCCCGCGGCCGCGCACGGCGCGGTGGGTCCCGTCGCAGTCCCAATGTCAGCGCTCACGGGGCTGGCGCTCATGTCGGATCATTGGCCGCGCACCTGGGTGGTGCCGCCCGCCGGTCCGCGGCGCGCCAGCCGGCGTGCCTCCCGCGCACTATAAAACACCACCGCGCGCGGCGTGACCAGGGTGGTCGACCGCCACGGTCGACGCGGCGCCAGCCCCGCCCGTGGCCAACCCGACCGGGCTCGTCTATCCTTCCGGAGCAGGATGCGCTCGGGCGACGGGGAGAGGAGCAGACGGGGATGGCGGGGCCCGTAGTCGCGATCATCGGCGCTGGCGTGGTCGGCGCCGCGGTCGCTTTCCGCCTGGCGGCGGGTGGCGCGCAGGTGCACCTGGTGGACGCGGGGCAGCCGGGGGGCGGCACCTCGTCGGCCAGCTTCGCCTGGGTGAACGGCAACCAGAAGACGCCGCGCGACTACTTCGACCTGAACGTCGCCGGTCTGCGCGAGCACCTGCGGCTGCGGGACGAGCTCGGCGCGGCACCCTGGCTGCACCCGGGCGGCAACCTCGTCTGGGCGACCGACCCCGTGGCCACCGACGAGCTGGCGCAGCGGGTCCGCCGCCTGCAGGCGTGGGGCTACGCCGCCGAGTGGCGATCAGCGGCGCAGGTGACGGCGGAGCTGGAGCCGGGCATCGCCTTCCCCCGGCCCGATCTTTCGGTCGCCTACTTCCCCGACGAGTTCTGGGTCGACGCGCCGCTGCTCGTCACCCGGCTCGTGGCGCTGGCGCAGGAGCGCGGCGCGGTGGTGCGCGCCGGCACGCCAGCCGAGGCCATCGAGACCACCCAGGGGCGCATCAGCGCGGTCCGGCTGGCGGATGGCAGCCGGCTCGCCGTCGACGCGGTGGTCAACGCCAGCGGGGCGGCGGCGGACCGGGTCGCCGGGCTGCTGGGCCTGCCGCTGCCGCTCGCGCCCACGACGGGCCTGCTGGTGCGCGTGGCGGTGGAGGGAGCGCCGCTGCGCCGGATCATGCACGCGCCCGGCGTCAACCTGCGCCCGGACGGGCCGGGCCATGTCCTGCTCCACTCCGAGACCATCGACCCGCTGCTGGGGGAGCGCCGGACCATCGCGCCCGATGATCCCCTCTGCCGCGAGCTGCTGCAGCGCGCCAGGCGGGTGCTGCCCGCGCTGGCGGGCGCCCGCGTCGTCGCGGCGCGCGTCGGCGTGCGGCCCATCCCGGCCGACGGGCGCTCCTGCTTCGGCGCGGTCTCGGCGGTGCCGCGCTACTACGAGGCGGTCACCCACAGTGGCGTGACGCTCAGCCTGCTGGTGGGGCGCCTCCTGGCGCGCGAGCTCCTGGCCGGTGAGGTGGAGCCGCTGGCCGCGCCCTTCCGCCCGGACCGCTTCCCGCGCACCTGAGCCCGCGCCAGGCGGGGGCACGCGGGCGGGTAACCGCCGCCGCGTCGGGCAGGCCGTGACCTCCGGCCACGCCAGAACGCCCGGCGCCCGGCCGCACCGGGCGCGAGGCGGCCCGGCTGATCCACCGCACGCCACCGGGGAGGAGTCCGCGCTCATGGCGCCGTCGCCCGCCAGCATCGTCACACCCGAGGCACGGTTCGGTTTCCCGCCGGGGGCGGACCGGCGGCTGATCCGCTGGCCCGCCATGCGGCGCTACTTCGCCGACATCGCGGCCGTGAGCCCGCGCGTGCGCTACGCCGAGCTCGGGCCGGGCACCGAGGGGCAGCCGCTCGTGCTGCTCACCATCTCCTCGCCCGGCAACCTGGCGCGCCTCGACGAGCTCCGCGCCATCCAGCAGCGGCTGGCCGACCCCCGCGGCGTGCCCCCGGCGGAGGCCGAGCGGCTGATCGCCGCCGCCCGCTGCGTCGTCCTCGTGACCTGTGGCATCCACGCGACCGAGGTCGGCGCGGTGCAGCTCACGCCGGAGCTGGTCTACGAGCTGGCGACCCGCGACGACCCCGAGGTCCACCACCTGCTGGACAACGTGGTCGTGCTCCTCATCCCCTCGCTCGACCCCGGCGGCATGGAGCTCGTCGCCGACTGGTACGAGCGCACCCTGGGCACCCCCAGCGAGGGCACCCCCCCGCCCCGCATCTGCCACCCCTACGCGGGCCATGACAACAACCGCGATTGGTTTATGTTGACTCAGATCGAGACGCGGCTGGTGGTCGAGCGGGTCCACAACCGCTGGTGGCCGCGGATCGTGTTCGACCTGCACCAGATGATGCCCGACGGGCCGCGCTACGTGCTGCCGCCGTTCATCGACCCGTACGACCCGAACGTCGACCCGCTCATGATGGCCGAGATCGCCCAGCTCGGGACGAGCATCGCGGCCGCCTTGACCGCGGCCGGGAAGGCCGGGGTCGCCACCGGCATCATCTTCGACGCCTACTCCCCCTCCCGCGCCTACCAGCACTACCACGGCGGGGTGCGCATCCTGGCGGAGGCCGCGAGCTGCCGCATCGCCAGCCCGGTCCACCTGACCCCGGCCGACCTGCGGGACGCGCGCGGCTTCGACCCGCTCGAGCGGCGCGCGAACCACCCCCTGCCCTGGACCGGGGGCACCTGGCGCCTGCGCGACATCGTGGACTACCACAAGCTCGCGGTCTATGCCTGCCTGCGCCACGCCGCCGCCTTCCGGGAGGAGTGGGTCCGCGGCTTCTGGCAGATCCAGCAGCGCGCCGTGAGCCAGAGCAGCCCCGTCGCCTTCGTCGTCCCGGCCACCCAGCGCGACCCGGGCACGGCGGCCGAGCTGCTGCAAGTGCTGCGGGATGGGCGCGTCGAGATCCAGCGGGCGCGCGCACCCTTCACCGCCGACGGCGTTGAGTATCCCGCGGGCTCGCACGTGGTGCCGCTGGCCCAACCCTTCGGGCGGTACGCCAAGACCCTGCTGGAGATTCAGCACTATCCCGACCTGCGCCTCTACCCCGGCGGGCCACCGCGTCCGCCCTACGACATCACGGCCCACACGCTGCCGCTCGCCATGGGCGTCGAGGTCGTCCCGATCAGCGCGCCGTTCCAGGCCGAGCTGGAGCCGGTGGAGCGACTGGAGCCACCCGTCGGGGACGTCACCGGCGTGGCGCACGCGGGCTACGTACTCGGCTGCGAGACGAACGCCGCCTACCGCGCGGTCAACCACCTGCTCCGCGCGGGCGCGGCCGTCTGGCGGACCGGGACGCCCTTCCGCGGCGCGGGGCGCGAGTGGCCCGCCGGCAGCTTCATCGTCGAGGGGCTGGACCGCGACGCGGCCGCGTCCCTCGCCCGCGACGAGGGCGTCATCCTCCAGGGCCTCACGGCCCTGCCGGCGGTACCGCGCCGGCGCCTGCGCCCGCCGCGCATCGGGCTCTACCGGAGCTGGCGCCCGAACGCGATCGACGAGGGCTGGACGCGCTTCGTGCTGGAGCGCTTCGCCTTCGACTTCGCCACCCTGCGCGACCGCGACCTGCGCCAGGGCGGCCTGCGCGACCGCTTCGACGTGATCGTGCTGCCCCACCAGTCGGCCCGCGACATCGTCCAGGGCAACGACCCGCGCGAGTACCCGGCCGCCTACGCCGGCGGCATCGCGGAGCTGGGCGCCGCCCACCTGCGCCGCTTCGTGGAGGCCGGCGGCACGCTGGTGACGCTCGACGCGGCCGGGGAGGTCGCCATCGAGCACCTGTATGTGCCGGTGATGAACGCGCTGCAGGGCCTCTCGACCGAGGTCGTCTACGCCCCCGGCGCCATGCTGCGGATCCTGCTCGACCCGCACCACCCGGTCGCCTACGGGTTCGAGCGCGAGGCGACGGTGCTCGTCGTCAACAGCCCGGCGTACGACGTCCTCAGCGACGACGTCCGCGTCGTCGGCCGCTACCCGATGACCAATCCACTGCAATCGGGCTGGATCCTCGGCGCCGAGCGCCTGCGCGGCAAGGCGGCCCTGGTGGATGTCCCGCTGGCGGCGGGCCGGGTGATCCTCTTCGGCTTCCGGCCGCAGTTCCGCGCGCAGACGCGCGGCACCTACCGGCTGCTCTTCAACGCGCTCTACTACGCCACGCTGGGGCCGGAGGCGTAGCGCACCGCCGGCGCCCGCCCTCACGTGGCTTACCGGTCGCGCGCCCGCGTGAGCTCGAACGTCGCCTGCGGGTCGTCGGCCGAGCGGTGGCCGGCGGTGACGATCAGGTAGCGGAGGAGCGCCCCGCCGATCAGCGTCAGGAGCGCCGCCAACGCCGTGACCCCGCGCGGGAGCCGGCGCCCCAGCCACGCCCCGGGCGCCCCGAGCAGCATCGGCAGACCCAGCCCGGCGCCGAGCACGCCGCGCCGGTAGACCTGGCCCAGCCGCCCCTCGTTCAGCGGCCGGGCGATGGTGGGCCCGGAGTTGCGCCGCACGGCCGCGAGCAGCAGCGCCTCGCCCGCCGACGTGATCCAGTGGAGCCGCTCCAACTTCCGCAGCGCCCGATGGTCGCCGCGCCCGGCCAGGGAGAGGATCAGGGAGATGGCTGCGCTGGCATTGGAGAGTGCCGAGGCCACGAAGAGCGGCCCCATCAGCAGGTAGTTCTTGGTCCAAAACGGCACCGCCGTGGCTGCCAGGAGCACGCCGGTGTAGCCGCTGACGAACAGGGCCGGCCCGGCACCCAGCGCCGCGATCAGCCGACGCGGGAGGCCCCGCAGCAGCCGCGCGAGCGGGGGGAAGCGGTCCAGCAGCCCATCCTCCGCCGCCTGGATCAGCGCCGAGAGGGTGACGAAGGCGCCGAAGACGGTCAGTCCCCAGGTGCCGACCGACATCGGCGAGCGGACCTTGAAGATCCGCAGCATGTGGTGGAAGCGCTCGGGCCGGCCGAGGTCGCGGATCAGCAGCAGCGGGCTGGGGATGAGCGTCGCGAGCGACACGTAGCGGCCGACGCGCACGATGGGCCGCTCCTCGCGCCCGCCGACGAGGTCGGCGATGGCCGCGACGACGTAGCTGGCCCCGGCGATGCCACCCAGGAAGAAGTAGGTGGGGATCTCCCAGCGCCAGGGCGCCCGGTGGATCACCGGCAGGCCATAGTAGCTCTCGCGCGCTTCGTCGCCGGCGCTGCGCCCGCCGCCGCGCCGCGTCTCCCATCGCCGCTCGTAGGCCGTCATCCCCCGTGCCTCCTCGTGATCAGCCCTCACCCCCGGCCCCTCTCCCAACGTTGGGAGAGGGGAGAACGGACAGAATCGGGGATGAGCAACACGCACGATGGTCGACCCATGACGTACTCCCTGCCCTCGCTCCCCGTGCGGGGGCGAGGTTGGGGGGTGAGGGGTTCTGTCCCTCACCGGCGCCGCAGCGACAGCACCGCCGCCAGCCCGAACACCAGCCCGGCAGCGACCGTCGCCAGCGACGCCGGGATCGTCTTCCGCTGCGGCAGCTCCGGCTGGGCCGGCAGGTTGTACACCTCGGGCGGCGCGGTCAGGATGAAGAACGCATTCAAGCCCTCGATGCCACCGGTGCCGCCGACCGCCCGGTCGCCGTAGATGTGCGCGCCCGCGACGCCCTGCTCCCGGAGGGTCGCCACCCGCTGCTGGGCCCGGTCCATCAGGTCCTCGACGCGCCCGAACTGGATGGAGTCGGTCGGGCACGCCTTGGCGCAGGCCGGCTCCAGCCCGTCCCGCAGGCGGTCGTAGCACAGCGTGCACTTGTGGGCCTTGCCGTCGCCGATCCGGGCGTGGCCGTCGCCGAGATCGAGGGCGATGACGCCGAAGGGGCAGGCGGGGACGCAGTAGCCGCAGCCGTTGCAGACGTCCTGCTGCACCACGACCGTGTCGAACTCGGTACGGATGATGGCGCCGGTGGGGCAGGCCTCCATGCAGCCGGCATAGACGCAGTGCTTGCAGACGTCGCTCATCATCAGCCAGTTGCTCTGGAAGGCGCGCATCGAGGTGGGGCGCCGCCCCTCCTCATCGCTGATGCGCTCGATGAAGGCGACGTGTCGCCAGGTCGTGGCCCCCAGGTCGCCGGTGTTGTCGTAGCTGTGCCCGGTGAAGCCCAGCTCGTCCATCGGGAGCTGGTTCCACTGCTTGCAGGCCACCTCGCACGCCTTGCAGCCGATGCAGAGCGTGGTGTCGGTCAGGAAGCCCACCGCGCCGGGCCGGGCACCGGTGGTGCCCGTCAGGCCCGGCCGATCGCGCGCCACCGTCGTGCTCATTCCCGTCGCTCCTCCCCTGCGCCCGACCGCAGCCGGCCCTTGCGCAGGTTGCAGGTGAAGGCCTTGGCCTCGTGGATGCGCGAGTTGGGGTCCTCGACCAGCGCGCTGAGGTCGTTGGCGATGCCGCCGGTGGCGATACCGCTGTAGCCGAAGTGCCAGGGGATGCCGACCTGGTGGATCCGCCGGCCGTCGACCTCGAGCGGCTGCATGCGCTCGGTGACCAGCGCGCGGGCCTCGATCTCGCCGCGCAGGGTGGAGATGACCACCCAGTCGCCGTTGTCGATCCCCAGCTCGCGCGCCAGCTCCGGGCTGATCTCGGCGAAGCCCTGCGGCTGGAGCTCCGCCAGCCAGGGCACGAAGCGCGACATGCCGCCGGCGGTGTGGTGCTCGGTCAGCCGATAGGTGGTGAGGACGTAGGGGAAGCGCGGGTCCCCGAGCGCGTGGTACCGGTTGTCCGGCCGCTCCAGCAGGATCGCGGCCGGGCTCCGGGGCTGCTCCGGATAGAGCGGGTTGCCGACCGGGGTCTCCCACGGCTCGTAGTGCGTCGGCAGCGGGCCGTCGCGCAGCCCGGAGGCGGCGAAGAGCCAGCCCCGCCCGTCGGCCATGTTGACGAAGGGCGCGTCGCCGGGGTGCGCGTCCAGCCCGACGGCCCCCTCGGGCGGCTGGTAGTCGGGCGGCTTGGTCTCCGGTAAGTCGGGGACGTCGTAGCCGGTCCAGCGCCCGGCCGCTGCGTCCCACCAGATCCACTTCTTGCGCTCGCTCCAGGGGCGCCCCTGGGGGTCGGCCGAGGCGCGGTTGTACAGGATGCGCACGTTGCGCGGCCAGGAGTAGCCCCACTCCAGCGCCGCGCGCTCGTCGCCACGGCGGCTCTTGGCCCGGTTGCGCCCCTCCTCCGGCATGATGCCCGAGTAGATCCAGCAGCCGCAGGCGGTCGAGCCGTCGTCGCGCAGCGCGCTGAAGTCGGGCACCAGCCGCCCGTCGGCCACGGTGTAGCCGTTGATCTCCCGCACGATGGCCTCGATCACCGGCTCCTGGAGCGGCCCCTCGGTCGGGTAGTCCCAGGTGAGGGCGGCGATCTGGCGGCCCTTGGCGGTGTCGTCGCCGCGGTAGAGCTCCTTGAGGCGCCGCCCCAGGTGGTAGAGGAACCACGCCTCGGAGCGCGCGTCGCCGGGCGGGTCGATCGACTTGTCGTGCCACTGCACCAGGCGCTGGGTGTTGGTGAAGGAGCCCTCCTTCTCCCCCGCCAGCGCCGCCGGCAGGAAGAAGACCTCGGTCTTGATGTCCTGCGGGCGCACCTTCCCCGCACGCACCTCGGGGGCGTCGTACCAGAAGGCGGCCGTCTCGATCTCGTAGACGTCGCGCACGACCAGCCAGTCGAGGTTGGCCAGCCCCTCGCGGGCCAGCACGGCGTTCTGCCCGCCGACGGCCGGGTTCATCCCCATGCAGAACAGGCCCTTCATGATCCCGTCCTTCATCATCGGGATCATGGCCTGGAAGGAGGCATCCCCGCTGATCTTCGGCAGGAAGTCGTAGCCGAAGTCGTTCTCCGGCGTGGCGGCGTCGCCGTACCAGGCCTTGAGCAGGCTGATCAGGTAGGCCGGCGTGTTGTACCAGGCCCCGGTCAGCGGCCGGTTGCGGCGCAGGTACTCCTCCAGCGTGCGATCCCGCTCGAGCTCGGTCGCCATCGGCATCGGCAGGTAGCCGGGCAGCAGGTTGTAGAGCGTGGGGATGTCGGTGCTGCCCTGAATGGTGGCGTGGCCGCGGAGCGCCAGGATGCCGCCGCCGGGCCGCCCGATGTTCCCCAGCAGGAGCTGGAGCAGCGCGCAGGCGCTGATGATCTGCGTGCCGGTGGTGTGCTGGGTCCAGGCGACGGCGTAGCAGAAGGCCGTGGTCCGGTCGCGCCCCGAGTTCGCCAGGATCGTCTCCGCCAGCCGCACGAAGCGGTCACGCGGGATGCCGCTGACGCGCTCCACCATCTCCGGCGTGTAGCGCGCGTAGTGGCGCTTCACGAGCTGGAAGACGCAGTGCGGGTCCTGCAGTGTCGGGTCGAGGCGTGGCGGGGCGGTGAGACGCCCGAGGTACTGCGGGCGGGGCTCGGCGGTCTGCGCCTGGTCCTCGGCCGCCGCGGGCCGGGCCTGCTGGTCGGCGTACTGCCAGGTGTCGGTGGTGTAGCGCCGCTCGTCCGCGACGTAGCCGGAGAAGAGCCCGGCGAGGTCCTCCGGCCCCCGGAAGTCGGGGTTGATGATCACCGGGGCGTTGGTGTAGTGGGTGACGTACTCCCTGAAGAACGGATCGCTGTTCCAGCGCTCGCTGTTGAGCACGTAGTTGATCAGCCCGCCGAGCACGGCGAGGTCGCTGCCGGCCCGCAGCGGGACGTGGAGGTCCGCCAGCGCGGACGTGCGGGAGAAGCGCGGGTCGACATGGATGACCGTCGCCCCCCGGGTCTTGGCCGTCAGCACGAAGCGGAAGCCCACCGGGTGGTTCTCCGCCATGTTCGAGCCCATGATGACGATGCAGTCGCTATCGGCCAGGCTCTGCTGCGTCGTCGTCGCGCCCCCGCGACCCAGTCGGGCGCCCAGACCGGGCACCGTGCTGGAGTGTCATATGCGCGCCTGATTCTCGATCGGGACGATGCCCAGCCCGGCGGCGAAGAGCTTCTTGATGAGGTAGTTCTCTTCGTTGTCGAGCGTGGCGCCGCCGAGGTGGCCGATGCCGAGCGTGCGGTTGACCGTGGTCCCGTGCTCGTCGGTCTCCTCGTAGGTCGCGTCGCGCGTCTGCTTGACGAGCTGGGCGATGCGCTCCATGGCCCAGTCGAGCGGGCGGTCCTCCCAGTGGTCGCTGTACGGCGCCCGGTACTTGACGGTGGTGATGCGATGCGGGCTGTGGAGCAGGCCGTAGGTCGCGGCGCCCTTGGGGCAGAGCGTTCCGCCGTTGATCGGGCTCTCGTAGTTGCCCTCGATGTCGATGATGCGGCCGTCCTTGGTGTAGACGAGCTGGGAGCAGCCGACGGCGCAGTAGGGGCAGACGCTGACGGTCACGTCGGCGCCGCGCAGGCGCGAGCGGACCTGGCGCATCTTGGAGCTCATCGGGTTCGGCACCATGCCGACGTAGGTCTTGAGCAGGCCACCGATGCCCATGGGTCTCCTCCCTGCGCGCATCCCACCCGAAGGTTGGCGCTGGCCAACGCCGATGGTGCTGAAGACGAGGCGGCGAATCGCTGCCGGGAGAATGCCCCGCAGTCCGTGTGCCGCGCCGGCGCCACCATTGTAAGCCAAGTCGCGAACTTGCGCGGTGTTTGGGCGTGGTGGCATCGCTCCGAGCCCAGGAAGGATCGGGCGACAGTCGGCATGGGTCCGGGGGTTATAGCGTTTGACGCATTGATCGGGTCTACAGCCGCGGCACGTGCCCGGGGGTGAACCCCCGGGCACGTGCCACAACGCGGGGATCCTCGCGCCACCCGTCCGGGGCATGGGCTGCCTGCTGGTGATCGCCGCCTTCCACCTCGCCGTGCTGTTCGCCACCTTCCTCTCTTGCCGCTAGATCCGCGCGGCGGACCACACGGCGCCGTGACGAGGGCCAACCCCGGGGAACGCCAGCGTCATCGCCGGCTCCCGTCATCGCCAACCGCACAAGGCCAGCAGTTACCAGCGCTCTTGGAGCACTACAGCGCCATGTAGCCCTGGATCAGCAGGAAGGCAGGCACCCAGGCGGTGGCGATCCCGACCACCAGCGTGACTGCCCACCAAGCGTTCGTCGCAGTGTAACGCAGTATCGCAGCATTTCATCCACCGAATCATTAATGTACATACCTTCGCTCTTGACACCCTAGTCCACCCAAGATAGCATATTGCGCAAACATCCCATTCGGCCCGCTCTGAGCGAAACAGATTGGAGGCAGCATCTATGCGTCGGCCATCCCTGCGCATTATGACTAGCCTGCTCCTAGTCGTCATGCTGCTTTCAGCTCATGGCGGCGGGAGGGTGTCAGCTGCGCAAACGGAGTATGATCCGGAGATCGCGGCAGCGCTGGATCGCATCGCCGATGGAACCTATACCTCTGAAGACTTAGCCCTCATTCGTCGTCATCCGGAAATTGCGGCTCACGTTCCCGATCCAACCCGGCCGGAGGTCGTCGGCATAACTCGTGGTACAATGCCGAAGGCTGCTTTGGTTGGAACCATATCCTTGAGCAGCTGCCCACAAAGTTGGTAGGTGGATGTTTGGTATCAAAGGTTCACCTTGCTCGGCAACAGCTTGTACAAGTGGCATCATTACGTCCTCTATTGCTCCAACGGGTCAGCCGTGACGCAGTGGTTAGAGCGGTTCGACTACGTCACGGATGCCGATCCGGTCCTCAAGATACGAGAATTGGTCGTGAACTCTTACACGCCACTAGGCACGTGGGAAGTGCGTTCGTGGTTCCAACGCCACCTGGAGTCTTGCATCCTCCACTACGGCTGCTATGAAAGTAACTATCCTTGGAGCAAGGTGTATGTACGGGCCAACGGGACCTATTGGTACGAAGGGTCGGCCTGAGCCGATGCTGGCGAATATCGGAGTCACGATTCTGATCCTGACGACCGCGTTCGCGCTCCTCTTGCTGCTGGGAACATCCGTTGGGTCGATTGGGTCGATGGAACTCGGCATCGGCCTTCTGCTTGTCGTGATCGCACTGGTGGTCGCGTTTACCTTGATCGACCGCCGATCAAGGAGACCACCACGCTGAGCACGATGCCGAAGTCCAACGGTTGAGCCTTTGCAGATAACCTCACCCGACCGTCATGCGCTACCGAACGCATGACGGTCGGGGCGATCTCGGCGGACACCAACCCGCTCGCGGACTGGGCTACCGCTGCGGACGCGGCGTGCTCCCGTCCGGTCAGGGTCACCGCATTGAAACCTTCGGGGTGACACCCCGCGTGACGATCCGTGCCCTCTCCGGAGTGGCGATGCTCATCCGCCAGTCAGGGCCGACGGAGCCTCACCGACTCCGTGCGATGCCCGCGCTCCCGACGCCCTACAGCGCCATGTAGCCGCGCAGCAGCAGGTAGGCCGGCAGCCAGGCGGTGGCGATCCCGACGGCCAGCGTCAGCACGCCAACGAGTTGAACCCCGACCCGCTTGGGCACCAGGAGTGCCCAGTAGAGGAACCACAGGACGGCCCAGGCGAGCCAGTTGAGCCCCAGCCAGTAGTCCCAGGTGGTGGTTGCACCCCGCAGCAGCTCGATGCTGATCGGGAGTGCCGTGATGGCCACGAACAGGCTGTACCAGCCGAGCCCTCGCCCATCAGTCTGGAGGAAGCGATTTATCCCTATCCAGATGTAGGTGAACGAGAACAGGAGGACCAGCGCGCCGAACCCGATGTCGTCGAAGGTCGCCCCGCCGCGAAACGCGCTGACCAGCGCCGCCAGCAGCGTCACGCCGCCGACGAAGAAGTTGATCACCGCGATCTCGCGGTCACCAATCCGGCCGAGGAGCCAGAGCCCGTTGAGGAACAGAACGGCTCCCACCCAGAGAAGAATCAACGCGATCATCGGCCTGCTCACACTTCCCGCGGCAGCAGTCACGGATTGCCCGAGTATAGAGACGGGGTACGGGCGCGACCCCAGCGAACCGGGGTCGCGCCGTTCGGCTCCGAGGCTAGGTGCGCGCGGCGGAGCCGCGGTTGGCCATGGTCGGCCCCTGCGCGTTCGGGCGAATGTCGAAGTCGAAGATCTCGGTCGGCAGGTAGAGCGAGCAGCAGGCGTTCGGGATGTCGACGATGCCGCTGATGCGCCCTTCGATCGGGGCCGCGCCGAGGATCAGGTACGCCTGCTCGCCCGAGTAGCCGAACTTCTTCAGGTACTCGATCGCGTTGAGGCAGGCGCGCCGGTAGGCGACGGTGGCGTCGAGGTAGTGGTTCTCGCCAGCCTCGTCCACCGAGATCCCGATGAACGACAGGAACGTCGAGTAGCGCGGCTCCACCGGCCCCGGGAAGAAGATGGGGTTGGTGGTGACGCCGTACTTGTTCATGCCGTCCTTGATGAGGTCGACGCCGAAGTCGATGTAGCCGCCCATCTCGATGGCGCCGCAGAAGGTGATCTCGCCGTCCCCCTGAGAGAAGTGGAGGTCGCCGCCGGAGAACTTGGCACCCGGCACGAAGACGGGGTAGTAGACGCGCGCGCCGCGGGTGAAGTTCTTGATGTCGTGGTTGCCGCCGTTCTCGCGCGCGGGGACGGTGCGGGCGCCCTCCCGGCCGATCCGCTCCAGCTCCGGGCCCGAGAGCTTCCCGGCCAGCACCATGTCCGGCTCGGGCGGGAGGGCCAGTGGCGGGACGCGGTTGGGGTCCTTGGCGATCAGGGCCTGCTCGCGCCGGTTCCACTCGGCCAGCAGCTCATGCGACGGCGCCGTGCCGAAGAGCCCCGGGTGGGTGATCCCGGCCATGCGCACGCCCGGGAGATGGCGAGAGGTGGCGTAGATCCCGTGGAAGTCCCAGATGGCCTTGTAGGCGTCAGGGAAGTGGTCGGTGAGGAAGCCGCCGCCGTTGACCTTGGCGAAGATGCCGGTGTAGCCCCAGCCCTCGCCCGGCGCGTCGCCCATCCCCGATGTCGGGACGGGACCGAGATCGAGAATGTCAATGACGAGCAGGTCGCCCGGCTCGGCCCCTCGAACCTCAATCGGTCCGCTGAGCACGTGCGCGACGTTCAGCTTCACATCGCGCACGTCGGTGGCGCTGTCGTTGTTGCCGATCTGCCCGTCGGTCCACTCCCGGCACTCGACCCGGAAGTCCTGGCCCGGCTTGACCGAGGCAACCGCCGGGATGTCGGGGTGCCAGCGGTTGTGGCCCGGCACGTCCTGTTCACGCATCGGCTTGCGCTGATCAATCTTGAAGACGACCTCGGGTGGCATGCCTGGACTCCTTTCAGCGACGCCGCGCGGGCGTCCCGGCTGTGTGCGATGGGCCACACGTCGGTCGCGCTCAGCCCTCCTTCCCCCGAATGACGCTGCGGAGCCGGTGATGATCCCTGCCCGGTTCGACCCAGTGGCGGCCGCCCGGTGCGTGGTAGCGAATGGTCGAAGCCCCCCTAGTGCCGGTGGTGGTGCCCAGGCGGATGCAGGTGGCGGCCCGGGAAGCCACCCGGCGGGCGGCTGACGACGGCGGGCTCGTGGGCGGTCTGTTCTTCGATCGCCAGCGCCCGCCGCACGGCCGTCCTGCTGGGCCTGGGCCTGGGCATCCCGATCGGCGTCGTGACCGCCGTGCGGCGCAACACGATGGTCGACTACGTCGGGCGGATCTTCTCGCTGGCCGGCCTGTCCTTCCCCGCCTTCTACCTCGGTGTGCTGCTGCTCTACTTCTTCTCGGTCAAGTGGGGCCTCTTTCCGACCCTCGGCGCCGGGAACTTCTCCGAGCCGCTGGCCAACCTCCACCACCTGGCGCTGCCAGCCATCAGCCTCGGGCTGATCGAGACGGCCTACATCGGCCGCATGACCCGCTCGGTGATGATCAGCATCCTCGGCGACGACTTCGTGCGCACCGCGCGGGCGAAGGGGCTCAGTGAGTGGGCCGTGCTCTGGCGGCACGCGCTCCGCGCCGGGCTCATCCCGATCGTGGCCCTGGTCGGCATCTTTGCAATCTCGCTCATCGGCAGCTCGGTGCTGACCGAGATCGTCTTCTCGCGCCCGGGGCTGGGCCGCCTGATGGTCGGAGCGATCCGGCAGCGCGACTACACCACCGTGCAGTCGATCATGGTGGTATATGCCTTCATCATCGTCGTCATCAACCTGATCACCGATCTGGTCTACGGACTCGTCGATCCGCGCGTGAGGTATGCATAAGTGGCACAGGCGGAAGCGATCCTCCCGTCCGTCCGCGTCATCTCGCAGCGCCAGCGCCTCTGGCGCACCTTCACCCGCAACCGGGCCGCGCTGGTCGGGCTGGTGCTGGTGGCGATCATCGTCCTCGTGGCGCTGGCGGCGCCCCTGCTGGCGCCGCACGACCCCTTGGCGCAGAGCACCATCAATCGCCTGGCGTCGCCCGGCGGCGGCTACCTGCTCGGGCGCGACGACTACGGGCGGGACATCCTCTCCCGCATCATCTACGGCGCCCGCGTCGCGCTGCTGGTGGGTCTCCTGTCGGTCGCCCTCGGCGGCGTCGTGGGCACGGCGATGGGCACCATTGCCGGGTTCCGCGGGGGACGGGTCGAGACGGCGATCATGCGCCTGGTCGACGTGATGCTCGCCTTCCCCGACCTTATCACCGGGCTCCTCGCGGCCGCGGTCCTGGGCGCGGGGATGACCAACCTGATCATCGCCATCGGACTGACCATCGCGCCGCGCTTCGCCCGCCTGGCCCACGGTCCGACCCTGTCGCTGACGCGCACGGACTTCGTCGGGGCCGCCCGCGCGCTGGGGGCTCGCGACAGCCGCCTCCTCCTCGTGCACATCGTGCCCAACGTCGCCGGGGAGCTCCTGGTGCTGGCCAGTCTCTGGACCGCGTCGGCGATCCGGCTCGAGGCCAGCCTGAGCTTCATCGGGCTTGGCGTGCAGCCACCGACGCCGAGCTGGGGTCAGATGATCCGCGACGGCACCATTCACCTGACGGAGGTGCCGCTCTTCTCGCTGGCGCCGGGCATCGCGTTGCTGCTGACGGTGCTGGCCTTCAACCTCCTGGGCGACGGCCTGCGCGACGTGCTCGACCCCAGGGCGCAGGCCTAGCCCGCCGCGCCGGGCCGCCCGGCGGCCGGGCAGGGAAGACGCGACGGAGCAGCCGGCGACGTGCCCCAGCCGCGGCCGCCGTGGGTGGCCCGCCGCCGGGGCTGCGCGGGCGCAACACCAGCACCCGCTTCGGCAGCCATACCCGCCAGCACGGCGCCCATTCCGCCCGCTAGATCCGAGACGACGGCCCGATTTAACGCCGCTTCGCCGTTGTAGGCGCCGCTTTCCGCATCGTGCGCTTCGGAATGACCGTCGCTACCGACAGAACGGAGCGAACGTGTCACCATATTGACATCGTCCGAAAGCGGTGCTACGGTTACTACGCACTTGTAGGGACAGCGGAGCATGCGCCAGCCAGCCGCGACCGGTCGCGGCGCGCTGGTGGCGCGTATCGGTGTGCGACTCGGAGTCATCTGGAGGGTAGCCGCGCGTGGGTCAGTTTATCCTCCGCCGCCTCGTCTGGCTCGTGCCGACACTGCTGGCGATCTCCCTGGTCACGTTCGTGGTGATGCACGCCACACCCGGGTCGCCCCTCCAGCCGATGGCCGCGAACGCCAACCCGCTGCCACCGGCCGCCCAGCAGAACCTGGCGCGAAAGTGGGGCCTGGACAAGCCGCTGCACATCCAGTACCTGACCTTCCTCAAGAACGCCCTGCGGGGCGACTTCGGCACCTCCTACGTCTACAAGACCAGCACCGTGACGGAGATCCTCGCCCGCACCTTCCCCGTGTCGCTGCACCTGGGCCTCATGGCGCTCCTGCTCGCCGTCTGCGTCGGCATCCCGCTCGGTATCCTCGCCGCGGTCAACCAGAACGGACCGATCGACTACCTGTGCAGCTTCGTCGCCACGCTCGGGGTCGCCGTGCCGAACTTCGTGTTGGCCATCTTCCTGATCGTCGTCTTCGTACTCGGCGCGGGGGTCATCCCCCGGACCGGCGGCTGGAACAGCCCCGTCGACTGGATCTTGCCGACCATCGCGCTCGGGCTCGGCCCGCTCGGCATCCTGGCCCGCTACACGCGCTCCAGCATGGTCGAGGTGATGCGCCAGGACTACATGCGGACCGCGCAGGCGAAGGGGCTGGGGCCACGCAGCGTGGTCCTCGGGCACGCGCTCAAGAACGGGCTGCTGCCGCCCCTGACGATCCTCGGCCCCATGACCGCCGCGGTCGGCACCGGTTCCTTCTTCGTCGAGACCCTGTTCCGGGTCCCGGGGATGGGGCGATTCTTCGCCGAGAGCATGCTCGCCCGCGACTACCCCATGATCATGGCGATCATCCTCCTCTACGGGATCTTCCTGGCGGTCATGAACCTTGTCGTGGACCTGTGCTACAGCGTGCTCGATCCACGCATCCGCTTGACGTGAGGAGGACGGCATGGACGTGCTGAGGTCGCATCGTGAGGAGCGGCTGGCAGCCACCACGGCCGACCGGGCCGGCCTGACCCTCGGCAGCCTGGCCCGGCCGCACCGCACGCTGTGGCGCGATGCATGGCATCGCCTCATCGCTAACCGGCTGGCGCTGGCCGGCGGCATCGTGGTGGTCCTGATCGCCCTGATGGCGATCTTCGCCCCGCTGATCGCCCCCTACCCCTACGACAAGCCGAACTACAGCGCCGTCTCCCAGTTCCCCAACCGGGACTTCCCGATGGGCACCGACCTGACCGGGCGCGACGTGCTGAGCCGCATGATCTACGGCGCGCAGGTCTCGATGCTGGTCGGCCTCGGCGCCCAGGTGATCGTCTTCCTGATCGGCGTGCCCATCGGTGCCCTCTCCGGCTACACCGCCGGCAAGGTGGATACGATCCTGATGCGCTTCGTGGAAGTGATGTACGCCTTCCCGCAACTCTTGTTCGTGATCCTGATCATGGCGGCGCTGGGCCGCGGCCTGCAGAACATCTTTATCGCCATCGGCGTCACCGGTTGGGTCACCATCGCCCGGCTCACTCGGGCAGAGTTCCTCTCGATCCGAGAGAAGGACTATATCCAGGCGGCGCGCGCCGCCGGGGCCAGCCCCTGGCGGCTGATCACCCGCCACATGCTGCCGAACGCGCTGACCCCCATCATCGTAGCGCTGACCTTCGGCGTGCCGGAGGCGATCTTCACCGAGGCCGGCCTGAGCTTCATCGGCGTCGGCATCAACCCGCCCCGCCCGAGCTGGGGCCAGATGGTGGGCGAGTACTACATCTACCTGCAATCCTACTGGTATCTGGCGCTCTTCCCGGCGATCGCGATCGCGCTCCTGATGATGTCCTTCACGTTCTTCGGCAATGGCCTGCGCGACGCCCTCGATCCGCGAATGCAGCAGCGGTAGGCCGGGCGCGCGGTCGCCCGGTGGCTCCTCTCCATCGAGTCAAGTTCGAACGGTAGCGCAGCACGGTCGTGCCATTGGAGCACGACGGCGAGAGGAGGAGACAGATGGACAAGCATCGTTGGTGGGAAGACCCCGAGCAGTTGCGGCTGCTGTATAAGCGCTTCGAGGCCGTGCGCGCGGATCGGCGCCAGTTTCTCCAGATCGTGGGGGCCGCCGGTGGGGCCAGCGCGGTGGCCCTCGCCCTGGCCGCCTGCGGCGGCGGGGCAGAGACGGGCGGCGACGCCGGCGTCCAGACGACCCCACCACCGGGCGGCACCCAGGCGCCCGGCACCAGCCAGCCCGGCTCGGCGGAAGGCGAACTGGCCGAGGAGCAGGTCTTCCGCGTCAACTTCGAGACCGACCCCACCAGCCACGACTTCAACTGGGATCTCTACTGCGGCGGCGAGGAGGCGCTCTTCGCCATGCTCGGCCAGTTCGACGAGAACCTCCAGGTGCAGCCGGACATCGCCGAGCGCTGGGAGGCCAACGAGGACGCCTCGGTCTGGACCTTCTACCTGCGCAAGGACTCCAAGTGGAGCAACGGCGACCCGGTCACCGCCCACGACTACGAGTGGTCATGGAAGCGGCAGCTCGACCCGGCGACGCAGGCGCCCTACGCCGGCTTCCTCTACGACCTCAAGAACGCCGAGCCGTTCAACCTCAGCCAGGGCAACTTCACCCGCGACGACGTCGGCGTCAAGGCGGTCGACGACTACACCCTCGTCTGCACCCTGGAGGGCCCGCGCGGCTACTTCCCGGTGCTGGCGGCCTACATCGCGGCCGCGCCGGCACACCGCGCCTCGGTCGAGCAGTACGGCGACAAGTGGACCGAAGCCGGGAACTGCGTCTCCAACGGCCCGTTCAAGCTCGTCGAGTGGCGGCACGACGAGATCATCGTCGTCGAGAAGAACGAGGGCTACTGGAACGCGGCCAACATCACCCTCCAGCGGGTGGAGCGGCCGATCATCGCGTCGGATGCCTCCCAGCTCGCCTTCGAGAACAACGAGATCGACTGGCACTACCGCGGGCAGCTCGGCCAGCTTGAGCGCGTGCAGAACGACCCCGAGCTGTCCAAACAGATGGTCAAGTACAACCTCTACGGCACCTGGTACCTCGCGCCGCACTTCGGCATGCCCCCCTTCGACGTCCGCGAGGTGCGCCTGGCGATGTCGCACGCCATCGACCGGGACACGATCGTCAACGTCGTGCTGAAGGGGCTGGGCGAGCCGGCCTACACCATGACCCCGCCGGGCATGCCGGGCTACAACCCGAACAAGTACGAGGAGTACACCGCCTACGACCCGGAGAAGGCCAGGTCGCTGCTCAAGGGCACCCCCTACGAGGGCGGCAAGAACTGGCCACCGATCACGCTCACCCAGCGCGAGGAGGGCGACGCGCCCAAGGCCGCGGCCGAGGCCATCATCCAGATGCTCAAAGAGAACCTGGGGATGAACATCAGCCACGAGATCGGCGAGCAGCGCGAGGTCTACGACCGCGCCTACAAGCATGAGCTCCAGCTCTGGTGGGTCCGCTGGTACATCGACTACCCCGACCCGAACAACACCCAGTACCTGGTGTGGTACTCGAAGTTCCCCACCGGCTCGCGGCACACCTGGGCGAACGAGGAGTACGACAAGCTGGTCAGCGACGCGGCCGGGGAGAAGGACGAGCAGAAGCGGCTGGACATGTACCGGCAGGCCGACGAGCTGATGCTGCGGGAGGGCGCCGGCATCTTCGTCTACCACCCGTACAACTACGGGCTGCTCAAGCCCTGGGTCGCCAACTTCCCGAAGAACGCCCAGGGCGAGCTCGTCCCGACCTGGAACGTGTTCGTCCGCATGTACGACCGGCTGAAGATCCTGAAGCACTGAGCGGGCGCGGGCCACGCGCCTCCGACACCTTCGGCAACGACCGGGCGACGTCGCCCGGTCGTTGCGTGTGCGCCGCCAGCGGCCCCACCGTGCCACCCACGCCAGCAGCCCGATTGTCGCGGTTCGGCTCCTGCGACACCGCCGCGAGGGCGCGCAGGTTGCGCCTCGTTCAGCGACGGACGTGCGCGTCGGAAAGGAGCCTTCTCATGCGGCGATGGTTCCCGATCCTCCTCCTCGCGGCGATGCTGGCGCTGCTCCCCGGCGCGGCCGCGGCGCAAGAGACCGGCCAGGACGGCGACTTCCTCCTGCGGGTCAACAGCCCGCTGCGCGTCGCGCCGGACGACAGCGTCGACACCGCCATGGCCGTCAACGCTGACGGCACGTTCGACGGCGTCGTCCGAGACACGGCCATCGTCATCAACGGCACTGCCGTGGTCAACGGCAGGGTCAACGGCGACCTGACCGTCATCAACGGCCAGGCCGATCTCCGGGACGGCGCACGGGTCAACAACGTGGCACTCATCAACAGCACCCTCATCCAGGCGCCCGGGGCGCAGGTCACCGGCCAGATCAGCCGCAGCACAGCGACCTTCAGCCCGTGGGCCGCCACGGCCGCCTGGTTCGTGTTCTGGCTGGGGATGACCGTGGCGACCATCGTTGCTGGCCTGCTCTTCGCCGCCATCGGCGGCCGCCAACTGAGCGCGGCTGGTGCGTTCCTCGTGACCCGGCCCGGCGCGGCCATCCTCGCCGCGCTCATCCTCGCCATCGGCCTGCCCATCCTCGGCATCGTCCTCGTCTCGACGATCGTCGGCATCCCCCTGGGCCTGGCCCTGTTCCTGATCCTGCTCCCGGCGCTCTGGTTCGTCGGCTACCTGATCGCGGGGACGCGGCTCGGCGCCGTGCTGCTCCGCGCGGCGGGCGTGCAGGTCGCCCCCGAGCACCCCTACCTCGCCGCGGTCGTCGGGCCGCTCGTGCTCCAGCTCATCGGGCTGATCCCCGTCATCGGCTCGCTGGTCGTGGCCCTGGCCGGGCTGTACGGGGTGGGCGGCGGCGCCGTGCTGGCCTGGCGTGCCTTCCGCACGCCGCGCACCCCAAGGCCCGAGGCCCCGGCAGCAGGCGCCCCCGCGCCCGCGCCGTAGACCGACGCGACGCCGACGCGTCCACGGGGGTGATCGGGGACTTGGCCCCTGCCGCCGCGGGTCGCGGCCTGCTGAAGCACGCGGTGCCAACCAGCACACGGCGCAACCGCGGGGCGGTGCGGGGTGTGACACACGCGCTGCCCCTGCCGGCGCGCCCGGAGCGCGCGAGCCGGCACCGGCGGAGTGGAGCGGAACAGTGCGTTCGAATTATAATAGTAGCGCTATGCCGCGACCATCCGCGGGTGTGAGGGGTGCCGCCATGCAGGATGTCTGGCGGCTTTTTGCCGCCATTGAGATCCCTCCCGAGGTCCGCGAGCGCATCGCCGCCGTCACCGAACACCTGCGCGCGAGCGGCTGGCGGGCGAAGTGGGTCAACCCCGAGGGATCCCATCTGACATTGAAGTTCTTCGGCTATGTGCCGGTGGACACGATCCCGGCACTGCGGGACGCGCTGCGCCCGGCGGTGGCACCAGCCACGTCGTTCGTGATCGAGACGGCCGGCGCCGGGGCCTTCCCCACCCCGCGCCGCCCACGCGTGCTCTGGCTGGGAGTCGGGGGCGATGTCGCCCGCCTCACCGCGCTGCAGCAGGCGGTCGAGCGGGCCAGCGCGGCGCAGGGCTACCCGCCCGAGGAGCGCGCGTTCCACCCGCACCTCACGCTGGCGCGGGTTCGGCCGGAGGACCTTCCGAGCCTCGCCGGCCTGGAGCGCCGGCTGCGCGAACTGGCGGCGCTCCCGCCGCTGCCGATCCCGGTCGAGCGGGTGACGCTCTTCCGGAGTGAGCTGCGGCGAACCGGCGCGATCTACACGGTCGTCGACGAGTTCGCGCTGGATGGCGGTGCCGCATGATCGCCGTCTGTGGCCCGCATGAGGCCACCGCTGAGGAGATGCGGCTGGCCGAGGAGGTGGGCGAGCGGATCGCGCGCGCCGGGCAGGTGCTGGTGTGCGGCGGACGCGGCGGGGTCATGGAGGCCGCCTGCCGCGGGGCGCGCCGCGCCGGGGGGACGACGATCGGCATCCTGCCAGGCACCGACCGCCGAGCCGCCAACGCCTGGGTCGAGCATGTGATCTGCACGGGCCTGGGGGAGGCGCGGAACGCGGTGATCGTGGCCTCGGCGAACGCCGTCATCGCGGTGGGCGGCGGCTTCGGCACGCTCTCGGAGATCGCGCTGGCCTTGAAGCTGGGCAAGCCGGTGATCGCGCTGGGAAGTTGGGACCTCGACCCCGCGCGGCTGGTACGCTTCGGCGGGGCAACGCGCTACCATCGCGCCGCGGATGCGGCCGAGGCCGTTGCCCTGGCGCTCGCGGCAAGCGCGGCCGGTCCGCCGGTGGGGAGATTGGAGGAGCCTCCGTCCAGCCACGGGTAGCGGCCGTGCCGCACCCCCACCGATGACGACATGCCGCTGGACGGAGGAGATGATATGACGATTCTGACGAGCAAGCTCGACGAACTTGAAGCCCGCTACGACGAGCTGGATCGCCTGCTGGCGGATCCGGAGGTCGCGACCAGCCCGGAGAAGCTCGCCGCCTACGGACGTGAGCGGGCGGACCTGGAAGAGGTCGTCACCGCCTATCGGGCCCGCAAGCGGATCGACGCCGAGCTGGAGGAGGCGGAGGCGCTGCTCCACAGCGGCGACCCGGAGCTCGAGGAGCTGGCCGAGGAGGAGCTGAAGCGGCTCCGCGCCGAGCGGGAGCGGCTCGACGAGCAGATCCGGCTCCTGCTGGTGCCGAAGGACCCGAACGACGAGAAGGACGTCATCGTCGAGATCCGGGCCGGCACCGGGGGCGAGGAAGCGGCGCTCTTCGCGGCCGACCTGTTCCGCATGTACACCCAGTACGCCGAGAAGCGGGGCTGGAAGGTCGACGTGATGTCGGCCAACGAGACCGGCATCGGCGGCTTCAAGGAGATCATCTTCGAGGTCCGCGGCCGCGGGGCCTACAGCGAGCTGAAGTACGAGTCGGGCGTGCACCGCGTGCAGCGGGTGCCGGTGACGGAGTCGGGCGGCCGGATCCACACCTCGACGGCCACGGTCGCGGTGCTGCCGGAGGCCGAGGAGGTCGACATCCAGATCGCTGAGGAGGATCTGCGCATCGACGTCTTCCGCTCGACCGGGCACGGCGGCCAGAGCGTCAACACCACCGACTCGGCGGTGCGCATCACCCACCTGCCGACCGGCCTGGTGGTGACCTGCCAGGACGAGAAGTCGCAGATCAAGAACAAGGCGAAGGCGATGGCGGTGCTGCGGGCGCGGCTGTACGACATGGAGCAGCGGCGGCTGCACGAGGAGCGCTCCGGCATGCGGCGCTCCCAGGTCGGCACCGGCGAGCGGGCGGAGAAGATCCGGACCTACAACTTCCCGCAGGACCGGGTCACCGACCACCGCCTCAAGCTCAGCGTCGGCAACCTGCCGGGCGTGCTCAGCGGCGACATCGATGTCTTCATCCGCGAGCTGCGCGCGGCGGACCAGGCCGAGCGGCTGCGGGCTGCCGGCCTCAACGGCGCGGACGCGGACTGAGGCGGGGCGCATGCCCCCACGTGCGCCCTTCACGCCGGCTCACGCATCGCCCATGGCGGATGACGTATGACGCCTGACGCCCCCGCCCCCACCCTCCGCGACCTGCTGACCGCCGGCCGCCGCCGCCTGGAGGCGGCGGGCGATGCCACCGCGCAGCTCGACGCCGAGGTGCTGCTGCGGCATCTCCTCGGGCTGGACCGCGCGCGGCTCTACGCGCGCCTGCCGGAGCCAGCGCCGCCCGGCACGGCTGAGCGCTACCGGGCGCTGATCGAGCGGCGCGCCGCCGGGGAACCGGTGGCCTACATCACGGGCCACCGCGAGTTCATGGGACTGGACTTCCTGGTCGATCGGCGCGTGCTGGTGCCCCGGCCCGAGACCGAGCACCTGGTCGAGTGGGCGCTGGCATGGCTACGGCCGCGACACGGGCACCGGCTGGTGGTCGATGTCGGCACCGGCAGCGGCGCGATCGCCGTCAGCCTCGCCGTCCACGCGGCGGACCCGACCATCCGGATCGTCGGCAGCGATCGCGCGCTCGACGCGCTGCAGGTCGCGGCCGCGAACCGCGACCGGCTTGCGCCCGGCCGCGTGGCGCTCGTCGCGGGCGACCTGCTGACCTGGTGCCGGCCCGGCATCGACCTGGTGCTGGCCAACCTCCCGTACCTGCGGCCGGACCAGGCGCACGCGGGGATCGCCTGGGAGCCGCAGGTGGCCCTCTACAGCGACGGCACCGGATTCGAGCTATACCGGCGGCTCCTGCCCCAGGCGGCTGAGCGCCTGCGCCGGGGCGGCGCCGTCGGCTGCGAGATCGACCCGAGCCAGCGGGAGGTGGCGCTAGCGACCGCCCGCGCGCACTTCCCCGGGGCGCGCATCGAGGTCCGCCCAGATCTGGCGGGGCTCGACCGCTATCTCCTCATCGAGACCGGGTGAGCCCCAGGGCTCCGCCCCCGGCCCTGGAGCAGCGCCGGCTGGGGCTCGTCCGGGAGCTGTTCCCTTCGCCGGCACCCGGGCGGGTGCGGCGCGTCGGTCGGCGCCAGGCACGACGCACGTGCCATCCTGAGCGTGGGGCGACGGGCCGTGCCTCCGGACCACTGCGCGCCCCTCCGCTCAGTGCTCTGACCGGCGTGCTGGGTCATCGTCACGGTGCCGCTCTGGCGGGCATCCTGCGCGGCGCGCTCGCGGAGCGGCGGATCACCTACCTCCGCTCGGGGCGGGGCGTGTCGAACGGGGCCCCGCCCAGAGATGCGGGAGGCTCCGTTCGGCACCAGGCCCGCCCCTACCAACCGCGGCCGTCGCGCCGTCGGGTAGGGGCGGGGCGTGTCGCACGGAGCACCGCCCGCCGCGTGTCGCCTGGGAGATCGGGCGGGCACACGGCCCTCCCCGGCCGGGCGGCGGTATCCCCCCGCGGGGCGGCCGCCGGCCATGGCCGGCGCGGGATGCCACCGATCGGGACGCGGCCAGGAGGACCCATGCCGCGGGCGGGGCAAGGTGCGGGCGTCGAGCCCTCGCGGCGCAGCAAAAGGCGCACCCGCTCGATCACCGGCGGGTGCGCTTCCGTGGTCTGCGTTGTTGCCGCGGCCGCTACGCCATCCGGGCCGGCTTGGTCAGCGTGCGCAGGCAGCGGGTGCAGATATTCACCCGGCGCGGCAGGCCATCGACATAGATGGTGGCACGCTGGATGTTGAGCCGGAACATGCGATTCGTCCGGCGCTTGGAGTGGCTCACATTATGGCCGAAGGCTGGCGTTCGTCGGCAGATGTCGCACTTCCCGGCCAAACCGGCCCCCTTTACCTGGTACTGGTCCCGCATTAGTATTGGCGCAGTGTATCGCACTCAGGTGATCTGACGTGAGTGCATCCACAAGCGGAGAGCATAGCACACCGCCACTTGACACGGCAAGCACTCCGGGTCGGCGATGGGTAGGCGCCGCGCGGAGGAGCCGCGTGTGTGGCCCACGGTGCCCACTGGCCGGCAGGGCCGGTGGACCGCTGGCGCACCGGGGTGGTAAGAGAGGGAGTGCATGACGGGGGAGGGAGCAGCTCGCGCCGCCTCGCATGCGGGCACGGTCGATACCGAGCGCACGCGGTGGTGGTCGGGGCGGACGCTGTTGCAGGCACTGGAGACGGCAGCGGCGCACCTTGAGGCGCACGTCGCCGCGATCAACGCGCTCAACGTCTTCCCGGTGCCCGACGGGGACACCGGCACCAACCTGTTCCTCACCCTTCAGGCGGCCGTCCGCGAGGCGCGACGTCACGCCCTCGATGGTCAACCTCCGCGAGCCGACGAGGTGCTGGCGGGCGCCGCGCACGGCGCGCTCATGGGTGCGCGCGGCAACTCGGGCGTCATTCTGTACCAGATCCTCGCCGGCATGGCAGAGGGGAGCCAGGGAGCCAGTCATCTGGACGGCCACGTCCTGGCCGCCAGTCTTCGCCGCGGGGCCGACCTCGCCTACCGGGCCGTCGGCCAGCCGGTCGAGGGGACCATGCTCACCGTCATCCGGGAAGCGGCGGAGGCTGCCGAGACGGCCGCGGTGCGGGACGGCTCCGTGGCCTCGGTCCTGGCGGCAGCCCTCGACCGGGCGAACGATGCCGTGGCGCGCACGCCGGCGCTGCTCGACATTTTGCAGCAGGCCGGTGTGGTCGACGCCGGGGGGCAGGGCCTGGCGATCCTGCTCGGTGGGCTGCAGCGGTTCGTCGACGGCGCCACGCTCGCGATCTCGCCGGCCGACGCACCGCCCGCCGCCGCCATGGCGTTCCTCGACCACCTGGACGAGCTGCACGGCACCGCCGAGTTCGGCTACTGCATCAACTTCCTGCTCAGCGGGGACGCGCTGCCGGTCGAGGAGGTGCGGCGCCGCATCGCCGAGCTGGGCACGTCGACCGTCGCGGTGGGCGACGCGACCATGCTCAAGATCCATGTCCACAGCGACCATCCGGGTGCGGTGCTTGAGCTGGCGCTCACGTACGGCGAGCTGCACCAGGTGCGCATCGACAACATGACGGCCCAGACGCGCGCGCTGGTGGAGGCGCGCGCGGCCGACCACCCGCCGGTGCCAGCCGCGCCCACCGCGGCGCCGACGTCGATCGGGCTGGTCGCGGTCGCCAGCGGCGCGGGGCTGACCGCGGCGCTGCGCGGCATGGGCGCCGACGCGGTCGTCCCCGGCGGGCCGACCGTCAACCCGAGTACCGCCGAGATCCTGCGCGCGGTGGAGGCGCTCCCTCATCGCGAGGTGATCCTCCTCCCCAACGACCCGAACGTCATCCCCACGGCGCGGCAGGTCGAGCGGCTCACCGAGCGCATCGTGCGGGTCGTCCCGTCGCGCTCGGTGCCGGAGGGGATCAGCGCGCTCGCGGCCTTCAACTTCGACGCCGGGCTGGACGAGAACGTCGCCGCCATGACCGAGGCGCTCAGCATGGTGCGCTCGCTGGCGCTGACGCGCGCCACGCGCGCGGCCGAGATCGATGGCGTGCGCGTGCGGGCCGGCCAGTACATCGGCCTCGTCGACGGCCGGCTGCGCGCCGCGGGCGACGACGCCGTCAGCGTCACGCTGGCGGTCGTCACCCAGGCCCAGCCGGAGCAGGCGGAGCTCCTGACGCTCTTCGTCGGAGAGCCGGCCGCCCCGGATCTGGCCGGGAGCGTGGCCGCGGCGATCGGGGAGGCGTATCCTCATCTGACCATCGAGGTCGCCGCCGGCGACCAGCCGCACTACGACCTCATCATGGCCTTGGAGTGAGGGAGGAGGAGCTGTGGGCCGAGTCGCGGTGGTCACCGACAGCACCGCCGACATCCCGTGCGAGCTGATCCAGCGGTACGACATTCACGTCGTACCGCTGACCGTCCACATCGACGGCGAGGTGTTTGAGGATCGCGTCACGATCACCCCGGAGGAGTTCATGCGGCGGCTGCCGCACGCCGCCACGTTCCCGACCACCTCCCAGCCCTCGGTCGGTCGCTTCCAGGCGGTCTACAACGGGCTCGCGGACCACTACGACGCGATCGTGTCGATCCACATCTCCAGCCGGCTCAGCGGGACGTACCAGAGCGCGCTCCTCGCGCGCGACACCATCAATGGCCGCATGCCGATCGCGGTGATCGACTCGCGCTCGGCCTCGATGGGCATGGGCTTCGCCGTGCTCCGCGCGGCGCAGATGGCGCAGGCTGGCTGCGACCTGGCCGAGATCGAGCGTGCGACCCGCCAGGCGCTCGAGGCGACGCACACCGTCTTCCTGGTCGATACGCTCGAGTACCTGCGGCGGGGCGGGCGCATCGGCCGGGCGGCGGAGATCGTGGGCTCGATCCTGCAGCTCAAGCCGATCCTGCGCCTGGAGGAGGGGGTGGTCGTCCCCTTCGCTCGGACACGCACGCGCCCCAAGGCCACGGCCGGGATGATCGCCCTGATCCGGGATCTGCCGACTATCGACCGGCTGGCGATCCTGACGACGAGCGACACGAGCGATGTCGAGCGGGTGGCCGAGGCGCTGGCCGATCGCTGCCCCCGCGAGCGCATGCTCTGCTGCCGCATCTCGCCGGTGCTGGCCGCACACCTGGGGCCCGGCACCCTCGGCATCGTCGCCTACGAAGGGGACGGGCCGCCGGCTGCGGAGGCGCGCGCATGAGCGACGCCGCGACCCGGCCGGTCCACATCGTCACCGACAGCACGGCGGATATCCCGCCCGAGCTGCTCGGCGGCCGGCCGCTCACCGTCGTCCCCCTCATCGTCGAGATCGCCGGCCGGAGCTACCGCGACGGGGTCGAGCTGAGCCGGGCCGATTTCCTGGCGGCCCTGCGCCAGGGGCATCTGCCGCGCACCTCCCAGCCGCCCATCGGCGCCTTCCAGCAGGTCTACCAGGACCTGATCGCCCGCGGCTACGACGTCGTGGCCGTCCACATCGCCGCCCGCCTGTCCGGGACCTACAACGCCTCCCGGGCGGCGGCCGAGGCGGTGGCGCCCGAGCGCATCCGCCTGATCGACACGAACACCGTCTCGATGGGGGTCGGCTGGATCGCCCTCGAGACGGCCGACCTGGCCCGCGCGGGCCAGCCGCGGGAGGCCATCGCCGCCCACGCCGCGCAGCGCACCGCGGACCAGCGGCTCTACGCCGTCCTCGACACCCTGGAGTACCTCCAGCGCGGCGGGCGCATCGGCCGCGCGGCCGCGCTGCTCGGCTCGGCGCTGCAGCTCAAGCCGATCCTCGAGGTGCGCCACGGCGCGGTCGAGCCGCTGGAGCGCGTGCGCACCATGCGCCGGGCGCTCGACCGGCTCTCGGCGCTGGTGGCAGCGCAGTGCCCCTGGGACTGCGCCGCCGTCCTCCACCTCGACGCCGAAGCCGCCGCCCAGGAGGTCGCCGCGCGGCTCCGCGCGGCCCAGCCAGACCTGGAGGTCGTCGTCGGCCAGATCGGCACGGTCGTCGGCACCTACGGGGGACCGGGCCTCGTCGGCGTCGCCGGCCTGGTGCACCCGCTCGCGGCGGCACCGGGCGCCCCGGCTTGACAGGCGGCCGAGGCGCGGCGTTCACTTCCCGCATGAGCGGGCGAGCGACGCGCGGCCCCAGCGACCCCCTGGGGCTGCTCAGCAAGATACTGGCGCTGGAGGCGCGCAAGGGGTACCAAGACACGGCGGTGACAGGCGGGCTGGCCGCCTTCATCGCGGCGCACGCGCGTGCCGGCCGGGCTGACGGCCCGCTGGCCGAGCTGGCTCGCCTCTTCGCCGACTACCACCAGCTCTCGCCCGATCAGCGTCGCGCCCGCGTGGCGCAGGCCGAGCGCCTGCTGCGCGGCGACATCCCCGCCCCGGCTCACCCACCGGTCGACGGCCGCGCCGCCGCCCGACTCAGCGCCGCAACCCGGCGCGCGTCCACCCCGCCGACCCCGCGCCGGCGCCCTGGCGGGCCGGTGCGCGTGGCCTCGCTCCGCGAGCCCGTCACCGCCCTCCCCGGCGTCGGCGAGCAACGCGCCAAGCAGCTCGCCAGCCTCGGGGTCCGCACGATCGAGGACCTGCTGTATCTGGTACCCCGCCGGCATCGGGACTACTCGCGCATCCAGCCGATCGGCAGCAGCCTCTTCTTCCGCCACGAGTGCACCGTCCAGGGCCAGATCGTCAGCGTCGAGCAGGAGCGCACCCGCACCGGGAAGACGATGGTCGTGGCCGAGGTCGCCGATGGCACCGGCAGCATCCGCGCCATCTGGTTCAACCCCTACCTGGCGCGGCAGCTTCGGCCGGGCATGCAGATCGCCCTCAGCGGTCGCATCGAGCACCAGCGCGGCATCCTCTGCTTCCGCAACCCGGAGTGGGAGTCGCTGGACGAGGCGATGCTGCACACCGGACGGCTGGTGCCGATCTACCCGCTGACGCGCGGGCTGTACCAGAAGCAGATACGCCACCTGACGCGGCTGGCGCTGGACGCCACGGCCGGCCTCATCGTCGACCCCTTGCCCGAGGAGATGCGCCAGCGGCACCGGCTCATGCCGCTCGCGGTCGCGCTCGAGCAGGTCCACTACCCGGCATCACCCGAGGACGAGCGCGCGGCGCGCCAGCGCCTGGCCTTCGACGAGTTCCTGGTGCTCCAGATCGGCCTCGTGCAGCGCAAGGTCGAGTGGCAGGCGCAGGCCGGCCACGCCTTCCGGGTAGACGAGGAGCTGCTGTCCACCTTCGAAGCCCGGCTCCCCTTCCGCCTGACCGGGGCGCAGTCCCGCGCGCTCGGCGAGATTCTGGCCGACATGGCCCGGCCGCGCCCGGCGAGCCGCCTGCTCCAGGGCGACGTTGGCTCGGGCAAGACGGTCGTGGCGGCCGCCGCCGCGCTGGTCGCCGTCGCCGACGGCTTCCAGGTCGCCATCCTGGCCCCGACCGAGATCCTGGCCGAGCAGCACGCCCGCAACTTCACCCGGCTCTACGAGGTCCTGCCCGAGGCGCGCCGCCCGCGCCTGGCCCTGCTGACCGGCAGCACGCCCGGCCGTGAGCGGGAGACGATCGCCACGGGGCTGCGCTCCGGCGCGCTCGACATCCTGGTCGGCACGCACGCCATCCTTGAGGAGCACGTGGAGTTCGCCCGCCTCGGCCTGGCGGTGATCGACGAGCAGCACCGGTTCGGCGTCCTGCAGCGGGCACGGCTGCGCGCCAAGGGGTACAACCCGGACGTGCTGGTGATGACGGCCACCCCGATCCCGCGCAGCCTGGCGCTCGTCCTGCACGGCGACCTCGACGTCTCGATCATCGACGAGCTGCCGCCCGGCCGCCAGGCGGTGGCCACCCGCTGGATCGAGAGCGACCGCCGCCCCGACGCCTATCGCTTCATCCGCAAGCAGGTCGAGGCCGGCCGCCAGGCCTTCATCATCTATCCGCTCGTGGAGGAGTCGGAGGCGATCGACGCCCGCGCGGCCACCGTCGAGTACGAGCGTCTCGCGACCGAGGTCTTCCCCGACCTGCGCCTGGGCCTGCTGCACGGGCGCATGCGCCCGGCGGAGAAGGACGCGATCATGACCGCCTTCCGCGACCACGAGATCGACATCCTCGTCTCGACGTCCGTGGTCGAGGTCGGCATCGACGTCCCGAACGCCACCGTCATGCTCATCGAGGGCGCCGACCGCTTCGGGCTGGCGCAGCTCCACCAGTTCCGGGGCCGGGTGGGGCGCGGGGCGGCCCGCTCCTACTGCATCCTGGTGGCCGACGACGTCAGCGACGAAGGCCAGCGGCGGCTCGAGGCGCTGGTCCAGACACAGGACGGCTTCCGCCTGGCCGAGATCGACCTGGAGCTGCGCGGCCCCGGCGAGTTCTTCGGCACCCGGCAGAGCGGGCTGCCCGACCTGCGCTTCGCCTCCCTCGGCGACCTCGCGACGCTGCAGCAGGCGCGCGACGAGGCACACCGCGTGCTCTCGGCAGATCCCAGTCTGTCCCAGCCGGTCCACCGGGCGCTGCGCGAGCGAGTCGACCGCTTCTGGGTCCGTGGTGCCGGGGACCTGTCCTGATCGCAGCCGAGAGCCCCCACGTGAAGGAGATCGCACCACCGTGATCGCATGCACGATCGAGCAGAGCCTGACCACCGCGGCGGTGACCTACCCCATCGAGCGCGGCTGGGTTGAGCCCCCCGAGGGGCTGGAGTTGGTGCCGCGGCTCACCGCGGAGCAGGTCGCCGAGCGG
Organism: Sphaerobacter sp.; assembly: GCA_029961075.1. Lineage (GTDB taxonomy): Bacteria > Chloroflexota > Chloroflexia > Thermomicrobiales > Thermomicrobiaceae > Sphaerobacter. The sequence continues at coordinate 157,776 of JASBVL010000001.1, forward strand.
CGCGCCTGCGCGCTGCTGGGCAGCATCGACGCCGCCTTCCTGGCCGCAGACTACGCCGTGGTCACCGACCTGGCGCTGGTCTCCCACCACAGCGGCTCCATCGCCCTCTGGACCGCAACCCGCCCGGACGAGATCGACCACACCGTCGTCGCCCTGGACGACGTGAGCCGGACGGCCGAGGCGGTCGCGCGGGCCACCATCGCCCACTTCTACGGCATCCAGGTCACCGGCTGGGATCGGACCACCGGTGAGCGCGACGCGGCCGTGCGCGAGGGCGTCGCGGCGTTCCAGCCCCCCGCCACCGGGCAGCTCGGGGATCTGGTGCGCGCCTGGTTCATCCTGAGCGGGTTCCCCCTGCCGACCCACCTGCTGGTCGCCCCGCGCGAGGTCGTGGCCGAGGATCCGGACAGCGTGCGCCGGCTGGTGCAGCAGCTCCAGCACCTCCTCGCGGTCAGCAGTGAGCGGCGCCGGGAGATGCGGCGTAACCTCGCCGAGGACCTCGGGCTCGACCGGGAGCGGCTGGTCGCGTTCCAGAACGATCAGACCTTCACCGCCAGCAAGACGGTGCGCAAGGCGTGGCTGGACCTGATCCGCCGCACGAGCCGCGCGATGCGGCTCCCCGCCGTCGACGAGCCGGCCATCTTCACCGCCCGGGAGGGCGCATGACCGGCCCTCCCGGGCGCCCCAGGCACGACCAGGGTTGACGTGCAGCGCCACCCGGCGGCTGACCGCCGGGGACGGGGAGAGGAGGTGCCGCCGCGATGCCATCAACCGGCGCCGCCGCCAGCCACCAGCGACTACTCCAGCGGCTTGGCGCGATCACCCTCGAGGTCGCCTTCGTCCTGGCACTCTTCTGGGGGCATGAGATCCTGCGCGGTCTCGCTGCCGGCACCCCGGCGGCCGCGACCGCCAACGCCCGCACGGTGATCGCCTTGGAGCGGGCGATTGGGCTCTACTGGGAGCCGCAGGTCCAGGCGTGGGTGCTGGCCCACCCGGCGCTGATCGGCGCGCTCAACTGGATCTACAGCTACGTGCACCTCCCCGGGACGCTCCTCTTCGGCCTCGGCGTCCTCCTCCGGCGCCCGCACCGCTTCCCCGAGGTCCGTAACGTCTACATCGCCCTGCTGGCGGTCGCCATCCCCGTCTATCGGCTCTTCCCGCTGGCGCCGCCGCGCTTCTTCCCGCACCTGGGCTTCGTCGACACCGTCAAGCTCTTCAGCGCCATCGACTACGACGACCAGCCGGAATCGCTCCTCTACAACCCGTTCGCCGCCATGCCGAGCATGCACGTCGCGTTCGCCCTCTTCGTGGCCCTCGGGGTGATCCGGCTCAGCCGCAGCCGCCTGCGCTGGCTGGCGCTCGGCTACTGGCTGCTGGTCGTGCTCGTCGTGGTGGCCACCGGCAACCACTACATCGTCGACGCCGTCGCCGGCTCGCTGCTCACCGTCGGCGCCTACGCCCTCGTGCCCCGGGTCGCCGCGCTCCTGCCACGCCCCAGCCTGCCCCGCTGGCGCCGCGTCGACGCCGACGCCGGCTTCGCGGATTGACCGGGAGAGCCGTCGCGCCGGGTGACTGGGATGGAGAGCGTCGCGCTGCTCGCCCATGGGGAGATCCTGCGCAGGGCGATGCTCGAGAGGAGCTGACGGCGCAATCCGGGAACCTACGGTCGCGGAGACGGAGCTCACTCGCCTTCATCCGCGACGCACGCTTCAGCCAAGGATTCGATGAAGTCTGGCTTGAGGAAGCTGACGTACGGTCCTACCTTGGCGACCTCAGCCCGCAGCGTCGAGAAGCTAATGAACCGACAAACATCGCGCAGCGGCGGCGTCCGACGCGAAAATGTCGGCCTGTTGACCTCGCTGATCACCTTATCTCGCCGCTCATCTGGCGCAACGAGAAAGAGTTGGATATGGAGGTTAGGTTGCATGGCAAGGAGGTCGGACATGCGAAGGAGTCCCGAGTAGATGGATGTCGTGCTCTCAATCTCAAACGCCGCCACGATCGCGTCGTGCCGGAGCCAGAGGACATCGATCAGCTCGATCGTGCGATTAGTTACCTCGTCGAACTGACGCGGGAGTTCTTTTCGGAGGCGTGGCAGATCGGCGAAGTGGCGGCCGTTCACCACTTTCCCACGGTCGTTCCGCGCGACCCAGACATCCAGCCCCATGTCGTTGCCCAGCTTCAGCAGCAGCCACTGGATCTCGTCGTGTGCGGTCGCCTCATGATCGCTCCTCTCCTGTGCTGCCGCTGGCGCCGCCCCCGCCTCCGGTCCCGGTACGGTGAACGCATCGTTGCCCACGGGTATCGCGCGTGGCTGCCGCCGCCCAGTGCGAGGAACGGGCCACTCAACCGGATTTGCCTGTGCTGCCTCGAGCGCGCGGACCACAGCCTCACCATCTTCTGGCTTCCAGCGCGTCGGCGATCCACGGACGTGGCCGCTCCATGCGTTCGGGTTCACCTGAAAGATCGACAGGGAGCCACGAAGGTTATGAATCGGGACGCCAAACTCCGGATCCAGGGTGATCAGCGGCCGGACGCTCACCCGACAGGGAAAGACCTCCTCCGCCCAGATCGGGGAGTCGTCGTGATACGGCTCGGACGTGACCTCGAGGACGCCGACAAAGCGCGACGCTTGGGTCAGGTAACACAGCAGGTAGTCGCCGGGCCTGATCCGCTGCACGGTCCGCCAGCGCGTCTCGCGGAACCCCGACACGGCGCCGCCAGCGGCACGGAACTCTTGCCAGGTCCGAGGAGAGAAAAGATTGAGCCAGTAGGTGCGATCGGCCCTCATGTTGCTCATGCGCTCGCGTCCTGAGCGTTAATATACGCCCGTTCTGTCTGCACAGGAAGAGTCCTCAGCCATGTCAAGCGGCGCTCGCGCGTCGCCAGCGCCATCGACACGACGGTGTCCGGATGCAGGAGCACCACGGACTGATCGCTTGACCGCTGCGATCGCTGCTGCTCCCTCACCCCACCGGCTCGAACGTCGCGACGATCATGCTGTAGTAGGAGGGCGCCTCGTAGCTCAGGAGCTCGCCCCGCATCGGCGTGTGGGCCATGGCACCGGCGAGCATGAGCGTCTGCCACAGCCCGTCGATGGCGGCGTGCTGCACCTCGTCCTCGGGCAGCGTGATCAGCCGGCCCGGGTCGTTGTCCCGGAGCGCGGCCACGACCGCGGCATCGACCTTGGCCGCCGCCGGGTGGTAGCCGTAGGGGCCGCTCTCCTTGTGGGTGTGTGCCCAGTCACAGGATGCGACGAACGCCACCCGACGCCCGCTCTGCGCCGCGGCCTCGGCGACGGCCGTGCCGAACTCGACCATCGTCTCGCGCGGCAGCAGGCGCGACGGCGCGGCGATGACCACCGGCGGGCCGGCGTCCTCCTCCGGCTCCGGCGCCAGCACGTCGCCGTGCCCGACCAGGTTGCGCCCATGGCCCAGGAACCAGAGCGGGGTGATCGTGCCCCAGTCGAGCGGGATCACGCTCTGGTCGCGGCGGTTGCCCGCGAAGCTGGCCCGCGCGATGGGAATGCCGCGCGCGGCCGCCCGCTCGGCGATCAGGTCGGTCATCGGGCCGTCGACCGGGACGTTCAGCTCGACCTGGCGGCCCTCCCAGCGGAGGGTCCCGGCGCCGCGGGCGACGGACGCCAGGCAGATCGTGTTGTCGACGCGGGTCCCGTGCGGCGTCGCGACGACCAGCACGTCGGGGCGGGCTGCGGCGCAGCGGCGTCCAACCTCCTCCATCGCCGCCCGGGTCGCGAGCGCGCCTTCGGCGTCGTCGCTCAGATCGGGGATGATCGGGAACCCATGCGGCACCACGCAGGCGAAGACCAACCCGGCCATGCGCTTGTCCTCCTTCTCGGCACGGTTCTCGTATGCGATCGTGCGGCCAGTATTCCGCGTGCCCGGAGGGCCGTCAACGGGTGGAGTCAGCCCGGGTACGGCCGCCGTCGTCCGACGTGGTGACGTGGGCATCCAGGGTTCGCGAAGAGATCCTTCGCTCCTCCCAGGATGACCCATCGCCGCTCGGGGCGGGGCTTATCGAACGGAGTACCGCCCGCCGTGATCGTCGAGGGGAACGCGGGAGGGCACAAGGCCCTCCCCTACCGGACAGGCCACGTGACGGGCGGCTCCGCGCGGCACACGGCTCTCCCCTCCCCCGCTACTCCTCGCCGCCGCTGGAAGGGAAGGGCACGGGACGGGGGCCGGCCGGGAGGCCGGCGCTCCCGCAGGCGCCCCGGCTGGCGACGATGCGGCTAGGAGCCGACCGCGGCACCCGTCGGCGTCACCAGCCCCGCGCGGATGTCGGCCTCGACCAGGTCCGGGTCGCGCCGCTCGGGCGGGCCGTAGCCGGCCCCGCCGGGGATGTGCAGCACCAGGCGATCATCCGGCCCGGCGAAGGTGATCTGCCCGCCGCCCAGCTCGTCCGGCGTCAGGAGCCGCCCATTGACCCAGATCTCGGCCCGCGGGCCGTCCTCGCCGCCGTTCAGCCCCCGCGGCGGGTAGTGGAGCCGGTCCGGGTCGATGAAGAAGGAGACGGGCAGCGGGTAGCCCGGGAGGACGCCGAGCTCGAGCCGGTGGCCGAAGGCACCGCGCCACTGCCCCCGGCCGGCGGAGTCCGGGCGCAGCGCGCGGGTGTGCACCAGCACCGGCGCGCGGACCTCGAAGACCTCGACCGGCACGTTGCGCGCGCTGCTCGGGAAGCAGTTTCGCCCGATGCCGTCGCGGCCGCGGCTGGCGCCCCGGCCCCCCGCGACGAAGAAGTGGGCGTTGTAGAACCGGCCGTCCGGCTCGCGGCCGTAGACGTGCACCGAGTTCATCAGCCCGTTGCCGGCCTGCACCCGATCCGGCAGCGCGGGCTCCAGGGCGCCGAAGATCAGCTCATGGATATGCCAGCCGGTCCGGGTGCGGGAGCCGACCGAGGCCGGCACCCGGCAGTTGAGGATCGAGCCCTCCGGGGCGGTGATGGTGAACGGGCGGAACGTGCCCTCGTTGGCCGGGACGTTGGGCGAGAGGAGGCACTTGAGCGGGTAGACCGTGTGCGCCTGGGTGTAGGTCAGCGTGCAGTTGATCCCGCCGCGGTCGCGCTCCGGGTCGCTGCCGGTGTAGTCGACGGCGACCTCGTCGCCACGCACGGTGATCCGGCAGCGCAGCCGCACCGGCTCGTCCAGCCCGTCGGCCCACACCTCGTGCTCGTAGTCGCCGTCGGGGAGGGCGCGGATCGCCTCGCGCATCGCCCGCTCAGAGTGCGCCTGAATCGCGTGGGCGACCGCGGTCAGATCGGGCAGCCCGTATTCCTCCAGGAAGGCGACGACGCGCTGCGCGCCGAGGTCGTTGGCGGTGAGGGTGGCCTCGATGTCGGTGAGCACCATGTCGGGGGTGCGAACGTTCTCGCGGATGAAGGCCCAGGCCGTCTCATTCAGCGCACCGGCGTCGTAGAGCTTGAGGAGGGGGATGCGCAGGCCCTCCTCGTAGATGTCGCGCACGGTGCGGCGGGCGAGCGCGCCGCCGATGCTGGAGGTATGGGCGACGGTCACGGCGAAGGCAACGACCCGGCCGCGGTGGAAGACCGGGGTGATGGTCGCGATGTCGTCCAGGTGCCCGGCGCACAGCCAGGGGTCGTTCGTGACGAAGACGTCGCCGGGCCGCATCGTCTCGATCGGGTGGCGCGCGATGACGGCGCGCGTCACCGTCGGCATGACGATGTTGAACACCGGCATGCTGCGGTTGGAGTGCGCCACCGAGTGGCCCTCGGCGTCGAGGATCTCACAGCCGAAGTCCTGCGCCGCGCCGATGATGGTCGACACGGCGGTCCGCAGCACGGTGGTCCACATGTCATCCGCGATGCCGATCAGCCGGCTCCACATGATCTCCAGGCTAATCGGGTCGAAGGTGGCTTGGCCGCTCATCGCGCCCCCTCATCCTCCCTGCGCTCCAGGAGCACGTTGCGGTAGCCGTCGATCGTGGCGCGCCACGCGGGCGGCACCACGATGGTCGCCTCGCGCTCCTCGACGATGCACGGGCCGGCGAGCCGGGCACCCGGCTCCAGCCGGTAGCGGTCGTAGACCGGGCAGGGGCGATAGCCCGGCTCCGGGCGGGGGAAGTAGGCCGGCCGCTCGCCCTTCAGGGCGACCTGCGGGTCACGCTCCCGGCACGGCTCGCTCGCCAGCGTGAAGGCCGGGCGCGGCAACTCGGCGATCAGGTGCCAGTTGAGCACCTCGATCCCCAGCCCGCTCGGCGCCCGGCCATAGGCCGCGGTGTAGCCGGCCCGGAAGGCCGCCTCGATCGCGCCGACCCCCTCGGGGCCGAGCGCGTCGGCCGGCAGGTCGACCCGCAGCTCGTGGTACTGCCCGGCGAAGCGCATGTCCGCCGCGAGGCGATAGGTGACGGCGCCGCCGGCGCCGGCGAAGGCGCGCGCCGCCTCCGCCCGCATCTCGTCGTAGAGCGCATGCACCAGCGCCCAGTCGCACTGATCGAGCAGCGCGATATGCGAGCGAACGAACGGGAGGGCCATCGGGGCCGTGAGCGCGCCGATGGCCGATCCGACACCGGCGCCGAACGGGATGATCACCTGGCGAATCCCGAGGATGTCCGCGACCGCCGCCGCGTGGGCCGGGCCGGCGCCGCCGAAGGCGACCACGGCGACGCTGCGCGGGTCGCGGTTGCGCTCGATCAGGTGGGTCCGGGCCGCCTGCGCCATGTTCTCGTTCACGATGGCGTGGATGCCCCAGGCCGCGGCCGTCGGGTCCAGCCCCAGCTTCTCGGCGAGGCGCCCCGCGATGGCGGCGCGTGCCCGCTCCGGCTGGAGCGCCAGCCGGCCGCCGAGGAAGTAGCCGGGGTCGAGGTAGCCGAGCACGACGTTGGCGTCGGTGACCGTCGGCTCGGTGCCGCCCAAGCCGTAGCAGGCCGGACCGGGCTTCGAGCCCGCGCTCTGCGGCCCCACCTGCATCAGGCCGAGGTTGTTGACGTGGGCGATGCTGCCGCCCCCGGCCCCGATCTCGATCAGGTCGACCGTCGGCGCCATAATCGGCAGCCCGCTGCCCGGCTTGAAGCGGTGCACGCGGTCCGCCTCCAGCATCCGGGCCACCGCCGGCGCGCCATCCTCGATCAGGCACGCCTTGGCGGTCGTGCCCCCCATGTCGAGCGAGAGGACGTGCGCGTGCCCGGCCAGCCGTCCGTAGTAGCCCGCAGCGAAGGCGCCCGCCGCCGGCCCGGACTCCAGCAGCCGGATGGGGAAGTCCATGGCGGCCTCGACCGTCGTGATCCCGCCCGAGGAGAGCATCATGTAGAGCTCTCGCTCGAAGCCCAGCGCGCGGAGCTGCGCGACCAGGTCGGCGAGGTACCGCCGCAGAAGCGGCTTGACGTAGGCGTCCGCGACCACGGTGGACGTGCGCTCGTACTCGCCGATCAGCGGGGCCACGCGGGACGACAGCGAGACGCTGATCTCCGGGCACATCTCGGCGACGATCTCCGCCAACCGCCGCTCGTGCGTCGGGTTGCGATAGGCGTGGATGAGCGAGACCGCGATCGACTCGACGCCCTCGGCCGCCAGCTCCGCCACCAGCGCGCGCGCCGCGGCCTCGTCCAGCGGCCGCAGCACCGCGCCGTCGCGGGTGACACGCTCGTCCACCTCGCGGCGCAGCTCGCGCGGCACGAGCGGCGCCGGGTAGGGCGCGAAGAGATCGTAGATGTCGTAGAGCTGCTCGATGCCGATCTCGAGCACGTCGCGGAACCCGCGGGTGGTGATGAGCGCGGTGCGGACCCCGCGGCGCTCGACGATCGCGTTGGTGACGATGGTCGTGCTGTGGACCGCGTGGTCGACGTCGGCCGAGGTCGCGCCGACCATCGCCAGGATCTCACGCCAGCCCGCCACGACGGCGCGAGCCGGCCGCTCGGCGTCGGTCAGCACCTTGTGGAATGCCGCAGGCGCGCCCGACGCCTGATCGAACAGGACGAAATCGGTGAACGTCCCCCCGACGTCCACGCTGATGGCGTAGCGCTTCCTCACCGGACCTGGACCTCCTCCAGACGCCTGTCGGCGGCGCCGGCGCGCGCCGCCCCGCGCGGCATCATACCGTGACCCGGCCCCTTGTGAATGGGCCGGATCTCCCGTAGGCTCCGGGCGGAGGCGGTGTCAGGGACGCGTGAGAGGAGTCGAGCCATGACCGAGCCCATCCATCGCTTCACCGTCGGTTCGATCACCTGCACCCTCGTCAGCGACGGCGGTGCGGCATACCCGGCCGCGTGGGTATTCGCCGGGGCGCCCGACGCGGAGCGGGAGCGGGAGCTGGCCGGGCGCGGCATCCCCGCGGACGTCCCCTCGCGGCTCAACTGCCTGCTGATCGAGACCGGCGGCCAGCGGATCCTGGTGGACACCGGCATGGGAGGTTTCGTGCCCACGACCGGGAAGCTGCCGGAGAGCCTGCGCGCGGCGGGCTACGGGCCCGGCGACATCGACACGGTGATCATCAGCCACGGGCACCCCGACCACATCGGCGGCAACGTCGACGCCGCGGGGCGGCCCGCCTTCCCGAACGCCCGTTATGTCATGTGGGAGGACGAGTGGCGCTTCTGGACCGACGAGACGGTCCTCGCCCGGCTGGAGGCCGGGTCGATCTACGGCCTGGGCCCGCTCGAGAGCCAGATGGCCGACTTCGCCCGGCGGCATCTCGGCCCGATCGCGGGCCGGCTCGACCTCATCAACCGGGCGGGGGAGATCGCACCCGGCATCGAGGCGATCCCGGCGCCGGGGCACACCCCCCATCACCTGGCCCTCGCGATCTCCTCCGGCGACGAGCGGCTGCTGCTCCCGGTGGACGTGGCGCTCAACCCGCTCCACCTCGAGCGGCCCACGTGGTGGCCGGCGTTCGATCAGGACCGGGAGCAGGCGCTGGCCACGCGACGGCGCATCCTCGCGGAGGCGGCCGCGGACGACGCGCTGGTGTTCTTCTACCACTTCCCCGCCCCGGCCCTCGGGCGGGTGATCGCCCACGGCGACGGCTGGCGCTGGGAGCCGGACACGACGCGCTAGCCTCCCGGGGTCGTTCGACCTGGGCCGCGCGGTCGCCCGCCACCCCGGCGTGGGCTGTGTAACACTTGGGTCGGGCACGGCCCGCGCGACGGTCGGAGGGGAGGAGCGCATCGGTGACGGCCCGGCTCGGCCAGATCCTCGGCGCGGCGGGGTACCTCGCCGCGATCGGCTACGCCTACCTCGCGATCGGCTTCCCGAACAGCTACGAGATCACCCGGCTCAGCATGCAGCTTCACCTCTTCGCGCTCGGGTTGCTGCTCGCGCTGGTGATCCGCTCGTTCCGGGCCGTGGTGCTCGTGCCCGCCGCCGTCATCTTCGCGATGGTCGCCGCCGGCATCAGGGACGGGGTGATCTCCGACGCCCGGCAACTCGTCGCCGCCACCGCCACGACCGAGATCTTCCTCTTCGGCGCCATCGCGCTCGGCACCTTCGTTGGCACCGCGCTCCCTCGGCTCGTGCGGCGCATCGGGCGCACGCGGGCCAGGCCGGAGCCCCCGGCGGCGCTCCCGCCCCAGTCGCCGTCCGAGGAGCCCGAGCCGCTCGACCCCGCGTGACCGCACGCGCCGCCGCTCGTCCCGGCCGAGCGGCGATCGATCCCGCCAGCTATTGGCGACCACCCCGCCCCCTGGATCGGGTGGCGCGAAATATGCGTGACCTACAGTGGACCGCCCCGTGGCGCTGGTGGCACCCACCTTGCTGCGGTACCGCTGTCTGACTCATCCATCGGGCGCTCCCAGATGGCGATGCCCGGGAAGCGCAAAACGTATAGGAGCACCGCATGACGACCGGTACGGTCAAATGGTACGACCCGGAGAAGGGGTACGGCTTCATCGCGCGTGACGACGGCGATGCGGATCTCTTCGTCCACCGAACCGCCATCATGGGAAGCGAGTTGAACGAGGGCGACCGCGTCGAGTTCGAGGTCGGCTCGAGCCCCAAGGGGCCCCGGGCAGAGAATGTCCAGGTGACGGAGCCGAACCTCAACCCGCCGCGCCGCCGGCGCTTCTCGTAGCGCACTCGCACTGAGTTTCCCGTGAACGCACCCCTCACCCCTGGCCCCCGGCGTGGATTCGCGTCGCTCGCGGCATGCCGGGAGGGCCCGAGGTGAGGGGCTGTCTGCCGCTCTGCACCCGCGGACGGAGAGCGCCCTGTCGCGGCGCGCAGGGTCGGTCAGCCGGCTGACGGAGCCGTCCGCCCCGCGGGCCCCACGGCCGGTATCCCCGCGCTCGCCCGCGGCGATGCCCCGAGTACGAGCCGACGGCCGGAATGCGATCCGCGCTGGCTTCGGTCGGGCCTGCCGCGCGGCCGGAGCAGGCACCGCCGGCCGCCCACGTCCGCCGTGGCGCCCGATGTCCTTGCCCGGGGGATCAGCTCGCAGCGGTGGACCTAGTGGACCGCGTTCGCGATGAGGAAGATGATCGCCGCCAGCGAGACGACCGCGCCGATGGCGAAGAAGATGATCACGTAGGGCATCAGCCCCATCAGGTTGCGCAGCATCATCCGTCTCCTCCCGATTCCGGGTGCGCCGCCCCCCCCATCGCGCACCGGCTCCATTGTCGCACGCCAGCCGCATCCTCGGCCACCGCCGCCCGGGCGGCGGTTAAGCTACGATGGAGCAAGGCACCGGTGACCCAGGGCGTGAGGGGCCGCCGCGGCGCGGCCATGGCAGACGCGACGGACAGTAGCCGGGACGGGTGAGCACCCGCGGGCGTGGCGGCCGCGCATCGCGGCCATACGCCCGATTCCTGCGGCTGGCCCGTCACCCCGCGCTGGACGATGGACCGCTGTGCCCGCGCTGGCCCCTGGCACAGGTTCGACGCGAAGAGAGGTGAGCGATGCGCATCGGCGTGATCCTGCCGCAGACCGAGATCGGCCCAGACCCCGCGGTCATCCGGGAGTACGTCCAGACGGCGGAGGGGCTCGGCTACACCCACATCGCGTGCTACGAGCACGTCGTCGGCGCGGACACCAGCACCCGCCCCGATTGGCGCGGGCCGTACACCGTCGACAGCCAGTTCCATGAGCCCATGGTCCTCTTCGGCTGGATCGCCGGCTTCTCCTCGCTAGAGCTCGTCACCAGCGTGCTGGTGCTCCCGCAGCGCCAGACGGTGCTGGTCGCCAAGCAGGCGGCCGAGGTTGACGTCCTCTCCGGTGGCCGCTTCCGGCTGGGCGTGGGCGTCGGCTGGAACGACGTGGAGTACGTCGCGCTCAACGAAAACTTCCACAACCGGGGCCGGCGCATCGAGGAGCAGATCGAGGTGCTGCGCCGGCTGTGGACCGAGCGCGTCGTCACCTTCGAGGGCAAGTGGCACCACCTCCCCGGCGTCGGCATCAACCCCCTGCCGGTCCAGCGCCCGATTCCGATCTGGATGGGGGGTCGGTCGGAGCACGCCTACCGCCGCATCGCGCGGCTGGCGGACGGCTGGATGCCGCAGTTCCCACCCACCGACGAGGGGCTGGCGATCGTCGAGCGGGTACGCCAGTACGCGCGGGAGGCGGGTCGCGACCCGGCCACGCTGGGCCTGGAGGCACGGCTGACGATCGGCAACACCACTCCGGACGAGTGGCACTGGCAGGTGGAGCGGTGGCGTCAGGCCGGCGCGACGCACCTCCTGATCAACACGCTGGGCATGGGTCTCGCCCGCCCGCAGGACCACATCGCCGCCATCGAGCGCATCGCCCGGGAGCTCGGCGTAACCCGCCGCACCGCCTAGCCCCGCCGGGTCCGCCCATCGTCATCCCGTCCGCCGGCCGCCCGGATGTCACCGGGCGGCCCCACGGCGCACAGGCTTCCGCCGCCATACCCCGTCGGCTATGCTGTGCGCTGCATGGACAAGGCGACCACCTGGCGGAGCCAGCAGGGTGACGGACCGGGGCGCCGCCGCCCCCGGTCCGCGACTGAGCGCGAGGGGATGGGGACGTGGCAGAGCGGATTCGTATCGACGCAGGGATGATCGTCGCCTACCAGGGCGGCGAGCACCGCCTGCTGACCAATGGCTGCATCGTCATCGAGGGGAACGAGATCGTCTACGTCGGGCGGCGGTTCGACGGACAGGTGGACCAGGTGGTCGACGCGACGGGCCACCTGGTGACGCCCGGGTTCATCAATACCCACACGCACCTGTCCGAGTCGCCGCTGGACAAATCCTTCATCGAGGATCGCGGGCGGCGGCAGTTCGCCATGTCGGGGCTGGTCGAGATGCTCCCGGTCCGCGGGGCGGCCATCGACCCCGAGGGGCGCGAGGCCGCGGTCGACTACTCGATGGTCGAGCTGATCCGGACCGGCACCACGACGGTCATGGAGATCGGCGGGATCGGCGACTACGTCGCCGCCGCGGCGGAGCGGGCCGGCCTCCGCGCCTACATCGCCAACAGCTACCGCTCCGGGCGCTGGTTGACCCGGGACGGCAAGCGCGTGGAGTACGAGTGGAACGAGGAGGCTGGCCTCGAAGGCTTCCGGCGTGCCGTGGACTTCATCGAGCGGGTCGACGGCCGGGCGAACGGGCGCATCAAAGGCTTCCTCTCCCCGGCCCAGGTCGACACCTGCACCGAGGAACTGCTGCGCCTGAGCCGCGAGGCGTCGGACCGCATGGGCGTGCCGCTGGCGCTGCACGTGAGCCAATCGGTGTTTGAGTTCGACGAGATGGTGCAGCGCCATGGACTCACGCCGATCGAGTGGCTGGAGCAGATCGGCTTCCTGAGCGAGCGCTGCATCCTGGGCCATGCGATCCTGATCGCGGGGAACAGTTGGGTCCAGTTCGCGGGAGACGACCTCACGATCCTGGCCCGGCACGGCGCCTCGGTGGCGCACTGCGTGTGGGTCTTCGCCCGGCGCGGCATCGCCATGGAGTCGTTCCCCCGCTACCTCGAGGCCGGGGTCAACATGTGTCTGGGCACGGACACGGCGCCGCAGTCGATGATCGAGGCGCTGCGTTGGACGGCGGTCATCGGCAAGATCATGGCGCGGGACACCCAGAAAGCCACCGCCGCCGATGTGTTCAACGCGGCCACCCTGAACGCCGCCAAGATGCTCCAGCGGGACGACCTGGGTCGGATCGCCCCCGGGGCCAAAGCCGACCTGCTCTTCTGGAGCCTCGACACGTTGTTCATGGTCCCGGTGCGGGACCCGATCAAGAACCTGGTCTACAGCGCGACGCCCGAGGACCTGCGCCACGTCATGATCGACGGCCAATGGGTGCAGCGTGACGGGAAGGTCCTCACGTGTGACGAGCGGAGAGCCTGCCAGGCGTTGCAGTTCGCGGGCGAGCGCATGTGGGCCGAGATGGGCCCGGGCGACTGGGCGGGTCGCTCGGCCGACGAACTCTCGCCCCAGACGTTCCGGCCCTTCGAGGGCTAGGCGGCATGCCCCGCCCCGACGGAGGCTTGTCCCCGCCGGTGGCGGATGGCAGCCGCTCCGCGCGATGGCGAGCGGAGCGGCAGGCGCCTAAGTCCGCTCGCCTCCGCCCGGCGGGAGACGACGCGGCGGCCGGCCCGGTAGTGGGCCGGCCGCCGCGGTGTGCTCGACGATCGCGCGGGCCGCGCGGCTACGGGGCGGCCTGGGCCGCCTGCATGGCGGCGAGCACCTTCTGCGGCGTCAGGGGCAGGTCGAGGTGGGTGATGCCGAGCGGCGCGAGCGCGTCGATGACGGCGTTGGCCACCGCCGGGGTCGAGCCGATCGTGGCCGCCTCGCCGATCCCCTTGGCGCCCATCGGGTTGATCGGGGTCGTCGTCTCGGTGTGGTCCGTCTCGAACCTGGGTAGGCTGCTCGCCTTCGGGACGGCGTAGTCCATCAGCGTGCCGGTCAGGAGCTGGCCAGTGTCGTCGTAGCGCACCTCCTCGAGCAGGGCCTGGGCGATGCCCTGGGCCAGCCCACCGTGGACCTGCCCCTCGACCAGCATGGGGTTGACGATGTAGCCGCAGTCGTCGACCGACACGTAGCGCCGCAGCTTGACCTCGCCGGTCTGCGGCAGGACCTCGACGAGGGCCACGTGGGTGCCGAAGGGGAAGGTCTCGTCCGCCGGGCGGAAGAAGTCGGTGGTCTCCAGCCCGGGCTCGATCTCGGGCGGCAGGGTGGCGCTGTAGGCCGCGCCCGCGAGCTCGGAGAGGGTGACGGTCTTGGCCGGCGCACCCGCGACCCGCCAGTGGCCGTCGGCCAGTTCGATGTCGTCGACCGACGCCTCCAGCAGGTGGGCCGCGATGCGCTTCAGCTTCTCCCGGAGCTTCTCGATCCCGAGCATGACCGCCCCGCCGCCGACGGCCAGCCCCCGGCTGCCCATGGTCCCGTTGCCCTGCGGGGCCGTGGCGGTGTCGCCGAACTGCACCGTGATGCGGTCCCAGTCGGCACCCAGGTGGTCGGCGACCAACTGGGCAAAGGCCGTCTCCTGCCCCTGCCCCTGGGGACAGATGCCGCTGTAGACCGTCACCGCGCCGCTGGGCTCGACCCGCACCGTCGCGCTCTCCCAGGGGCCGAAGCCGCAGATCTCGACGTACGAGGAGAGGCCGATGCCGAGGTAGCGCCCCTGCTGGCGCGCCGCCGCCTGCTCCTGGCGGAGCTGCGCGTACCCCGCGATCTCCAGCGCCTTGTCGAGCGCCTTGGCGTACTCGCCGGTGTCGTAGCGCTCGCCGACCGCGGTGGTGTAGGGGAACTTGTCGGGCGGGATGAAGTTGACCCGCCGCACCTCGGTGGGGTCCAAGCCGGCCTCGCGGGCCAACAGGTCCATCGCCCGCTCGATGTAGTAGGCCGCCTCGGGCCGGCCGGCGCCGCGGTAGGCGCCGACGTCCATCGTGTTGGTGCAGACGCCGGCGATGTGGATGTCCACCGCCGGGATGTCGTAGCAGCCCACCACCACCATCGCGGTGAGCACGCCAAGCGAGGTGTCCTTGGGGTAGGCGCCCTGGTCCTGGATCATGTTGAGGCGATAGGCCAGGATCTTGCCGCGCTTGTCGGCCGCGAGCTCGACGTCGGCGATCTGCGCCCGGCCCTGGTGGGTGGCCATCAGGTTCTCGCGGCGCGTCTCGATCCATTTGACCGGGCGCTGGAGATGGTAGGCGATGCCGGAGAGGATGAAGTCCTCCGGGTAGGCGCCGATCTTGACGCCGAAGCCGCCACCGACCTGGGGCGCGATGACCCGCACCTGGTTCTGGCCCAGGCCAAGGTTCTTGGCGATGTCGTTGCGGTTCCAGTGCGGCGCCTGGGTCGAGCTCCAGACCGTGACGCCGGCGGTAGCCGGGTCGGGTGTCGCCACCACGCCGCGCGGCTCCAACGGGATGCCGGCGAGGCGCTGGCTGATGAGCCGCTGGCGGACGACCACCTCGGCGCTCTGGAAGGCGGCGTCGACGTCGCCCCGGGTCCGGTCGTAGCGCATGGCGACGTTGTTGGCCAGCTCGTCCCAGAGCTGCGGCGCGCCGTCCTGCATGGCCTGCTCGGGGTCGACCACCGCCGGCAGCGGCTCGTAGTCCACCTGCACGGCCGCGGCGGCGTCGTGCGCCTGGTAGTCGGTCTCGGCGACGACGGCGGCGACCGCCTCGCCCACGTGGCGCACCCGGTCGATCGCCATCGGGTGCATCGGCGGGGAGTGGGCTCCCTCCTGCACCGTCCCCTCGGCCTCCCCCTCGCCCCCGACCTCGTCGGTGGGCTTGAGGATCCCCTGGAGCTCGGTACCGGTGAAGATGGCGACCACCCCCGGCATCGCGCGCGCCTGCTCGACGTCGATGCCGCGGATGCGCGCGTGCGGGTGGGGGCTGCGCACGAAGGCGAGGTGCAGCATCCCCGGGAGACGCACGTCGTCGACATAGGTCGCGGTACCGGAGATGAGGCGCGGGTCTTCCTTGCGGCGCACGCGCGCGCCGACGTACCTGCTGAGCACCATGCGCGGCCCCCTTGTCGATCAGGTCGAGCGTCGAATGGATCGGCTGGGAATATGTCGAACGGATGGGTGAGCAGGAGGCATGCCAGCGCCGCCGCGGGCTGGAGACGGAAATCGAGGGAGCTCGCCTTACCAAGTACGCGTCTGTTCGTGGTGGCGCAGAGCAGGCATGGCGGCTCTACGCTTGCTTGCGACGCATTATGGCATCGACGATCTCTTCCAGGATTTGTACGGGTTTTCCGTGCTCTGCAGCCAGATCCAACAGTCGTCGGACTACTGCTGGGTTCTTGATAGCATGCTTTCTCTTCGGTATGGCAAATTCCTGTTCACATTCCTTCATAAGGGTGTCATAACAATCTCCGTCTAGGGCATCTTTGATCTCATCGTGAAGAGTCTTGTGGAAGCATGCGAACGTAGCTCTCACCGTGGTTTGTGGCCAGTCCACCACAGGCTCACCTAGCAATCGTAGCAAGCGGCGATTATGCACAGGCTCAGCTCCGTTCGTCCCTGCATCGCCATCCCAAATCACGTACGTGGCGATTCCAAATCCCCGGAAGATGACGAGAGGCTTGTCTAAGTTCGTCTTTCCGTCACATGGGATAATTGCAATTCCATCTGCCTCGAGGTGGTAACCCTTTCGCGCAGCAGCCGCAAGGAGTGCGGCTCGATCTTCTTCTCCCTCGACCAACACAGCGACGTCCGCGAAAAACCCCTCAGCCATCTCGGTCGTCATGACGGCCTGTAGCCGTGCCTGGAGGGTGTGCCAAGTGTAGCCCGGCGGCTTGGGATCGTCCTCCGCGCGATGCAGTTCTTCTGCCGCTGAATCACCACTGAAATGAACGACTTGCGTCACCTTGGGCTTACCCTCAGCTGCACATACCTTTCGCAGTACGCGAACTTGATGGAATGAATCGATACTAACAAAGAAGGGAGAATGGGTCGCATAGAGGATCTGGGTCTTCCGAACCGCTCCGGGGATACTCCCCTCGGCCAAGTCTCGCAGAACCTTCGCCAGATGGCGTTGGCGGTTTGGATGTTGGTAGAGCTCTGGCTCCTCAATAGCCAAGACAAGAGAGGGAAGAGGCGGGGCGTTCTCTGCCTCACTGCTTGTGGCAGACGACTGAATCTCCGCGAGCGCAAGATTCTGAAGAATGCTCAGGACAAATGCCCTTTGCAACCCATGCCCCGCATTAGCTACCGGCGACGCATAGTCGTGCTCGATGAGCTTGACGTCCGCCTGAGGCATCGGAAGGCTAAAGTTCGCGCTCGGCTGCCAGACGACGCTCAAGCCAGAGCCTGGAACAAACGTTTGCAAACTCGACCGCAAGCGCTGCTCAAGAGCGTTAAGCTCGGGCATCCCCTCCGGATTCATGATCTCGCGGTACCGGTTTTCTACCTCTTGCTTGAACTCTACCAGCTCCGCGCGCCGTGCTAACGCGCTCCGCACCACGAGGTCCATCAACGCCGTGATCGGGCTTCCCCGCCCCTCAGTTCCGTCCTGCTGGGCATCTCTCACGGCAGGAATCAGGAGGAAACGGGTGAACCGCCCGAGATAGCCTTGGGCCACCTCCGTGAATCCGAAAAAGCTCCCGTCGTCCAGTGTCCGGACGCAACGATCCGGGTGCTCCTCTTCCCAGTGGCGCAGTGCTTCCAAGGCCTTCTCGCGAGACGTTACGGCGGGCAACTCCGAGTAAGCCGAAGACTGGCGCAAATCGTCATACCGCTTGCGAAGTTCCCGCGCTCCCTCTGCAGAGCGCACCTCATGGAAATCTGGGTTCTGTCGAAGTGACCCATGATATTTTGGCCTGCAGCTTTCCGTCAACTAGGTTCAGAACACGAGTGACGGTCAGCTCATCGTTGAATAGGTACCGTCTAAAGAGATTCTTCGCTGCGTCGTCCAGCTCTGTGAAGGTGACGCTTATCGAGATCGGTTGGCTTGTATCTCTATCATAAAAGTCATCACTCATGATGCGCGGGCTGGGCTCATAAAACAATTCAAGAGCACGCAGGAACGTGGACTTCCCGCACCCGTTCGCCCCAACAAGCACCGTTAGGGGCTCACATGGCAGGGTCGCATCCAGGATTCCTCGGAAGCACTCCACTCGAAGCGACTTGATAATCATTTAGCGAGCCACCTTCCGGTAACGGTATCTATTGCGAATGTGAGCATGGAAGTACCTGCCCTTTGAGTCAGCTTCAACCAAACTGTGGTAGACGTGCTCTGGCACGTCGAAATACTGGTAGAGGCTTCCGTCGCGGAACTCGATTTCCAAGACTTGCGTCTCGACATCGTATCCTGCAGATGCAAGACTACTGGAATCTACAGGCACTCGCTGCATGCCACCATCTCCTCTGGTCATGTCCAGAAATCATCACAGCACGAGTCTCTTAAATAACAAATCTGGCAGACTTGCGCAACACAAACATCAGGGCGGTCTTGTGAGGGGGAAGCTGTCAATTGTTGCTGACCAACTAGCGGTGGTAGCCACAGGAAGGTTCCGCTCCAGTGAGACGGTGATCATGTAAAACGGGGAGGGCGACTGCCTGCCCTCCCCGTCGCGTCGCCGGCCCCCCGGTGCCGGCGCTACTTGCCGCTCTGGCGAATCGCCGCCCAGACCTTCTCGGAATGGAACGGGATGTCCAGGTGGGTGATGCCGAACGGCTCGAGCGCGTCGATGACGGCGTTGGCCACCGCCGGGGTCGAGCCGATCGTGGCCGCCTCGCCAATGCCCTTGGCGCCCAGGGGGTTGATCGGGGTCGGGGTCACCGTGGCGTCGGTCTGGAAGAAGGGGAAGAGGTGCGCCTTCGGGATGGCGTAGTCCATCAGCGTGCCGGTCAGGAGCTGCCCGTTCTCGTCGTAGCGCACTTCCTCCAGCAGGGCCTGGCCGATGCCCTGGGCCAGCCCGCCGTGGACCTGCCCCTCGACCAGCATCGGGCTGATGCGCACCCCGCAGTCGTCGACCGAGAAGTAGCGCAGCAGCTTGACCTCGCCCGTCTCGGGCAGGACCTCGACCACCGCCACGTGGGCCCCGAAGGGGAAGGTCTCGTCCGCCGGGCGGAAGAAGTTGGTCGCCTCCAGGCCCGGCTCCAGGTCCTCCGGGAGGTCCTCACCGTAGGCGGCCTCGGCGATCTCGCGGATGGTCACGCCGCGGTCCGGCGCCCCCTTGACGCGATACTTGCCGTCGGCCAGCTCGATGTCGTCGAGCGAGGCCTCCAGCAGGTGCGCGGCGATCCGGCGCGCCTTCTCGCGGAGCTGCTCGACGGAGAGCATCAGCGCCCCGCCGCCGACGGCCAGGCCGCGGCTCCCCATGGTGCCGTGGCCCTCGGGGGTGTTGCTGGTGTCGCCGTGGTGGACCACCACCTCCTCAAACGGGACCCCGAGGTTGTCGGCCACGATCTGGGCGAAGGTCGTCTCCTGCCCCTGGCCGTGGGGCGAGATCCCGGTGTAGACCGAGGCCGAGCCGGACGGCTCGATGCGGATGTGCGAGCTCTCGTAGGGGCCGAAGCCGCAGATCTCGACGTAGGTCGCGAGGCCGATGCCGAGGTAGCGCCCCTGCTGGCGCGCCGCCGCCTGCTCCTGGCGGAGCTGCTGGTAGCCAGAGATCTCCAGCGCCTTGTCCAGCGCCTTGGCGTACTCGCCGGTGTCGTAGCGCTCGCCGGTCGCCGTGGTGACCGGGAACTTGTCGGGCGGGATGAAGTTGACCCGCCGCACCTCGGCCGGGTCCAGCCCCGTGGCGTCGGCCACCAGATCCATGGCCCGCTCGATGTAGTAGGCGGCCTCGGGCCGACCGGCACCGCGGTAGGCGGCGACCGGCATCGTGTTGGTCAGGATGCCGAGCGCGCGCGTCTCAACCGCCGGGATGTCGTAGCACCCGACCGCCATGGACGCGGTCGTCGGCGCCAGGTAGGAACCGCGGGTGTCGGCGCCCTGATCCTGCATGACGGTCAGCCGGTAGGCCAGGACCTTGCCGTTCCGATCGGCCGCGACCTCGATGTCGGCGATCTGCGCCCGGCCGTGGTTGGTCACCTGGAAGTGCTCGCTGCGCGTCTCGATCCACTTGACGGGGCGCTTGAGCATCCTGGCCAGCGCCGCAACGATCAGGTCCTCGGGGTAGGCGCCGATCTTGACGCCGAAGCCGCCGCCGACCTCCGGCGCGATGACCCGCACCTGGCTCAGGGCGAGGTTCAGCGCCGCGGCGATGGCCTTCCGGTTCCAGTGCGGCGCCTGGGTCGAGGACCAGACGATCACCCCGCCCGTGGCCGGGTCGGGGGCCGCCGCCACGGCCCGCGGCTCCATGGGGACGCCGGAGAGCCGCTGGCTGCGGATGCGCTGCTTGACGACGACAGGCGCGCGCTCGAAGGCACCGGCCACATCCCCCACGGTGTGGGTGGCATCGACCGCGATGTTGCCCGGCTTGTCATCGTAGAGGAGCGGGGCGCCGTCCTGCATGGCCGCCTCGATGCTGCTCACGACCGGCAGCGGCTCATAGTCGACCACGACGGCGTCCAGCGCATCGCGCGCGGCGTAGGCCGACTCGGCGACGACAACCGCGATCGGCTCGCCGAGGTAGCGCGCGCGGTCGGTAGCCAGCGCGCGGAACGACCCCTGCGCCTCACCCTCACTCATGGCCTTGATCTCGCCCGCGATGAAGCGCTGCAGGTCGTGCCCGGTGTAGACGCCGACCACCCCCGGCATGGCGGCCGCCTGCGACCCGTCGATGCCGTTGATCCTGGCATGCGCGTACATGCTGCGGACGACGGCCACGTGCAGCATGCCCGGGAGCCGGACATCGTCGACGTAGGTGGCCGACCCGGTGATGAGTCGCGGATCCTCCTTGCGGCGGACTCGCGCGCCGACATACTCGCTGACGACCAAGCTTGCCATACCCGTTCCTTCCCTACCCCGCGAGGGCGCCTGGCCGCGCCTCCGCCCACGACTGCCGATCCTGGTGCAGGGCCATTGTAACGGGCTTTCCGGCGGGCGTCGACAGGTGGCCAGCCCCGGCCCACCCGCGTCCGGTCGCGGGCGCCGGGCCGCGTCAGCGGTCGTCGCAGAGGTCGGCCACCCGGGCGCCGGTCAGCCGCACGATGTCCGCAGAGCGGATGCGGAGCATGGCGCGATCGCTGCCGCCCCCGCCGAACACGACCGGTTCATCGAGCACGGCGCGGTCGACCACCACCGGCACCGGGGTGACGTGGCCGATGGGCGGGGTACCCCCTGGCTCGTAGCCGGTGCGGTCGCGCACGACGTCGGGAGGTGCCAGCTTCGGCTGGCGGAGGCCGGTGGCGGCGGTCAGGCGCGTCCGGCTGACGCGCGCCGTGCCCCGCACCACCGCCAGCACGCAGTCGCCGTCCTTGCCCTGGAAGAGCAGGGATTTGATGATCTGGTCCGGGTCCACGCCGAGGGCTGCCGCCGCCAGCGGCACGGTGGGGGTGGGCTGGCCGGGCACGAGGATCTCCGCGTCGATGTCGTGCTCGGCCAGGTAGCGCGCCAGGCGCGCGACGCCCGGGTCGGCGCCGGCGCCCGCGCGACTCGGGTCGAACCACTCAGCCTTCGACGGAGAGGATCCGGGCATGGAGCACCGCCCCGGGCGTGTGAATCTCGACCTGCTCACCCTCGCGATGGCCGAGCAGGGCACGACCGAACGGCGACTCGTTGGAGATACGACCGGCGGCGGGCTTGGCCTCCACGGCGCCGACGATGGTGTACGTCTCCTGCGCCCCGTCGATCTCGATCGTGACCGTCGAGCCGATCCGCACCACGCGGCCGTCGCCGTTGGGGCCCTCGTCGATGACCTCGGCGCGCCGCAGGATGTCCTCGATCTCGCGGATGCGCCCCTCGATGAACGCCTGGTCATGCTTGGCCGCATCGTACCCGGCGTTCTCGCGGAGATCGCCCTCCTCGCGCGCCGCCTGGAGCACGCGCGCGATCTCCGGCCGGCGCCGGTTCACCAGGTCGTCCAGCTCCTCCTGCAGCGCTCTCAGGCCCTCCTTGGTGATGGGAATGCGCTCACGCTGCATCGTTACGTCTGCTCGCTTCCTTCTGTCTGGTTTCCGCTGGCTGCGATTCGCTGTCGGGGGCGTCGTCTCCAGGCGCCGGGTGGGGCAGATTCGGGGAGACAGCGGTCCCCCCGCCGGTGGCCCAGCCGCCCGGCGACGAGACCCTATGCCCCTCACACATCGGAAAGACTCTACACCGCCGCTGCCCTGGGCGCAACCGATCGGCCGCTCGGCACCCCTACCCGCCCCGGCGCGGTCGTGCGACACTGGCGCGCGTCAGGGGCGCGACAGCGCGAGCGCGGGAGGGGAGGTGCGGCATGGCAGCGGGCGACCGGGTCGCGATCATCGGCGCGGGGACGATGGGCGGGCAGCTCGCGGTGACGCTGGCCGGGCGCGGCGTACCGGTGCGGCTCACCGATGCGGCGCCGGCGGCGCTCGCCGCCGCGCGCGACCGCATCGCGGCCGACGCGGCGCGGCTGGTCGACGAGGGCGTGCTCGCCGGGCCGGCGGCCGCCATCAGCGCGCGGGTGGAGGCGGTCAGCACGCTGGCCGACGCCGTGCACGGCGCGTGGCTGGTCATCGAGGCGGCCCCGGAGCGTCTCGACCTGAAGCGCGCGCTCTTCGCCGAGCTGTCGGCGCTGGCGCCGCCGGACGTGATCCTGGCGACCAACAGCTCCTCCTTCCGGAGCCGCCTGCTGGCCGACGTGACGCGGCACCCGGCGCGTCTGCTCAACACCCACTTCTACCACCACCCCTGGCAGCGGAACGGGGTGGAGCTGATGACCTGCGGCCAGACCGACCCGGCCGTGATCGAGCGGGTGGCGGCGTTCCTCCGGGCGACCGGCTTCCTGCCGGTCGTGGTGCGGGGGGAGAGCACCGGCTTCATCTACAACCGGATCTGGCGGGCGATCAAGCGGGAGAGCCTGCGCGTGGTGGCCGAGGGGCTGGCCACGCCGGAGGAGGTGGACCGGCTCTTCTGCCTGGCGCTCGGCGCCCCGGTTGGCCCCTTCGGCCTGATGGACCGGGTGGGGCTGGACGTGGTCGCCGACATCGAGCGGCACTACGCGGCGGAGTCCGGGCGGCCCGAGGACGAGCCGCCGGCGCTCCTCGACGAGCTGGTGCGTGCCGGCCGGCTGGGCGTGAAGACCGGCCGCGGCTTCTACGGCTACCCCGACCCGCCGTTCGCGCGCCCGGGCTGGCCGCGCAGCTAGGCGGCCGCCGCGGGCGGTGCTTGACAGGCGCCCACCGATGCTCTACGATGGCGGCACTATGGATGCACGGGCTGGCTGCGATCACCACCGATACGAGTACCAGAGCTGGTACTACTACTTTTACGTCACCCCTCCGGCGCTGCTGGTGGGGCCATCGGTGTTGATCCGGTAGCCGTGTAACCACCAAGCAACGTCGGAGGGGAAGCAGAGGTCAAAACCTCTGCTTTTTTGTTTGCCGAGATCCGGGAGCCAGTGCCGGGCGGGTACGGACGGAAGGGAAGTCGGGCCATGATCGTACGGATGCGGGCGGAAGCGACAGCGGAGGCGACCGAGGCCGTCGCGGCGGAGCTACGGTCGCGCGGCTTCGAGGTCCACCTGCTGACCGGTGGCGGCGCGCCGGTGATCGGCGTCAACGGGCAGCCGGTCCCGGCGGACCTCGGTCCGGCGCTGTGCGCGCTCCCCGGCGTGGCGGGCGTGCTCGACACCACCCGCCCCTACCGGCTGGCCGCACGGGAGGCGCGGCCGGAGGGGACGGTGGTGCAGGTCGGGGACGTCCGCATCGGCGGGCCGGAGCCGGTCATCATCGCCGGCCCGTGCGTGGTCGAGAGCCGGGAGCAACTGCTGCGCGCGGCCGAGGCGGTGCGGGCGGCCGGGGCGGTGATGCTCCGCGGCGGCGCGTTCAAGCCCCGCACCTCGCCCTACAGCTTCCAGGGGCTGGGCGAGGAGGGCCTGCGGCTGCTGGCCGAGGCCCGCGAGGCGACCGGCCTGCCGGTCGTGAGCGAGGTCATGGAGCCGGGGCAGGTCGAGATGGTCGCCGCGTACGCCGACGTGCTGCAGATCGGCAGCCGCAACATGGCCAACTTCCCGCTGCTCAAGCGCGTCTCCCAGGTCGATCGGCCGGTGCTGCTCAAGCGCGGCTTCGCAGCAACCATTGACGAGTGGCTCCTCTCGGCCGAGTACATCCTGGCGGGTGGGAACGACCGCGTGATCCTGTGCGAGCGCGGCATCCGCAGCTTTGACCCGGCGACCCGCTTCACGCTGGACCTGAACGCCGTCCCGCTGGTGCGCCAGCTCAGCCATCTTCCCGTCATCGTCGACCCGAGCCATGGCACCGGGCGCCGTGACCTGGTGGCCGCGATGGCGCTGGCCGGCATCGCCGCCGGCGCCCACGGGCTGATCGTGGAGGCGCTACCCGACCCCGACGCCGCCCTGTGCGACGGCCCGCAGTCGATCACGCCCGACCTGCTGGCCGACATCGTGGCCCGCGCGCGGGCCATCCATGCGGTGGTCGCGCCGGAGACGGCGGTCGTGGCCTAGCCACCGCCGCCCCATCGCTCACACCTCCTCTCGTCCCACTCGGGCGCCGCGTCTGCGGCGCCCGAGTGGGTTTCTGAGGTCGGCTCATCACGGACCCGCGAGCGGGGCGGGAGCGCGGGTCACACCTGGCCCGGCTCGGGCGCGAGGACGGCGAAGCCGTCGGCCAGGTCATAGAGGCGCGCGTCCGGCGGCACCGTGCGCAGGCGCCAGGCCATCCAGAGGTCCCCGACCGCCCCCGACGCGTTCCCGACCAGGACGACGAGCGTGGCCATGGCCCCCTGGGGCCACGCCACCATCACCGCCACGCCCGCGACGGAGAGCACCACGAGCGGCGCCAGGCAGATCGCGGCGTAGGCCCGGCGCCCCACCGGCGCGCGGAAGGTGGTGTAGGCGAAGCCGGCGCCGATGCCGAAGCTCGGGCGTGCCCCGAGGAGCCAGGCCAGGAGCCCATGCACGGCCTCGTGCAGCAGCGGCACCACCACGAACAGCAGGAG
Organism: Sphaerobacter sp.; assembly: GCA_029961075.1. Classification (GTDB taxonomy): domain Bacteria; phylum Chloroflexota; class Chloroflexia; order Thermomicrobiales; family Thermomicrobiaceae; genus Sphaerobacter. The sequence continues at coordinate 182,691 of JASBVL010000001.1, forward strand.
GAGGCCGACCACGATCGCCCGCGGGGTGACGACGAGCGCGTACTGCCGCGGGCCACCGAGGGCGGCCGCGACCCCCGTGAAGGCCATGGCCCAGAGCGGCATCGAAAGCAGGCCGAGCAGGCTCAACCGCCCGAGCCGCAGCCGCTCCCAGTGGACCAGCCGGTAGCCCGGCACGATGGGCGGCTCCCGCAGCGGCGCCTCGCCGATGGTGACCCAGACGGGTGGGGACGGTCGCTCCCGTCGCTCCTCCAGCCGGCCGTCGTCGCGCACCCCGCCCCCCCTTACAGCCGCCAGGGCACCCGGCCGCCTCCCGCCATGGCCCGCTGCAGCGCCGCCAGCGCCGCCGGCGCCGACGGGTCGCGCGCCTCGGTCGCGTCCAGGGCGCGGTCGAGCAGGAGCGCCACCGTATAGAAGGGAAGGTTGGCGAGGCTGCGCGGCGAGCTCTGCAGGTAGGCACCGAGCAGCGCCTGCATGAACAGCTCGGCGACGTCGTCGGGCAGGCCAAGCCCGGCGATATCGGTCGCGAGCAGTGCCACGTCCGCGGCGGCCTCGGTGATGCGCGCCGCGCTCCAGCCGACCAGGCCGCTGACCTCGTCGTCGATCAGGAGCACGTTGCGCAGCCGGAAGTCGCCGTGGCAGAGGCAGAGCGACACCTCGACCGGGCGGCGCCGGTCGAGCCAGCCGAGCGCCGCGGCGAACGGCGGGCGCGCCGGCTCCGGGAGCGCCGCGATGCGCGCCTCCCAGTCGGCCCAGCGGGCCTCCACCTGGCCGTCGACGATGTCCTCGGGCAGCGCCTCGACGTCCGCCAGCCAGGGCACGACCTGCTCCCAGCGCAGCCGGTGGACGCTCGCCAGCGCCCGCGCCACGGTGAAGGCCAGCGCGCTGACCTCCCAGCGCATCGCCAGGCTGCGCAGCGCCTCGTCGGCGGCGCGGCCGGGGAGGTGCTCCATGATGAGGACGGGCGCGTCGGGGTCGGCATCCACCAGCGCCGGCACCGGGACATCCGTGTCCGCGAGCGCGGCCAGCACCCGGCGCTCGGCCCCGTCCCGGGCCGGCTTAGCGACGAACCAGGCCCCCCGCGCCGTGCCGCCCGCCACCCAGGTCACCTCCACTGCCTCCACTGCGCCGGCGCTGCCGTAGGGCGGGACGGCGCGGGCGGTGAGTTGCTCGGCGTCCGGGTGGCGCCGCCGCACCGCCGCCATCACCGCCGCGGTGAACTTTTCCGACACGGGCCGCTCCTCTCCGGTGTCCGCCGTCTGGGGCCGGCACGGGCCTCCCCCCGAAGGTTACACCGGGAGCGGGCCACGGCATCGCCCGCGCGGCGCGTCCGCCGGGCCGGGCGCCGCGTACCTGCTATCATCCCGGCGGGCGGCCGGCGGCCGCGGGGCGATCGCGGCCCGGCCGCGCGGGAAGGAGCTGGCCCGAGCGTGCGGCGGCTGCGCATCCTGTTCGTGACGCCCTACCTGCCCGACCCGCCGGACTTCGGCGGCGCGGCGCGCATGTTCCACCTCATCCGCACCGTGGCGGCGCACCACGAGGTGGTGGTCCTCAGTCTGGCCGGCCCGGGCGAGGCCAGCCCCGGCGGCAACCTGTCCGCGCGCGTCATCCCGGTGCGGGTGCCGCTGACGGCGCGCCAGCCGCCCGACCGGCGCAAGCGTCTGGCGCAGGTCCGCTCGCTCCTCTCGCGCCACTCGTTCCAGGACGCGCTCTACCACCACCCGGCCATGCAGGCGGCACTGGATCGGCTCCTGCGCAGCGAGCCGGTGGACCTGGTCCAGCTCGAGTTCGCCCAGATGGGGCGCTACCGGCTGCCGCCCGGTGTGCCGACGGTGCTCGACGTCCACAACGTGGAGCACGACGTGCTGCGCCAGGCCGCGACGCTCGGCTCGCTGCCCCGCCGGCTCTTCAACGCCATCGAGTACCGCAAGTTCCGCCGGGAGGAGATCGCCGCCTGGCGCCGCGCCACCGCCTGCGTCGCCACCTCGGCCGCCGATGCCGCCGCGGTGGCGGCCGCGACCGGCCGGGAGGTGGCGGTGGTGCCCAACGGGGTCGACCTCGACGATGTCCCGCGCCTGCCGCTGGCGGGGACCGACCCGGCCGCGCTGGTCTTCGTCGGCGCCATGCGCTACCGGCCGAACGCCGACGCCGCGCGCTGGTTCGTCGAGGCGGTCTTCCCCCGCGTCCGCGCCGCGCTGCCGACGGCCACCCTGACCATCGTCGGCGCCGATCCGCCCCCGGACGTGCTGGCGCTCGGCGCCGTGCCCGGCGTGCAGGTCACCGGCACCGTGCCCACCGTCCGCCCGTGGGTCGAGCGCGCCGGCACGGTGGTCGTCCCGCTGCGGGCGGGCGGCGGCACCCGCCTGAAGATCCTGGAGGCCTTCGCGATGGGGCGGCCGGTCGTGTCGACGCGGCTGGGCGCCGCCGGGATCGACG
>JASBVL010000010.1 GCA_029961075.1 Sphaerobacter sp.
CGCGGTCCAGGCTGCCGAGCCGCTCGTTCGTGAAGCTGTAGTAGACCGTCTGCGCCAGCGGCAGCAGCGCCACCGCCACCACCACCACGAGCGTGGGCAACAGGAGCACCCACGCCAGCCGGCGCTGCCGCGCGGCCAGGCTCAGCGCCCGCCGCGGTCGCTCCGGGGTCGTGAGCCTTCGCTGCTCCTCGAGCGCCGTCCCGCCCATATCAGCCTCCCTCAGCCGGCGGGCGCGGGGCTCGCTCCCGCGCCCGCCCTGGCCCGGGCCGTGCCGCCGCGCACTAGCTCGCCGCGCGCTCGATCTGCTGCGCCATCTGCGGCACCACCTGGGCGGCATCCTGGCCGTTCAGGATCGCGTTCACGCCCTGGAACACGGCGGTCGACACCTGGTTGTACTGTTCGCCCGTCTGCCGCGACGGCCGCGTGACCCGCTCCACGTCCTCCATCTCCGCCAGGAACGGCATCGCCTTGATCACCGGCTCCTCCGCCGCCACGGAGGGGATGGTCGGGACGAACGATCCCACCTGCGCCCGGTACGACTGCACCTGCGGGCTCGTCATGTAGCGCACGAACTCCGCCGCTGCCTCCGGAACCCGCGAGTACCGAGACACCGCAAGCTGCCAGCCGCCGACCGTGCCCACGTGCGGCTGCCCCGCGGCCGCCGGCAGCGGGGCGACGCCAACCTGCCCCGCCACCGGCGAGTCCGCCGCCGTGGCCAGGGCGTAGACGTACGGCCAGTTGCGCAGGAAGGCGGCGTTCCCGCCCTGGAAGACGTTGCGCGAGTCCTCCTCCTGGTACGACGTCACGCCCCGCGGGCAGATCGTGCCGATCCAGCCCCGCACCCGGTTGAGCGTGGCGATCGCCTCCGGGTTGTTCACCGTGACGTTCCCCTGGTCGTCCATGAGCCGCCCGCCGCCCGTCGAGGCCAGCCACTCGAGCGCGTTGCAGGTCAGCCCCTCGTAGGCATTGCCCTGGAAGACGAACCCGCCGAAGTTCGGATTCGCCCCCTGCTCGCCCTCGACGATCGTGCGCGCCATCTCCTCCAGCTCATCCCACGTCTGCGGCGGGCTGCTGAAGCCGTACTTGTCGAGCAGGTCAGTCCGGTAGTACAGCATGCCGAAGTCGGCAAACCACGGGATGGCGACGAGCTTGCCGTCGATGGTGTTGTTCTCGATGATCGTCTGGTAGTGCTGCGCCGCCTCCTCGGCGAACGCCTCGGTCAGGTCGAGCAGGTGCGGCGCGAAGGCGCCCGGCCAGATGACGTCGATCATCATCACGTCCATGTCGGGCGACTGCGCCTGGAACAGCCGCAGGTAGGTCGCGTAGTTCTCGGTGGCGCTCTGGGGCTTCGGCACGATGTTGATGGTGATGCCGGTCGCCTCGGTGAACTTCTGGGCCAGGGCCTGGTCGAGCTCGCCGCCGATCCCGACCGTGTCGCCGTAGTAGGTGATCGTCTGGCCGCGGTACTGACTGGCCGCGTCGGCGTTGAACACCTCCGGCGGGGTGTCCATCGTGTAGGTCATGCCCGCCGTCGGCGACCCGGCCGGCGATGCCCCCGGCGACGCCGCGGGAGACCCGGCCGGCGTGCGCCCGGCGGTCGGCGTCACCACGGTCCCGCCTCCGGCGGTCGTTGCGGTCGGCTCCCCTGCGCCGCCACCGCCGCAGGCGGCGAGCAGCGCGGCGATCGCCGGCGTCGAGAGCCCCAGCGCGGTCGCGCGCCGCAGCACGTCGCGCCGGCTGAGCCGCCCAGCCAGTGCCGCACGGTACAACCCCGTCACGGTCCCGTCATCCATGCTCACGCGGTACCTCCTCCACGATTCCAGCTCGGGCCGAGCCGAGCACCTCGAGCCATACGCACCCGGGATGGGCCGCGCGACGCGATCGCAGGGGAAGCGCGGGGTGATGTGCGGCCGCGGCGCAGCAGCCCACACCGCGCGACCGGCACCCACCGCGGCGCGATGCCGGCGGCGCCCGATGGCGGGCGCCCCTCTTTGGTCGGCGCGGATGCGAGCGCGGCGCGACATGCGCAGGGGAGGACGGGCGCGCGGCGCCGCGAGCCGTGCGCCGCCAGCCCCGTCGGTGGTCACGCCTGCTGCCGACCGTCCCCATCTGCCCGTAGCTCCCCGCTGGCCCAGCCACTGCCTCGCCGGGGCTAGCCACGACGACATCGGGGACGAATGGCGCGCAGGGCGGATCAGCACATATCGCAGGCTGTCCCGCAACTCGCGTGCCGCGGCGGCCCACCGGGGATGACAGTCATACCCCTGGGGGGTATAATGGAGGCAGCCGTACCGATGCCGATCGCGACCCAGGGGAGAACGCCATGGACAAGCCGACCGTCGAGCGGCCCAAACAGGTCGATTCCTACCGGCACGACAAGCAGCGCATCCTGGCCCGCCTCCGGCGCATGGAGGGCCAGGTCCGCGGCGTGCAGCGCATGGTGGAGGAGGACCAGTACTGCGTCGAGATCCTCACCCAGTTGTCCTCCATCATGGCCGCCGCCCGCAGCATCGGCTTGCTGCTGCTGGAGGATCATATCCGCGGCTGCGTCCTCACCGCCGAGGACAAGGAGGCCAAGATCCAGGAGCTGACCGAAGCGATCGACCGCTTCACCAAGAGCGTGGGGTAGGGGACGCGTTCCACATCGCGTGTTGCGTCGTCCGCATGGCGTCAGACGGGAAGGGTCCGCTGATGGCACAGACGACACTGGAGTCGACCGCCCAGGCGCGCCGCGAGGCCACCGCGACGCTGCTGGTGACCGGCATGACCTGCGCCTCCTGCGTCCGCCGCGTGGAGCGGGCGCTGACCCGGCTCGACGGGGTCGCGGCGGCCAGCGTCAACCTGGCGACCGAGCGCGCCATCGTCACCTACGCCCCCGAGCGGGCGAGCCTGGACCAGATCCTCCAGGCCGTGCAGGCCAGCGGCTACGGCGCCGAGGTCCTCGCCGAGCCGGAGGAGCTGGCCGACGCCGTTGACGAGGCCGACCAGCGGCGGCAGGCCGAGCTCGCCAAACTCCGCCGCGACGTCATCGGCGCGGCCATCCTCACCGCGCCGACGATCATCCTCAACATGTTCGCCATGTCGATGATGTATGTGGAGTACGTGCTGCCGGCGCTAGCCCTCCCGGTCTGGGCCTACTTCGGCTGGCGCTTCCACCGGACGACGCTCAAGAACCTGCGGCACGGCCAGTTCACCATGGACACGCTGGTCAGCCTCGGCACCACCGCCGCCTTCGGCTACTCGGTCGTGACGACCACGGTCCTCGGCCGCATGGATCAGATCTACTACGATACCGCGGCCGTGATCATCACCTTGATCCTGCTCGGCAAGTACTTCGAGGCCCGGGCCAAGGGGCAGACCTCGGCCGCGATCAAGCGCCTCCTCGGCCTGCAGCCGCGCACCGCGCGGGTCATCCGCGGCGGCCAGGAGCAGGACATCCCCATCAGCCAGGTCCGGCCCGGCGACCTCGTGGTCGTGCGCCCGGGCGAGAAGATCCCGGTCGACGGCTGCATCGTCGAGGGCCGCTCCGCGGTCGACGAGAGCATGCTCACCGGGGAGAGCCTGCCGGTCGAGAAGGGGCCGGGCGACGAGGTCATCGGCGCCACCCTCAACACCACCGGCAGCTTCACCTTCCGCGCCACCAAGGTCGGCCGCGACACGGCGCTGGCGCAGATCGTCCGGCTGGTGCAGGAGGCGCAAGGGTCCAAGGCGCCGATCCAGGGGCTGGCCGACCGCGTCGCCAGCGTCTTCGTCCAGGCCGTGCTGCTCATCGCCGCGGCCACCTTCGTCGCCTGGATGGCCGTCGACGGTGACCTGACCCACGCCCTGCTGGCGACGGTCGCCGTGCTGGTGATCGCCTGCCCCTGCGCCATGGGCCTGGCCACGCCGACCGCGATCATGGTCGGCACCGGCCAGGGGGCCGCGCACGGGGTCCTCATCAAGAGCGGGGAGGCGCTGGAGCGGGCGCGCGCGTTGACCACCGTCGTGCTCGACAAGACCGGCACCATCACGCGCGGCAAGCCCGCCGTGACCGACGTCATCCCGGCCGCTGAGGCCGACGGCGCGACCGACCCGGCGGCCGAGCTGATCCGGCTCGCCGCTGCCGTCGAGCAGCGCAGCGAGCACCCGCTCGGCGCGGCCATCGTCCAGCACGCCCGCCAGGCGGGGATCCCCCTCGACGCCGCGGTGACCGACATCGAGGCCATCGCCGGGCACGGCATCGCCGGCACCGTCGACGGCCGCGCGGTGCTGGTCGGCACCCGTCGGCTGCTGCGCGAGCGCGCCATCGACCCCGCCGCGCTGGAGCCGGTGGCGACCCGGCTGGAGGCCGAGGGCAAGACCGCCGTGTTCGTCGCCGCCGACGGCCGGCCGATCGGGGTCATCGCCGTGGCCGACACGGTCAAGCCCGGCAGCGCCGAGGCCATCGCGGCCCTGCGCCGCCTCGGGCTCGAGGTGGTCATGATCACCGGCGACAACCGGCGCACCGCCGAGGCCATCGCCCGG
>JASBVL010000099.1 GCA_029961075.1 Sphaerobacter sp.
GACCGAGTCGGCCGGGTGGCGGTCGCACAGCAGGTCCGCCACGCACGTGTCGTGCCGGCCCACCTCGGCGAGCAGTTCTCGCACCCGGACGTCAGGGGTCGTCATGGGGGTTCTCCTGGGGATCGTGCTGGGGGAGGGAAAGGGGTGGTGACGCCGCCCGGGTCAGTCGCGGGCGAGGTGGCGGCCGATGACCAGCCGCTGGATCTGGTTGGTGCCCTCGAAGATCTGCATGACCTTGGCCTCGCGCATGAAGCGCTCGACCGGGTAGTCGCGGGTGTAGCCGTACCCGCCGAGCACCTGCACCGCGTCGGTGGTCACCTTCATCGCCGCGTCGGTGGCGACCAGCTTGGCGATCGACGCCTGGCGGGTGAAGGGCAGGCCGCGGTCGCGGCGGCGGGCCGCCTCCAGGTACGTGGCCCGCGCCGACTCGACCGCCGCCGCCATGTCGGCGAGCAGGAACGACAGGCCCTGGAACTCGATGATCGGCTGCCCGAACTGCCGGCGTTCCTTGGCGTACGCGACCGCGTGGTCGAGGGCGGCCTGGGCCACGCCGACCGCGCAGGCGGCGATGCCGAGCCGGCCGGAGTCCAGCGCGGACAGCGCGATCTTCAGGCCCTGGCCCTCGGCGCCGATGCGCCGCTCGGCTGGGACCCGCGCGCCGTCCAGGTGGATCTGCGTGGTGGGGGAGCCGGTCAGGCCCATCTTCTTCTCGGGCTTGGCGGCGCTGAGCCCGGGCGTGTCCGCGGGGACCAAAAAGCAGCTGATGCCCTTCCCGCCGTCGTCGGACGTGCGGGCCATGAGGGTGTAGAAGTCGGCCACGCCGCCGTGGGTGATCCACGCCTTGGTGCCGCTGATCTCGTAGGTGTCACCGGCCAGGGTGGCGCGGGTGGCGAGCGCGGCCGCGTCGGAGCCGGCGTGCGGCTCGGACAGCGCGTACGCGCCGAGCAGCTCCCCGCCCAGCATGTCGGGCAGCCACTGCTTCTTCTGCTCCTCCGTGCCGTACGTGGCGAGCGGGTAGCAGGCCATGGTGTGCACGCTCACGCCCAGGGCCACGGTCAGCCAGGCGGAGGCCAGCTCCTCCAGCACCTGGAGGCACACCTCGTAGGGCTGGCCGCCTCCGCCGTGCTCCTCCGGGTACGGCAGCGACAGCAGCCCGGATCTGCCGAGCAGGCGGAACACGTCACGCGGGAACCGGCCCGCCTCCTCGTGCTCGGCCGCCCGTGGCGCCAGCTCCTCGGCGGCGATCTGACGGGTCAGGGCGAGGAGGTCCTCGGCTTCTGGGGTCGGCAGGATGCGGTCGGCAGGCATTGTTCTGTGCGGGGTCCTTGGGGGTTGGTCGGGCTCGGGGACTGCGATCAGTGATTTCGGTACTGTGATCAGTACCTGGGTCAGTACTGAGGAACGTATGCCAGTACTATTCCAGGACGTATAGAGGATACTATGTGATCCATGTCACGGGTGATACCGGGCAAGATCCGGCGGCTTGATCTGGAAGCCTTTGTCACATGACCGAGGCAGTCCTCTCGCGCGGCACCCGGGGGACGCGGCCCGGTGCGTCCAGGACGCGCACCCGCCGCCAGACCGAGCTGCTGGACCGCCTGGAGGCGCTGTTCCTCGCCGAGGGGTTCGCCCACTTCACGCTCGACGACCTGGCCGCCCGGCTGCGCTGCTCCAAGTCCACCCTGTACGCGCTCGCGCCCAGCAAGGAGCAGCTCGCCGTCTCGGTGGTGCGGCACTACTTCAAAAGCGTGGCGGCCCGCATCGAGGAGCGGATCCGCGACGTCACCGACGTCCGGGAACGCATCGGCGCCTACCTCGCCGCCATCGGCGACGAGCTGCGGCCCGCCTCCGGGGAGTTCATCGAGGACATCGCCGCTTTCGAGCCGGCCCGCGCCGCGTACGAGACCAACGCCCGGTTCGCCGCCGAACGCATCCGCGGCTTCATCCGCGAGGGGGTCGAGCAGGGCGTGTTCCGGGACGTGCACGCCGCCCTGGTCGCCGAGATGATCAACGTCACCATCGCCGGCATCCAGCGCGGCGACATCCTGGAGCGCACCGGCCTCACCTCGGCGGACGCGTTCGCCGAGCTGGCCACCTTCGTCCTCAACGGCCTCGCGCCCGTCGCGCCGCAGGACGACGGCGGCGTCGACAAAACCCGCCGCGCCCGCTGAGCAGGCGGGCCGCCGGCGCGCGTGGGCGGCCTGTCCCGCCGTCCCGAACTCCTGCGGCGCCTCCCCGGCCGTCATGACCGCCAAGCGGTCGTGTAGGAGCCCCGTCTCGCGATCGATTCGCCAACGGTGTCACAGCGGGCCGGGCGGCCCTTTGCTGTTCTCAGCCCGTCCGCAGCGGCAGGATCAGCGCATCGAGGGTGGGCGCGTCCGGCCACGAGGGCCGTACCTCGGCGACCTTGCGGTATCCCCACCGCTCGTAGATGCCGCGCGCGTGCTCGTTGTCCTGCTCGACCAGCAGCGTCGCCCGCTCCTCGCGACGCTTGCCGAGGAGCGCGTCGTGCAGCCGCCGCGCGAAGCCCTTGCCCTGCCAGGCGGGGCGCACCATGAGTTCGCAGATCGCGAAGGTGCGTCCCGCGTGTTCGGTCAGGAGGCCAGAGTCGACCGGTGTCGTGACGCCCTGCCACCAGCGGCTTCCAGGCCCGAGGGGGTAGCCGTAGATGTAGCCGACCGGCTCGCTGGCGACCTCGCCGAGGACGAGTTCGTAACCGGGGGCGCGCGCATGGGCGCGCAGACGCTCGGCGAACCGGTCGACCGCGAAGAACGGGTCGTCGAGATGGTCGGCGTACACCTCGGCGTAGATGTCGACCAGCCGCTCGAAGATCTCCCCGAGGGAGGCCGAGTCGTAGCGGCGCAACGTCAGCTTGGCCATCTCAGTCGGTTCCACGGTCGGCCGCCTCCTCAGATGCCCACCACGGCGCAGTGGTCGACGAACTCGCGCACGGCCCGTTCTCGTGGCGCGGCCCGGGTGATGGTGTCCCGGAAGGCGCGAAGCTTGGTGCGGCTGCGGGTCGAGGTGACCTCGGGCAGGCGGACGAGGGCGTCATGCCCGACCCGGCACGCCTCGTCGAGGTCCCCCATGCGCTGGTAGCATTCTGCCAACTGGACGGTGTAGAACAACGTGTTCCTCGGATAGTCGTTCCCGTAGGCGTCGAGCGCCTCGCGGGTGAGTTCGGCCGCGCGGGGAAAGTTCCCCAGGTCGATCTCGGCGAGCGCGGCCAGGCCAGCCATTTCGGCCACGTTCATGAACGCCAGCCATGCGGGCGGACGGTCACGCTTCGCCTCGTCGAGGGTTTCCCGCGCCCGGTCGAGTGCTCGCCGGCTCGCGGATGCGTCCCCGAGCTTTGCCCAAGCGAGCGCCTCACGGACGGCCACCAGCGCGATGAGCCGCTCGCGGGCCCGGCCTTCCGTGAGCCGGAGCGCCCGCTTGGCAAGGCCGAGCGCCTCACGGGGCCGTCCGAGGAACCGTGCCTGTTGGGCCATGTGCTGGCATACGCGCGCCTGCAAGGCGCGGTCCTCGGCGAGC
>JASBVL010000100.1 GCA_029961075.1 Sphaerobacter sp.
TGTCAACCACCCACCGGCCTCAAAAACCCGGCCCCCTGGTCACCAGGCGCGCGAGGACTGGGGCGTGGACGGGGGCAGGTTGCGCCGCTGGGCGTACCAGCGTTCCACGGCCGCGCGCATCGCCGGCTGGCGCAGCTCCTCGCACCGCCGGAGCACCACATCGCGGCCGGGGTCGAGCACGATGATGTGCGCGCCGTGCTCGCGGTAGCGGGCTTGTGACTGCTCGCTCGGCATGGTGTGGATGACGTACACGTCGACGGTGTCGGCGTGGCGCAACGCCTCGTTGATGGCCACGCGGCGGGCCGCGAGGGCCACGGCCTTCACGGCCTGGCTGTGGTCGTGGCTGTCCGCGCCCGGCCCGGTGAGCGCGACGGCCAGGCGGTCGTAGTCGATGACGATGTCGCCGGGCTTAGCGCGGGCGAGTACCCAGCTGGTCTTGCCGGCGGTGGGCGGGCCGGTGACGACGGTGAGCGCCATCCTCACCACCTCCGCGATCTGCGCTCGGGTACGTAGTCGGTGCGGTTGCCGCGGCTGCTGTTGCACGCGCGGTGCGCGGGGCGCAGGTTGGCTGGGTCTAGTTCGGCACCGCCCTTGGACAGCGGCACGAAGTGGTCGACGGTGGCGGCCAGGCGGTGGTTGGGGGGCAAGGCCAGGTTGATCTCGCCCCCGCAGATCCAGCAGATGGGGATCTCCAGGGCGCGCTTGCGGGCGCGGCGCCAGGGACGGCCTGCCCGGCCCTTGCTGCGCGGCATCACCACCTCCGCTGGTCGCTACGGCGTGGGCGTCGTCCCGACCTCCGGGAGCCCGAGCTTGAGCTGGGCCAGTTCGAGCGCGCTCTCGATCTGCTGCCAGTCGCGGCGGTGGTAGAAGCTCGGCAGGTTGACGACCTGGACGTCCCGTAGGCCGTGAAGCCGACTTGCGCTGCTGGCGTAGATCACGTCGCGGGTGGCCAGGTTGTGTTCGCGCGCGTAGTGCATCGCCTCGTGCGCGTTGGCTGCGCAGATGACTGTGCGCACGGTGTCCTCCTCGTGGTTTGGGTGCCCGCCGCCGGGCGCGCCCGGGGGGCCAGCGCGCCAGCTCCGCCGGGACCGCGTAGCGGAGCGGCGGCGGGCAAGATCATCTCTCACGGGGGCGTTTGATACGGGTTTTGATGCGGCCTGCACTGTGCAGGGCGTGTCAAACTCCCTAATCCGCGGGGTCGGCGTCGAGCGCGGCGCGGACGAAGCAGTCCTTGGCTTCCAGCAGTTTGCGCAGCCCGGCGGTTAGCTCCGGCCCGTCCGGCAGCGCGCGGATCATCTGCTCCGCCAGGTCGTGACACGCCCTGCTCACGGCCTGCAGGTGCGGCGGCAGGTGGTCGAAGCGGAAGTACTTGGCGATGTGCACCGTGGATGGGTGCCGGCCGGTGAGGTCCATAGGTGCTCCTGGGATTTGCCCACGCCCTCTGGCACCTACCCCGGCACGGGCCGGGTGCAGCGCCATGTCGAGGCCCCCGACCACGGGGGAAGTCGGGGGCTCATGGCACACGTGTACTTGCCGTAGATCATACGACAGACCGTGGCTTGAAGCGCGTTTCGCGCTGTGTCCGACGCGCGTGGTGTTCGGCGTCGAGCAGGTCTGTCTCGAGCACGTACTGGCGGTGTTCGCCGCGGCGGCGGTTGGCGTCGGGCAGCTCAACGGCGGCGAGCCGCCCGTCCTTGATCCAGCGTTCGATGGTGCGGCGGCTGCGGCCGACCAGCTTGGCGGCCTGGTCGAGGTCGAGGAACGTGACGTGCAGGTCGGGGATCATGCGGCGTCTCCGGAGCGGCCGAGGTGACGGAGGGCGTGGAGCCGGTACTCGGCATCGGTCATCTCGTAGTCGCAGTAGCGGCAGCGGACGTGCCCGCCGGCGCGGAAGTGGGCCAGGGCGATCCGGTCGCAGGCGGGGCAGGGGACACGGGTGTCGGGCCGGTAGGGGGCTACGTAGGCGGTGCGGGCGGCCAGGCGGGCGTGCTGGTCGAGGATGTCGCGGCCGAACGGTTCGGCGATCTCGTCGTGAGCGGTGATCCAGTCGAACCAGTCGGGGGCTGTGAGGGTACGCAGGGCGTGGTCGAGGATGGCGTCGATGGTCCAGCCGGCTCGGTCGATGGGGCTGTAGCCGGCGACGGTGAGGGCGCGGTCCTGCCAGCCGGCGAGCCAGTGTGCGAGGTCGACGGCGTCGTCGACGGCGGGTGCGGGTGAGTGGTCGCCGCGGCGGCTGGACGCGCCCCGCCAGTATAGGCCGACCTGCGGTGGGGCGTCAATGACGGTGGACGGGAGCCGTCACTGCCTTCCACGCCCGCCGTGGGTCCCGGCCGGCGGGAGGGCGTGGCCACCGCCGGCCGGGCTGCGGGGGAGGGGAGGGGTCGCCGCTGCGTGCCCCTTGCGGCGTGATCGCCATCTGTTGTAGCATGATTATAACAGATGCTCGGAGGGGCGGAGGTGTGATGGTGCTCACGATCGATCTCAGCAGCGAGGTGCCCATCTACCAACAACTGCGCGACCGGATCGTCGAGGGGATCGCGGCGGGCCACTACCGGGTGGGCAGCGCGCTTCCTTCGACCCGGCAGCTCGCGGCCGACTTCGGGATCAACTTCCACACCGTCAGCAAGGCCTACGAGCTGCTGCGCCAGGAGGGATTGGTGCGGATCACCCGCCGCCAGGGTGCGGTCATCCACCGTGACCCCACGACTGGCCCGCCGGAGCCGATCTTCGCCGATGCCTGGGAGGCGCGCGCCCGTACCGTGCTGGCGGAAGCCTATGCCCATGGGATGCGGGCGGAGGACATCCTGGCCCGCTGCGAGCGGATCCTGGCTGGCTTCGCCGCCGCGGAGTCCAGGTCCGAGGGGCGCTGAGGAGAGGGGAATGACGATGCTGGCCTATTACGGGCTGATGGGGTTTGTCTTCCTGTTCGCGGTGGTGATCCAGCTCATCCTGCCGGCGCTCGTGTCCCCGACGCTGCCCTTCGGGGTGCGCATCCCGGGTGCCTATGCCCATGAACCGGCGATCGCCGAGATCCGGCGAGCCTACCTGCTCCAGACCGTGGTCGGCGCGCTAATCGTGGGCGCGGCGACCGCGGTGCTGACCACCGTGACCGACGAGCCCCTCGTCCCCGCCGGCGGCCTGATGGCCTTCCTCATTGTCGCCTGGGCCATCTACTATGGCGCGCACCGGCGGCTCCGCGCCATCAAGGCCGACCAGGGCTGGTACGCGGGGCAGCGCCAGGCCGTCGTGGTCGACCCGGCGCTCCGGCAGCATCCGACGCCCGTCCCCTGGGCCTGGGCCCTGCCGGCGATCCTCATGCTCCTGGTCACCGTCGCGCTCGGGATCTGGCGCTACCCAAGCCTGCCCGAGACGCTGACGACCCACTGGAACGCCCGTGGGGAGCCGGACGGCTTCGCCCAGAAGTCGATCGTGAGCGCGTTCTCGCCCGTCGCGGTCCAGTCGGTCGTCACGGCAATGTTGCTCGGGCTGGTCTGGGTGATTCCCCGCTTCCGGCAGGAGCTCGACGTGGAGCAGCAGCCGGAGCAGGCCGTGGCCCAGTACCGGGCGTACCAAACCGCGCTGAGCAAGTCGGTCCTCCTGCTCGCCGCCTGCACCAACCTGAGCATGCTCGTCACGGTGCTCCAGATCTGGCAGGTCACGGACCTCGGCATGGGTGCCACCATGGTTGCGGTGAGCGTGCCGATCGTGGTTGGGCTGATCGGCACCCTGTGGTTCGCCGTGCGGGTGGGGCAGGCGGGTGCCCGGCTGCGCCCCAGCGGGGCCGCGACGAGCGGCTACGTCAATCGCGACGACGATCGCTTCTGGCGAGCCGGCTCGTTCTACGTCAACCGGGATGACCCGGCGCTCTTCGTCAACAAGCGCTTCGGCATCGGCTGGACGCTGAATCTGGGGCACCCGCTCGGCTGGATCATCCTGCTGGCGATGCTCGCCACGCCGCTGGTGATCACGGTCGCCGCCCTCGCGGCGAGCGGGTGAGCGGGAGCGACGCGGCCCAACGATCGGCCACGGTCCGTCCGGCAGCGCCCGGGGGGATGGGGGTGCGCCGAGGATTCGCCGGTGGAGCAGCACACGCCGCCGGTGCGCGGCGGCGTGTGCCCCTCACCCCCGCTGCGCGTCGAGGTAGCTCTGCAGGATGAGGGCGGCGGCGACGGCGTCCACCAGCTGCTTGCGGCGCTCGCGGCGGTGGCCCGTCTCGATCAGGGCCTGATCGGCCATGGAGGTCGTCAGGCGCTCGTCCCAGAAGGTGATCGGCCGGTTGAGGCGCGTCGCCAGGCGCTCGGCGAAGGCACGCACCACGGCCGCCTGCGGCCCCTCCCGGCCGGACATGCCGATCGGCAGGCCGATGATGACCCGCTCGGGGTCGTAGCGCTCGATGACCGCGACGAGCTGGTCGATCCCGCCGCGCTGCAGGTCGACCGACTCCACCGGGCTGGCGATCAGGCCCAGCTCGTCGCTGACGGCGACGCCGACGCGGCGCCCGCCGACGTCCAGCGCGACCAGCCTACGACCCGCTGCCGGGTTGCTTCCCACTGGCGAGTTCCACTCGTATGTGCGACGGGATCTGTGGCATCCGCCGCGGCAGCCAGCTCGGCCCCTGCTCGAGGCGGTAGCTGGCCACACCGGGCACGGCGGCGACGATCCGCTCCGCCTCTTCCATCGACTTCCCGGCGAGTTGCTCGGCCAGCGCCTGGCGCTGCTCGTCGGTGATCACGGTCCGTACCACCGCTTCGGCGTGGACCCGGAAGGCCGTCTGGTCCGCGTTCAGCGGGGTCGGCTCGCTCACGGTGACGGTGGGGCCGAGCAGCATGACGCCGTTGCCGGCCTGGGCCGCCAGCCGCCGACCGATCTCGTCCCGCGCCCGGGCGTCGAGCTGCGCCGGGTCGTAGACCTTGCCCCGCACCGTCTGTGTGGCGTGCACCGAGACCGACTCGGCATCCTGCCCCACCTGGTGGCTGAACTGGATGACCGGCGGGTCCTTCTGGATCGAGCCGGGCACGAGCTTGTGCGCCGGGTCGATCTCCTGCTGGAACTCCGCCTCGGCCCGGGCCGCGAGATCGGCCTCGGCAGCCTGCTTGAGCGCGGCGAGATCGGCTTCACTGACGGTGGCGATCCGTTTGGTCGTGCCGCCCTTGATCGGCTCGCGGTTGGCGAAGTAGAGGCCGTTGTCCAGTTGCCCGACCAGCGTGCCGGCGTCCGTGTTCCCCGCCGGACCGGGCTCGGCCGCCACGACGGTGACCGCCGCCGTGCCGAGCGCCAGCGAGCCGAACGGGTCCGCGCCGGGGACCGTCACCGCCTCGCGGGTGAGGTAGACCATCCCGTTGGCCCCCGTCAGCCGGGTCTGCGAGGGGACGGCAATCGGTTTGGTGGAGGGGTTCATGAACTGCACCGAGCCGGTCGCCGTACCGTCGGGCTCGAAGCGCTCGCCGGTCGTCGGGATCGTGCGGTCGAAGACGGTCGTGTTTTCAACTACTGTCGGTTCCAGGGCGATGTCGTAGCTCGCTCCGGGCGCGCTGACGCCATAGGTCAACGCGGCCGCGATACGATGCTCCTCCGGCACGAGTGTGACGGTGGCCGTGGGGAGCACGTAGTAGAGGAGGCTGCCGATGAGGAGGAGCACGACCAGGGGCGCGAGGATGGCGAAGATGAGCGCGAACGGCCGCCGCCGCGGCGGGCGCTCATCCGGCTCCACCGCCGGTGGGGGCTGCCCGGGCGCGCCGCCGTGGGCGCGGTGGCTCGCCGTCGCGAGCCATGCCGGGGGCGGCTCCGCTTCCGGATCGACCACGATGGTGCCGGTAGCGGTCGGGCGCGCGCTTGGGGCTGGCGCCGCGCCCTGCGGCGGGATCACGGTGGGGACGTAGGACGCGAGGTCCACCGTGGTGTCGGGGTCGACCGGCTGGGTGGGCGGCGGGCTGACGACGGGCCAGCCGAGCATCCGCGCCAGTTCCTGGCGCAGACGATCCTGGGTGCTCAGCGCGACGGTCACGTTCGACCGCCGCGCGGCGGCCAGGACGCGGGACAGCTCCGCCGCCGTGCTGAGCACCGGGCAATCCTCGGGGACGGCCAGTGTTACCCGGCTCTCCGCGAACTCGGGCAGGCGCGCGAGCAGATCGTCGAGGTCCGTCCCGCTGGTGATCTGGACGACCGTCGGCTCCGATGCCCCCATCGGTTCCTTCCCTTGCAGTCAGCCACCTGGGCGGGTCGGCGACCGTGGTCAGCCGGCCAGTTGGCGCTCCACGATCGACCGGGCGGACGCGAGGGCCGCGTCGAGGCGCGAGGCGTCGGTGCCGCCACCCTGAGCCAGCTCCGGCCGTCCGCCGCCGCGCCCGCCGATCACCGGGGTGATCTCGCGGATCAACTTGCCTGCGTCGACGCCCCGCTGGACCAGGTCCCGCGTGACCATGGCGAGCACCGCCGGCCGGTCGTCGATGACCGCACCCAGCACCACGACGCCGCTGGCGAGCGTGTCCCGCAGCCGGTCCGCCATCTGGAGCAGGATGTCGCGCGACGGCGCCTCGACGCGGGTGGCCAGCACCCGCGCGCCGTCCACGGCGACCGCCTGAGCCGCCAGTTCGGCCGCCAGGGCGCTGATGAGCTTACCCCGCAGGCGCTCGAGCTCCCGCTCGCGCTCACGCAGGCGCTCCTGGAGCACCGCGACCTGCTCGGGCAGGGCCTCGGGCGGCGCGTGCAGGTCGCGCACGAGGCGCTGGACCGTCTCCTGGAGCTGCAGTGCGTGCTGGACGCTGGCACGGCCGGTCAGCGCCTCCACCCGGCGCACCCCGCTGGCCACGCTCGTCTCGTCGGTGATGACGAAGAGGCCGATCTCCCCGGTGTGGGCGACGTGGGTGCCGCCGCACAGCTCCTTGCTGAAGCCAGGGACGGTGACCACCCGGACCGTCTCACCGTACTTCTCGCCAAAGAGGGCGATCGCGCCCGCGGCGACCGCCTGCTGGTACGGCAGGATCTCGGTCTGCACCGCCAGGTCCTTGAGGATCTGCTGGTTGACCAGCTCCTGAACCTGGCGCAGCACAGCCGGGCCGAGCGGCTCCAGGCTGGTGAAGTCGAAGCGCAGGCGGTCGGGCGCGACGAGCGAACCGGCCTGCTGCACGTGCTCGCCGACGATGCGCCGCAGCGCGGCGTGGAGCAGGTGCGTCGCGGTGTGGTTGCGCCGGATGTCGGCGCGGCGCTCGGCGTCGACCTGCGCCTGCGCCGTCTGCCCGGTGCGAATGAAGCCCTCGCGCACCGTGCCGCGGTGGACGATGATGTCCGGCGACGGCCGCTGCGTGTCCTCCACCGCGACGACGCCGGTGTCGGTCTGGATGGTCCCGGTGTCGCCGACCTGGCCACCGGCCTCGCCGTAGAACGGCGTGCGATCGAGCAGGATCTCGACGCGCTCGCCTGCCTCGGCCGTCTCGGTCGCGGCGTCGCCGACGACAATGCCGACCACGGTGCCGGAGGCTTCGGTCGTGTCGTAGCCCAGGAACGCGGTGGAGCCGCCAGCGAGCTGGACGTAGAGGCCGGCGCGCGTGCGGCCCGTGTCGGCGAACACCGCGGCGCTGGCGCGGCTCTGCTCGCGCTGGCGCTCCATGGCGCGCTCGAACCCCTCGCGATCCACCGTGAGGCCGGCGTCACGCGCCAGTTCCTCGGTCAGCTCGTAGGGGAAGCCGTAGGTATCGTAGAGCCGGAACGCCTCGGTGCCGGGGATCACCGTCTCGCCGCGCGCGCTCAGTTCGCTCACCAGGGACTCGAAGCGGCTGATGCCGGTCGCGAGGGTTCGGCCGAAGC
>JASBVL010000101.1 GCA_029961075.1 Sphaerobacter sp.
TCGTAGGAGTCGGCCGGGAGCTTGAGGGTCAGCTCATTCTGGCCGAAGAAGTTCCCAAGGCTGTAGAAGATGGGCTTGCCCTGGTAGCACTCCATGCCGCGGAGCAGGTGGGGGCCGTGTCCCACCACGACGTCGGCACCCTCGTCGATCATGCGGTGGGCGAAGGTGCGGATGAAGGCGGCCGGCTCCTCGCGGTTGCTGCCCTGCTCGTGCGCGTGCAGGCTGACCAGCACGACGTCGGCGCGGGCCCGCGCCTCGCGTACCCAGGTGGCAATCGCTTCCAGATCTTTGGCCTTCGGCGCGGTCTGCACCGCGACGCGGTCGGCCGCGCGGAAGGTGGCGTCGAGGAAGGGGAAGAGGTCGGGCGAGTCCGGCGGGAAGCCGAAGCCGAGCTGGATCCGCTCCAGCCGCTGGCGCTCGAGGCCCAGCTCCTCGGCGATCTGCCGCAGGGTCGCGAGTTGCTCCGGGCGGACGTCGTAGATCGTCTCGTAGCGGAGGGGGTTGAGTCCGGGGCGACCCACCATGTCGGGGCGCTGCTCGGCCGCCTCCTGCCCCTTGGCGAAGGTGGAGGCGCAGGAGATCAGGGCCACGCTGCCGTGGGGGTGGTCGACATAGACCGGCATGCGCGCCTCCGCCAGGTTCCGGCCGATCCCGGCGTAGGCGACGCCCTTGCGCTCCAGGATGTCGATGAGCGCCAGCAGCCCGGCGATGCTGTAGTTGAGCGAGTGGTTCGTCGCGGTCGCGAACAGATCGAACCCCATGTCGACGAGCTCGTCGATGACCCAGGACGGCGCGCCCAGATGGGAGCCCCCGCTCTCGAATGCCGGGTATCCCTGGAAGTCGTTCGGTACCACCTCCAGGTTGGTGAAGGCGACATCGGCCTCGCGAATGAGCCGGCGGAGCCGGTCGAACGGGCTGCCGGGCGCGGCGGTGAACCGGCGCGTGATGATGCTGTCGCCGGTCAAGGCGAGACTCAAGGGCTGGTGGCTCGTCATTCCGGACCTTCTCTTCCTGGTGCCCTGCCGCGCGGCGAGACACCGCCTGGACACGTCCGATACCCCAGCCGGTCGGCCAGCCGTTGGCCCGGCCGGCACCGGCGGCTGATCAGTCGCGCGTGCGCGGGTCGAGCGCGTCGCGCAGGCCGTCGCCGAGCAGGTTGAAGGCGAGGACGGTCAGGCTGATCATCGCGCCGGGAGCGATGGCGATATGGGGGTAGTGCACGATGTAGGCGCGGCCGTCGGCCAGCATGCCTCCCCAGGATGGCTCCGGCGGCTGGATGCCGAGACCGAGGAACGACAGCGTCGACTCGTAGATGATGATCCCCCCGACCGCCAGGCTGGCCAGCACGATCACCGGCCCGAGCACGTTCGGCACCAGGTGCCGCACGATGATCCGGGCGTCGGTGGCGCCGGCGACGCGGGCCGCCAGCGTGAAGTCGCGCTCGCGCAGGCTCAGGACGTCGGCGCGGACGACCCGGGCGTACTGGGCCCACACCGTGGCGCCGATCACAATGACGACGGTCTTGAGGCTCGGGCCAACCACGGCGGTGAGGGCGATCAGCAGCACGAGCGTCGGGAACGCCATCAGGGTATCCACCGCCCGGGAGAGGAGATTATCCACCCAGCCGCCGAAGTAGCCCGCGGTGGCGCCGACGAGCACCCCGATGGTCACGGCGATCCCCGTGGCGCCGAGTCCCACGATCAGGGCGATGCGGGTGCCGTAGATGATGCGGCTGAGGATGTCCCGGCCGATGTGGTCGAAGCCAAGGGGGTGCGACCAGGAGGGGCCGACGCCCCGCATGCCGCTCACGACCTCGGTGGGTGAGTAGGGCGCGAGGACATCGGCGAGCAGGGCCGTGACAAACAGCAGGCCGATGAACGTCAGGCCAGCGAGCCCCAGGCGGTGGCGCCGGAAGCGACGCCAGATCCGCGAGAACTCGGACCGTTGCGTCCGGGCGCTGCCGGAGAGGACGGCCGCTGCTGATGCTGACTGCTGGCGGGTTGACTGCATACTCCCGTCCCGTTTCGTGATCGCCAGGCTAGCGAATGCGGATGCGCGGATCGACGTAGGTGTACACGAGGTCGGTCAGGAGGTTGCCGAGCACGACGGCGATGGCCAGGAGCAGCACGACCGCCTGGACCACCTGGTAGTCGAACCGGTACACCGAGTTGACGAAGACGCGCCCGATGCCGGGCAGGGCAAACACGGTCTCGATGACGATGGTGCCGCTCAAGAGGAACGCGATGCGATACCCGATCACCGTGACGATCGGCAACAGGGCGTTGCGGACGACGTGGCGGGAGAGTAGCGCGGCCTGACCGAGGCCCTTGGCCCGCGCCGTGGTGACGTACTCCTGCCCGAGCACCTCCTGGGTCGCGCCCCGCATGAGCCGAGTGATGACGGCGGAGTGGTCCAGGGCCAGGACGGCCACCGGGAGGATGTAGCCGGTCCAGGACTTCAGGCCGTAGGTGGGGACCCACCCGAGCATGCTGCCGAAGACGATGATCGAGACCAGGGCGACCCAGAAGTTCGGCAGGGCCACCCCCAGCGTGGATCCCACCACGCTGACGTAGTCGAACAGCGAGTAGCGCTTGATCCCGGCGATGAGCCCCGCCGGGACGCCCAGGCCGACGGCGAAGATCAGGGCGAGCAGGTTGAGCTTGATCGTCAGCGGCGCCGCCTCCCGCAGGATGTCCGCGACGGACGAGCCGGGCCGGATGACGAGCGACTGGCCAAAGTCACCCTGCAGCAGGTTGCCGAGCCACCGCAGATACTGCACGTAAATCGGTTGGTCGAGCCCCCACTCGCGCTTGAGCGCGTCGACCTGCTCCTGGGTGACCTGCGCTTCGCCGATGAACAGGCTCACGGGATCGCCCGGGGCGAGGTGCATCAGGCTGAAGGTGGCGATACTGACCAGGAAGATGGCGATG
>JASBVL010000102.1 GCA_029961075.1 Sphaerobacter sp.
GGCGGCACTCGCCGCGCTGGAGCCGCCGGCCGTGGTCGCGATCGAGCGGCAGTGGCAGGCGCTGGGCGGCGCCTGGCGCGACGCCCGCCTGCCGCCGACAACCTGGAGCCGGACCCGGCAGCGGCCCGCCGCCCATCCCCTCCGGCGTCTGCTGGCGCTGGCGACCCTGCTCGGGCGGCTTGAGACCGGGCTGGTGGAGGACCTGACCGCGCACAGCCTGCATCCCGCAGCGCTCCGGGCGCTGCGGCACTGGCTGAGCGGGGACAATCCGTATCTCGGCGCCGCGCACGCCCATGAGATCATCGTCAACGTGGTGGTGCCGTTCCTGCTGGCCTACGGCGACGCGGCCGGGGACGATCGCCTGCTCACGGCCGGTGCGGCGCTCTGGGACTGCCTGCCGGCCGGCGCGGGCAATGCGCTGGTACGGAAGACCGTCGAGCAGATCTGCGGCCCCCACCCGGTGCCGGTCCGGAGCGCCCGCGCCGAGCAGGGCGTGCTGCACCTGCAGCGCACCGGCTGCGCGCTGATGCGCTGCTACGAGTGCCCGGTTGCCCACCTGGCCCTGGCGGCGGAGGACGGGGGCGGGCGCTAGATCCGTCCCACGCCCGAACGACCGGGCCCGCCGCTCGCGGCGGCTCAGCGCAGCGCCGCGGCGAGCAGGTTGACCACGTTGCGGCTGGCGATGACCTCGGTCTCCATCGTCGAGATGCCCGACTCCATCGCGTTCACGTAGTAGAGCCCGGGGTGCAGGACGAAGCCCGGCCACTCCTTGACCGGGTGCAGCACCGGATAGGCCTGCCAGACCAGCCGCTCGGTCTGCACCCGGTCGCGGAACAGCCGCGCGAGCAGCTCCTCGTCCAGCTCGGCCCGCGAGAACAGCTTGTAGATGGTGTGGGGCGACGCGGACGCCGGGCCCAGGCTGCCAAGCAACGAGAACGGGACCTCCGGTGACTCCCGAGTCAGGATGACGGCCGGGACCTGCTCGACCTGCTGAAGACCGAAGTAGGCGGGGTTGACCGTCCCGACGACGAAGGTGACGTGCGTCACCTGGTAGGGCCGGGCGCGCAGCGCCCAGTCGGGCGGTCGGAAGCCGGCCAGGCGGAGGTTGGCGACCTCCAGCGGCGTGGCTACGATGACGGCGTCGAAGGTGTCGGCCCGCCCGTCGGCGGTCGTCACCTGGTAGCGGGGCCGGTCGCCCTCGTCGACGGCGGCGATCGCCGCCACCGTCGCCCCGGGGTGGACCGTCGCGCCGGCCTCCCGGAGCAGCCCGTCGCAGAGCCGGCTGTTCCCCTCGCGCACCGAGAACAGGTAGCCGCCCATCGCCGCGCCGGCCAGGGAGATCAGGTTCACCAGCGCGTGGATGGACGCGTCCTGCCCGTAGTTGGCCCGGGAGATACCGTCGACCATCTCGCGCAGGAAGCGCTCGGAGATGCCGTGCCGGCGGAAGTACGCGGCGCTGGGCTGCTGGGAGAGGTGGTAGAGGTCGAGGAACGTGAACAGGTCTTGTGGCCGCGCGAAGGCCTGGCCCTGCTCCAGCACATCGTAGACGCGGACCAGCCGGTCGATGGTACGCCGCACGAGGCGCTGCGCGCGCAGCGGGGCGAGCCGGTAGCGCCGGATGGTCCGCAGCAGGGTCGTCCGGCGCGAGGGCGACGTCACGAAGTCGAAGCCCGCCCCGTTCCACACGCCCTGCGACCGCGCGGGGGGTCGATCCGCGTGCAGGCCGAGCATCGCCACGAACTGCACCAGGTAGCGGTTCGCGGAGTGCGCGATGCTCGCGCCGGCCGCGACCCGGCGCCCGGCCAGCTCGACCTCGCGGATCCGGCCGCCGACCCCCGACCGGTCCCAGACGACGATCTCGACGCGATCGCCCAACACCTGCCGGACGAAGTAGGCGGCCGAGCTGCCGGCGATGCCGGCGCCGACGATGCCGACCCGGAGATTGACAGGCGAGTCCTCCATGCGCACTCCCTCTCAGCCGCAAACCGGACGCCCGCCGGCTGCTCGCCACCGGGCCGTACGCGCCCCGACGGGTGGCACACGACGAGCGGCGAGCGCGGGCATCACGCCACAATGATCCCCGCCGCGGGATGATCGCTTGTGGAGTGAAGCACGCAGTGCGCATTCTACCCTTTTGGTGCGATTCCGGTCAATGGTGAACGCATGCAACAGGGCGCCGCGAACCCGACTCGCCGCAGTCGCCGAAGCGCACGGGCGACCGCGGAGGCGCGGCGAGGTGGAGACGGCGGATGGCCGGGATTCGCCGCGGCGGGCGCGACGGCCGTGGGAGGGAGGACCCAGCGCCGGCCGGCACCGACGGCTCACCGCCGCGGCGGGTCGGCCGCGCTCGCGGCCGACCGCAGCTCCTAGTGGGAGGCAGCGGTCGAGCAGGGGGACGCATCGCGGCCGGGCAGGGGGAGGTCGCCCGGCTCCGGGGGACAGAAGAGGTAGCCGACGCCGCGCACGGTGCGCACGTAGATAGGCGACGAGGGGTCGGGCTCGATCTTCTCCCGCAGCCGTCGAATGTAGACGTCCACCCGGTTGGACTCGTGCAGGAACTCGATGCCCCAGGTCCGCTCGATAAGCCGACTGCGGCTGACGGGGCTCATACTGCTCTGCATGAGCAACGCCAGGAGCTGCATCTCGGTCGGCGTCAGGCGCACCGGTGGCTGACCGTCGATCTGGAACGTCAGATGGCTCATGGACAGGCGCGCGCTCCCCACCTGGAGCACCGTGCTCGCCAGGCGTGACTCGCTCCGCCGACAGCGGCGCACGACGGCGCTGATCCGGGCGACCAGTTCGGGCGGATCGAAGGGACGCTCGACGAAGTCGTCGGCCCCCCGCGTGAAGGCACGCACCTTGTCCTGCGTGGTGCGCTGCTGGGTGACGACGATGATGG
>JASBVL010000103.1 GCA_029961075.1 Sphaerobacter sp.
GGCGAGGTGCGCGGCGCCGAGGCGCTCGATCTCCTGAAGGCCTGGGGCACCGGCCATCCCGGCGGCATCGGCACCATCCACGCCGGCACCGCTATCGGCGCGCTCCGCCGCCTCGAGCAGCTCATCCAGGAAGCCGTCGTCACGGTCCCGCGCGCGCTGATCGCAGAAACCATCGATCTCGTCGCCGTGCTGAGCGGCCGCGGCGCCTCGCGCCGCCTCGCCGAGCTCGCCCGCGTCGAGGGCCTCGGACCCGGCGGCGACTACCGCATCACCCCCGCGACAGCAGGCCCAGCAGGAGATCACACATGACCACGGCTCGACAGCCATCATTCAAGCAACGTCTATTTGCCGGCCCGGTCCGCGATCGGATTGGCACCATCGGTCTGACCACAGCAGGACTTCTTTACGCGGCGCCGGCCTATGCCAGCGGCTCGTCCATGCCATGGGAGCAGCCGCTCCAGCAGATCCTGCAATCGATCGAAGGCCCGGTGGCCAAGGTCATCGCGGTGATCATCATCATCGTCACCGGCCTGACGCTCGCCTTCGGCGATACGAGCGGCGGCTTCCGCCGGCTGGTGCAGATCGTGTTCGGCCTGTCGATCGCATTCGCAGCCAGCTCCTTCTTCCTGAGCTTCTTCAGCTTCGGCGGTGGGGCGGTGGTGTGATGGCTGGTGTGCTTGATACCGCCGAGGTCCCCGGCTTCTCGGTGCCCGTCCATCGGGCGCTGACCGAGCCCATCCTCCTCGGCGGCGCGCCGCGCTCGATCGCCATCCTCAATGGCACGCTCGCGGCCGCGCTCGGGCTCGGACTGCGGCTCTGGCTGGTCGGCTTCGGCCTTTGGGCTGTCGGTCACTTCGCGGCGGTGTGGGCGGCGAAGCGCGATCCGATGTTCGTCGAGGTCACGCGCCGGCACCTGCGCATTCCCGGCTTCCTGGGCGTGTGAGGCAGCTGATGATGAACCTCGCCGAATATCGCCGCACGTCTTCACGCCTCGCCGACTTCCTGCCCTGGGCAGCGCTCGTCGCAGAGGGCGTCGTCCTCAACAAGGACGGCAGCTTCCAGCGCACGGCCCGCTTTCGCGGCCCCGACCTCGACTCCTCCGTGCCGGCCGAGCTGGTCGCCGTCGCGGGCCGCCTCAACAACGCCTTCCGGCGCCTCGGCTCGGGCTGGGCGATCTTCGTTGAGGCGCAGCGCCACGGCGTCGGCGCCTATCCGTCGAGCCGCTTTCCCGATCCCGCCTCCGCGCTCGTCGACGCCGAGCGCAAGGCGGACTTCGAGGAAGCGAGTGCGCATTTCGAGTCGAGCTACTTCCTCACCTTCACCTATCTGCCGCCGGCCGAAGACGCCGCGCGCGCCGAGAACTGGCTCTACGAGGGCAAGGCCGACCGCGGCGTCGATCCGCACGAGATCCTGCGTGGCTTCGTCGATCGCACCGACCGCGTGCTGCAGCTCATCGAGGCCTTCATGCCCGAATGCGCCTGGCTCGATGACGGCGAGACGCTGACCTACCTCCATTCCTGCATCTCGACCAGGCGCCATCGCGTGCGCGTGCCCGAGACGCCGATGTATCTCGACGCGCTGCTGGCCGACCAGCCTCTGACAGGAGGCCTCGAGCCGCGGCTCGGCGACGCGCATCTTCGCGTGCTTACGATCGTCGGTTTCCCGACGGCAACCACGCCCGGCATTTTGGATGAGCTGAACCGGCTGGCGTTTCCTTATCGCTGGGCGACGCGCGCCATCCTGCTCGACAAGACCGACGCAACCAGGCTGCTCACAAAAATCCGCCGGCAGTGGTTCGCCAAGCGCAAGAGCATCGCGGCGATCCTGAAGGAGGTGATGACCAACGAGGCGTCGGCTCTCGTCGACACCGATGCCGCGAACAAGGCGGCCGACGCCGACCTCGCGCTCCAGGAGCTCGGCGCTGACTACGCCGGCGAGGCCTATGTCACCGCGACGGTGACGGTCTGGGACAATGACCCCCGCATCGCCGCCGAGAAGCTGCGGCTGGTCGAGAAAGTCGTCCAGGGCCGCGACTTCACCGCCATGCCCGAGACGATCAATGCCGTCGATGCCTGGCTCGGCTCGCTGCCCGGGCATGTCTACGCCAACGTGCGCCAGCCGCCCATCTCGACGCTCAACCTCGCCCACATGATCCCGCTGTCGGCGGTATGGGCGGGGCCGGAGCGGGATGAGCACTTCGCTGCGCCTCCCTTGCTCTTCGGCAAGACCGAAGGGTCCACGCCGTTTCGGGTCTCTTTGCACGTCGGCGATGTCGGGCACACGCTCGTTGTCGGCCCGACCGGCGCCGGCAAGTCGGTGCTGCTGGCGCTGATGGCGCTTCAGTTCCGGCGCTATTCCCGCTCGCAGGTCTTCGCCTTCGACTTCGGGGGGTCGATCCGCGCCGCCGCACTCGCCATGGGCGGCGACTGGCACGACCTCGGTGGCGGTCTGACGGAAGGATCGGCCGAGAGCGTCTCACTGCAGCCGCTCGCCGGCATTCACCATGTCCCCGAACGCGCCTGGGCCGCCGACTGGATCGTCGCGATCCTGATGCGCGAGGGTGTCGCCATCACGCCCGAGGTCAAGGAGCATCTCTGGACCGCGCTGACGTCACTCGCGAGCGCGCCCGTCGTCGAACGCACGATCACCGGCCTCGCGGTGCTCCTGCAATCGAACGATCTCAAGCAGGCGCTGCGGCCCTTCTGTGTCGGCGGGGCCTATGGCCGCCT
>JASBVL010000104.1 GCA_029961075.1 Sphaerobacter sp.
TAACACTTCGCGCCCGCCTTCCAGCTCGGCATGACCGCGACCCCGCTGCGCGACGACAACCGCGACACCTACCGCTATTTCGGCAACCCGATCTACGAATACAGCCTGCGACAGGGGATCGAGGACGGCTTCCTCGCCCCCTATCGCGTCCATCGCGTCGTCACCGAATGGGATGCCGCCGGCTGGCGGCCGAGCAGGGGCGACCTCGACCGCTACGGCCGCGCGATCCCGGACGAGGAATACCGCACCCAGGATTTCGAGCGCGTCGTCGCGCTGCGCGCCCGCACCCAGGCGATCGCGAAGCATCTGACGGATTTCCTGCGCAAGACTGACCGCTACGCCAAGACCATCGTCTTCTGCGTGGACCAGGAACACGCGGCCGAGATGCGTCAGGCGCTGGTCGCGCTGAACCAGGACATGGTCGCCCAGCATCCCGACTATGTCTGCCGCGTCACCGCCGATGAGGGCGAGGTCGGCCGCGCCCATCTCGGCCGCTTCCAGGATGTGGACACGCGCACGCCGACCATCCTCACCACCTCGCAGCTCCTGACCACCGGCGTGGACGCGCCGACCTGCAAGAACGTGGTGCTCGCCCGCGTCGTCGGCTCGATGAGCGAGTTCAAGCAGATCATCGGCCGCGGCACGCGGGTGCGCGACGACTACGGCAAGCTCTGGTTCAACATCCTCGACTACACCGGCTCGGCCACGCGGCTCTTCGCCGACCCGGCCTTCGACGGCGACCCGGCCCGGCTGACCGAGGAGGAGCTCAACGCCGCCGGCGAGACCATCGCCGTGAACGAACTCCCCCAGCCTGGCGCCGAGCCGGAGCCTGAACCCGCCCCGCCCGAGGTGATCGAGCCACCCGGCGGGGAGCGGCGGAAATTCTACTTCGACGGCGGGCAGGTCGAGATCGCCGCGCATCTTGTCTACGAGCTCGACCCCTCCGGCGCGCAGCTCCGCGTCGTGCGCTACACAGACTACGCGGCCGAGAGCGTCCGCTCCCTCTTCCCCACCTCCAAGGCGCTGCGCGAGGCGTGGATGGACGCCGCGCGGCGGTCGGAGATCGTGCGGCGGCTTGCCGAGCGCGGCATCAGCTTCGACCAGCTCGCCGAGGCCGCGGGCCAGCCCGAGGCCGACCCCTTCGACCTGATCTGCCACCTCGCCTTCAACGCGCCCTTGCGCACGCGGCGCGAGCGGGCGAGGGAGCTGCGCGCCCGCGCCCCGGACATCTTCACGAAATACGGTGCCGAGGGCCGCGCCATCCTGGAGGAGCTGTTGGAGAAATACGCCGCCCATGGCGAGGCCGAGTTCGTCCTGCCCGACGTGCTGAAGGTGCCGCCCCTCTCGAACCACGGCCAGGTGGCCGACATCATCCGCCTCTTCGGCGGGCCCGAGCAGCTCCGCGCCGCGGTGGCCGAACTGCAGGAGCAGCTCTATGCCGCGTAAGGCCCGCGCCGCCGGCAAGCCCGCGCTGACCACGGCCCAGGCGCTCGGCTCCCTGCTCAAATCCGCGCGCGACATCATGCGCAAGGACAAGGGGCTGAACGGCGACCTCGACCGGCTGCCGCTGCTCACCTGGATCATGTTCCTGAAGTTCCTCGACGACCTCGAGCAGCAGCGGGAGCAGGAGGCGGCGCTGGCCGGCACGCGCTTCCGCCCGGCGATCGAGCCGCCCTATCGCTGGCGCGACTGGGCGGCGGACCCGCAGGGCATCACCGGCGACGAGCTGCTCGCCTTCATCAACGGCGAGGAGACGGTGCGCCCCGACGGCACGCGCGGCCCCGGCCTCTTCGCCTATCTGCGCGGGCTGACCAGCGAGAACGGCGACGACCGGCGCGACGTGATCGCCACCGTCTTCCGCGGCGTGGACAACCGCATGCGCAGCGGCTACCTCCTGCGCGACGTCATCGACAAGGTGAACGGCATCCACTTCACCTCGTCGGAGGAGCTTCACACCCTCGGCGCGCTCTACGAATCCATGCTGCGCGAGATGCGCGACGCGGCCGGGGATTCGGGGGAGTTCTACACCCCGCGCGCGGTGGTGCGCCTGATGGTGCAGGTCACCGACCCGCGGCTGGGCGAGACGGTGCTCGACCCCGCCGCCGGGACGGGGGGCTTCCTGGTCGAGGCCTTCGCCCATCTCGCCGCCCAGGTGCGCACGGTGGCCGAGCGCAAGGTGCTGCAGCAGCGCTCGCTCCTCGGCTGCGAGCCGAAATCCCTGCCCTATCTGCTCTGCCAGATGAACCTGCTGCTGCACGGGCTGGATGCGCCGCGCATCGACCCGGGCAATGCGCTGCGCCATCGGCTCGCCGAGATCGGGGAGCGCGACAGGGTGGACGTGATCCTGACCAACCCGCCCTTCGGCGGCGAGGAGGAGCGCGGCATCCAGGACAATTTCCCGGAGGACCGGCGCACCGCCGAGACGGCGCTCCTGTTCCTCCAGCTCATCATGCGCCGGCTGCGGCGCGCGCAGACTTCGGCGGGGCGGCCGGCGCGGGCGGCGGTGGTGGTGCCGAACGGCACGCTGTTCGGCGATGGCGTCGCCGCGCGCATCAAGGCGGACCTCTTGGAGCAGTTCAACCTGCACACCGTGCTGCGCCTGCCCGAGGGCGTCTTCGCGCCCTACACCGACATCCCGACCAACGTGATCTTCTTCGACACGGCGGGGCCGAC
>JASBVL010000105.1 GCA_029961075.1 Sphaerobacter sp.
CTTCACGCATGCGCTGTTCCTTCCCGGCTCCTTCCCGCTGCCACACCGGACAGGCGTCACCGGACGTGCATCCCGGAGATGGCTCGGGCGACGACGAGCCGCTGGATCTCCGAGGTCCCCTCGAAGATCGTGTAGATCTTCGCGTCCCGGTACATCCGCTCCACCGGGTGCTCACGGCTGTACCCGGCGCCGCCCAGGATCTGCACGGCCTTCTCGGTCACCCAGACCGCGACCTCGCCGGCCTTGAGCTTCGACATCGAGCCCTCGCCGGCCTCGAAGGGCTTGTCGTTGCGGCCCATCCAGGCGGCCCGCCAGACCAGCAGCCGGGCGCAGTCGATCTCGGTTTTCATGTCGGCGAGCGTGAAGGCGATCGCCTGGTTCTCGATGATCGGCCGGCCGAACTGCACCCGCTGCTTGGCGTACTCCAGCGCGTACTCGTACGCCGCCCGCGCGATGCCGACGGCCTGGGCCCCCACGGTCGGCCGGCTCACCTCGAAGGTCCGCAGCGCCGCCTGCGTCTTGGCCTTGCGGCCCTCGCGGGCGCGCGCCAGCCGCTCGTCCAGCGCCTCCTTGCCGCCGAGCAGGCAGTGCCCGGGCACGCGCACGTCGTCGAGGAAGACGTCCGCGGTGTGCGAGGCCCGCAGCCCGAGCTTCTTGATCTTGCGGGTGGCCGACAGCCCGGGCGTCCCCGGCGGCACGACGAACCCGGCCTGGCCGCGGGCGCCGAGTTCGGGGTCCACCGAGGCGACCACGACGTGCACGTTGGCGATGCCGCCGTTGGTGATCCAGGCCTTCTGGCCGTTGAGCACCCACTCGTCTTTGGCCTCGTCGTAGCGGGCGCGCACCCGCATGGCGGAGACGTCGGAGCCGGCCTCGGGTTCGGAGACGCAGAACGCGGCCACCTTGGGGTCGTTGACGTCGCCGTAGCACTGCGGGACCCATTCGGCGAGCTGCTCAGGGGTGCCGGAGGCGAAGATGCCGGCCACCGCGAGCGTGGTGCCGAAGATGGACATGCCGATGCCCGCGTCGCCCCAGAACAGTTCCTCGTTGACGATGGGCAGCGACAGCCCGGTGGGGTCGGCCCAGAACTGGGCGAGGGACTCGAAACCGTACAGGCCGATCTTCGCCGCCTCCTGGATGATCGGCCAGGGAGTCTCCTCGCGTTCGTCCCACTCGGCGGCCGCGGGGCGCACCACGTCGGCGGCGAAGCCGTGCACCCACTCGCGCAGCTGGCGCTGCTCATCGGTGAGGTCGAGGCTGAAGCTCATCGGGGGTGTTCTCCTTCTCGGAGCGTGTCTGGGAACCGCTATTCGGGTCAGCGAGCCGGGCGGGCGGTCTCGCGATGTGCGCTCAGGCCTTGGGGATGTCGAACAGGTTGGTGAGGTTGGCGCCCAGCCCGAGGTCGCCGTCGAGCTTGAGCTTGCGGGTCAGGAACAACGTGGCGCCGGAGGCGTTGCCGGAGGCGAGCCTGAGGAAGTCCACCGCGTCGGCCGTCACTGTGAGGCGCGGCTCGCGCTCGAGCCGCGGGCTGAGCGCGCAGGCGCCGTCAGCGATGACCATCTCGTACTCGTCGTGCCCGCCGTCGGGCCGCCCGCCGATCCGCCAGTGGATGACGGCGCTGGTCGAGCCGGCCTTGTCGGGACGGAAGTGGTGCGTCATGCGGCGGAAGACCTCGTCGAGCACCTTGCGCCGGTGCTCTCCGGCCATGAGCTCCACCATCTCCCGCTTGGGGTCTGGGCGACGAGCTGGGCGAACTCCTGCGGCGTCAGCGCGCCGACGTCGAGCTTCTCGATGTCGAGTGCGGCCATGGCAATGTCCTTACTCAGAAGTAAATTTACTTGAAAGTAAGGTTACGCGCGAGTAGGTAGACTGGCAAGCGTGAGCGCGAAACCGAAGAGGTTGCCGCGGGAAGTTCGCGAGCAGCAGATGCTGGACGCGGCGGTGCAGGTGTTCTCGCGTCGCGGCTACCACGCGGCGTCGATGGACGAGATCGCTGAGCGCGCCGGCATCTCCAAACCGCTGGTGTACCTGTACCTGGGCTCGAAGGCCGACCTGTTCACCGCCTGCATCCGCCGGGAGGCCGGCCGGCTGCGGGAGGCGATCACCAGCGTGGCCGAGGACGGACTGGCCCCGCAGGAGCAGCTGTGGCGCGGGGTGAACGCGTTCTTCGGCTTCGTGGCGCAGCACCGGGAGGGCTGGTCGGTGCTGTACCGGCAGGCCCGCGGGCAGGGCGAGCCGTTCTCCGGCGAGGTCGCGAAGATGCGCCGGATGATCGTGGAGACGGTCGCCGCCCTGATCGCGCGCGCCATGGCGGCCGAGGGCGTGCGGAAACCCGCGGTCGAGGGGGACGAGGTGCTGGCGCTGGCGAACGCGCTGGTCGGCGCCGGCGAGTCGCTGACCGAGTGGCTGCTGGACCACCCCGAGGAGTCCCCCGAGGTCACCAGCGCCCGGCTGATGAACCTCGCCTGGATGGGGCTGAGCAACGTCCTGCGGGGCAAGGTGTGGCGCCCGCCGGCTGGACCGTCCCGTTGACGTGCGGCACCCCGGTCCGCGCGTCGCGCACCTCGAAACTCCAGCCGCCGTCCGCCCGGCGAGCGGCGAAGGCCACCGTGGCGGGCAGCAGGAC
>JASBVL010000106.1 GCA_029961075.1 Sphaerobacter sp.
GATGTGGCCGAGGGCGCCGCGCTCCTGGGCCCGGCGAACGCCGTCGGGCCCGCCGTCGGCGGTGAGGACGATCTTGCCCCGCACGTCCCGACCCGCGTAGTCGCCAGCCACCGCTCGATGGGTGAAGATCATCTCCCCCTTCGCCGGCCGGTCAAACGGGATGAAGACCAGCTCGGCTTCGATACCCTCGGGCGGCGTGGAGGCGCCGAACGCCCGGGTGCGCACCGGCACCTGCTCGGTGGCGCTGTCGGCGCCCACGATCGTCAGCGTGCCCTGGCGGGGCCAGGAAATGTAGCCGTCGAACTCCAGGATCTCGGTGGCCACGCCGTACTCGGCCATGCGATCGGCGATGTAGCGGGCGGCGCGCTGCTCATCCTCGGTGCCGCTGTCGCGGAACAGGCGGCTGAACACCTCCAGGTGCGCCTGGAGCTGCTCGGCCGAGACCTCCTCCCGGAGCATCCGCTCGAGATCCGCCAGGGGTAGATGACCCATGTCGTTGTACCTCCACAGGTGGTGTCCGATCCGCATCACACGGATGCCATAGTGCGGATGCATCCGTGCTCGCGGTATTCATAGCAGGTTACGCATCTGGCCACATATCTCCTGCGTGGCTTGGTGGGCACGGGAACGGCGCCGCGAGGTGCCCCCGCGGCGCCGCTCCCGGGCTGCGCAGCGCTCAGGCGGTCGCCGCTTCGACGACCTCCCGCGCCTGCTCCAGAGCCCACACGAGGCGATTCTGGCCGCGCGTCAGGTGCGCCCGCAGGATGCCGCGCTGCGCGACATCGCCGGCGGCTTGCGGTATCGCCAGCGCCGGGGCCAGATCCGGCAGGGGCGGCACGTTGAGGGCGGGGTCGTGCCGGAAGGCCTCCATCCGGCTGTAGTTGACCGGGATCAGGAGCCGGGCCAGTCGCCGCTGCACGAAGTTGAAGCGCCGCGCCGCGGGATCGGCCGGGCTGGTCACCGCGGGCGCCGCAGCGTAGAAGCGCTCGAGCGCACCTTCCAGGGCCGCGACGGCCTCACGCGCCGGCCCGAAGTCGAAGTGGTCCCCGGCGGCCTGCTGGTAGCGGTCGAGCGTGGCGCGGAACTCGGCCGTGGTGCGCGTCCAGTCGAACGGGACCAGGGGAGCATTGAGCGTGCGGAGGACGGACGCGGCATACATGCGCATGTCGCGCAGCAGGTACTCGCGATCGGCGATCTCCAGCGTGTCCCCCTCGGTGTGCCACTGGATGTTGCCGCCGCAGCCGCCGACGGCGTAGTAGCCCTTCGCCGCCCGGTCCTCATCCGACATGGTCGAGCTGAGCATGTAGAACGAGGTGATGCCGATGCCGTTGAAGGAGTAGTCACCGGCCCGCGGGGGGCGCTCCGGCTGCGGGGTGATGCCGGTGGTGGCGCGAATGACGGTGTCGATGAACGGCTCGGTCTCGCTCATGGCCGTCAGGTTGTTGTAGGTGGTGGTCCAGCGGCAGCCGGGGGAGTCGCAGTTGACCTGGGCCACGCAGTTGCGCGCGAGGTCGATCGCGAAGGTGTCGGCGTACCAGGTGGAGCCGGCGTAGCGGCCATGCGAGTGCCCGCTCCACCAGGCGATCCGCAGCGAGCGGGCGAGCCGATCGCGGAACTGCCAGAAGACGCGCGCCAGCTCGAGCAGCGTGGCGTCGCCGGTGGCGTTGTCGCCGATGCCGACGTGCCAGGAGTCGAGATGGCCGTGCAGCAGCACGAACTCCTCGGGGACGACGGCGCCGGGGATCTCGGCCACCAGCACCGGGATCGTGCGCCAGCCGGTGTCGAGCTTGGTGGCGAGGGCCACCTGGGCGCCCTGCTGGGCCGCCGCGAGCAGCGCCTGGCCGTCGGGGTTGTTGACGGCCACGACCGGGATCGACGGCTGCCGGCCCATCGAGTCGAGGTCGGGCGTGCCCCAGATGGTGGTGCAGATCCCCTCGTGGATCGCCTCGCCGGGATTGATGAAGATGCCGGCCATCGCACCGGCAGCCATCACGTCCGCGACCTTGCCGGGGGACGCCATGCCCTCGGTCAGGACGATCTTGCCGCGCACGTCCTGGCCGCCCAGATCCACGCCGGCCGAGAAGACGTCACCCGCGTTGGAGCCGCCGACGCTCGGCACATAGACCAGCTCACCGATGATCTCCTCGCCGTCGGTCGAGACCGACATGGCGGGCGTCTTGGCGCGGAACGTCCGGCCACCCGGCCCCAGGGTGCGGACGCTGGCGCTCAGCGGGATCGAGATGAAGCACTCCGGCTCGTAGAGGCGGTAGGGGACACCCGCTGCCTCGAGCTCCTGGATGATGAGCTCGACCGCGCGGCGCTCCTCCGCGGATCCCGAGAGGCGAACCAGGGTCGAGAAGTCCTCGACCAGCTTCCAGGGCACGTCCAGCGACACGGCCTCCAGGACCTGCTGCTCCAGGTCCGGGTCGCTCCACTGCGTGATCGCGGTGCGACGCTCCATACCACGACTTCCTTCCCCGAGGAGCCCGTCGCTCCTCGTTCTCGCTATCCGGCGACGACCAGCGCGCGGTCGTCGCGGATCTCCAAACGCGTCCCAAACGGCTGCGACAGGCGGTCGAGCAGCCGGAACACGCGCTCCGCGGTGGCACCGGTGGCCAACTGCCCGAAGCCCGCTTCGTCGACGAGGACCGGTACCAGCTCCACGGCCGGCTCCGGTCCGAACGTGACGCGGACGATGAGCGACTCGGGCTCCATGAACGCCCGCGGCCCCTCGAAGATGAAGTTGCCGAGGCTGTAGAGGATGGGCTTGCCCTGGTAGAGCTCGATGGGGTGCAGGGAGTGTGAGTGATGGCCGCAGACGACGTCGGCCCCGGCCTCGATCAGGGCGTGTCCGAGCGGCCGCTGATACTCGGCGAGCAGTCCCTGGTACGGCGACAACCAGTAGGCGGGGACGCCCCAGTGGATGCCGACGATGACCGCGTCGGCCTGCTCCTTCAGCGCCGCGATCTGGGCGCAGACCCGATCCTGATCTTCGGCGACGGCCCAACTGCGCACGATCGGCATGGTCCCCGGCTGCTCGACCAGGAGGTTGGCGTCGATCTCGAAGGAGAAGCCGACGCGAAGGGGGGCGATGCCGGGCTTGCCGGGCCCCGCCTCGGACTCGACCGGCAGGGTGCAGGCGACGCTCAGGAGCGCGATGCGGAGGTCCCCGTGGTGCAGCCAGGCCGGCCGACTGGCGGCCTCCAGGTCGGCCCCGGCGCCGCAGTGCAGGATGCCGGCCCGCTCACAGGCGGCCAGCGTGTCGAACATGGCGGGAGGGCCGTAGTCGAGCATGTGATTGTTGGCCAGCGTGACGGCGTGAACGCCCATGCTCCGCACGTCGTCGATGATGGCCGGGTCGGAGCGCAGGTTGGAGTGCTTGGGCACCCGGTAGCCGCGGGTCGAGAGCGGCATCTCGAGGTTGGCGATCACGAGATCTGCGCGGCGCAGCTCGGCGACGGCGGCCGCGAAACCAGGGGTTCGGCTCGCCGGTTGCTGGGCGAATGGCGTGCGGATCATGACGTCCCCGACGAGGCTGACCGTGGTCGACTGACTGCCCGGCATGCGTTTCCTCCCTCGTACTGTCACGAACCGTGAGCTACAGATTCCCCTCGCGGTACTGCGGGTCGAGCGCGTCGCGCAGGGCATCGCCCAAGAAGTTGTAGGAGAGCACGGTCAACAGGATGAGCAGGCCCGGGTAGATGGGGAGGAGCGGGTTCTCCCAGAGGTAGGCCTGGGAGTTGCTGAGCATGTTCCCCCAACTGGCCTGCGGCGGCTGGATGCCGAGCCCCAGGTAGCTGAGCGCCGATTCCAGCAGGATCGCGTTGGCGACGCCGAGCGTCGCGGCGACGATGATCGAGGGCACGGTGTGGGGCACGATGTGCCGGAACAGGATGCGGGTGTTCGAGGCGCCGAGCGCCCGCGCGGCCTGCACGAAGTCGAGCCCCCGGTAGCGCAGCACCTCGCTGCGGACGATCCGCGCGACCACCATCCAGCTCGTGACGCCGATGACGACCACGATGTTGCGGAAGCTCGACCCGAAGACCGCGACCACGATGAGCACGAGGAAGAAGTAGGGGATCGCCATCATGCCGTCGGTGATGCGCATCAGGATGCTGTCCACGGCGCGGCCCAGGTAGCCGCTGGCGCTGCCGACCAGCGAGCCGATCAGGACCGAGATCACCATGGCGATGAGCCCGACGCTCATCGACGCGCGCGAGCCAACGATCAGCCGGGAGAGGACGTCCCGGCCGCTCTCGTCGGTCCCGAGCAGGTGCTCGCGCGACGGGCGGGCATGGGTATAGAGAATGTCGACCTCGTTCGGGTCGTAGGGTGCGATGACGGGGGCGAACAGCGCCACGAGGTACATCACGATCAGGAAGAGCGCCGACAGCACCGCCACGCGGTTGCGGACGAAGCGCTGCCAGGCGATCTGTCGCCACGAGCGTGGGGCTCGCTGCGCGACGAACTCCTCAGCCTTGAGTGTCCGTGCCTGTGCCATCCGCGGTTCTCCCTAGCCCACGCGGATGCGCGGGTCGAGATAGCTGTAGACCAGATCCGTCAGCAGGCTGCTCAGGACGACCACGATGGCGACGGTCAGGGTCGTGCCGAGGACCACGGGGTAGTCGCGCGTGGCGGCGGCCTCCACCGCCAGGCGGCCCATGCCGGGCCAGGAGAAGACCGTCTCGGTGATCGCGGCGCCGCCGACGGCGCGCGGCAGCAGAACCCCGATGACCGTGACGACCGGGATCAGCGCGTTCCGCAGGGCATGTCGGAAGATGACCGCCCGGTTGGTCAGTCCCTTCGAGCGCGCGGTGCGAATGTAGTCCTCGCTGAGCACGCTGATCATCCCGGAGCGGGTGTAGCGTGTCAGTTCCGCCAGGTTGGCCGTGGCGAGCACGAAGGTGGGCAGGACCAGGTGTTTGATCCGGTCGACGAGCGAGAAGTCCTGGCCGAGCGTGGCCATGCCCCCAGCAGGTAGCCATTTCATCTGGATTGAGAAGACGATGATCAGCACGATCCCGAGCCAGAAGACCGGGATCGATACCCCGAAGAAGCTGATGCCCGCCACGATGCGATCCAGGGCTGAGTTGCGGCGGGTGGCGCTGAGCACCCCCAGCGGGATGGCGACCGCGATCGAGAGGCCCAGCGCCAGGCCGGTCAGCAGCAGGGTGTTGGGGAGCCGGCTCGCGATCAGGCTGCGGACCGGCTCCACCGTGTTGTAGCTGCGGCCCAAGTTCCCCTGGAGCACGTTCCCGAGCCACCGGCCGTACTGCACCGGGAGTGGGTCGTTGAGCCCCATCTGCTCCCGCATCTGCTCGATGTCTTGCCGGCTCAGCTCCGGGTTGGAGAGCAGCGAGGGCCCGCCCGGTGCCGAGTGGATCAGCACGAACGTGATGATGCTGACGAAAAACAGGAGCACGACCGCCTGAATCAGGCGGCGGATGAGATAGGCGACCACGGGTTCTCCTCACTCGCGCCGGTGGCGGGCCGTCGACTGGTCAGGCGGGCCCGGCTATCGCTGCCGCCGTGCTCAGTCGACCCACACCTTCTCCATCCAGGTCAGCGCATCGCGGTAGCCCATCGCCGGGAGGTCGTGCGTGCGCTTGCTCATGGCTTGGATCTCCTGCGGGTAGTAGAGATAGACCACGGGCACATCCTCGGCGAGCTTGGCCTGGAGCTCGTGGTACAGCGCGATGCGCTGCTGCTCGTCGGGCTGGCTGCGCGCCTTGACGATCAGGTCGTCGACCTCCGGGTTCTTGTAGGCCCACCAGTTCGAGGAGGACTCGCTGTGGTAGTGGTCGTAGAGATCGGCGTCGGGCGGCGTGATCCACCACTCCATCAGCAGGTCGTACTCGAGCTTGTGGTACTTGTCGAGGTGGACCGGCCAGTCGACGATGTCCAGCGTCACCTGAATGCCGAGCTTCTGGTACTGCTGCTGGGCGTAGGTGATGACCTGCTCCATGGCCGGGTACCCCTTCGGGCCATTGAGGAGGATGGTGAACTTCGCGCCCTGGGCGTTGACCAGGACGTTGTCCGACCCCTTGGTCCAGCCGGCCTCCTTCAAGAGCGCGGCGGCCTTGTCAGGGTCGTAGTCGTAGGTCGCTACGTCGGGGTTGTAGTAGTCGCCCAGCAGCGGGTTGATAGGACCGGTGGCGACCTTGCCATAGCCCTTCAGCACCTGCTTGACGATCGCCTCCCGGTCGAGGGCGTAGACCAGAGCCTGGCGCACGCGCACGTCCTGCAGGTGGGGCTTGGTGTGATTGATGGCGAAGAAGTAATAGTTGACCTGCGGCACCGTGCGGATCTCGATGTTGTCGACGTTCTTGAGTGCGTCGATCTGGGCCGGCTCGATAACCGTGAAGTCGATCTCGCCGGAGCGCACCTGCGCCACCCGGGCGTTGCCGTCCGGGATGACCTTGAAGATGATCCCGTCGAGCAGCGGGGTGCCGTCGAAGTAGTCGGGGTTGGCTTCCACCGCCAGGTGACTTCCCTGGACGAACTCCTTGAACTTGAACGGACCGGTGCCGATCGGCTTGCGCAGGAAGTCAGTCGGCTCATTGAGGTTCTGCCCCTCGAGCAGGTGCTTGGGGACGATCGGCTTATTGTAGCCCAGCATCACTGGGAGCGAGGCGAAGGGGTACTTCAACACGAACTTCACCGTGTGCTCGTCGACGACCTCGGTGCTCTGGATGGAGCTGACGACGCCGCGGCCCGACGCGTTGACCTTCGGGTCGAGGACGGCGTCCATGGTGAACTTGACGTCATCGGCGGTCAGTGGCTGGCCGTCATGCCAGGTCACACCCGACTTGAGCTTGAAGGTGTACTCCTTGAGGTCGGCGCTCGCCTCCCATGACTCGGCAAGATCCGGCACCACCTCGATGGCGTCCCCGTTGAGCCGGTACTGCACGAGGCAGTTGTAGATCGTCTTGTTGACCAGGATGTCGGTCAGCGCCCCCGGCGCTGTAATCGGGTAGGCGGTCGGGTTCGCCGTGACCGCCATCTGCCAGGTGCCACCCTTCTTGGGGGTGCCGCCGCTCGCGGCGGGGCTGGCGCTCGCCCGCGGCGTGCTGCTGGCGCCGGTGCTCCCGCCGCCAGAGGTGCTGCCGCTCGGGGCGGTCGTCGGCTCGCTCGACCCGCCGCCGCAGGCGCTCAGGAGGCCCGCTCCGGCGATGCCGAGGCTGCTGAGCGCAGCGAGCCGGAGCACATCACGGCGCGAGACCTTCTCGCCGCCACGCCGCAGTTGTTCGACGACGCGTTCGATATCCATGGCCTTCTCTACCTCCTCGGTGCATGCACCGCGCACTTCCCTACCGAACATGGGAACCCTCAGTTGGCACGGCGCCGAGGTGGCCGAGGGCATGCTCGGCGAGGCGCCGCGAGATCTCGCGGCCGGCCCAGACGACCGCTTCGATCGTGGCAAGTCGCGCGTCTGGGCCCTGTCGGATCGTTGGCGCCGCCACGCTGACACCGGCCACCACCTCGCCCGTGTGGTCGCGAATGGGAGCGGCAATGGAGCAGACGCCGCGATCCAGCTCTTCGACGCTGACGACGTAGCCCTGTCGGCGGATCTCCGCCAGCGTGGCCTTGAGCTGCGCTGGGTCCGTGATTGTTCGCTCGGTGAAGCGGGTGAGTGGCGCGCGGTCTCGTAGATAGGCCTCGATGTGCTCCGGCGACGAGAACGCGAGGAGGAGCTTGGGCGTGGCTCCGGCGTGGAGCGCGAACTCCGCGCCAACTCTGGCGGTGATGGCCAGGGTGCGCGTGCTCTCGCGCTTGTCGACACAGATGGCCGAGTAGGGGTCGAGCCGCGCCGTGAGGATGACGGTCTCCCCGGTCTGCTCTGCCAGTTGATCGAGCACGGGGCCGGCGACGTGCACCAAGCTTGAGCCGTGGACGGCCACGGCGGCCAGGCTGATGAGGCGCGGGCCCAGCCGGTACGCCTTCGTCTCGGGGTCCTGTACCACGAAGCCGAGCGGGATCAGCGTCTGCAGGATGCGGAAGGTCTGATTCTTGGTCAGACCGGCGGCGTTGCTCAGCTCGGTGACGCCGAAGCGGTGGGGTGGCTGGAGGAAGGCGCAGAGGAGCTCAGCGGCTCGCGCAACGCTCTCGATGCGGTACTTGCCGACGCCCGACTTCACCCACGTCCTCGCGTGTTATATCCTGCATAACATCGTTATGAATGTATCGAGATCATAGCGCGGCGTCGGCTGGCTGTCAAGCCCCTCGCGCGGTCGACCGCGCCGAACCGGCATCGGCGAGCCCGACACCGGACGCCGGGTGAACCCCGCGACGAGCGGCGCTTGCGGTTCAGGCGCGGATGATGGGGACAGAGTTGCGCAGGCGGGCGGGGCGCGGCGTGCCGGGTCGGCCCGCGGCTGCCGCCACGGCGGGCACGGCCGCCGCGGCACCGATCGCACGTCGTCCGGCGCCGCCCGCCGCCGCGCCGCACCCAGCGGGAGGGGTGCCGGTCCGGTCGCGCGGGCGGCGCGGGCTCAGGCCGCGCCGGGGCGGGGGTGATCGGGCTGGAAGACGTCGCCGAGGACGGGGCTGGTGAACTCGCTGGCCAGGCACTCCATGTAGATGACATCCCAGCGGCGGCCACCCATCCACCGGGCGCCGCGCCGGCGCCCGAACTCCTTGAAGCCGGCCTTCTGGTAGGCGCGGATGCCGGCGAGGTTGAACTCGTACACCTTCAGCATGACGTTGTGCAGGCCCAGCGCGGTGAAGGCGTAGTCGAGCGCGAGGCGGGTGGCCTCGGTGCCGTAGCCGCGGCCGCGATAGGCGCGCTCGCCGATGATGATGACGAACTCGGCGGTGCCGTTGCGGTGGTCGATGTCCACCAGCGCGCAGGTGCCGATCGGCTGCCAACTGGCGCGGTCGTAGATCTGGAAGGCGACCTGGGAGGGTGATCCGGCGGCGATGCGGTCGTACTGGGCCGCCTGCTCCTCGAGCGTCAGCGGGCGCGGCACGTCGCCCAGCGTGCGCAGCGTCTGGAGGTCGTTGAACCAGCGCTGGTAGATCGCGAGCAGGTCGCGGCGCAGCGGGCCGAGGGCGACCCGCTCCCCGACCACGTTGACGACCGGCGGCTCCGACGCCTCGGCTGGCGGATTCCCCATGATGGTCCCTCCCCACGATCGCGACGAATTCGCGTGATCGTGGGGAGGATAGCAGCTCCCGGCGCGACGTCGAGCCCCACAGCGGGCGGGGTGGTCGCGGGCGTCCGCGCCCCTGGCCTACACCACGAGATCGTCCGGCAGGTCTTCCACGAACTCCCGGCCGAGGCGCTGCGCGTCGTAGGCCTGGCCGACGAGATGGTGGTAGGGCACGCCGGAGAAGGTGTGGTGGCTGCGCGTTGGGACGTCCGCGCCCGGCGCCCACTCCTTCCGCTGCAGCGCGATGTAGCCCTGCTCCTGCTCGGTCGCCATGGCCTTGAGCAGCTCGCTCAGCCCGTAGCCCATGGCGTGCTGCGCCCCGAGGGTGATGAAAATGAATTTAAAGCCCATCTCCCCCAGCTCGGCGAAGGTGAGCGGCGCGGGGTCGTTGAACCACTTGAAGGAGGACGACCAGTTGAAGGCGAAGCGCGCCTCCGGGAAGCGCTTGCGGACCTCGGCCGCGAAGGTCTCCACCGCGCCGCGGTCGGAGGTGGGGAACTCGCACCAGACCAGGTCGGGGATGCCGGAGTCGAGGTAGCGCAGCGCGCGGTCGATGGCGAGCTCCATCCCGCGGAGGGGCTCCGGCGCATCGACGGCGGACAGCCCGTCGGTGCGGGCGATGACGACGAAGTCCGGGTTGCCGAGGTCGTCGGCGACCGCGCGCATCATGCGCAACTTGCCGACCATCTCCGCGGCCGGGATCAACGCCTTGCCGCCGATGTGCCCACAGCGCTTGGGGAGCTGCTGGTCCTCCAGGTGCGCGCCGGCGACGCCGGCGGTCACGTAGAGCTCCGTGGTTCGCTGGACGTTGAAGAGGTTGCCGTATCCACCGTCCATGTCGACGATCACGGGCGGGATGTGGAGGTGGCGTGGGGGCGTGCCCTTCTCGGGGTCGCCCACCGCCATGGTGAGCTGGAACTTGCGCAGGGCGCTGACCGTGCGTCGGGCGGCGTCGGCGATCTCGACCCCGGCGTAGAGGTCCATATCGGTCGAGCCGACGTGGCCGATGGCGAAGGAGTAGCCGCTGAAGTAGACGGCCTTGAAGCCGTAGTACATCACGAGCTGGGCGCCAAATGGATCGTAGACGCCGGGGCCGAAGAGGTACGGCTCGATCTCGAGCAGCTCCCGCATGCGGCGGCTCGGGTGCTGCCAGCGCGAGGTGGGGACCAGGTAGCCCTCCGGCAGGAGCGGCGTGGGCGCCAGCTCCATCGTGGTGCCGGTCGCCCCCTCGGGTTTCCGGGCTTCGCCAGCCATCATCGGTTGCCTCCTTTCCGCGCTGTCGCCTGCGAAGAGCGCAGCGCCGGGACACGGACACCTGGGTTGGATGGCTGCGGGGGGGCGGATCGCGCACACGCGGAGCGACAGCGACCGGCGTGCGGCCACGGCGCGGGGCGGCGGCGCGCTGGCGTGTCGCGGATGGGAAACCGGGGTGGCCGGGGGAGCATTCACGCATCAGCCGCCTCCGTCCCGCGCCCTCCGAGCGGGCGCCGCATGGGCGCCGCTGGTGGGCGGTCGGCCGCGGGTTACGCCTGGTCCGTCTCGATGTCCACGTCGTTCTGATCGCCGGGGAACATGAGGAAGCTGCGGTGGGTGGGTGGCACGCGTGGCGCGGTGCGCGCCGCCCTGGCGCTCTCCGGCTCGTCGGCCAGCCGTCGGTGCGGCTTGATCGGGTCTCGAACCGCTTGGATCCTCCTGTGGTGCGCGTCCATGGCGTTCCTCCCGGTCGCGA
Organism: Sphaerobacter sp.; assembly: GCA_029961075.1. Taxonomy (GTDB): domain Bacteria; phylum Chloroflexota; class Chloroflexia; order Thermomicrobiales; family Thermomicrobiaceae; genus Sphaerobacter. The sequence continues at coordinate 10,882 of JASBVL010000106.1, forward strand.
CGCAGATCGAATCGGTTCGGATGGTCGACCGTCCCCGGGGCCCGTCGATGAGCTTACCGGACACTTCCCAGGCTACCAGCGCCACTCTATAATGTCTAATACGGATGTCTTAGCCCGTAAATAAGGTTTCCATTATGGATCTCACCCTCCACCAGCTCCGCCTCTTCCGGGAGGTGGCCCGTCAGGGCAGTTTCTCCCGCGCCGCGGAGGCGCTCTTCATCAGCCAGCCCGGCGTGTCGGGGCAGATCAAGGCGCTGGAGCGGGCGGTCGGCTTGCCCCTGTTCGAAAGGGCCGGTCGTTCGATCCGCCTGACGGAGGCAGGGCGGGAGCTGCTCGGCTATGCCGATCGGGTCCTGACGCTGCTCGACGAGGCGCAGGTTGTTCTCCAGGAGCTGGCCGGCGTCGAGCGCGGCAGCGTGCGCCTGGGCGCCAGCACGACTGCCGGCATCTACGTGGCGCCCAAGGCACTCGGCACGTTCCATCGCCGCTTTCCCGGTGTCCGGCTGGCGCTCGACGTGCTCAACCGCTTTGGCGTCGAGCAGCTCCTGAGCGACGGTGAGATCGACCTGGCGATCATGGGGAAGATCGAGAACCCGAAGGGGCTGGAGGTCGAGCCCTTCCTGCCCAATGAGCTGGTGGTCATTGCCTCGCCCCGACACCGTCTGGCGGGCGTACGTGCCGTCCCGGCCGCGGCACTGAGCGAGGAGATCTTCTTGCTGCGCGAGGCGGGCTCGGGCACACGCGCCGACACCGAAACCCTCTTCGACCGGTGGGGCATCCCCCTCCGCATCGGGATGGAGCTGCGCAGCACCGGTGCGATCAAGCAGGCGGTCGCCGCGGACCTCGGGGTGGCCGTCATCCCGCGCGTCGCGATCGGGCTGGAGCTCCAGGTCGGCCGGCTGGTCACGCTCGACGTGGAGGGGTTCCCGGTCCAGCGGCACTGGTCGCTGGTGCGCCGCTCTGGCCGCCGGCCCGCGGCCGCCGCCGCGGCGCTCTGGGACTTCCTGCTGCACTACCGCGACAGCGTGGGCTAGCCCACCGGCACCGCCCCGTGCCTGTCCTCGCGTGCCGGTGCGGGGCACCCACCCTGGCGGGCGCGAGGCTCAGCCCGTGCGGCCGGGGTAGGCGGCCAGGGCCGCGCCGATCACCCGGGCGGCGCGGATGAGCGTGGCGGGGTCGTGGACGCAGGCGATTCGGATCTCGTCCCGGCCGCGGCCGGGCGTGAGGTAGAAGTCGCTCATCGGCGTGACCATCACCGTGTCGCCGTCGAGGGCGAACTCGCGCAGCAGCCAGGCCGCGAAGCGCTCGCTGTCGTCCACGGGGAGGCGCGCCACCACGTAGAAGCCGCCGCCCGGCCGGTGGCAGGTGACACCCGGGATCTCGGCGAGGGCCGCGACCACCGCCGCCACCCGCTCGCGGTAGGTGGCGACCACCGTGCCGATGTAGGGCTCGGGTGCGGCGAGGGCACGGGCGACGGCGAGCTGGTCGATCACCGGGACGGCCAGCCGCAGCTCGGCCAGGTCGGCCACCGCAGCCATCACCGCCGGGTTGCGCGACACGATGGTGCCGATGCGGAGCCCGCAGGCGTTGAAGCGCTTGGAGACGCTGTCGATCACGACGACGTGCTCGTCCAGGCCCGGGATCGAGAGGGCGCTTGGAGCCGGCGGGCCGTCGAACACGATCTCGCGATAGGTCTCGTCCGAGAGCAGGAAGAGCCCGGCGTCGCGGGCGACCTGCCCCAGCGCGATGAGGTCCTCCCTACGGTAGACCGTGCCGGTCGGGTTGCTGGGGCTACAGATGAGGAGGGCGCGGGTGGCCGGCGTGATCCGCTCGCGCACAGCCTCGGGGTTTGGGTGTGTGAAGCCGGGGCCCAGTGGAACCGGCACGAGTCGCAGGCCGGCGACCCCGGCGATGCCCTGGTACGGGGCGTAGAACGGCTCGGGCACCAGCACCTCGTCGCCCGGATCGCAGGTGGCCAGCATAGCCAGCGACAGGGCCTCGCTGGCCCCGCCGGTGATCACGATGTCACCCGCTTCCACCTCGATGCTGTGGTGCCGGTAGTAGGTCACCCAGGCCGCGACGGCGCTGGGGAGACCGCGCGACGGCGCGTAGGCCAGGCGCTCTCCGGTCGCATCCACGGCGGCCTGCATCACGCTGGGGGGCGGGTCGAGGTCGGGCTGGCCGATGTTGAGGTGGATGACCCGCCGCCCGCGCGCCTTGGCTTCCTCGGCGAGGGGCATGAGCCGGCGGATCGGTGACACGGGGAGCGCGGTGCTCCGCCGCGATGCTGCCAGCCCCGCCTGCCGTCCGGTCATCCCACACCCCCTCCTCCGGTCGTCCACGCGATCGCGTCCTGCGGCTTCGCCGCCGATGGTAGCACACGCACTGTGCTGCCCTCTGCCGGTCCGCTGGACCGGGATGGCCGGGGGCCCATGCCAGCCCGCCGGCCGCCTGGGGGATTGCGCCTCCCGGAGGTCACTGCTAGGGTGTCCGTACCGCCCCCTGCGACACGGGACGCCGAGACAGCCAGCAGCCGGGCGGTGTGCGTGGAAGTCTACCGGAAGGGACGTGCGTGATGGCGCAGGTCGAGCGGGCCTGGAGCGGCGCGTTCGGGGTACGGCGGCCGACGGTGAAGCAGGAAGCCATCGCCGCGCGCGGCATGGTGACGTCGAACCATCCCTTGGCGTCGCTGGCCGGGACCGAGATGCTGCTGCTTGGGGGCAACGCGGTCGACGCCGCGATCGCGACCATGTTCGCCCTGTCGGTCGTCGAGCCGATGATGACGACGATCTTCGGGGCGGGATTCATCACCATCCGCCTGGCCGACGGCCGGATCACCACCATCGACAACTACGCCACGGTGCCGCTGGCCGCGCGCGAGGACATGTTCACCCCCATCCCCGGCTCGCTCGACAACGACGTCGAGGGCCGGCTGAACGATGTCGGCTACCTGGCGGTAGCGACGGGGGGCACGCTGCTCGGCTGGGCCACAGCGGTCGAGCGCTACGGCCGCCTGCCGCTGTCCGTGGTGGTCGCGCCCGCGGTGCGCTTTGCGCGGCACGGCTTCCGGGTCAGCCCCTACCTGCATGAGATGATCCGGACCTGCGAGGCGGACCTGCGCCGCTTCCCGGCGAGCGCCGAGGTGTTCCTGCCGGGCGGGCGGCCGGCACCGGTCGGCTCGACGCTCCGCCGTCTCGACTACGCCGACACGCTGGAGCGGGTCGGCGCCGAGGGGCCCGACTATCTCTACCGGGGCCCGCTGGGCGAGGCGATCGTGGCCGACATGGCCCGCAACGGCGGGCTGATCACCATGGAGGATCTGGCGGAATACCGCGTCTACGAGCGCGAGCCGGTGCGGGGCACCTACCGGGGCTACGAGATCGTGTCGATGGCGCCGGCCTCCTCCGGCGGCGCGCACATCATCCAGATGCTCAACATCCTGGAGGGGTTCGACCTGCGCGCCATGGGCTTCGGCACCCCCGACACGGTGCACGTCATCGCCGAGGCCATGAAGATCGCCTTCGCCGACCGCTTCCGCTACATGGCCGATCCGGAGCGGGTGCGCATCCCGCTCGCGTGGCTGACCTCGAAGGAGTACGCCGCCCAGCGGCGCGCGGAGATCGACCTGGCCCGCGCCCAGCAGTACCTCGCCGCGCCGGCCCCCGACGGCGAGGGCGACTGCACCACGCACTGCTGCGCGGTCGACGCCGAGGGGAACGTCGTCTCGACCACGCAGACGCTCAACAACGCCTTCGGCTCGAAGGTGACGGTGCCCGGCACGGGCATGTTGCTCAACAACTGCATGCACCTGATGGACCCCACGCCGGGCCGGACCAACTCGATCGCGCCGGGCAAGCGCATCCTCTCGTCGATGTCGCCCACCATCGTGCTGAAGGATGGCACGCCGCTCCTCGCCATCGGCACGCCCGGAGGCGTGCGCATCTTCGGCTCGGTCATGCAGGCCATCATCAACATCATCGATCACGGCATGACGCTCCAGGAGGCGGTCGAGGCGCCGCGGCTGTGGGACCGCGGGCCGGTGCTGGAGCTGGAGCGCGGCTTCGACAGCCTGCCGGAGTTGAAGGCCGAGCTGGAGCGCCGCGGCCATGTGGTCGAGACGCCGCTGAAGGTGGCCGGCGGCATGAACGGCATCCTGATCGACCCGGAGACCGGGCTGCTCCACGGTGCCGCCTGCTGGCGGGCCGACGGGGCGCCGATGGGCTTCTCCGGCGGGGACGCGCTGATCGAGGGCGCGTTCGAGGCGGGGATCCCGGTGTAGGGCGGGACGCGTCATCCGTCATCCGTCAGGCGTCACGCGTCATGCGTGATGCGTGTTGCGTAGTGCGTAGTGCGTAGTGCGTAGGGCGTAGTGCGTGTTGCGTGGTAGGTGGATCTGGGCAGGGCGGGGGTCTCCGACTGTGCCCGGACTGGCAAGAGGGCCGCTCCGCCGCGCGGCGGGCCGGGCCCGCCCGGTGAGTCCCGGGCGGGCCGTCCGAGACGCGTCTCGTTCGCGGGCCGAGCGGGGGTGGCTCGGCCGTCACCCCCGCGCGTCGCTGAGGTACTGGGCGGTGGCGAGTACGGCGCCGAGCTGCACGGCGACGAGCTGGCGGATCGGGATCGCCCGGTAGTGGAGCGTGGACTCCAGGCGGTCACACCAGCGGTCGAAGTCCGCGCGGGCGCCCACCAGGTGCTCGCGGATCGCCGGTGTGCCGTTGCCGATCGCCACCTCGCCCTCCAGCATCCGCACCAGCATCCCGATGCCGAGCATGCGGTAGAACTGGACCAGCTCGTTGTTGCTGAACAGCTCGGCCACCGTCGCCGGGCGGTCGGTCTCGGGGCTCTCCCGCGCCCAGCGCCGCTGTGCCTCGAGCATGTCGGTGCCGTCCTCGACGATGGACCGCACGCTTCGCTCGAAGGGCGAGTGCCCGCGCAGCTCCCGCTCGACCGGCAGGAAGTGGCGGCGCAGGATGTCGGTCGCCTCCTCCTGGATGGCGAGCCCGTGCAGGATCGCGTCGCGGCGCCGCGTGTCGGTCACCGTCTGGTCGTTGACGCGGGGGTCATCGAAGTACGGCATCTCGACCACCAGGGTGAAGGTGCCGTACTTGCGTGCGTAGTCGTCGCTCGAGGTGCCCGAGGGGCGCCGCGTCGGGTCGCCGCCGTGGGCCTCGAGGTAGTCGTAGCTCTCCCGAACGCTGGCCATGCGGTAGATCGCCGGGGCGAGCGCCTGCATGAAGGGGGCTTCCGGCTCGCCCAGGTTGAGGGGCAGCTCCTCCCAGGCCGGGAGCTGGTGCAAGGTGTCGTAGAGGGGCTCCGCCGCGCGGCTGATGTAGTAGTAGACGCCGCCGAAGCCGGCGTTGTGGAGCGACACCATCAGCTCCGGCTGCAGCTCGTCGATGACCCGCATCAGCATCTGCGTCTCGGGGAGCACCCGGTCGAAGAACAGCCGCTTGTAGGCGACCGGGAAGGTCCACTCGACCTGCTGGTCGGGGGCCGGGCGGAAGAAATGCCGGGCGTAGTGCCGGGGGGTGAAGGGGCCGGCGAACCAGCCCTCGTTGAGCCGCGTCCCATCGGGGTCGACGCAGGGGATGAAGTGCCAGGTGTAGCCCAGCCCGTCGCGGAGGGCGGCGTCCCGGCAGAGCACGGCGGTCAGGTGGTGCACCATCATGGCGCCGATGGGCTCGTTCGGGTGCGGGCAGCCGAAGATGAAGGCGTGCTTGGGCCCGTGGCCGATCGAGAGCAGGTGCAGGGGCTCGCCGAGGCGCGAGGTGCCCACCCGGCGCAGCCGGGCGATCTCGGGATAGTCCTCCGCCAACCGGGCGATCCCGGCATGCAACTCATCGACGGTGAGAAACCGGTCGAACTCCGGGACGCCGCGCATGTACTCGCGAAGATCCACCGACGCTCCGCTCCCCCTCGTGTGCTGACGGCGCGCAGGACTGCCTGCGCGTCTCCGGCGCGAACACTCGTGGCGGTCGAGGGTGCCACCCCCGAACGGAGCGCGATGGTAGGCGGCTGGGGGAGGCGTGTCAAGCGCGGTGCGCCCGCCGGTGCGCCCAGGCGGAGCCACCTGACGCGGGGCGCGGTGGCCGGCAGCATTGACGGGCTCGGCTGGCCGCGCTAGGCTTGACCTCATCGGCCGGCAGGCGCACCTGGCGCGACGGCCGTAGAGGAGCGCGATCATGGTACCGGCGACCACGCAGACCTCGGACCTCCGGGCGCCGACCGGCGATCTCACCGCCCCCGGCGCCGTCCTGCTCGTCTCCTGCTATGAGCTCGGCCATCAGCCCTTGAACCTGGCGTTCCCGCTGGCCTACCTGCGCGGGGCCGGCTACGCGCCGGTGGCCGTCGACACGGCGGTCGAGCCGCTCGACGAGGCGACCATCGCCGCGGCGCGCGTCGTCGCCATCTCCGTGCCGATGCACACGGCGCTGCGCCTGGGCACCCAGGTGGCACGCCGCGTCCGGCAGGTCAACCCAACCGCCATCGTCGGGTTCTACGGCCTCTATGCCTGGCTCAACGCCGACTACCTGCTGCGCGAGCACGGCGACTTCGTGATCGGCGGCGAGTTCGAGCGCCCGCTGCTGGACCTGCTGCGCGCGCTCGCGGCGGGGCAGGAGGGGCCGGTGGAGGGCGTCTCCACGCGCACCCACCGGGCCGCGCCCTCGCTGGCGCGTATCGACTTCCCGACGCCCGACCGGGCGGGCCTGCCGTCGATGAAGCGCTACGCGCACCTCATGGTCGACGGGATGGCCATCCCGGCCGGGTACACCGAGACGACCCGCGGTTGCCATCACACCTGCCTGCACTGCCCGATCGTGCCGGTCTACCGCGGGCGCTTCTTCGCCATCCCGCGGGAGATCGTGCTGGAGGACATCCGCCGGCAGGTGCGCGCCGGCGCGCGGCACATCACCTTCGGCGACCCGGACTTTCTGAACGGCCCAACCCACTCGCTGCGCATCTGCCGCGCGATGCACGACGAATTCCCGCACGTCACGTTCGACATGACGACGCGCATCGAGCACATCCTGCAGCATCGGGAGCTCATGCCGGAGTTCGCGGCGCTGGGTTGCCTCTTCGTCGTCTCGGCCGTCGAGTCGGTCAGCGAGACGGTGCTCGACCGCATCGACAAGGGCCACACCAAGGCGGACGTGGTCGAGGCGCTGCGCATCCTGGAGGACGCGGGGATCGCGATGCGCCCGTCGTTGCTCCCCTTCACGCCGTGGACCACGCTGGAGGACTACCTCGAACTGCTCCGCTTCGTCGAGGAGTACGACCTGATCGACCACATCGACCCGGTCCACTTCTCGATCCGGCTCCTGGTGCCGCCCGGCTCGGCCCTGCTGGACCGGCCGGAGACGGCGGAGTGGCTCGGCCCCCTGGACGAGGCGTCATTCACCTACACCTGGCGGAGCCCCGACCCGCGGCTGGATGCGCTGCAGCAGGAGGTGGCGCGCATCGCCGAGGCGGGCGAGGCGACCGGGCAGGACTACGAGGCGACCTTCGCCCAGATCAAGGCGGCGGCCTACGCGGCGGCCGGCCAGGCGCCGCCGGTCGTGCGGCGGGAGACGGGGGTGCGGCGCCGCCCGCCGCGCCTCAGCGAATCGTGGTTCTGCTGAGCGGAGCCCACCGCGGACCAGTCTGGTCCGCTCAGCCAGTAGCCCCCGTCGGCGGACAGCGCCGCGCCTGCGCGATCACGCGTCCTTGACGATGAGCTCGGCCAGCGGGCGGCGCTCGCGGCGCCGCGGGTCGGCCGCGGCGTAGCCGATGGTGAGCAGCGCGTGGGGGATCACCGTCTCGGGGAGCCCCAGCGCGGCGCGGGCGACGTCGGGACAGAAGAGGGGCGCGCACATCCAGCCGCCGTCGAGGCCCAGACTGTAGGCCATGAGGAGCATGTTCTGCGCGGCGCAGCCCAGGCTCTGGATGGCCATGGTTGTCTCGGCCGCCTGGCGCTCGGGGTCGGGGTAGCGGTCGAGGTCGCCGAGATAGAGGCAGAGCAGGATGAGCACCGGCGCTTCGAGCAGGCGCCGCCGCGACCCCGCCAAGCGCTTGGCGATGATCTCCTCCGGCTCCCCGTCCATGGCCAGGTTGTGCAGCCAGGCCTCGGCCATGGCCTCGGCCAGGCGCGCCTTGATCTCGGGCCGCGTGAGCACGGCGAAGCGCCACGGCTGGCTGCCGTGGGGCGACGGCGCCCAGCGGCCGGCTTCGAGGATGCGCTCCACCGCGTCGCGCGGCACCGGGTCGGGGCGGAAGCGCCGGACCGAGCGGCGCCCCCGGATGATCGCCTCCAGTTCGGCCGGGCGCGCGCCGCGGTCCGCCTGCGAGCTCTCTACCATGCCTCTCACCCGTCCCTGCTCGTCGTGCATCGCTCAGTCTCCCGGGTCCACCTGGCGGGGGTCGAGACTGCCCAGCCGACCCATGGCCGCCAGATCGGCCGGGGTGTCGACGTCAAGACCGATGCCGGGAGCGTGGAACTCCCGGACCACGAGACCGCGGGCCGCCGCTCGCGCGCGGTGCCGCGCGAGGCTGTCGTCGCCGAAGGCGGGCTCGATCGCATCCGGCGGGCGGAGGGCGGCGGCGTTGGTGCCGCGGCCGTGGCGGTCGGGCGCCAGCACGACCCCGCGGTCCGGCAGCTCGGCCAGGAGCGCGTCGATGTCCGCCGCGGTGATCCGGGGCAGATCCCCCAGCAGCACCAGCAGCGTATCGGCGCCGCGACGCAGCGCCGCGGCGCGGCCAAGCCGTACCGCGGCGTTCAAGCCCTCATCCGGCTGGCGCAGCGCCGTCGCCCCGCGCGCCGCGGCCCGCTGCAAGACCACCTCGTCGGGCGAGACGACGATGACCTGATCGACCGCGGTGGCCGCCTGCAGGGCGCCGACGGCCCGGTCGAGCAGCGTCAGGACCAGCGCGCGCCGCTCGTCGGGGCTGAGGTGCCCGGCCAGCCGGCTCTTGGCCGTGCCCAGGCGCTGGACGGGGACGACGGCGATGGTGGTCATGCGCCGACCTGGGTGCGGAGTCGAGCGGCGAAGGCCAGGGTCTCGTCCGCCAGCGCGCGACGCCCGGCCTCGTCGCGCATCACGGTGTCCGTCACGTGGACGGCGATCCCCATGGCTTCGATCCGGCTGGCGAGGCTCGCATCGACCTGGTCGATGACGATGCCGTCCAGGAAGTCCTGATACAGCCGGGCAACGCCGACGGCCGACACCTCGTGGCCGAGGGATGCCAGCATGCGGTCGGCTGGCCCCTTGAGCGCCGCGCCGCCCACGATGGGGCTGACGGCCACGACGGGCGCGTCCACCGCGCGCAGGCGCTCGCGGAAGCCGGGGACGGCGAGGATCGGCCCGATGCTGACGATCGGGTTCGACGGGCAGAGGACGACCACGGTCGCGCGCGCCAGCGCCGCCGCGACGCCGGGCGGCACGCTGGCGGCCTCGATCCCCTGGAGCCGGATGCCGCGGACCTCGTCCGCTTGGCGGCGCCGCACGAAGTAGTCCTGGAACGCGAGCTCGCCGGCGGGCGTCTCGACGCGGGTCGCGACCGGCTCGTCGCACATGGGGAGGATGGCGGCCCGGATCCCGAGGGCCGCGGCGAGCCGTGCGGTCACGGCGGTCAGCGTGTCGCCCGCGCGGAGCCGCTCGGTGCGCAGGATATGCGTGGCCAGGTCGCGGTCACCCAACCAGAACCAGGTCTCGCCGCCGTAGCGGCCGATCATCTCCAGCGCGGCCGCGGTGTCGCCGGCAATGCCCCAGCCAGTGGCCGGGTTGGCGATCCCGCCGAGGGTGTACATCACGGTGTCGAGGTCGGGGGAGATGTGCAGCCCGAACAGGGTGAAGTCGTCCGCGGTGTTGACCACGACGGTGAGGGGATCGTCCGGGCGCGCCAGCGCGAGGCCATGCGCGAGCTTCGCGCCGCCCACGCCGCCCGCCAGGGCGACGATATGTTCCTCGGTCGTCCGTGCTGCACCTGCCACCTGCCGCATCCTCCCTGCCCGACGCGGTCGCTGATCCGGAACACCTCCTCCACATCCTACGCCAGTGCGGCGCAGCGGGCCAGTACGCACCGGTTCGGGCGGGCCGCCGAGCGGTGCGGGGCGCCTGGTCCGGAACGTGCGAGTGAGTGGCGCCTAGCTCGGGATCATCCAACGTTGGCAGAGCAGCCGATCAGCGTGGCGCGTTGTGGGGAGAAGTCGCCATGGCAGCCGAACCATTCGCCGTTGTCGACGCCGTGTTGGCGCACCTCTGCCACAAAGGGCTGCACGGGGATGTGGCCGAGTGGTGCGAGATGCGCCACGACTGCGTCTACGTGGTGACCTGCCCGGAGTGCGGCGCCTCCTTCACCCTGCTGGAGGAGGAGTACGACGTCCTGATCGAGCGGTCGCGTCAGGTGGGGTGGACCTGCGGCCTGCGGCCCATCAGCGCGTGAGGGGGCGCGTCCGACCGGCCGGGGCGTCGTGTGCCTCGTCGGTCGTAGCACGTCGATCGTCGTTCTCGGGTGCCGGCTCGGCGAGGATGCCGGCGACCAGCTCGCGCGCGACGGCCTCCAGTTGGGCGCATGCCGCGGGGGTGTCGAGCTCGCTCGGGTCCGGCAGGGCGCCGAGCAACAGCAGGCGCTCGGGCGGGGCGTAGGCGCGGTAGGCAGGGGCGACGGCCGCGCCCGCGCAGATGCCGCTGAAGTTGGCTGGCTCCCGTGCGGCGCGATCCTCGGGCGCGAGCGGCGCGTTCCAGCCGGTCTCCAAGAGGTAGGTGCGGAGATGGGGCCGGGTCAGCCGGCCGATCCAGGTGGTGAGCGTGGCCGGGGCGCCGGACTGGACCAGGGCCACGTCCGCCGTAGCGAGGGTGCGGGTCAGCCACTCCACGAGGTCGGCGCCGGCGCGCTCGTCCATCGTGCGGTACGGCAGGTCCGGGTAGGCGCGGCGGAAGGCGTCGAGCCCGCGTGCGCCGTCCCGCCGGAGGAGACGGAGCAGCGCCGGGTTGCGTCGCGGCTCATAGAAGGTGACCTCATGCCCGGCCTGGACCAGCGTCCGCCCGAGCACCCGCAACAGCAGCGCATCCGGGTTGCCGACGCTGGAGACGATGGATTCGGCGAAGATCGCCCAGTGCCCGCGGGCCGGGATCGGCCGGGGCGGGGTGCAGTTGTCCGCCATCAGCATCCATCCCTCGGCGCGACCACGATCAGGCGCGGCCTTCCTCAATCTGGCGTGCCTTGGCGGCGCGGATGTCGCTGGGATCGACGTCGGGCCGGTTGATCACGTTGACGACGTCGCGGACCCCCTCGACCTGACGGACGCGCTTCTCGATCTCCTGGACCATCCGTGGGTCATCCACGGTGCCGCGGAGGTAGACGACCCCGTCGACTGTGTTGACGTTGATGTCGCCCTTGGGGAGCGTGGGGTCGCGGAAGACGATACTCATCACGCGGTCCGTGATGAACTGGTCGTCATCCGGGAGCGGGGTGGGCTGGCGGCGCACCAGGGAGGTGACCCGATGCCGCACGCCTTGGACCACGCCGGCGAGGTAGGTGGCCCGCCGTGGGATCCGCTCCTCGACCAGCTCTTCCACCCAGTGGCCCAGGTGGACCACCTTGTCGCGGGCCAGCGCACGGCGACGGCGGCCCTCGCGGGGATCGAGGAGGAACATCCCGAGGGCGCCGGCGGTCATGCCGACCAGGATGCCACGGCGGAAGGGGGGCTGCTGCTGGCGCCGGGTGCGGCGTCGCATCCGCCGCATGGCCCGAGCATTTCTCACGCTCAGTGTCATCATTGCTGGCCTCCGGTGTGTGCGTCAACGGCCGACACGGGCCGACACTCCGCGGACAGCGGGCCGGTATGGCCCGGTGGCGCGGGCGGTGCCGCAATCAGTATGCCAGTTCGGGGCATGCCGTCGCCGGGCACCGAGATTGCATTGGGGTGACGCTGGCGGGTGGGTATCGGCCGGGGGAGCACTGAAGGGGAGCGCTGGATGAAGATCGCGCAGATCGCGCCGTTGTACGAGGCCGTGCCGCCCGCACTCTACGGCGGAACCGAGCGCGTGGTGTCGGCCCTGACCGAGGAGTTGGTCAGCCGCGGGCACGAGGTGACGCTCTTCGCGAGCGGTGACTCGCAGACGCAGGCGCGCCTGGTGCCGGGTGTCGACCGGTCGCTCCGGCTGGCCGACGGCGTCGTGGACGCACTCGCGCCGCAGATCGGGATGTTGGCGCAGGTCGGTGCGATGGCCGACGAGTTCGACGTGATCCACAGTCACGTGGACTATCTCGGGTTCCCGTTCCTCGGGGGGTGGCGGGTGCCGAGCGTGACCACCCTCCACGGCCGGCTCGACATCCCCGAGTTGCCCCTCATCTACCGCTGGTACCGGCGCACGCCGCTCATCTCTATCAGCAACAGCCAGCGAGCACCGATCGAACCCCTCGGGGTCCGCTGGGTGGGGACGGTGTACAACGGCATCGACTGGGACCACTTCACCTTCCGCGCGACGTCGGGGGACTATCTGGTCTTCCTCGGGCGGATGTCGGAGGAGAAGCGGCCGGACCTGGCGATCGAGGTGGCACGCCGCGTTGGCATGCCGCTGAAGCTGGCGGCGAAGGTCGACGCGGCGGACGAGACCTGGTTCGCCGCGCGGGTCGCGCCGCTGCTGACCGACCCGCTGGTGGAGTTCGTGGGAGAGGTAGATGAGCTGGGGAAGGACGAGCTGCTCCGCGGCGCGGCGGCCCTGCTGTTTCCCTCGTGCTGGCCGGAGCCCTTCGGGATGGCGATGGCGGAGTCCATGGCCTGCGGCACCCCGGTCCTCGCGCTGCGGCATGGCTCGGTGCCTGAGGTCGTGGAGGATGGGGTGACGGGCTTCATCGGCGACTCGGTCGCGGACCTGGTCGCCAGCGTCGCGCGGCTGGGCGAGATCGACCGGGCCGTCTGCCGGCGCACCGCCGAAGCGCGGTTCTCGGCGCAGGCGATGGTCGACGGGTACGAGGCCGTCTATGCGTCGCTACTGGGGCAGCCCGGACCGGGACTGAGCCCGGAGCACGCCGGGCGCCCGGCGCCTGCGGCGGGCGAGACGAAGTAGCCCCTGCGCCGGGGGCGCCACCTCGGCCGCGGGTGGCGCCCCCGCCGGGCTACCGACGCACGAGTGCTCCGTTCACGACGACCTCAAGGTCCCGATCCGCGGCGAACCTTACCTCCACGTCGCGCTCGCGCCCGCGGATGACCAGGTCGACCGCGGCGTCACCGACGCGCATGCCGTCGATGCGCACCTCGTCCAGCCAGTCCGGCAGGTAGGGGCGCAGGCTGAGGCGACCGTTGGCGGCATCAGGCTCCAGCCCCAGCATCACCTGGAGCAGGTAGGGGATGGTGCCGGCTGCCCAGGCCTGCGGGCTGCAGCTCACGGGGTAGGCGATGGGCACGGTGTAGCGCTCGTAGTCCCGGCTGAAGCCGCAGAACAGCTCCGGCAAGCGTCCGTACGGGAAGTGGGTCGCGGCCTCGACGAGATCCGAGATGATCGCGGCGGCGGCCTCGTCGAACCCATAGCGGCGCAGCCCGGCGACGATCAAGGAGTTGTCGTGCGGCCAGACGCTGCCGTTGTGGTAGCTCATCGGGTTGTAGTGGGGCATGATCGCCGACAGCGTGCGGATCCCCCAGCCGGAGTACATGTCGGGTGCCCGCAGCCGCTCGGCGACGCGTGCCGCCCGCTCGGGCGATACGATGTCACTGAAGAGGCAGTGCCCGGGGTTGGAGCTGATGGCCGGCACCAGCCGGCCGCTGCCGTCGATGGCCTGGCCGTAGAACGCGTCGGCCACGCTCCAGAACCGCTCCTCGAAGCGCTGCCGCAACGTGCTGCCTCCTCGCGCAGCTCGGCGGCGCGGGCGGGGTTCCCCCAGCGATCGTGGACCTCGGCCAGGATCTGCTTGGCGCGGTAGACGTATCCCTGGACCTCCACCAGAGCGATTGGCGGGGTGACGGCCGAGCCGTCCGGGTACTGGAGGGAGTTGTCGCTGTCCTTCCAGCCCTGGTTCACCAGTCCACCCCGGGAGGGGCGGCCGTAGTCGATGAAGCCGTCGCCGTTGCTGTCGCCGTAGCGGTTGATCCACTCCACGGCTCGCTCGGCCGCTTCGGCGAACTCGTGATACAGGGCCTCGCTCCCGCTCCAGCGCATGACCTCGCCGAAGAGGAGGATGAAGAGCGGGGTGGCGTCGACGGTGCCGTAGTAGGGCACGTGGGGCACCTCGCCCAGACGGGCCATCTCGCCGAAGCGCTGCTCGTGCAGGATCTTGCCCGGCTCCTCCTCGGTCCAGGGATCGACCTTGCGGCCCTGCTTGCGCGCAAGGAAGCGCAGGGTGTCGATGGCGATCTCCTGGGAGAACATGAGGGTCTGGAGCGCGGTGATCAGGCTATCCCGGCCGAAGGGCGCCACGAACCACGGGATCCCGGCGGCGAGCAGGCGCCCGCCGGGGAACGGCGTCGACAGCGTCCGCAGGTCCCGTAGGCTTCGGTCGAGCAGGCCGTTGAACACCGCGTTGTTGGTGGTCACCCGGGTGAACTGGTCGGTGTGGACCGGCAGGGGGCTGACCAGGTGGGCATCAATGCGGACGAAGTCGTCGTCGCGCGACTCGGATACCCAGCGCGGGGTGAGCGACATCGACAGCAGCGCGCGCGCGTGCGGGTCGAGATGGAAGTGGAAGAGGAGCGAAGCCTTGGGCGCCTGGCCCGCAGGCTCCGAGCGCACGACCCGGTCTTGACCCGGGAGCATGGTACGCAACTCCTCGAGCTCGGCGGTATAGCCCGCGCCCGCGGCGACGGTCATCTGGTCGGGCGGGCGGCTGAAGCGCATCACCGTCTCGAGCAGATGGCCCGTGGGACCGGTGTAGCTGAGGGTGACCGTGTTGCCCTCGCGCCGGGGCAGGAGGACGCGGCCGCGCTTCATGCGCCGAAAGCCGCGAATGTCGAAGATGTCGCGGAAGTCGGCGCTCACGACGAAGGTGAGCGAGAGGGTGACCGGAAACGGGTTGTAGTTGTGGAGCTCGAGCTCCTCGGTCATCTCCTGCCCGATCATCCGGTAGCGCCGCAGCCCAATCGTGTTGGGCAGGACCTCCTGCTCCGCCGCATCTTGGAGGAGCGGGTTGCCGAACTGGAACAGGCCGACCGAGTTCTCGGCGCCCGATGAGTCGAGGAGGTCGGGGAGCTCGTCGTTGAGCAAGAGGAGGTAGTCGCTGAGGAACCGGGTATCACGGTAGTAGACGCCGGCGCCGGCGACGGAGGGCCCGATATCGCCCCGATCGTCGCTGACGACGAAGATCTCGCCCTGCTTGAGAACCATCGTTCCTGTGCGCATGATGCCCCGCGTTTCCGTGACGAGCGTTGGCTAGCGATCCAGGGCGACCGGCAGGCTGGGGTCGGTGTCGGCGCCAGCCTGACAGGGGTGCAAGGGTACGGGACCGGCGCGCGCGATTCAACCGCGGCGCCAGAAGTCGAGCCGTCGCCCGATCGGGCGACGACCAGGCAGCCCAGCAGCGCGGCGACCCGCGATCGTGCTCACGCGAGGCGGGCAACACCGCTACCGGGAGCGGGAGAAGCGGCCGATGAGGAACGGCCCCCACGCCGAGAGGGGCGGGAGCGCACCCTCCAGGCGGAGCTGCCAGACGCGCACGAGCGCCTCGAGCACGATATCGACCGACATCTTGGACTGGCCGGCGCGGCGCTCTTCGAAGAGGATCGGCACCTCGGCGATGCGGAATCCGGCCCGGTGGGCGCGGTAGGTCAGCTCGATCTGGAAGGCATAGCCGGTTGACTGGATGGCGTCGAGGTCGAGCGACTCCAGGACCCGGCGGCGGAAACACTTGAAGCCGCCGGTCAGGTCGCGGTAGCGGACGCCGAGGATGAGCCGGGCGTAGGTCGAGCCGCCCTTGCTGATGAACCGGCGCAGCGGCGACCAGTTCACCGTGCCGCCGCCGGGCACGTAGCGGGAACCCAGCACCAGGTCGGCATCCTGCGCGGCTTCCACGAGCCGGGGGAGCGTCTCCGGATCGTGGGAGAAATCGGCGTCCATCTCACAGACCAGGTCGTAGTCGCGGGCCAGGGCCCAGCGGAAGCCGGCGATGTAGGCCGTGCCGAGACCGAGCTTGCGCGGG
Source organism: Sphaerobacter sp. (assembly GCA_029961075.1). GTDB lineage: Bacteria > Chloroflexota > Chloroflexia > Thermomicrobiales > Thermomicrobiaceae > Sphaerobacter. The sequence goes on from JASBVL010000106.1 coordinate 26,986, forward strand.
CGTGAGAGGAGGAAGACCCGGCCGGGGTAGGCCTCGGCGATCTCGGTGACGAGATCCGCGGTGCCGTCGGGCGAGCTGTCGTCCACGACGAGGACGTGGAAGCGCGGGTCGGCGAGGATCTTGGGGAGGAGCGCCGCGAGGTTGTCCCGCTCGTTGTAGGTCGGCATGACGACGAGGCACCGCATGGCCGTCCGGCGACGTGTCCGTTGAGTGCTCAACTGGACAACAACCCTTTCGCTTCGACCTGGCATGCAGCACCTGCGTGCAGCCAATCGGGCACGGCACCGAGACACGAAACGGAGTACACCCGCAAGTGCGCTGCCACACGCAGGTTGGTCATGGGCGGATGACGGACTACCGCTCGGGCTGCCTCCATGCCGATGCGGTAATCACCTGCTGGCCTGCCGCCCGGCGCGGTCGCCCACGACGCCGCTCCCGGCCATGATCGGGGTGACGCGGCGCATCCCGGGGAGGCTGCCCGTGCTCCGCGGGGTAGGCACTACCAGGACGATGCCGACCAGACCAACGGAGGCGACCGCCCCGATCGGTTGCAGGAGCTCACCGTCGAGCATCGCCGCTCCTCGGTGGATCCGCAGCGGCACACGGTGAACGGTGCCGCTGCGGAGTATACCCAACGCGCTCGCGCCGTGTGGGCCATGGGCCTGGCGTTGACAGCGCGAATCGCGCTCCCATACCATCCGCGCGGATGCATGTGCGGGCGCCGCCAGGCCAAGCGGAAGGTGGGTTGTATGAAGGTTGAGGCCCGACTCCAGGAGTTAGGCATTGAGTTGCCCCCGGTGCCGTCCCCGGCCGGAAACTACGTGCATGCGGTGCGGTCGGGCAACCTGCTCTTCCTGTCCGGGAAGGGACCGTTCAACCCGGATGGGTCCACGCCGATCGGCAAGGTGGGGCGGGACTACACGACGGAGGAGGCCTACCAGCACGCACGGTCGGTTGGTCTGACCCTGATCGCGGTGATGAAGGACGCCCTGGGCGACCTGGACCGTGTCAAGCGGGTGGTCAAGGTGCTGGGGATGGTCAACGCCGTGCCCGACTTTGGGGAGCAGCCGCAGGTGATCAATGGCTGCTCCGACCTCTTCGTCGAGGTGTTCGGCGAGGCCGGTCGCCACGCGCGGTCCGCGGTGGGGATGGGCTCCCTGCCGATGGGGATCACGGTGGAGATCGAGGCGATCGTCGAGGTCGAGTAGCCCCCGTCCGCGCGGCGGCGCACCTGCCGATCAGACCGCGCGAGCTCACCGGGTCCGTCGCTCCCGTCGCGAGCGACGGACCCGGTCGTCTTGGGATGCGGCGTCATCAGGGCTGCGGGACGATGCGCAGGATGCGGTCGTCGTCCGGGGCCGGGTCGCCGCGCCCATCCCGATTGTTGGTGAGGATGTACAGGTAGCCGTCCGGCCCCTCGACCACGTTGCGCAGGCGGCCGAGGTCGCCGGAGATGATTGCCTCCAGGGGCGGCGGGTTGCCGCCGGCCGGGATGTTCAGCCACCAAAGCGCCTCCCCGCGCAGCGAGGCGAAGAGCAGGCTGCCGGTCCACTGAGGGAAGGTGCCGCCCTGGACGAAGGTGGCACCCGCCGGTGCCCAGGTGGCGTCGCCGCTCTCGATCACGGGGGGCGTGTACCCGTTCTGCGGGCCTTCGTTCCCGACCATGTCCGGCCAGCCGTAGTTGGCTCTGGGCTGGATCAGGTTCACTTCGTCGTGCGCCGCGGGGCCGTGCTCGGTGGCGTAGAGCGTGTTCGTGCCCGGCTGCCAGGCCAGCCCCTCCGGGTTGCGGTGGCCGTAGGAGTAGATCGGCGAGCCGGGGAAGGGGTTGTCCGCCGGGACGGAGCCGTCCGGGTTGAGCCGGAGGATCTTGCCCGCCAGGGAGTTCAGGTCCTGCGCCAGGTCCTCCTGGCTGGCATCGCCGGCCGTGATGTAGAGCTTGCCATCCGGCCCGAATGCGATGCGCCCGCCGTCATGGATCTCGGCACCCGGGATGCCGTCCAGGATGACGACCGGGTCGACGAGCGTATTGCCGGCTTCGGTGTAGCGCACGACCCGGTTCGCCAGCCCGCCGCCGGTGGCGTAGGTATAGTACAGGTAGAGCCAGTGATTGTTGGCGAAGTCAGGGTCGAGCGCCATGCCGAGCAGACCGCCTTCGCCAGCGTGCGCGACTTCGGCGATGGTCGCCACCGGCTCGGGCCGGAGCTGCCCGTTCTCGATCACGCGCACGCGCCCGCGTCGCTCGGTGACGAAGATGCGGCCGTCCGGAAGGAAGCGCAGCTCCCAGGGGATCTCCAGCCCGGCGACGAAGGTCTCGACCGCGTAGGCCACCTGCGCGGGGCGCGGCGGCTCGGTCGTCGGCGTGCCGCTTTCGGTCGGGCCGGCCAGGATGTTGGGTGCCGCCGGCTGGCTCGTGCTCGCGGCCGCGCCGGTGGATGCTGACTGCGATGGGTCTGCGAGTCCGGGCGCGGCACCTGCTTCGCAGGCGGCAGCGCCCACCGCGAGCAACAGCGCGGCGGCGAGGAGGCGGAGGTACATCGTCCGCCATCTGCCCAGGGCCGCATGGTTCATGTCTTCCCTCCCACCTGCGGAAAGGATGCCCCGCGGCACACTGGAGCGTGGACGGATGAGCCGTGCGAGGTATCCCTCGTTGAGCGCGAGACCTCGCACGGCTCAGCACGAACGATGCCCAAGCCGCGCCCGGCGGCACGGAGCCGGGCGCGGTGCGTTCTAGGAGTCGGCCCCGCTCTCCAGGTAGCGGAGTGCCGCGGCGGCCATGATGCGCACCCCCACCGCCAGGGCGTCCTCGTCGGCGTCGAACCGCGGGTGGTGGGGTGGGTAGACAATGCCGCGCTCGGGGTTGGCCACACCGAGGCTGAACATGCAGGTCGGCACCCGCTCGGCAATGAAGGCCATGTCCTCGCCCGCCATGATCGGCGGGCGGTCGAAGACATTGTCGGCGCCCACGATCTCCGATGCGGCTGCCCGAACGATCGCGGTCAGCGCCGGGTCGTTGTGCATCGCCGGATACCCGCGCAGGTACGTCACCTGCGCCTCGGCGCGCATGGCCGCCGCCACACCGGTGGCGATCTCGCCGATGCGCCGCTCGATATGGTCGCGGACTGCCGGCGAGTAGGTGCGCACGGTGCCTTCGAGGACCGCGGAGTCGGGGATCACGTTGTTGGCCGTGCCGGCGACGAGCTTGCCGAAGGTGACGACGGCGGCTTCGAGCGGGTCGACCTCGCGGCTCACGATGGTCTGGAGCGCGACGAGGATGTGGGCCGCAACGACCGTCGCGTCGACCGCCGCATGCGGGCGCGCGGCGTGGCCGCCGACGCCCTTCACGACGATCTTCACGGTGTCGGCCGCGGCGGTGGTGGCCCCGGGGCTCACCCCGATCTGCCCGGCGCGGTAGTCGACCGCGACGTGGAGGGCGATGGCGGCGTCGACCGGCGGGTTGTCCAGCACGCCGTCCTGGATCATGGCCGCGGCGCCGCCCGGGCCCTCCTCGGCCGGCTGGAACATCAGCTTCACGGTCCCGTCGAACTGGTTGCGCAGCCCATGTAGGACCTCGGCCACGCCCAGCAGGATGGTGGTATGGACGTCGTGCCCGCAGGCATGCATGACCCCGGCACGCGTGGAGCGGTAGGGGACGTCGTTCTGCTCGTCGATCGGCAGGGCGTCCATATCGGCGCGCAGGAGGACGGTCTTGCCGGGTCGGCGCCCGCGGATCAGCCCGACGACGCCGGTGCCCCCGGTGGTCGACCCCGGCTCAATGCCGGCGGCCGCGAGGGCCTCCCGCGACATGAACAGGGAGCGGCCGTCCCCACCGACCCCGGTGCGATGCTCGATGCCGAGCTCGCGCAGGTGCCCGGCGACGAGGCGCGCCGTGTTCGTCTCCTGGAGCGACAGCTCGGGGTTCATGTGGAGGTAGCGGCGGGTCTCGCGCAGCCAGGCGTCGAGCTCAGGGCTCACCTGAATCCGGTCGACACTCATCACCAGCGGGCTCCTTCGTGCGCTCATCATCCGCAGTCATACGTGGCGCGATCATAGCACACGCGCCACGCGGGACGGGCCCGGACCGCGTCGGCGCGCGGGGCGTGATAAGATGAGCGTCGCGACACGTGGGGGCATCCCCGCAGGTTTGGATGTGACGGACGCATATGGAGTTCACTCTACTTGCGAGCGTCTTCTCGATCGTTGTCATCGACCTGGTGCTCAGCGGGGATAACGCCCTCGTGATCGGTATGGCCGCGCACCGCCTGCCGCCACGCCAGCGGCGCTGGGCGATCATCATGGGGGGTGCCGGAGCGATCGGCCTCCGGATCCTGTTTACCGCGCTGGCGGTCTTCCTGCTGACCGTGCCGCTGCTGCAGGCGGCCGGGGGCCTCATGCTTACCTGGATCGCCTACAAGCTGCTGCGTGACGAGACGCAGGCCGGGCACCACGTCGAGGCGCAGGACACGCTGATCGACAGCGTGCAGACCATCATCGTTGCCGATGCGGCGATGAGCCTGGATAACATCCTGGCGGTGGGGGGCGCCGCGCACGGCAGCGTCGAGTTGCTGCTGTTCGGTCTGGCGCTCTCCATGCCGCTGCTCCTGTTCGGCAGCAGCCTGATCGCGCGGCTGATGAACCGCGTGCCGTGGCTGATCGTGGTCGGCACGCTGGTGCTGACGGTGACGGCGGCGCGGATGATCGCCGACGACCGCTGGATCGCGGGCGCGGTACCGGCCTCGCTGCACCTCCCGCTGCTGATTGGCCTTGCGCTCCTGTTGAGCGCGGTGGCCGCCGGGCCGGCGTTCATTGGGTGGCGACGGGCGGCGCGCGGTGTCTCCGCGAACGCCGAGGTGGATGGCACGTTGGTGAGCGGTTCGCGCCACGGCGAGTCACATGGCGACGGCTAGTGCGCAACGGACGGGCGGAAGAGGAGCGCCCTGAGACATGGTCCAGCCTGAAATCACGATCGACGATCTGGATCGCATCTACGTCGTGATTCCCAACGACGCCGGCACCGGGACGATCAACGTCACGGTTCGCCAGATGACCGACCGCCAGTTCCGCTGGTGGATCAAGGCCAAGGCGGACCACCACGGCGTGCCGATGCTCGTCCCGATGGGACGAATCGGCTACGAGACGCGCGTGCGCATGCTGAACCGGCTGGTGAAGGCCGGCGTGCGCATCTACATGGTGCCGGTCGGCACGCCGAAGCCGTGACGCGCCCCGGACCCGCGTCACCCCCACGTTCCCGCACCGGTCGACCCGCCCCCCCCGGCCTGCGTAGTGCGTGCTCCAGCGGCCGCCGGGCAACGCACCGCGCACGCACTACGCACCAGGCGTCACGGGTAACGGCTTACCCCTTGAGCAGGTTCCGAATGACGAAGAGCAGGTTGGCCGGGCGCTCGGCCAGGCGGCGCGTTAAGTAGGGGTACCACTGGGTTCCGTAGGGCACGTACACCCGCACGTTGTAACCCTCCCGTACCAGGCGGAGCTGGAGGTCCCGCCGAATCCCGTAGAGCATCTGGAACTCGAAGCGCTCGGGGCCGATGCCGTGGCGGCGGGCGTACTCCTTCGCGGCGGCGATCATCTTCTCGTCATGGGTGGCGAACGCCGGGTAGTTACCCCCTTCGAGCAGGGCCTCCATCTGCCGCCGATAGGCCGCGTCCACCTCCTTCTTGGAGGGGTAGGCCACCATGTCGGACTCGGCGTAGGCGCCCTTCACCAGGCGCACGCGGATGCCGCGCTCGATGGCGTCGCGCACGTCGCGGTCGGTGCGGTAGAGGTAGGACTGCAGGACGATCCCGACCGTGCCGGGATAGGCGGCGTGCAGGTCGTAGGCGATGTCGAGGGTGCGCTGGGTGTAGGCGGAACTCTCCATGTCGATGCGCACGAAGTTGCCGTGCGCCCGGGCGCGCTCCACGACGGTGGCCGTGTTGCAGCGGGCCAGCTCGTCCGAGATGTCGAGCCCCAGCATGGTGAGCTTGATCGAGATGTTGCTGTTGACGCCGCTCGCGGCGATCCGATCAAGGATCTCGCAGTACGCCTCCGTCGCGGCGCGCGCGTCCTCCTCGGAGGTGACGTTCTCGCCGAGCAGGTCAAGCGTGGCGCTGAGACCGGCGGCGTTGAGCTCGCTGGTCACGGCGATCGCTTCGTCGAGCGTCTCCCCCGCGACGAAGCGCAGCGCGAACCCTTTCGAAACGCCGTTCTGGGTGATGAAGCGCTCGATGCGCTTGGTCTCTGCCAGCGCCAGCATCCCCCTGCGAAGACTGGGCATCCCTTGTCCTCCCCAGACCAATCTACGCGGCACACTCGTCGCCGCCCAAACGGGCAGTGTAGCACGAACGAATAGGGTGGTCGGGCGCCGGGGTGAACAAGAACTGATGTTCGGATACAATGCGGTCGCGTCGTTCGGGACGGACCGGAAGTGAGGGTGAGGCGACATGGACGGGCAGGCCGAGCCGCAGTGGGTGACGACGATCCGCGACAGTCTGTACGACCGGATCCCGCTGACCGCCGCGGCGGTGGCGCTGATCGAGACGCCGGCCTTCCTGCGGCTCGACCGGATCCAGCAGCTCGGCTTCGTCAGCAAGGTCTGGCCGGGGGCAAAGCACTCCCGCTTCGAGCACTCACTGGGGGTGTTCCATCTCATGCGCCAGGCGGTTGCGGCCGTGCGGCGGGTGGCGGCCAGTGCCGGGCAGCCGATCGACGATGAGACCGCGCGGACGGCGCTGGCGGCGGCGCTGCTGCACGACGTGGGGCACTACCCGTTCAGCCACGCCATCGAGGAGCTGGGGCCGCCGATTCTCTCGCACGAGGCGGTGGGGCGGCGGGTCATCGAGGGGAGCGAGGTGGCGGACGTCCTGGTCGAGCACTGGCGCGTCGACCCGCGCCGGGTGGCGAACCTGGTCGATCCGCGGGAGGACCTCGCGCCGGGCGACCGGCTGCTGCGCGGCCTGCTGAGCGGGGCGCTCGACGTGGACAAGCTGGACTACCTGCCGCGTGACGCCAAGCACTGCAACGTGCCGTATGGCGGGGTGGACGCGCCGCGGCTGCTCGATTCCCTGCGCGTGGCCGAGGTGGAGGGACGGGCGCGGATCGTGGTGAGCGACAAGGGCGTCAGCCCGCTCCACTCGCTCATCACGGCGCGGCAGGAGATGTTCGACAACGTCTACTGGCACCATACCAACCGCGCCTGCATGGCCATGCTCCTGCGCGCGGTCCAGGACGCGCTCACGGCCGGGGCGCTCACGCCGGAGCAGCTCACCCTCCACGACGACGCCTCGCTGCTGGCCTTGCTCTCGCGTGCGGAGATGCCGGCGTCGACGCGGGCGCTGGTGGAGGGCCTACGCACCCGGCGGCTGCACAAGCGCGCGATCGAGGTGAGCGCGCGCTCGGTCGATCTCTACCGCTACCTGAACGCGCTCTACGCGGACCCGGCGCGCCGGCGCGCGGTGGAGATCGGGATGGCCGAGGCGCTGGCGGCCGACCTTGGCACGCCGGTGGGGTCGCACGAGGTGCTGATCGACATCCCGAAGCCGGAGCGTTGGCGGACCGATGTCTGGGTGACGTTCGCGCGCCCGCCGTTGGGGCTGCGCCCGCTCATGCCGTGGTCGGAGGTCGTCGGCCTGAGCGACGACGACCTGAAGCGCTACGAGGAGCACCGGCGGCTCGTCCGCGTGGTCACGACCGAGCGGCTGCGCGAGGAGGTGGCCACGCGGGCGGACGTGCTCCTGCTCCCGCTGCTGCACGGCGTGCGGGCGTGAGCGGCGGCAGCGGCTACGCGTTGCTGGTCGCCGCTGGCTGATACGTCGGGGCGTGGGCCTGGATGATCTCCGCGATCGCGCGCGGTGAGCGGTCGCGGAGGCTGGCAACCCACTGGGTATCGTGGAGATAGAGGTCCACGTCGAAGGTGAAGGCATCGGCGCGCTCCAGCTCGGCCCAGCGCCGGTAGAGGGCATCGAGCCAGGTGAAGCCGGTCGCCTCGACCCGGAGGGTGCAGACGCCCTTGCCGCGGATGTAGGTCAGCTCCTCGCCGAACCAGACGCGGGCGTCGCCCGTCGACTCGATGGCCTCTTTGAGCGCGTGGTAGTGCCGGGGCACGGAGCGGAGCGTGAGGAGCCAGGCGCCAGGCTTGGTCGGACGCTCGCGGACGTGCCGATACGGTTCGGTCGCTCGACGCCGTCCGAAGAGTCGCACCATCTCCCCCTCCGCCTGTCAGATCCGCTGGGTCACCGGCGGGCGCGCCGCTCCGCCGGGCCCGACGCACCGACCGCTGTCGCTGGGGGGATTGTACGCGACATCGCGCGGTCCGTCATCTCCGCCGCCCGGTCGCGGCACCACGGCGGGGGGTGCGGTCACTGCACGGTGACGGTGCCCAGCATGGTGGGGTGGATGGTGCACCAGTACGGGTGCTCGCCGGGCTGGTCGAAGGTGAAGCGGAAGGTCGCCCCCGGGTCCAGGATCGGTGACTCCCACACCCCCGTCTGGCTCACGGTGTTGTGGATCGTCGCGCCGTCGTTCGTCCACTCGACGGTCGTCCCCACCGGCACGGTGAGCGCGGGCGGATCGAAGGCAAAGTCCACGATGCGCACCGGCACCCTCCCGGGCGCGCTGGGCGTCGCCGCGGCGGGGGCGGTCGTGGTCGGGCCCGGCGTGGCGGCCGGGGTCGGTGGTGGGGTGCCGCCGGGCACCGCGGCCGTCGGCGGCGGTGGCGTGGGCGTGGGTGTCCCGTTCCCGGCTCCGGTGGCGCCGCCGCAGGCGAGCGTGATGGGGATCAGGACCAGGCCGAGTGCCTGGCGGCGGGTGATGCGCGGGCCGTGTGCCCAAGGGCTCATCAGCGTCATCTTTCACGGGAGGCACCGGGCCGGGCAGGCGCCCGGCCCGGTGCCGGCACGTCCGATGGGTCAGGCCGCGCGGCGGCGCAGGAGGGCCCCGCCGCCGATCGCCAGCGCGCCGATCACCGCCGCGCCGCCGGCGAGCCAGCCGGCGGCCCCGGTGCGCGGGTGCCCGGTGCCGGGTGCGACCTGGGCGACCGCCGGGATGTTGCCGCAGGAGACATAGACCGCGGCTTCCTGCGGCGACTTGTGCACGTTGATCGCGAAGTTCCCGTTCATCAGCGCCGTCAAGGACACCGGAACCATGGTCTCCGACTGCCCATTCTCGACGTTGGTGAGCGGATAGCGGGGCTGCGGGTTCAGGTTGGCGCAGGTGCCCTCATGGATGTGGGCCGGCTGCGGTCCGGCCGGCGCCCCGGTCAGGTTGAGGACCACGCGCGTCTGATCCCCCATCGCGGTCAGCGTCGCCGTCCCCATCTCGCCCGAGTCGTTCTGGGCGGACAGCGTGACGGTGACCTCGTCGGCGGCGCTTGCCGGCGCCACGGCAAACAACGCGAGGAGTGCGCCCAGAGCCAACGCGACCCAGATGCGCTTCATCGGTGGTGCCCTTTCACGTCGCGGCCCGGCGGGGATCGCCGGCCGTTCCCGGTCACCCGTGCGACGATTGCACGGGCCTGTGTCGCTCTCACAGCGCTTACGTGTGAGCGGCGGCCCCGGATGGGGGCATGCCCGTGGGCCGCGGTGGGCGCGATCGCGCTGCGTGATACAATCGCCAGGTTGGTGGACTTCCGGGAACGGGGTGGGTCAACCTCGGCGGCTGACGAGGGTAGCGACAGTGGGGATTGTCCTGAAGCAGCGGGAGCAGATCGCGACGATGCGCGCGGCCGGCCGGATCGTTGCCGAGACCCTGCTCGTCGTCCAGGAGGCCGTCCGGCCGGGTGTGACAACGCAGGAGCTCGACGCGCTGGCCGAGGCGTACATCCGCCGCGCGGGCGCGACGCCCGCCTATAAGGGCTACCGCGGCTTCCCGGCCACGATCTGCGCCTCGGTCAACGAGGAGGTCGTCCACGGTATCCCGGGGCCGCGCGTCTTGCAGGACGGGGACATCATCAGCATCGACGTCGGTGCGCGCTATCGCGGGTACTATGGCGACGCGACCGTGACCCTGCCGGTCGGGACGATCACGCTGGAGGCGCAGCGGCTGCTCGACGTCTGTCGCGAGTCGCTCGACATCGGCATCGAGCAGGCGCGGGCCGGCCGGCGGCTGACCGACATCTCGGCTGCCATTCAGGCCTACGTCGAGGGCCACGGCTTCTCGGTTATCCGCGACCTCTACGGACACGGTATCGGCCGGCGCCTGCACGAGGATCCGCTGCTGCCGCACTACGGCCGGCCGGGGCAGGGGCCGATCCTCCGCCCGGGCCTGGTGCTGACGATCGAGCCGATGATCGCGGCCGGCGCCCCCGACTGGCGCACGCTGGAGGACCGATGGACGGTCGTCACCCGGGACGGCAGCCTCGCGGCGCAGTTCGAGCACACCGTGGCCATCACCGAGAACGGCCCGGAGATCCTCACGCTGCCCTGAGTCGCGGCGTCGGGCCACACGGGCCCGCATGCCCCCGCGCGCCGCGGTTTGGCGGCGGCCAGCGCACCGCTCCGCTCCCCGCTGACCGATCTGCGACCTGACGCAGCCGAACCCGCTGCCCTCCGGGGCGGCGCCGGCCTACTCTCCCGTCTCGGTCGGGCGCGGCGTGGTTGCGGGCCGCGGGGCCGTCCGCGGCCGGCTGCTGGCGATGGCGAGGCCGAGGAAGATCACCGCCACGCCGAGCCAGCCCTGCCAGCCGAGCGTCTCATCGAGCAGCAGCCAGCCCCAGGCCACCCCAACGACCGGGATGATGTAGGTCGTGTAGGAGGCGCGCGTCGCCCCGACCTCCGCGATCAGGCGGTAGTAGAGGATGTAGGCCGCGCCCGTCGGCAGGAGGCCGAGCGCGAGCCAGGAGACGGCGCGCGTCAGGGTGAGGTCGGTGGCACCGACATCGCCGAACAGCAGGGCGATCGGCGCCAGGAGAACGGCGGCGATGGTGAGCTGCGTCGCGGCGATGGCGATCGGCGCGCCGCGGACATAGCGGCGCGCGTAGGCGAAGGCGACCCCATAGCACAGGCTGGAGGCCAGGAGGGCGAGCACCCCTTGCCCGGAGGCGGTGCCGAGCGTCGCCGGGTCGATGCCGGTGAGCAGCGCGACGCCGGTGAACCCCACCACGATCCCGACGAGCTTGGCGGCGGTGATGCGCTCGGTTCGGAACGCCAGCGTGGCCAGTAGCAGGGTGAAGAAGGGCGTCGTGGCGTTCAGCACGGCGGCCAGGCTGGACGTGACGCGCTCCTCGGCCCAGGCGATCAGCACGAAGGGGAGGATGTTGCCGGTGACGGCCATCACCACGAGGTGGCCGAGCTCCGCCGGGCGCCGCTGGAGGCGGAGGCCCGACAGGCGGGCGGCGATCACCAGGAAGGCCGCGCCGAGCGCCAGGCGGCCGGCGACCAGGGTGAGCGGGTTGACCCCAGCGACCACGACCTTGATGAGGACGTACGACGACCCCCAGATGGCCGACAGCAGCAGCAGGTTGGTCAGGTGTGACGCTCTCACCGCTCCCCCCTTCGCCTCCCGCGTATTTGTACCCCAGGCAGGCGCCTGAGGGACATAGGGCAGGCGCGGGCACGCGGGATGCGCCGCGGCAAGCCGGAGCGCCGGGATACGGGCCCGCCGCTGCTCGGGGGAGGTGGCCGATGGATGGCTACCTGGCGGTCGTGACGAAGCGCGAGGTGCGGCAGTACGCCGATCGCCCGCTCCCGCGCGCGCAGCTCATCCGCATCCTTGGAGGCTGGCCGCGTGGCGGGCAGCTCGCAGAACCGGCAGCCGTGGCGGTTCACGGCCGTCACCGATCGCGCGCGGCTGGATGCCCTGGCCGAGACGGTCTACACCGCCGCGAACCTGCGCGGCTGCGCCGCGGCTGTGGTGATCGACCTGGAGTCGGAGCGGCAAGGTTTCGATGGCGGCCGGGCGGCGCAGAACATGATGATCGCGGCCTGGAACGACGGGGTCGGGTCCTGCCCGAACGGGCTCACCGATGCGGACCGGGCGCGGGAGATCCTGGGGATCCCCAGCGGCCGCTCCCTCCTCATCATCCTCACCTTCGGCTATCCGGTGCGCCCGCCGCGGGTGGAAGGTCGCGACCCGGCCGATGTCCTGCGGCGGATCAATCGCCGGCCGCTGGAGGAGCTGGTGCGCTGGCGCGAGCCTGCCGGCTCGTCGTCGGCCCGGAGGTCGAGGACGCGGCCCGCGGTCAGCCGCACGAGGTCGACCGGGGTGATGGCGAACACGGCGTTGGGGGTGCCCGCGGCGGCCCAGACCCGGTCGTAGGCGAGGAGGTCGGCGTCGACGTAGGTGGGGAGGGGGTGGGTGTGCCCGACCGGCGGCGTGCCGCCGATCACGTAGCCCGTCGCGGCGCGGGCTTGCTCCGCGTCGGCTCGCTTCACGGGCTGGCCGCACGCCGCGGCGAGCTTGCGCGTGTCGACGCGGTTCGCGCCGGAGGCAAGCACCAGGACGGGGCTGTGTCCGGCGAGGAAGACGAGCGACTTGACGATCCGCGCGGGAGTCGTGCCGATCGCGGCGGCCGCCTCGGCCGCGGTGCGCGTGCTCTCGGCGAACTCGACGACCTCGACGTCGAGGGACGCCGCCGCGAGGGCCGCGCGAACCCGCTCGATGGATGGATGCATGCCTCCCCCTTTCCCGGTGACCGTGGACGCGGCCCGATCATAGGCCATCCGGGCTGCCTGGTGCACCGGCCGGGTGCCGGGCCGCCGCCCCGGCCTGCGGGTGCCGCGGTGGGCCGGGTACAATCAGGAGCCACGACGCCACGGTCCGCACCATGCATCGTCGGCGCCCCGGACCGTGAGCCAGCCGAGAGGGGTGTCCGCCATGTACTGTCCCCGCTGTGGGGCATCCCAGCCCCTGGGCAGCCGCCGCTGCGTGCGGTGTGGCCATCCGTTCACGCGCCGCGGATACGCCCGGTTGCGGCCCCCAAGCCCTCCCGCGCGGAGCCAGCCCGCGCCCCGCGCTCGTGCGTCGGAGCCGGGCCCCGGCATCGGCCGGCGTGCACAGGGCTGCCTGGCGCTCCTGATTCTGACCGTCGTGCTGATCCTGGCCGGGGTCGCCACGTTCAGGAGTCTGGTCCGCCCCGCCGTCAGTCGCGTCGTCAGCGAGCGCCTGGAGATGCCGTGGCCCACGGCGGCGGATCAGCCAGCATCCGCCCCGGCGGCGACGGCGCCGGCCCCGGCTCCCGGCGGCCGCCAGGTGGTCATCACGCAGGACGAACTGAATCAGCGGATCGAGGCGAACCGCGCGCGCATCCAGCCGCTCGACAGCGCCCGGGTGGAGATCGCGCCCGGGGCCTTCGCGATCGCCTTTCAGGCGTATGGGCTCAGCGGGCGCTACCAGGGGCAGGTGAGCGTGGTGGACGGCCAGGTGACGCTCAGTGGCGGGCGGATTACCGGGCCGCTGGGGTGGGTGGTCGCGCCGGGAGTGATCGAGTCGGCGCTGAACGAGCAGCTCCGCGCCGGCTTGGTTGAGTCGGGGCTGGCGGTCGAATCGGTCACCCTGCAGGAGGGGCAGATGACGGTCACGCTGGCGCCGTCGTCGAGTTGAGGGGGACCGGATGGATCAGCACGGCCGGCCAGCCCCGGTGCGGCCGGGCGGGCCAGCCGGCTGCGCGGGCCTCGGCCAGGTTGTCGGGCCAATCCTTCCGGCGGTGGCGGTAGCCGGCGTACCACGCGGCGTAGGCGTCCACGAGCTGCCGCCACTCTCCCCGTCGCCCGGCACGAAATGCCAGCGCGAAGTGCCAGGCCTGCACCTCGCGCGGGTCGTGGTCACCGAAGCGGACGGTGCGGCGATCGGCGCCGGCGTGCCGGTGCGCCGCGTGTCCCAGCTCGTGGAGAAACCAGAGGGTCACCGCCTCGACGTAGCGCTCGACGCCGTAGGCCAGCGCCGTCTGGTACCAGCAGGTCCCGCGGGTGTTGACGTAGATGGCGCGGTCGGCCGGGTGGTGGTAGCTGGAGGTCACCTGCCCGTCGTCGACGAGCCAGACGGCCTGGACACCGTACGTCGCGGCCAGGCGCTGCCAGGCGGGCGGCGCCGGGAACTTGCGCACCAGGTCGAAGCTGACGATGTGGAGCCCAGCGTCGGGCGTCCGAGTCCTGCGTGCCATGGGCACCCTACACTCCTGCCCGGGCGCGGAGCCGGGCAGCCCCCGCGGCCAGGGCCGCGGCGGCCCGGTCGATCTCGTCCTCGGTGGTCAGCCGTCCCAGGCTGAGCCGCACCGCCCCGATCGCCGTGTCCGGCGCGACGCCCATGGCGAGGAGGACGGCCGACGGCTCGGTCTGGCCGGCGTGGCAGGCGGAGCCGGTCGAGGCCGCGACCTCGGGGACCGCGCCGAGCAGGGCGTTGCCGTCGATCCCGGCGAAGCGCACGTTGAGCGTGTTCGGCAGGCGGGCGGTCGGGTGGCCGTTGAGGGTCACGTCGCCGGCCCGCTCCACCAGGAGCCGGTGCAGGCGGTCGCGCAGCACCTGCTGGCGCGCGGCCTCGCGCTCCAGCGTGGCGTGTGCCAGCGCCGCGGCGGCCCCCAGCGCGACGATCCAGGGCACGTTCTCGGTGCCCGCGCGGCGCCCGCCCTCATGGCCGGCGCCGTGGATCAGCGGCTCCAGGGCCGTGCCGCGCCGAATGTAGAGCGCGCCGATCCCCTTCGGCGCGTAGAGCTTGTGCCCGGCGATGGTCAAGAGGTCCACGCCGAGGTCGTCGACGCGCGTTGGGACCTTGCCCACGCTCTGCGCCGCGTCGGTGTGGAGCGGTACCCCGGCCTCGCGGCAGATCGCGGCGATCTCCGCGATCGGTTGCAGCGTGCCGACCTCGTTGTTGGCGTGCATGACCGAGACGACCACCGTCTCCGGCCGCAGGGCGCGGCGCACGTCCGCCGGGTCGACCTGGCCGGTGCCATCGACGGGGAGATAGGTGACCGTGACGCCATGCCGCTCGAGGAAGCGGCAGGTGTTGAGCACCGCCGGGTGCTCGACCACGGTGGTGATGATGTGGGGATGCGCGACCCCGGCGGCCCAGATCCGGCCGACCAGCGCCCAGTTGTCCGCCTCGCTGCCGCCGCTGGTGAAGACGATCTCGTCCGCGGCGCAGCCGAGGAGCGCCGCCACCTGCTCGCGGGCGCGGGCGACGGCCTCGGCCGCGGCTCGGCCGTAGGGGTGGTCGCTCGACGGGTTGCCGAAGTGCGGGCTCAGGAACGGCAGGAGGGCGTCACGTACCTCCGGGAGCACGGGGGTCGTGGCGTTGTAGTCGAGGTAGATCGGGCTCTGGCGAACCCCGGCTGCCATGGGCTGACGCTCCCTGCTTGCTGGCTCAACCTGGCCTGATCCTACCATGCAAGTTCCGTGCGCCGTAGACCGGGCGTGGTACCATCACACCTCGATTGGGTCGAGAGCAGGCAGGGATCCAAGGGGGTCTCAGCAGGATGGAGCAGCGCGCCACGTCGCCGGTTGACGTCGTGCGAGCGTCGATCGCGGCGCTGAACCGCGGTGATATCGACGAGGCGCTCGCCTACTGTGCCGACGACATCGTGCTCTGGGCGCCCGGTCGCGAGCTGGAGGGCCAGGAGGTGCGCGGCAAAGCGCAGCTCCGCCTGGTGCTCGAGTACAGCGAGGCGCGGTGGCCCGACATGTGGGCGGCCGTCCGCACCATCATCGCCGACGGCGAGCGGGTGGCCGTCGAGATGACCACGGTGGCGACCGAGCGCGGTCAGCGGATCACCCAGCCGATGGCGGCCTTCTACCGGGTGCGCGACGGGTTGATCGTGGAGCAGTCGAGCTACTACGACCTCGGCGCCCTGACGCGGGCGTTGGGGGAGGAGTGGTGAGAACGCGCGCCGGGCGTCACCGGTCATCCCGGGTGCGTGGCCCGGGTCTCGTCGTGGGTCGGCTGCGTGCGTGACGCGCGCCGCGTGGCTAGCCCGCCTCGGGCGTGTGCGCCAGCAGGGCCGCGGCGGCGCGGCGGGCAAAGTCGGCGCGCACGGTGTCCGGGGCGACACCGCCCACATGGGGCGTGAGCACGACGTTGTCGAGGCCGAGCAGCGGGCTGTCGGAGGCGATCGGCTCGTAGGCGAAGACGTCCAGCCCCGCGCCCGCGATCGCCCGCTGCCGCAGCGCGCGGAGCAGCGCCCCCTCGTCGACCAATCCCCCGTGCGCGGTATTGATCAGGTACGCCGCTGGGCGCATCAGCGCCAGTTCGGGCGCGTCGATGATGCGCGCCGTCTCCGCCGTCAGCGGCAGGTGCAGGCTGATGACGTCCGCCTCGCGGAGGAGTTGGTCGAAGCGCTGCCGCTGCACGCCCCAGCGCCGCTCGGCGGCGGGCTTGCGCTCCCGGTCGTGGTAGAGCACCCGCATCCCGAACGCGCTGGCCCGCGCGGCGACGGCTTCGCCGACCCGCCCGAGGCCCACGATGCCGAGGGTGCGCCCGGCGAGGAGGTTCGGCCACGCCATGCCCACCCAGTTCGGGCGGCCGTCCGCGAGGGCGGGGACCGGGGGCGTGCCGTGGCCCGCGCCGGCGACGAGTTCGGCGTAGGCGGGGATCAGGCGCCGGGCCAGGGCGAGGATGAGGAGCAGGGTGTGCTCGGCGGCGGCGATGGTGGCGAGCGAGGGCACGACGACGAGGCGCGCCTCGGCGCGGCCGGCCAGCAGCCGGAGGGCGCGGAGGCGCTCGGGCTCCTCCGGGTCGAGCAACACGACCACCCGAGCCGCGCCGAGCACCTGGTCGGGGATGTCGCGGAGCGCACCCCGCGCGGCCACGAAGGCCGGCGCGCCCGCCGGGTCAGCCCCGGCCGCGACGACAGCCCCATCCGGCAGGTGCTTGGCGAGCATGACGGGGAGCCAGTCGTTCCCGGCGACCGATGCCGCTCCGGGTGGTAGGTTCCAGGTGATTAGCGTCGGCATGGATCCCCCTCAGCCTGATGCGTCATATGTCATACGTCATGCGTCATGCGCTCCCCTCACACCCGGCCCCTCTCCCACCAGGGGAGAGGGGAGAGATACGCAGTACGCAGTACGCATGACGTATGACGTATGACGCGTCACGCGTCATCCCCCGATCCTCGGGGAAATCGGGCGCGGCTCGCTGACCTGGGTTCCGGGTGGAAGCTGGCCCCAGGTGAGCGCCGCGGGCCAGGAAGGTGTCTCCAGCACGAAGCCGATCTGCCCGGCGATGCGCTCCGCCGTCTCGGGCAGGAAGGGCCGGAGGGACCGGGGCGATGAGGCGCAGTGCCTCGGCCAGGTGGTAGAGGGCGGTGTCGAGCCGCTCCGCCGCGGTCGCGTCCCCGCCCCGCTCGGCCTTGGCCAGACTCCAGGGGACGGTCTCTTCGACGTACCGGTTGGCGCGCACGACCAGGTCCCAGATGGCGGCTAGCGTGACCTGCGGGTCGTCGTCCCGGCTCATCGCCTCCTCGATCGTACCGGCGAGTCCCGCGGCGACCGCCTCCAGGTCCTGGTCCGTGGCGTCCGACTGCCCGGGTATCGGCACCACACCGGCGCGATAGCGGCGGAACATGCTGACCGTGCGATTGAGCAGGTTCCCCAGGTCGTTAGCAAGGTCGGCGTTATAGCGGCGCTCCAGCTTCCCGTCGGTATAGTCGGCGTCCTGGGTGGGTGGTACCTGGCGCAGCATCCAGTAGCGCACGGCATCGGCGCCGTATCGCGCGGTCAGGTCGGCGGCATCGACCACGTTGCCGAGCGACTTGCTCATCTTCTCGCCGCCGATGGTGAGGTAGCCGTGGACGACGATGGTGGTCGGCAGCGGCTCCCCGGCGGACATCAGCATGGCCGGCCAGTAAACGGCGTGGAAGCGGAGGATGCCCTTGCCGATGACGTGGACCCGGTTGGGGTTCTCGACCCAGTAGCGCGGGTAGAGCTCGTCGTCGTGGGCGTAGCCGAGCGCGGTGATGTAGTTCGCCAGCGCGTCGAACCAGACGTACATAACCTGGTGGGGGTCCCCCGGCACGGCGATGCCCCAGCCGCGGGCGCGCGTGCGTGAGCGGGAGACACTGAAGTCCTCCAGGCCGCGCGCGATGAAGGCGCGGACCTCGTTGCGGCGGGTCTCCGGGATGATGCGGAGCGCGCCGGAGTCGATGGCGCGCGCCAGGTCGTCCTGGTAGCGCGAGAGGCGGAAGAAGTAGTTCTCCTCCTCGACCAGCTCCAGCGGGATGTGGTGCTCGGGGCAGAGGCCGTCCGGCGCCTCCTCCTCGGTGTAGAACTGCTCGCAGCGGACGCAGTAGAGCCCGGAGTAGTAGCGGGTGTAGATGTCGCCCGCCCGGTCGCAGGCCGCCCAGAGCTTGCGCGCGCCCTCGATGTGGCGCGGCTCGGCGGCGGTGCGGATGAAGTCGTCGTTGAAGATGTGCAGGTACTCGGTGAGCCGGAGGAACGCTCGCGCGTTGCGGTCGACCAGGTCGGCGACCGGCACCCCCTCGCGCTCGGCGGCCAGGACGTTGGTCAGGCTGTTCTCATCGGTCCCGGCCAGGAAGCGGGTGTCGGCGCCGATCAGCCGGTGGTAGCGGGCGAAGGCGTCGGTCTGGACGTACTCCAGCGCGTGGCCGATGTGCGGCGCGGCGTTGACGTAGGGGATCGAGGTGGTGATGTAGAAGCGGTGCCCGAAGGTGGTGGTCACGGCGCACCTTCCCGATGCTGGAAGGAGCACAGGCTACAGCCGCCGGCGAAGGCGCCGGCGAGCCGCGCGCCTGCGGACCAGCTGTTCTTACCACACCGGGGTGCGGCCGTGCTACGGGGCTGACCGGCTGCCGAAGGTCATGCGGACGACACCGGCGTTCCCGGCCCGGACGATGAACGTGGCCATGGATGCGCTCGGGCAGGGGAGCGGCGTACCCGCCTCATTCTCCCGTCTCGGACAGGAGGGAAACCGAAACTGGTCGTTGTCGAACTGGACGCGCCAGACCGGAGTCATGGCCTCGGCCGGGTTCTGGCCCTCCATCACCAATGCGGGATCCTCGCCGGCCTGGCGCTGCGCCGCCTCCAGCGCGGCGCGCAGGGGCACCAGCTCCACGCTGACAAGGTGCGGGTCGCGTGCGCCGAGGTCTCGGGCCAACCCACGGGCATACGCGACTGCCTGGTCGCGCGTCGGGATCGCGGCGCCAGGCGGGACGGTGACGCTCGGTGCGGGCGAACTGGCCGCGGCGCGGGCACTTGGCGGCGGCTGCGTTGCCGATCTCCCGCGCGCCAGGCGGCTGTCAGCCAGCCAGATGGTTGCCACCCCGATGACGAGGACACCGACCACGACCAGTGCCAAAAGCTCGATCGTTGCTCTCGGCTTCATTTGAGGTCTCCTCCGGTGCCAAACTAACTAGGATGACGCGGTATCTCGGGCTGTGCGCCTGCTCGCCCCACGGATTCCTGACACCAACTCCGTCAAATACTCACGGACCCCACGTGCGTATGTAGATGGCGTAAGTTAACCATTCGTTGTGATACGGTGGGTGGTCGGCGTGCTGGATCCCCGTTCCCCACGTCGTCCACTGCCCCCAGCTCGTACGGTACTGAAACGCGTATGGACTAGACATGCTGGGCGAGCCGAAATATGTCGTGTGTAGTATTGTACAATTGTTAGTCACTTCATTGCCGATATCGATACGCACGGCCGAGGAGGGGTTGCTCCAGCCACCATAGGCCGTTCCATCAATGTAGTTGCGCCAGATACCGCTGGAGCTGTCATAGGCTATGCGGTAAACGTGCCAGGTAAAGGCTCCCTGGGTGGCTTTGGGGAGTCGGCTGATATCGTAGAAGCCGATACTCTCATCGCCTGCTGCGCGGAAGAAGCAGTTCCCAGGACACCACGATGACCGCATGAAGCCGATTTCAGCCCAACGGAGCGGCGATTCAGAGATGATCACCCACATCTCCGCACTCGCGAAGCGAGCGCCGCCTTTGTTGTAGTCTACCACGTCATAGTTCTGCTCCTCCCAGGCCGCTTGGGCACCATTCCCGTTCGAGTTCCTAATATCGTACGAGCGAACGAGCGTGTAGCGGTGAGATGACTCGTCGCAGAAGGGCACAGGATGAGCGGCAGTGTTTGCAGCACTGAAAAGGGGAGTTGCCAAGACGAGTGTCAAGATGAGGATGAGGCGGAGTCTCCGTGACCCGTATAGCCCGAGGCTTCCTCGACGCTCTCGGATCCTCTCCAAACGTCCCCTCCGCTCCTGCACGTCACGAACCCTGTCGAACTCTTGGGCGTTGGAGAACCAACAGTCGAGTAGGGCAACTCGGCACAGAACCTCCGCATAGATCCTAGCTTGTCCGTAATATAAGCAATGATACCACCATTCGTCCTGCATGTCAAGATGGGCTGAATCATGAATACGTGTCTAATTCTCCCAAGAGCCCGTCCGGCCAAGGACTGTAGACCCGCGTATTGCCTGGGTCTAGATCATGAGCCAGTTCCGCGTTTGAGTTCTGAATATGGAGCTTTCAGGGGACCGGCGTTCTCCGGGCTGGTGTCGCGTACCGGTCGTGCGCGTCACTCGCCGCGAAACAGGCGAGCGCGAAGACGATCCAGACCACCATTACTGGTCGGTCACCTGGCTCACCGGCTTCGATGCCGAGTGCTCGCGTAGCTGAAGGCAGGAAGCTGAGGTGGGAAAGCGCTCATCGCAGGGCCATGACAGGTGGGCTGAACCCGCCGTCACTCGGCGCGCAGGTCGGACTCCCCGGCGGCCGTGGCCGCGCCGCTCGCGGCGAGCAGGCGGGCGCGCTCCGCCTCGGCGACGCGCTCATCGAGCTTCTGGAACAGCACGCGCGGCCGCGCCAGCGGCTGGCCGGGTGCCAGTTCGCTCGGCTGCCAGCGGTCGACGGTGCCCTCGGTGGGCAGCGGCCGATAGACCAGCGCCTCGTGGCTGCGCTCCACCTCGGTGAACTGCTCAATGACCAGGTCGCCGAAGAGCGGCTCCGGCTGCCCGAGGAAGCGCTTGACCTCGGCGCTGGTGAAGGGGAGCACCGGGGCGAACAGCGTCGCCAGCGAGTCGATGGCGCGCAGGGCGACGAAGATCGTGGTCGCCGCCGCGTCCCGATCCTGCTTGATCTGGAACCAGGGTCCCTTGTCGTCGAGGTAGCGGTTGACCTCGCGCGCCAGCCCCATCGTCTCGCGCAGCGCGGCGCGGGCCTCGGCCTTGCCGAAGAGCGTGCCGACCGTGTCGAAGCCGGCCGCGATCCGGTCGAGCAGCTCGTTGTCCCGGGCATCGAGCGCACCGGGCTGCGGCACCCGGCCGTCCCAGTGGCGCACGGCGAAACTGATCACCCGGTTGACCAGGTTGCCCCAGGCCGCCACCAGCTCGTTGTTGTTCCGCTCGACGTAGCCGCGCCAGGTGAACTCGCTGTCGCCGGTCTCCGGCGCGATGGCGGTGAGGTAGTAGCGCAGGGGGTCCGGCGCGTAGCGCTCCAGATAGTCCGGCAGCCAGACCGCCCAGTTGCGGCTCGTGCTGAACTGCCGCCCCTCCAGGTTGAGGAACTCCGCGGCGGGGATGTCGTAGGGGAGATTGAGCCGCTCGTCGTAGCCCATCAGCTCGGCCGGCCAGATGATGGCGTGGAACGGGATATTGTCCTTGCCGATGAAGTAGTAGCCGCGCGCGGCCGGGTCGCGCCACCAGGCCTCCCAGGCGGTGGCGTCGCCCCGGTTGCGGGCGGCCTCGATGCTGGCCGAGAGGTAGCCGATCACGGCTTCGAACCAGACGTACATCACCTTGTGCTCGTAGCCCGGGATCGGCACCGGGATGCCCCACTCGATGTCGCGCGTCACCGGGCGGGACTTCAGCCCGCCGCGGAGGTAGTTCTCGACGAAGCGCTGGACGTTCGGGCGCCAGTGCTGCTGCTGGCGGATGTAGTCGAGCAGGCGCGGCTCGAAGTCGGGCAGGTCGAAGAAGAAGTGCTCGGTCTCGCGCACCACCGGGCGATTGCCGCAGAGCTTGCAGCGGGGATTGATCAGCTCGGTCGCGTCGAGCGTCCGGCCGCAGTTGTCGCACTGGTCACCCCGGGCGTCGGGGTAGCCGCAGTAGGGGCAGGTGCCCTCGACATAACGATCCGGCAGGAACCGCTGGTCCGTCTCGCAATAGAGCTGGGCCATGGCCTCGGTGTGGATGTGCCCGCGCTCGTAGAGCGTGCGGAAGATGTCCTGCGAGACCGCCGCGTGGTTCTCCGTATCGGTATGGGTGAAGAGGTCGAAGCTGATGCCCAGCCCGATGAAGCTCTCCAGGAAGCGGTGGTGGTACTGCTCGAAGAACGCGCGGGGGGAGACGCCGGCGCGCTCAGCGGACACGGTGATCGGCGTGCCGTGGGCGTCGCTGCCGCTCACCATGAGCACGTGGTTGCCGCGCAGGCGGTGATAGCGTGCGAAGATGTCTGCCGGGAGGTAGACACCTGCCACGTGCCCCAGGTGCAGGTCGCCGTTGGCGTACGGCCACGCGACGAAGACGCCGATCCGCTCGTTCACGCTTTGCTCCCATCCGGGCCGATCCCGCTCCCGTGCCGGCGGCTGCGCGCGGGACGCTGCGGGTCTCAGAACTCCTTCAGCCGCGCCTCCATCTTATCCCAGCGGTCAATCCGCGGATTGAGCACGCGGGGGCCGTCCGGCTCGATGACGACCGTACGGGTGTTCCGCGCGCCGATCCGACCGGAGATGTAGATGCCGGGGCGGGCCACCAGCACCATGCCGGCCTCGAGCGGCGTGGTCTGCGAGCGGGTCAGCCAGGGTGCTTCACGCACGGCCAGGCCGATGCCGTGGCCTGTGCGGTGGCGGATGTTGGCCCCGAGGCCCAGCCGCTCCAGGGTCTTCCGCGCGGCGAGGTCGATCGACTCGGCAGTCGCGCCGACGCTCATCGCCTCCAGGGCCGCGGCCTGCGCATGCATCGCGGACTCGACCCAGTGGACGACATCGCGCAGGGGGTCGCCGACGAAGAAGGTGCAGCCCGCCTGCGCGTGGTAGCCGCCGACGTTGGCGGTGAACTCGACGATGACGCAGTCGCCGCGGGCGAGGGGCCGGCCGCTGGTCGGGGCGCTGGGCAGCGCGGTGCGGGTGCCGCTCTGGACCGAGCCGGTGATCGCCGGACCGGGAGCGTCGTAGTCGTCGCCCAGCTCCTGCCGCATGAAACCATCGACGGTGCTGACGATCTCGGCCACCACGTCCCGCTCGGTACTCCCCGTGGTCAGGCGGGCGAAGGCCCGCTCCAGCGCGAGGTCGGCGTACTCGGCCGCGCGCTCGATCAGCGCGATCTCAGCCGGAGACTTGATCATGCGCTGCTCGGCGACGAGGTCCTGGTGCTCGGCCTCCTCGACCTCTTCCAGGATGCTGCGCCACGCCGCGGCGCTGGCGCCGGCATCGACGACGAGCGGGCCGCCGGCCTCGCGCGCCATCCAGCGGACCGGCGACTCCTCGGCGGCTGGGTACTCGGCGTACCAGCGGATGTCGCGGATCCAGCCGCTGGCCAGGCGCTCGGCCTCCAACTGCGGCACGAACAGGGCAGCGTTGCCATTGGCCCAGACGCAGGCGGCCAGCGGCCGGTCCGTCGGCGCCACGGGCAGGCCGCTGATGTACCGGATGTTGGCCGGATCGAAGAGTAGGGCAGCGTGCTTGCCGAGCGCGGCGAGTCGCTCGCTCAGCAGCTTGGCCGCCCGCCGGTGGAACGCTTCTCCCAGCACCATGCCGCTCTCCTCACCTTCCCCTGCCCGTGCGCCCCGGTGGATCCGTGTCGCGGGCCCGGGCGACGCTGCTCGGCCCTGGGGGTAATGATCGCCGCTCGCGAGCGATCGTGCCAGTACGGTCACGAGGTGGGTCACGGCGGGCGTCACGGAGGCGACGCCGGCCGGTGTCCTCGATCACCGCGCACGGGGTAGACAAATCGCGGCGTTGGGGTCAGAATAGAGACAACCGGTGGCACCGCCCAAGGCGGACCGGTCGCGCCGGGGTTAAGGATGCACACCAGACTCATCTCCTCCTCACGTGCGAGGCAGCCGTCCACCAGCGGCTGCCTCGTGCGGTTCGGCGGGTGCGGGCGGGGCCGCGCGGGCGCGGGTCGCGTGGTCCGTCCGCGCCTGGCCGACACGGTCGCCCCTGCAGGGTAGAATTGACTCACTGGCTGGCACCGGAGGTGCGATTCCGATGCGGTACCGCGGTCCACTGCGTCGGGCGCCTGCGGGACCGTCCGGTGACAGCGGCAACATTGTTCGCATCCAGGAAGGCGTGCCAATCGTATGAGAGAACCCACCAACCGCGACGGGCCGCCCGGCCAGGGGGGGCCCCGCCCGCCGACCCAGGGTCGGTCGCGCTTTCCGACTTCAATCCTCTGGGTGGCGCTGATCGCCCTGGCGCTGTGGAACATCTACGTCTTCTTCTGGCCGTCGACCGGGGCACGCCTGAGCATCCCGTACTCCGCCTTCACTGAGCAGGTCGTGGCGGGCAACGTCGAGAGCGTGACGCTCCAGGGCCAGAAGGTCACCGGAACCTTCCGGAGCGAGCTGCGCGTGGCGGGCAACCAGGTGCTCGACCCGGGGGAGCCGCTCCCGCCCGGCGTCACTGCGGGGGAGGTCCGCACCGGGACTCAGTTCCAGACCACGATCCCGGAGAACAGCCAACCCGAGCTGGTGCCGCTGCTGGAGGAGCACAACGTCACCATCTCCGTGCAGCAGGCCGGCGGGTCGCTCTGGCCCAGCCTGCTCGCGACCATCGTGCCCCTCTTCCTCTTCATTGGCCTGATGGTCTACCTGGGGCGGAGCATGTCGCGCGGCCAGCAGAACGTGTTCAGCTTCGGCCGCTCCCGCGCGCGCGTCTACGACGCCGAGCGCCCGCGGGTGACGTTCGCGGACGTGGCCGGCGAGGAGGAGGCGAAGGCCGAGCTGTCGGAGGTGGTCGACTTCCTCCGCAATCCGATGAAGTACCACGCCATCGGGGCGCGGCTGCCCAGAGGCATCCTGCTCGTGGGGCCCCCGGGGACCGGGAAGACCCTGCTGGCGCGCGCGGTGGCCGGCGAGGCGGGCGTGCCGTTTTTCAGCGTAAGCGCGTCCGAGTTCGTGGAGATGTTCGTCGGCGTCGGCGCCAGCCGGGTGCGCGACCTGTTCGAGCGGGCCAAGGCCGCGGCCCCATCGATCATGTTCGTCGACGAGTTGGATGCGGTCGGGCGGCAGCGGTTCGCCGGCCTCGGCGGCGGCAACGACGAGCGGGAGCAAACGCTTAACCAGTTGCTGGTGGAGATGGATGGGTTTGAGGCCCATCAGGACGTCATCGTCATCGCCGCGACCAACCGCCCGGACGTGCTCGACCCGGCCTTGCTCCGCCCCGGTCGCTTCGACCGGCAGGTGACCGTCGGGCTGCCGGACCGGCGCGGGCGCGAGGCGATCCTGCGCATCCACTCGCGCGGCATCCCGGTGCAGCCGGACGTCGACCTGGCGGGCATCGCGGCCATGACCCCCGGCTTCTCGGGGGCGGACCTCGCCAACCTGGTCAACGAGGCGGCGCTGATGGCCGCGCGGAAGAACAAGAAAGTGGTCGAGCGGGAGGACTTCGACGAGGCGCTCGACAAGATCGTGCTCGGCACCGAGCGGGCCATGATCATGGGCGAGCATGAAAAGCGGGTGGTCGCCTATCACGAGGCGGGCCACGCCGTCGCCGCCCACTTCTCGCCGGGCACCGACCCGCTGCGCAAGATCAGCATTGTCCCGCGCGGGCAGTCGCTCGGCGTGACGATCCAGGCGCCGGACGAGGATCGGTTCAACTTCAGCCGTGCCTACCTTCTGGCGCGCC
Source organism: Sphaerobacter sp. (assembly GCA_029961075.1). GTDB lineage: Bacteria > Chloroflexota > Chloroflexia > Thermomicrobiales > Thermomicrobiaceae > Sphaerobacter. The sequence goes on from JASBVL010000106.1 coordinate 52,708, forward strand.
TGACGGTGATGATGGGCGGGCGCGCGGCCGAGCAACTGGTGTTCAACGAGATGACTACCGGCGCGCAGAACGACCTGAAGGAGGCGACGCTGCTGGCGCGGCGCATGGTCGGGCTGTGGGGCATGAGCGAGGAGATCGGGCCGGTCTTCCTCGGCATGGGTGAGCAGCACGTGTTCCTCGGCCGCGAGATCATGCAGGACCGCGACGTGGCTGACGCGACCCTGGAGCGGGCCGATGCCGCGGTCCAGCGGCTGCTCCGCGACGCGATGGATCGCGCCCAGGACCTGCTGTCCCGGCATCGCGACCAGTTGGACGCCCTGGCCGAGGCGCTTATCGTCGAGGAGACGATCGACCAGGAGAAGATCATGGAGATCCTCGGCGCGCCGCCGGTGCCGTCGGCCGCCCCGGCCGCGGCGGCGGATGGCGCCTGAGCGCCGCGGCCGGGGCGGGCGATTGTCCCCATGCGCTGGCCGCCCCCGCGGGGGCGGCCAGCCTGTGGCCAGCCCTGGTGACGGAGCGGGGAAGCGGTGGCGGTCAAGCGGGAAGAACACGGCTACAGCGGGCTCTTCGTCGCGATCACGGCGCTGTTCGTGATGTCGCTCATCACCGCGAATATCGTCGCGGTGAAGCTGGTCGCTATCGGCGGGCTCGTCGTGCCGGCCGGGACGGTCACCCTCTTTCCCCTCAGCTATATCTTTGGCGACGTCCTGACGGAGGTCTACGGTTTCCGCCGTGCCCGGCTGGTCATCTGGCTCGGGTTCGTGTGCAACCTGATCGCGGTGGTCGCGGTTGCGGTCACCCAGGTGCTGCCGCCGGCCCCGTCGTGGGACGGCCAGGAAGCCTACGAGCGCATCCTGGGCTACACGCCGCGGCTCCTGGCCGCGTCGTTCGCGGCGTACCTGGTCGGGGAGTTCCTCAACGCGGTGGTGCTGGCGAAGCTGAAGCTGCTGACGCGCGGCCGGTGGCTGTGGGTGCGCACGATCAGTTCGACGCTCATCGGGCAGGGGGCGGATTCGGTCGTGTTCGTCACGATCGCCTTCGTGGGCACGCTGCCCGCCGGGGAGTTGCTCACCGTGATGGTGACCGCCTGGCTGGTGAAGTCAGCGTACGAGGCGGCCGTGACGCCGCTGACCTATGTGGTGGTCAACTTCCTCAAGCGCCGCGAGGGGGTGGATGTCTACGACCACGGCACTGATTTCTCCCCGATCGGTCTGCGCTGACGGCGCGAGTGTCCGGACAATCACGCGCGCATGGTATGATACGCCAAGCATGGCGTGGCGGTGAGCCGCCGGCTGGACGGCAGGGAGGGCGCGACAAGGGGTGGGCCGGGTGAAGGATCTCGGGAAGCTGATCTCCAAGCGAATCGCGTTCGTGTTCCCCGGGCAGGGCAGCCAGTATGTCGGGATGGGGAAAGCGCTGTACGAGAAGTCGGCCGCCGCCCGACGGGTCTTCGAGCAGGCCGACGAGATCCTGGGCTTCTCCCTGTCCTCGCTCTGCTTCCATGGCCCGGCCGAGGACCTGGGCGACACCATCAACGCTCAGCCCGCGATCCTGACGGTGAGCCTGGCCTACCTGGAAGCCCTTCGGGAGCGGTGGCGTGCCCTGGGACATAACATCGTCCCCTCGTTCGTCGCCGGACACAGTCTGGGTGAGTTCACGGCACTGGTGGCAGCCGGTGTCCTCGACTTCGCGGACGCGCTGCGGCTGGTGCGCGAGCGCGGTCGCCTGATGAAGGAGTGCGGCGATCTGCAGCCCGGTGGGATGGCGGCGGTGGTCGGGCTGGACCGCGACACGCTGGAGGAGATCTGCGCCGAGGCGAGCCCGCTGGGGACGGTCGTGGTGGCCAACGACAACTGCCCCGGCCAGTCCGTCCTCTCCGGAGAGAACGCCGCGCTCGATCGTGCCATGGAGCTGGCACGCCGGGCCGGCGCGCGCCGGGTGGTGCGGCTGGACATCTCGATCGCCTCCCATTCGCCCCTGATGGAGCGCGCTGCCCAGCAGCTCAGCGACTTGCTGAGCAAGATCCCGCTCCGGGAGCCGCAGGTGCCGGTTGTGGCGAATATCTCCGGCCGCATCCTGACGACGGTGGAGGACATCCGGAAGGAGATCGCGGCGCACGTGGTCCGGCCGGTCCAGTGGACCAACTCGGTGCGGGAGATGGCCAATGACGGCGCGTCTGCCTTCCTGGAGATCGGGCCCGGGCAGGTCCTGGGTGGGCTGATCCGGCGCATCCGCCACGACGTCGAGGTGATGAGCGCCAAGGACTTTGGGATCTCCGGCTAGGCAACGGGAAATCGGGAGGCAATCAGGGTGCATCGTGTCGTCGTCACCGGGTTGGGGGCGGTCACGCCGATCGGGATCGGCTATCCCGAATTCTGGCGCAACCTCGTGGCTGGCGTGTCCGGCGTCGCCCGGATCACCGCGTTCGACCCCAGCGACCTGGAGGTCCAGATCGCCGCGGAGGTGAAGGGGTTCGACCCGAAGGACCATATGGACTTCAAGGCCGCCCGCCGGATGGACCGCTTCGCCCAGTTCGCGGTGGCGGCGGCCGGCGAGGCCCTGCGGGACGCCGGGCTCACGATCGATGACTCGAACCGCGACCGCATCGGGGTCATGCTCAACACCGGCGGCGGCGGCATCCAGACGCTGACGCGGGAGGTGCTGGTCTACCACGAGCGGGGCCCGAAGCGCGTCAGCCCCTTCTTCATCCCGATGTTCGCCCCGAACATGGGCGCCTGCCAGGTCTCCATCACCTACGGCATCACCGGCCCGGTGCTGGCGTCGGTCGCGGCCTGCGCGGCCGGGACCCAGGCCTTCGTCGACGCGCTCCGGATGCTGCGGCTGGGCGAGGTCGACGTCATGATCGCCGGGGGCACCGAGGCAGGCATGGACCCGGTGGCCGTGGCGGCCTTCGGCAACATGGGCGCCCTGTCCAAGCGCAACGACGAGCCGGAGAAGGCGAGCCGCCCCTTCGACAAGGATCGGGATGGCTTCGTCTTCGGTGAGGGCGCGGGCGTCCTGGTGTTGGAAACCGAAGAGCACGCACGGCGCCGCGATGCGCGCATCTACTGCGAGCTGGCCGGCGGCGCGGTCACGGCGGACGCCTTCCACATCAGCGCTCCGCTACCCGGTGGCGCTGGGGCGGTGCGGGCGATGCGGCAGGCGCTAGCATCGGCCGGGTTGTCGCCGGAAGAGGTCAACTACATCTGCGCCCACGGCACCAGCACGCCGCTCAACGACGTGGCCGAGACCGAGGCGATCAAGGCGGTCTTCGGCGAGGCTGCCTACCGCATCCCTGTCAGCTCGCCCAAGAGCATGATCGGGCACCTGGTGGGTGCGGCGGGCGCCGTGTCGGGCGTCGTCTGCGCGCTGGCCATTCGCGACAACATGATCCCGCCGACAATCAACCTGGACGAGCCGGACCCGCTCTGCGACCTCGACTACGTCCCCCACACGGCGCGGCCGGCCAAGCTGAACGTCGCCATCGCCAACGCCTTCGGCTTCGGCGGGCAGAACGCGGTCGCCGTCTTCCGCCGCTACGAGGAGTAGGCGAGCGTCACGCGTCATACGTCATGCGTCAACCGTGATGCGTGATGCGTGTTTCGTGTTGCGTACTCCGTATTGCGTATTGCGTATAGCGTATTGCGTGTTCTGTGCTTCTCCCCTCTCCCCCGCGTGGTGAGAGGCGCCGGGGGTGAGGGGGACGGAACACGGAAGACGCACTCCGGAGGGCACAATACGGAATACGCAGTACGCAGTACGGAGTACGTCCCACGCCCCACGCATGACGTGTGACGTGTGACGGTTGACCTCTGACGTCGGCGCCTAATCCGCCGCGAGGGACTCGCTGCGCGGCTGCCGCTGGCGCAGCAGGATGGCGAGCGCCACGAGCGCGGTCCCCAGGACCGCGATCGAGACCACCTGCGCCTCCTGCAGGCCCCAGAACCAGACGTTCTCCTGGCGGACGTAGCTGATGCAGAACCGCCCGACGGCGTACAGCGCCGCGAACGCGGCGAAGGTCGCGCCTGCCGGGAGGCGGCGCTGGCCGAGCCAGAGTACGACGCCCAGGACGGCCAGGTTCATGAGCAGGTCGTAGATCGGGTAGGGGTGGGTGGGGACGCCGAGCAGGTCGCCCGGCAGCAGCGCGTCCGGGTGGGTGTAGGTCACCGCGAAGGGGCCCGAGGTCGGCGCACCCCAGGCATCGCCGTTGATGAGGCAGCCGATGCGCCCGATCGCCTGCGCCAGCAGCAGCCCTGGCGCGATGGCGTCGACGACGCGGCCGAAGGGGTAGCCGTACAGCCGGGTGAGGAGCAAGACGGAGAAGAAGCCGCCGATGACCGCGCCGTAGATCGCCAGGCCCCCCTCCTGGATCGCCAGGGCCTCGCGCGGGTGGTCGATGAAGTAGCCGGCGTGGTCGATGACATAGAGCAGGCGCGCGCCGAAGATCCCGCCGACGATGGTCCAGAAGGCGAGGCCGTCGAACCGCTGTAGCGACAGGCCGCGCCGCCCGAACTCTCGGTGGATGACCGCGACCGCCACGAAGATGGCCACCGCGGTCAACAGCCCGTGCCAGGCGAGCACGAAGGGTCCGATCTGGGCGATGGTTGGGTCCATCCCGATGGTGAAGTGGAACACGCCGGTCCTTCTCCTTCGATCGATTCGCCGCTCAGTGTGCCACAGCCTGGCGCCCCCTGGGTGGCTCAGTAGTACACCGTCACCTGCTCGAGCAGGATCCAAGGTGCCTGCGGCACGTCGCCCGTCGGGGAGGCGTTCGCGATGACCAGGGTGTTCTTTCCGGGCTGGAGCACCGAGCGGTCCTGGATGATCCAGTACGCGGCGCCGCTCTGGCCGTTGGCCAGCGGGTTGGCGCCGTCCCACACCAGCCGGCCGTTGAGTGTGATCCGGAGCGGTGCCTTGGGCTCCACCAGGTCGTCGGACCCGGTGAGTTGGAGCACGATGACGGGGCGATTCGACTCCTTGGCATCGAACGATGCGGTGGCGGTGTGGTAGCGGCTCTGGCCGCCGAAGAGGAAGACGGCATCCTTCGGGACGTTGCCCAGACGGTTCGACGACTCGCCGGGCTCGAGCGCCCCATCGAAGTCGGTGCCCTTGATGCGCACGGCCCGGGCGCCCACGGTCAGCGAGCGCGCGAGCGCCTCGGGTGCGGGCGTCCCGACCGGCTCATCTGGTGACGGAGCGGGCGTCGGCTGCTCGGTCGGGGTCGGGATCGGGGTCGGGGTCGGCTCCTCCGTCGGCGTCGCGGTCGGGCTGGGCACCGGCGTGGGCGTGGGTGCCGGCGTGGGGGTGGGCGGTGGCGCCGGGGTTGGCGTCGGCGTCGGCTGCTCCGTGGGAGTCGGCTCCGGGCTGGCCACCACGGGGAGCTGCGGGGTCGGCGTCGCGGCCGGGCTGCCGTTCCCGTCGCGCATGGCGAGCAGCGCGATGCCGCCGATGCCGAGCAGGATCAAGATCCCGGCCAGCAGCACCAGCGGCCAGGTCGTTCCGGGCTCCGGCGCGGACGCCGCGCGGCGGCGCGGAATCGAGGTCGGCCCGGGCGGTTGGACTACCCGCGCCCCGGCATGCGGCATCACCCGCGTCGCGGCCGCAGCACCGGGCGGCGGCGCCGCCGCGGCCAGGATGCGGGTCGCCTCCTCCGGGCTCGGGGTCCGGTCCAGCGCCGCCTCCATCTCCTGGGCCGACTGGAACCGATCGCGCGGATCCTTGGCCAACGCCCGGAGCACCACCATCTCCAGCGCGGGTGGGATGTCGGGGCGGAGCGAGCGCGGGCGCGGCGGCGGCTCATTGACGTGCTGATACATGACCTGCACCGGGTTGTCGCCCGGGAACGGGAGACGCCCGGTCAGCATCTCAAACAGGATGACCCCGGCAGCGTAGATGTCGGCGGCCGGGGTGAGGGTCGTGCCCGTTGCCTGCTCCGGGGCCATGTAGGCAGCCGTGCCCAACGCCATGCCGGTATCGGTCAGCCCGGTGTCGAGCACGCCGCGCGCGACGCCGAAGTCGGTGAGCTTGGCGGTGCCGGACTGGGCAATGAGCACGTTCTGGGACTTGACGTCGCGGTGGATGATGCCGGCCCGATGGATGGCCCCCAACCCGCGCAGGATCTCGCGGATGAGCCGCGTCGCCTCGGGCACCGGGAGTGGGCCGCGACGACGGATATAGTCCTTCAGATCGGTGCCGTCCACCCACTCCATCACGATGTAGAGGATGTCGCCGTCGCGCCCCGTGTCGTAGACATCCACGATGTTGGGGTGCGACACGGATGCGGCCGCGCGCGCCTCGCGCTCGAAACGAGCCGCGACGCGGGCGTCGCTGGCGTACTGCTCGCGCAGCACCTTGACGGCCACCTGCCGGCCGAGGGTGGTGTCGGTAGCCAGGTAGGTCTCGGCGAAGCTCCCGGCGCCGATGCGGGCCGTCAACCGGTAGCGGCCGGCCAGTTGGTAGGGCAGCGTGAGGGACACGGGCACTCCTTCTCGATCCGGCGCGAACTCCCGCCGGTTCCGTCTCCCAGGTCGAGATTGTACGTGTTTGCTGGCGTGCGGTCGAACGGGTGGGTGCGGCCCGCGGCGCTGCCGCGGGCTACGGCCGTGCGGGTTTGGCGATGACGATGAGGCGGTGGTCGTCGATGCCGTACGGCCAGCAGGTGACCAGCGTGACGCGCTCCTCGGGCATCGGGGACAGGAACTGGCCGGTGGCGAGGCGCTCGGCCAGCGGGGCGCCGGTGTCCTTACGGTAGACGAGCTCGGCCACGGCGTAGCGGTGCTCGCCCTCGGGGGTGACGAGGATGATGGGGTCGCCGAGGGCGAGGTGTGGCAGATCACGGAACACCTCGCCGCGCCAGTCGTCGTGGCCGCTGATGACGATGTTCCCGTCCTCGCCAGGGTTGGCTGAGGTGCGGTGGTGCCCGGCCGCGTAGTCCGCGACCTGCCACTGCATCACCGGCACACCCTCGATGGTCACCAGGTCGTAGTCGACCTCGACGACCGGCGTGTCCACGCCGATCGACGGCATCCGGAGCCGGGTCGCGGGTGGCTTGCGCACCGGGGTCGGTGCCGGTGTCGGCGTGGGCGCGGACGCCGCAGGTGACGGCGTCCCGGCTGGCGCGCTCGCGGTGGGAGTGGGCCGGGGTGGAGGCGAGGGCCGCGCCTCGATGGCCGGCGGCGCGGGCGGGCCAGCAGGAGTGGCGACCCGGTGGGGTGGGGGTGTGAGGTGCGCGGCGCGGCTCGCCGGGCCGCGGGGCCCGGCAGCGGCCGCGCTCAGCGCCGCGCCGAGGAGCGCGACGCCGAGGACGATCAGGACACTGCCAAGCGCGGAGCCGCGCCGGATGGTCAGTCCGTGTCTGCCGCCGGGCTGCGGGTCTTCCATCGCCGTCTCCGTGCGCCACTAGGTCACCCTAGGCATAACGCATGGCAGGCGGGATCGGATGGGCGGGTCCCCGTCACGGCCGCTGAGGCCGTCGCCGCACCCTCTGCCGGTGGCACCCATGCTGCTTGACCAATCCCGACCAAGCGTGGCGAAGCAGAGGAGGGAGGCGCCGTGAGCGACGAGGAAGATCGGCTGCTCAGCGAGGCGGCCGCGGATGAGGAGCAGATCGTCGGCACGCTGGCGGACGAGCTGCGCAAAGCGCTGTTCGACTACTACCAGGGCGACATGGAGTTCGACGAGTTGACCTTCGAGGTGTTCGACACCCTGCAGGCCATCCATGCGGTGCGCGCCGGGAGCTACCGCATCGAGTACGTCGACGAGGCGGAGGCGAGTGCGGACCTGGAGGACAGGACGCAGGAGCCGCCCCGCCAGAAGCCGAAGCGCAGCGGGCGGGGCCGTCGGCGCTCGTAACCAACAGAACGGCCCGCCGCAGTCCTCTGCGGGCCGGGTGAGCCGCGATGGCGGGGTGGGTGACGGCGCGGGGCGCTGTCCGCACCGCACCAACGGAAGGGGGCTGCTATGGGGCTGCTGGCAAAACGGTGGTGGGCGGTGATGATTCGGGGCATTGCCGCCATTCTCTTCGGCCTGGCCGCGCTGGTGTGGCCCGGGCCGACGCTGGCCTTCCTGATCGCGCTCTTCGGCATCTATGTTCTCATCGACGGTGTCTTCGCCATCGCCGCGGCGATCGAGGCCACGCAGCGCGACGCCCGGTGGTGGCCGCTGGCGCTGGAGGGCGTGCTCGGGATCCTGGCTGCGATCGCGGTGTTCGCGTGGCCCGGCCTGACCGCGCTGGTGCTGCTGTACCTGATCGCTGCCTGGGCGATCGTGACAGGCGTGTTCGAGCTCGCCGCTGCCATTCAGTTCCGTGACCGCGGCGGGGAAGCGTTCCTCATGGGGCTGACCGGCATCGTGTCGGTGATCTTCGGCTTGCTCCTCGTGTTCAACCCGGGTTCCGGGGCGCTGGCCGTCCTCTGGCTCATCGGCATCTACGCGATCATCTTCGGCGTCCTGCTCCTCGGGCTGAGCCGGCAGCTTCGCGGCTGGCAGAAGCGCATGGTGGAGGCTTGACGCGGAGCGTCGCCTCGGTGGCCGTGATCAGCTCCAGCGGCTGCGGCCGGCAGGCGCGTGTCGCGCCGGACGGTGTGCCCGCCCGCCGGGTGGCGCTCCCGCGCGCGGGCGGCGGCCAGCGGTCGTGGTGCGTCCTGGCCAGTCGGACAGGCGTGCGGCGGCCCGCCGGACAGTAGTAGGCGGGCGCGGGCCACTGCTAGGATGGCAGAGCTCCCCGGGAACAGGTGTGCCCGGGGCGTGAGGCAGCCGGAAGGAGTGACCAATGGTGCAGGTCAACTGGCTCACCCCATACCTCGCCATTCGGCCCCCGATCCGGCTGCGCTGGAGGCACGTCAGGTGACGCGCCGCGGTCCCTGGCTCTGGCAGCCCGGATCGACTCGCTCGATCCGGGTTTTTGTTTCCCCGGAAGGAGGGCCGACGCGATGGTGTAGCGCCGCGGCTCGATCGGAGCCCACGGCGAAGCGGAGCGGGAAGACCCGCATCGAGAAGCGATGGACGCCGGCCATGGCACCGGCGTCAGAGAGGGCAAGACGACCCCATGCAGCAGTTGGACTACTTCGTTCGTGAGCGGATGGCCGCCGAGCGGCAGCAGCGCTGGCTGCGCGAGGCGGAGGAGCGACGGCGGGTTCGCGAGGCGCTGGAGGCTCGGCGCGCGGGCGGCGTCCGCCGCGCCGCCGGTGCGGCCGTCATCCGGCTGGGCGCCTGGGTGGCGGGCCAGTCGCTGGGTGAGATCCTGTGCCCTGAGGGAGACCTCGCCGCGGCTGGATAGGTGATCGGCTGTGATGCCGTACGTGACGCCATGGAGGACCCGGGCCACGAGACACGTCGTGGCCCGGGGCTCTTCTCTGTGCACCGCCGGTGCCTGCGTGGCACGGTCGCGCTAGACTGGGGCGGGTGGCTCTGCTATGATGAGGAGGCCAATGTACGTACATCGGCTGACAGGGGGACAACCAGAATGCCGCCGATCATCGCCTTCTTCAACCAGAAGGGTGGGACCGCCAAGACGACCAGCACGCTCAATGTCGGCGCGGCGCTGGCGGAACGGGGGCGCCGGGTGCTGGCCATCGACCTCGACCCACAGGCCAGCCTCACTATGGCGCTGGGCGTCGATGTGGGCGCGCTGGCGCTCTCGATCTACGATCTCCTCTCCGACGAGGACCTGCCGGTGGGCGAGGCGATCCTGCCGAGCCGCATCGCGGGTCTCGATCTGATCCCGAGCCACCCGGACCTGGCCGCGGCGGAGCTCGAGTTGCTCAACGTCCTGGAGCGCGAGCGCCGCCTCGACGAGAAGCTGCGCGCGGCCGACTCCCTCCCCTACGACTACGTGCTGATCGACAGCCCCCCCGCGTTGAACATCCTCAGCATCAATATCCTGGTCGCGGCGGACGCGCTGGTGGTGCCGATCGAGCCGCATCCCTTGTCGCTGATGGTGCTGCGGCGGCTGTTCGAGACGATCAACCGGATTCGGCGGCTGAACCCGAAGCTGGAGGTGCTCGGCTTCCTGCCGACCAAGGTACATCACTCGTCCCGGCTAGCGGCCGACATGCTCGACACCCTGCGGGAGCAGTTCCCCGATCTCCCGCTTCTGCCGATCATCCCCCTGTCGGTCAAGGGGGCGGAGTCGATCGCCGAGCACACCTCGATCCTCCAGTACATGCCGCGATCGCCGCTCTCGGCGGCCTACCGCGAGGTGGCGAGCATCCTGGAGACGCGTGTGGGGAGCCTGGCGCATGTCTGAGCCTGCTCGCAGCGTGGCCGATCGCCCGGCGGCGCGCCGGCGGCGCTTCACGGTCGATGCCCTGTTCCAAGACACCTCGCCGCGAGCCGTCGGCGTCCGCGATCTGGTCACGGCCAAAGAGATCCGCCTCGATCGCATCGAGCCGGACCCGCACCAGCCGCGCCGCACCTTCGATCAGGAGCGGCTGGAGGAGCTGGCGGCGTCGATCACCCGGGAGGGCGTGCTCCAGCCGATCGCGGTGCGCTACGACGCGGACCGCGACCGCTATGTGATCGTCCACGGCGAGCGCCGCTGGCGCGCCGCCCAGATGGCCGGGTTGACCGCTATCCCGGCGATCGTGCGCGACGTGCCGGAGGAGCGGCGGCTGCTGCAGCAGCTCATGGAGAACGTCGTCCGCGAAGACCTGAACGCGGTGGACCGGGCGGCGGCGCTCCGCGCACTGAAGGCGCAGATGGGGGATGTCTCCTGGGAGCGGGTGGCCGAAGCGGTCGGCATCAAGCGGAGCCGCCTGTTCCAGCTCCTGGGGACTGAGAAGTTGCCCGACGCCGTGCGCGAGGATATCCGCGCCGGCCGGCTGTCGGAGAAGCAGAGCCGGGTGCTGCAGGGGCTGGCCCCGAGCGCGCAGGCGGCCCTGGCACGGCTGATCGTCGACGAGGGACTCGGTCAGGCCGAGGCGCAGCGCCTGGCGCGGGCGATCCGTGACGATCCGGAGTTCGCGGCGATGGAGCCACCGGCCCTCCTCGACCGCCTGCGGGCGATGCGCGAGGTGGTCGAGCGTCGCCCCGCGCGAGCGGCCGGACCGTCGGCGGTTGCCGCGGCCCTGGCCCGGGTCCTCGACGAGGCCGCGCCCACCGGGGACGGCGCCGCCTACATCCGCGACGCGGTCGAGCGGGCGTCGGCGCCTGCGCCGGATGGCGATATCCTCGTCGCCCAGATCCAGGCGCTGGCGCTGTCGCTGGCGCAACTCGCCGATGCCGGGCTGGCGGAGCGGGAGCGGCGCACGCTGGCGCCGCGCCTGCGAGCGCTCCGCGAGTTGATTGGCGCGGCGCTCGACGCGCACCGCGCCCGGTAGGCGGCCCCGCGGGTGCGCCAGGCGGGGCCCCGGCCGGCGCGCCGGCGCGCCGCCTCACGCGACGGCGTCGAGGGCGTCGGCGAAGATCGCCAGCGTGCGCTCCACGTCCGCGTCAGTGTGCGCCAGCGACACGTAGAACTTCTCGCCCGGGTTCACGAACAGGCCGCGAGCGAGGCACGCCAGGCCGAACGCGCGCGCTCGGGCCCGATCGCTGGCGAGCACGCCGGGATAGTCGGCCACGGGTTGATCGGTGAAGAAGACCTGGAAGAGCGGCCCGTCGCCGCTGATGGTGAGCGGGATGCCGCGCTCCGCTGCCAGCGCGCGCAGCCCTGACGTCAGGCGCTCGGTGACCGCGTAGAGGCGCTCGTAGCTCCCGGGCTGTCGCAGCACCTCGAGGGTGGCCAGGCCCGCCACCGCCCCGATGGGATTCCCGTTGAACGTGCCGCCGAGGTGCGCCAGCGGCGCCCGGCCGCGGCGCGTTGGGTCGGCCACCGCCATGATCTCCGCCCGCCCCGCGATCGCCGCGAGCGGGTAGCCGCCGCCGATGGCCTTGCCGTAGGTGGCGAGGTCCGGGACGACGCCGTAGCGCTCCTGGGCCCCGCCGTAGGCGAGCCGGAAACCGGTGACGATCTCGTCGAAGATGAGGAGCACGCCGTAGCGCTCGGTCACCTCGCGCAGGGTGCGGAGGAAGCCGGGCGCGGGCACGAGCGCGCGCTGCAGCGGCTCACAGATCACCGCGGCCAGGCGGTCGGCGTGGGTGGCGACCAGCGCGTCGAGCAGGTCCGGGTCGTTCCAGCGGGCGACCAGGACATCGGCTTCGACCGCTGATGGGATGCCGGCAGAGTCGGGGATCGGCGTGGGGTAGTCGGTCGGGCGCGCGGCGAGCGCGCTCATGAGCGCGTAGTCGTTGACGCCGTGGAACCCGCCTTCGAACTTGAGCACCGCGGGCTTGCCGGTATAGGCACGCGCGATGCGCAGGGCGTGGAGCGTCGCCTCGGTCCCGGTGCTGACGAGCTTCACCTGCTCGGCGCAGGGGATCGCCTCGATCAACCGCTCGGCGAGCTCCACGATCGGCTCGTTGAGGGTGTAGAAGGTCGAGCCGAGCGCCGCTTGGCGTTGGACCGCCGCCACCACCGCCGGGTGGGCGTGCCCGATCAGGAGCGGCCCGGAGCCCAGGAGATAGTCGATGTACTCGCGCCCATCCACGTCGTAGACGTGGCTCCCCGCGCCGCGGGCCAGCACGATCGCCACATCGTCGGGAAGCCGGAAGCTCCCCAGGCACCCGCCGAGCACGGTCGCGGCACGCCGGAGCAGGCGCTCATGCGCCTCGCTTCGTCCGGGCAAGGGACTGTCCTTCCTTTCTGAGTGCGGCTCTGAGTGCGGCCGGATCACCCGGCCGGACGTGCTCAGCCGCGGCGGCGGTCGTGACCCGGCGGCACGTGCTGACCCGGGCGCGCTTCCAACGGCAGGCGCTCCGGCAGTTCCCACTGGTAGATCGACTTGACGACGCGGGGGATCACGAAGGTCTTGGCGCGCAACACCCCGGGGGTTCGGTTGAGCTTCTCGGTGACGAAATCGTAGAGCGCATCGACCGACGGTGCAAACAACTGGAGGCTGATGTCGCGATCGCCGGTCGTGAGGCCGACGTAGCCGACTTCGTCCAGCGCGGCCACCGTCTCGGCGACCTCCTGGACGCGGCCCAGCTCCACCTCGAGGAAGACGTCTGCCGTGACCTCGAACCCGAGGGCCTTCGGGTTGAGCACACCCACCAAGCGCAAGACCTGGTCATTGACCAGGCGATCGATGCGCGCGCGGACGGTGCGCTCTGCCACACCCACCTTGCGCGCGATCTCAGCACTCGGCGTCCTGCTGTCCTGCTGAAGGCAAGCAATGATCGCCCGGTCGATATGATCGATCGATCTCACCATAACCTCTCGCCCTTCGCTGAGCCCACTGCTTGGGTGACGGCATTCTAAGCAATCCCGGGGGAAGTGGGAAGTGGATACACCGCACGATCGGCGCCCGAGGGGTGGCACGTCGGGTGCCCGAGCGCGCGGGGGATTAGCGATCGTCGGTGATCGCGGGGATGGTGAAGTGGATGCAGGTGCCCCCGTCAGGGGGGCGCTCGATCCAGATCTGACCGCCGTGGGCCTCGATGAGGTGCTTGGCGAGGTAGAGGCCGAGCCCGAGTCCCGAGGTATGCCGCAGCACCACCTGCCGTCCCCGCTCGAAGCGGCTGAACACGAAGGGGAGATCGTCCTCGTCGATGCCCGGGCCGTGGTCGCGGACCGAGATGACCACCATCCCGTTGTCCCGGGCGGCACGGATCTCGATCGGCGTCGCGCCCGGGGCGTACTTGATGGCGTTGTGCAGCACGTTGTGGATGACCTGATCGATGCGGCTGGGATCGCCCAGGGCCAGGAGATCGGGCTCGACGCCGACCTCGAAGGTGTGCTGTGGCGCCGAGTCTCGCAGCGCCGCGACGGCGCGCTCGATCAGCGTGCGGACGTGGATCGGCTCCGAGTCGAGGCCGAAGCGCCCGGCGCGGATGTTGGCGAGCTGGACCATGTTCTCGACCAGCCCGGCGAGGCGGCGGCTCTCGCCCGCGATGTCGGTGAGGATCATCCGCCGCGTCTCCGCGTCGAGTTGCTCGCCGCTCTGGAGCAGGAGCAACGCGCCCCCCTGGATGGTCGTCATCGGCGTGCGCAGCTCGTGGGAGACGAGGGCCAGGAAGTCGTCCTTGAGCTGCTCGGCGTCCTTGAGCGCCGTGATGTCCTGGAAGACGGCGATGGCCGCGGTGATGCGCCCGTTGGGATCACGGAGGGGCGCGGCGTTGACCAGGGTCGTGATGGTCGCGCCATCCGGGCGCTGGATGCGCACCTCGCGCCGGGTCGTCTCCCCGTAGCGGAGGGCGCGCACGACCGGCACGTCGGATGGCGCCAGGGGAACCTCGTCGGCTTGATAGCGGGCGTTGGCCTCGAGGAAGGCGTCGAGCGGGATGGGCGGATGGATCTCCCAGCCGAGGAGGCGAGCGGCCTGGGTATTGACCAGGGTCACCCGGTCGGGATCCGGTTCGAGGAGCAGGATGGCCTCCGGGAGCTGGTCGATGATGGCCTGGAGGCGCGCCTGCTGGCCCTCGGCACGCTGGTACAGCCCGGCGTTCTCGATGGCGACGCCAGCGTAGCGGGCAAGGAGCTCCACCAGCCGGACATCCTCGTCGGTGAACTCACCGGCGGTCTCCTTGTCGGTGAGATAGAGGTTGCCAAGGATGCGCCCCCGGGAGGTCACCGGCACGCCAAGGAAGCTGCGCATCTCCGGGTGGCCCTCGGGGAAACCGACCGACGCCGGGTGGCTGCGCAGATCGGCGAGGCGAATCGTCTTGCCCTCGCGCAGGAGCAGCGCAGGGAGACCGCGGCCGTGGGGGTCCTCCGCGAACCGTGCCTGTTCCTCCGCGCTCATGCCGGAGAAGAGGAACCTCAGGGCGGCGCCGTGCTCGTCCTTGATGCCCAGGGCGGCGTAGCGCGCGCCGACCACCTCGCGGGCCAGGTCGACGATGCGGTGGAGCACCGTCTCCACATCGCGCTCAGCCGTGATGGCGATGGCCGCACTGCTGATCAGGTCGAGCTGGCTGGCGAGCGCGCGCCGCTGGCGCTCCGCCACTGCGACCTGGCTGAGGTCATGCACCGCCAACTCCAGCGCGCGCCGGGCACGGGCCTCCGCCGCCGCGTCCAGCACGGGCGTCCCCGTGGGCGGGTCGTCGTGGCGGCGGTAGGGTCCGAGGACGAGGATCGCGCTGCGGTCGTGGACCGCGCGACTCGCGAGATAGCGCTGCCCATCCGCGGTGAAGGATGCGACGGCCGCGGCCTGGTGCTCCAGCGCATGGCGGGCCAGGCGCTGGAGCGCCGCTGGCAGGTCGTCGAGTGTGCGGATGGGCGCATCGAGCGCCGCCTCCAACGCGGCGAGGAGTGGAGCTGGCGTGTGCCGTGGCATCTAGCCCGCCTCGCGTGGTGCCTCCAAGCGGTACCCCATGCCCGGGAATGTCGTGATCAGCGTCGGATTCTCGCGGTCGTCCTCGAGCTTGGCCCGCAGGCGGCTCACCCAGGTGCGCAGGTAGTAGGTCTCGTCGCGGAACTCCGGGCCCCAGATGCGGGTGAGCAGTTCGCTGTGGAGCATCACCCGGCCCGCATTGCTCGCGAGCTGGTAGAGCAGCTCCCACTCGGTGCGGCTCAGCCGCACCTCGCGTCCGTCGACGATGACCCGCCGATTGGCGAGATCGATGGTCACGCGGTCGTACTTGAGCACCTGATTGGCCGGGGCAACCGTGCCTTTGGTGCGCCGGAGCACGGCGGCCACGCGGGCGGACAGCTCATCCGGGCTGAACGGCTTGGTGACATAGTCGTCGGCGCCGAGGTCCAGGCCGCGGATCTTGTCGGCCTGGCTGGACCGCGCGGTGAGCATGATGATGGGGGTGTTCGCCATCTGCCGGATGCGCTGCATGGCTTCGAAGCCATCCATGACCGGCATCATCAGGTCCAGGATGACGATGTCGGGGCGCTCCTGCTCGAAGACCTCAACCGCCTCGCGCCCGTTCATGGCGGTCACCACGGCATAGCCGTCGGCCTGCAGCTTCGTGCGCACCAAGCGCAGGATCGGCGCATCGTCGTCGGCCACGAGGACCAAGTTCTTGCGCATGACCATCTCCTCGAACCGGCGTTCGGGCAGCGCCGGTATCTGAGTACGACTCGTACGATACCGGGTTGGCCCTCTGTTTTGCCATCTACACGCGGAAACTGATACGCGATTGTAACGCGGGCACGCGGCTCTGAGCCCGGCCGGCGCCTGCGGCGCGGCGGGGCGTGTCCTGGGCACTGCCGCGCCCACCAGGGGCGACCTGCTCCCGGCGAGCGCGCACGGTGACGCTGCACGGGGTCATTGTACCGCGGGGCCCGGCGCGGGCGCCGACCGTGGCACGCCACCACGGTCGACGCACCGGTCGGCGGGCGACGCGACGGTCCCCGCCTGCCTGCCTAGACGGCGACGAGCGGCACCCCCACCTCGCGCAGCAGGGCGCCGAAGCCCTCGACGTCGCGCTGCACCGTCTCGTCCAGCCGGGCGAGGCAGGCGTCGACCTGTCGCGCGAGCTCGGCGAACACCTCCACCGCCTGGCGCGTCGGGCGCGCATCGGCACTGGCGACGACCGCCATCAGCGAGCCGAGCTTGGCGTTGAGCTTCAGCGGGTAGTTCAGCGCGTCCTCGCGGACCTTCGCCTTGACCTGGATCAGGTCCTCTTCGATCGCCGTCAGCGCGTCGGTCACGGCCTGCGCGCGCTGCCGCACCTCCGGGTGCGCCGGCAGCCCTTCGGCGCGCCGCTCCCACTCCTCGAGCTGCCGCTTGATCCGCCGGATGCGGTTGACCGCCGCGTGCGTCTGCGACAGCTTGTCGCGGATCTGGACGAGCAGCGCAAACTGGGCGTCGAAGTCTTCTTGCGTCGCCGTGACGCGCGGATCCTTGACGACCTCGAACCACTCGGTCCAGCTCCGGTCGCCCACCGTGAGGCGCACCTGGTAGCGGCCCGGCGGCGCGAGCGGTCCGGGCGCGGTGGCCTCGGGGGTGGCGTAGCCTTCAACGCGCTCCGGCGCGGGGTAGCGCAGGTCCCAGACGAAGCGGTTGAGCCCGGCCCGGGCCGGCACCCGCGGCTCCTTCTTCTCGTCGTCGGCACCGTTCTGCGGGCGCTCGGGCGCCTTGCTGGAGAAGGTGCGGATCTCGCGTCCCTCGGCGTCGAGGAAGGTGAGCGTCACCTCGCCTTCCGGCGGCTCCTTGAGCGCGTAGAAGACGACCACGCCGTCGGGCGGGTTCTGACCGGCGTCGAGCAGGCGCGGGGCCTTGATCCCTTCCGGCGTCTCCTCCGGGCGGAAGGTCACCATCGTCGCGC
>JASBVL010000107.1 GCA_029961075.1 Sphaerobacter sp.
GGTCGGGCGCCGCCAGCACGCCCGAGATGACCGCCACGCCGTAGGCTCCGGCGGCAAGCACCTCCGGCACCCGGTCCGGGGTGATCCCCCCCACGGCGATCACCGGAACCGGCGAGGCAGCCGCCACCGTTGCGAGGAAGGCCAGCCCGCGCGCCGCCTGGCCCGGCTTGCTCCCCGTCGGGTAGACGTGCCCGGCGATGACGAAGTCGGCCCCCTCTGCCGCGGCCTGCGCCGCCCCCGCCGGATCGTGGACCGACCGGCCGATCAGCAGCCGCTCCCCCGCGAGCGCGCGGACATCGCGCGGGCTGAGCGCCGCCTCCCCGAGCTGTACGCCGGTGGCCCCGGCGATGAGGGCCACATCGACCCGGTCATTGACGACCACCGCCGCGGCGTCGCCGACCGACCGGGTAAGGGCGCGCGCCGCCGCGAGCAGCTCACCGGCGGGGAGGTCCTTCGCGCGCAGGTGGACCGCATCGAACCCTGCCGCGATCGCGGCCCGCGCGACGGACGGGAAGCGGTCGAGCGGGCACTGCCGCCGATCGCTGATCAGGTGCAGGCGGGGGATCGCCCGATGGCTCATGCCCGGTGCTCCCGCGCGGCGTCGACCGCCGCCCGGATGGCGCGGGCCGCGGCCGCCACGTCGTCCGCCGCGACGACCGCCGAGATCACCGCCACTCCGACCGCCCCGGCCGCCACGACCGGCCCGGCGTTGGCTGCGGTGATGCCGCCGATCCCGACGACCGGGATACGCACCGCCTGGACGATCCGCGCCAGGTGCTCGACCCCGACGGGCGCCCCGGCGTCTGCCTTGGTGCCGGTGCCGTAGATCGGCCCGACCCCGAGGTAGTCCGCGCCCTCGCGCTCCGCCGCGAGCGCCGCCTCCAGCGTCGGCGGTGAGTAGCCGACGATCATCCGCGCACCGACCAGCGCGCGGGTCGCCGCGACCGGGAGATCGTCGACCCCGACATGCACGCCGTCCGCCTCGAGCACGAGCGCCAGGTCCACCCGGTCGTTGACGATGAACGGGACCCCGGCGGCACGGCACACCGCCTGCACCTCGCGCCCGACGCGCAGGGCCTCGCTCAGCGGCCCCGTCTTCCAGCGGAGCTGGATCGCCGTCGCGCCACCGGCGATCGCCTCGGCGACGATGCGCGCCTCGTCCCGCCCGCGCGCGAGTCTCCGATCGGTCAGGACGTAGAGCCGCAGCGCGTCGGGCAGCCGCCGGACGAGCTGCGCACGCCGATCCATCACGTCAGCGCACCACCCCCTCGAGCGGGCTGCTGGCCGTGGCGTAGGGCTTCTTCGGGATGCGGCCCGCCAGGTAGGCCAGCCGGCCGGCCTCGATGCCGAGGCGCATCGCGCGCGCCATCGCGGCCGGGTTCTTCGCCTGCGCGATGGCGGTGTTGATCAGGCACGCATCCGCCCCAAGCTCCATCGCCAGCGCCGCGTCCGACGGCGCCCCGATCCCGGCATCCACGATCACCGGCACGTTGGCCTGCTCGATGATGATCTGGATCTGCCGGTAGTCGGGCAATCCCTGACCCGAGCCGATCGGTGAGGCCAGCGGCATCACGGTGGCCGTGCCGACCTCCTCGAGCCGCTTGGCCAGGACCGGGTCGGCGTTGATGTAGGGCAGCACGACGAATCCCTCGTCGACCAGGACCCGCGCCGCCTCCAGCGTGCCGATCGGGTCCGGGAGGAGATACTTGGGATCGGGGATGACCTCCAGCTTGATCCAGTCGGACAGCCCCATCGAGCGAGCCAGCCGCGCCACCCGGATCGCCTCCTCGGCCGTCTGGCATCCGGCGGTGTTGGGCAGAATGGTGTACCGGCTCCAGTCGATGTCCTCCAGGATGCTGCGGCTCTTGGGATCGTCGAAGTCGATGCGCCGCAGCGCAACGGTGATCATCTCGCACCCGGACGCCTCGATGGCGGCCTGCATCTCTTCCGAGTTGCGGTACTTCCCGGTGCCCAGGATGAGCCGCGACCGGAAGGTCTTGCCCGCGATGGACAGAGGCGCGTCCACGACGCGCGCGTCGGCCTGCTGCATTACTCCACCTCCTTGGCGGCCGGTGCGCCCGGCGAGCGCCACAGCGCATAGAAATGGTTGACCGGCGAGTGCCCCGCCCCCACCGGATAGGCGGCGAGCAGCGCCTGGTAGACGTACTCCTTCGCCTCAGCCACGGCCGTCAGCGGTGAGACCCCCGCCGCGAGCCGCGCCGCGATGGCGGCCGAGAAGGTGCAGCCCGTGCCGTGCGTATGGGGCGTATCCACCCGGGGGCTCCGCAGCCGCTCGACGCTCTGCCCGTCGTAGACGACGTCGATCGCGTCGCCCTCGAGGTGCCCGCCCTTGACGACCACGATCTTCGCGCCGAGCGCGGCGATCGTCCGCGCCGCCTCCTCCATGTCCGCCAGTGACCGGATCGACCGACCGGTCAGCACCTCCGCCTCCGGCAGATTCGGCGTCACGACGTAGGCGACGGGGAGGAGGCTGTCCCGGACCGCGGCGACCGCGTCCTCCCGCAGCAGCCGATCGCCGCTCTTCGCGACCATCACCGGATCGACGACCAGGCGCTCGATCCGATGGCGGCGCACGCCGTCGACCACTGCCCGGACGATCTCCGCCGACGAGAGCATCCCGGTCTTGGCCGCCGCGGCGCCGATGTCGTCCATGACGGCGTCCAACTGGGCCGCCACGACATCGGCCGGGATCTCATGCACGGCGGTGACGCCGACCGTGTTCTGCGCGGTGATGGCGGTGATGACGCTCGACCCGTAGACGCCGAGGGCGGCGAACGTCTTGAGATCCGCCTGGATACCCGCTCCGCCGCCGGAGTCGGACCCGGCGATCGTCAGGGCCTTGGGGGGGACGTGCGGGTTGGTCGCCACTGCCGCTCCTTCCGTTATCGCGTCACGTGCCGGGATCCAAAGCACCGCTGAGGGCGACCGGGGGGAACGAAAAAACCGCCGGCCCAACGGAGCGGCGGTGCGGTCGGTGAGCTGTCTTGCCCGGTGCCGTCCCTTCGCTGGTATTACCCAGATCAGGTTCGGAGGGTTGGTGGGGTGGTCCCCACACTCTCAGCGCCACGCGCACCCCTGGCATCCGTCAGAGCCAGCATAGCATACGACGTGGGTGGGTTCAACCGCGCATACCGCTGGCCCCGATGGGCAGCACCGACGCCCTGCCCCGCAACGGCCGGTGCCGATGCACCCCGCACCCGCCACGCGGCGGTCGCCTGGGGCATTCTGTCAACGTTCATCTCTGCTCCATACATGCTGTTCCGTCTCGCATCCTCTTGATCGCGGACGACGATGGGTGACTCGCCCCGCGCATGCTCCGGTTGACACCCGCTGCGCTACGCCCCTATAGTGCGCAGGCAGCCTCTGCTCGCCCCCGCGCCGGTCGGCGCGTGCGGGACCCGGCAGTACCGCGCGTTCCGTCGCGCCTCCGCCACGTGCTGGAAGGCACATCACGGCCGACGCGCGATCGGGTACGCAGAGCGCAGAACGCATCACGAATAGTAGGGAGGCGATCACGTGAGTGCGGTCGACAGCCAGGCGCGCAGCGCCATGATCCGCGAGGAGATGCCGGCAACCCGCGCGTGCGCCTATCTCAACACCGGCACCTTCGGCCCGCTCCCGCGCGCGACGATCGAGGCGATGCGGGCCTATCAGCAAGAGGAGCTCGAAGCCGGTCGCATCCGCGCCGAAGGCTACCTCCGCGCCCGCGAGACCAAGGCGCGGGCCCGCGCCGCGCTCGCCCGCCTCTTCGGCTGCTCGCCGCGCAACATCGCGCTGACCCGGCACACGACCGACGGGATGAACATCGGCATCCTCGGGCTCAACTGGCGGCCCGGCGACGAGCTCATCATCTCCGATCTGGAGCACCCGGGTGGGCAGCTTCCGGCCTACAACGTCGCCCGGCGCTTCGGCGTCACGGTCCGCCTGGCCCGCCTGGGCGACGGCAGCGGCGACGTGGTGGGACGGATTGAGCGCCTGGTCACGCCGCGAACGCGCATGATCGTCATCTCCCACCTGACCTGGGGGACGGGCGCCGTGCTGCCCCTGGCCGACATCGTCGAGATGGCCCATCGGCACCACGTCCTGGTGGTGGTTGACGCCGCGCAGTCCGCCGGCTCCGTCCCGGTCAACCTGCCCGAGACGGGCGTCGACGTCTACGCCTTCCCCGGGCAGAAGTGGCTCTGCGGCCCGGAGGGCACCGGGGGCGTCTACGTCTCCGACGAGGCGCTCGATCTGATCAACCCGACCGTGGTCGGCTACGCGTCGATGGGGGGCCCGATGGATCACCACGGCGGGTACTTCATCCCGGCCGACGGCGCGCAGCGCTACGAGGTGGGGGGCATCAACGCCCCGTTGACCCTCGGGCTGGCGACCAGCGTCGAGTTCATCCTCGACACGGTGGGACTCGCCTGGGCCTACGCGCGGATCGCCGAACTGGGCCGCTACGCCTGGAATCGCCTCGCGGCCGTCGACGGGATCAACGTGATCACGCCGCGCGAGTGCATGGCCGGCCTCGTCTCGTTCACGGTGGAGGGCATCGAGGCGCCGCAACTCGTTGAGCGCCTCGCGGAGTACGGCGTTATCATCCGGCACCTTGGGAGCCCAGCCTGGTGCCGCGTCTCGACCGGCTTCTACAATACCGAGGAGGACATCGACCGGCTGGTCAGCGCGATCCAGGAGATCCGGCGCGCCGGGTAGCACGCGGGTGCGCGCACCACGAGGAGGGACACTCATGTCCGCTGATACCGGTGGCCTGCTGTTAGCCGACCTGTCGTGGCCGGAGATCCGGGAGATCCGCGACCAGGTCCAGCTCGTCCTCATCCCGGTCGGCTCGAATGAGCAGCACGGGCCGAACCTGGCGGTCAAGATGGACATCGCCGCGTCGACGGAGTTCTGCCGCCGCGCGTCGGCGCGGCTGTCCCCGCGCGTCGCCGTGGCGCCGCCGGTGCCGTGGGGCGTGTCGTTCCACCACATGAACTTCCCCGGCACCATCACGCTGTCGACGGAGACCTTCATCCAGGTGCTGGTCGAGATCATCGCCTCGCTCCACCACCACGGCTTCGAGCGCTTCCTCATCGTCAACGGCCACGGCGGCAACGTCGCCGCGATGAACATCGCCGCCGTCCGCGCGCGCGAGGAGCTGGACGTGCCCTTCGTCGGTGCCTGCTCCTACTTCGACTTCGCCGACCCCGAGATCGCCAAGCGCTACGTGCAGTCTGAGATCACCGGGCACGCCTGCGAGGTCGAGGTCTCCACCGCGATGGAGCTCGTCCCGGACGTGGTCAAGCACGACGCCCTGGCGCCGGGGGACCTGACGCCGCTGGCGCAGGAGTTCCGCCGCACCGCACAGCAGTACCGCGTCAGCATCCCCTACCGTTTTGACGAGATCACCCGCAACGGCGCCCTCGGCGACGCGACCAAGGCGTCACCCGAGTTCGGCCGGGAGCTGGTCGAGAGTCAGCTCGCCAACTTCGTGCGCTTCTGCGAGGCGCTGATCGAGGCGAACCCGGTCTAGGCGGCCGGGTGCCCTGTGGCGTGCCGGCGCGCCACCAGCACGGCGCGCGGCGCGCCACGCGGGCGGCGTGCCGGGACACACCCGCACCAGGGATCAGGCGACGATCTCGATCTCCACCTCCGGGACGAACCCGAACGTGGCGTGCACCGCCTCCTGAATCCGGGCGATGATCGCCCGCACGTCGGCCGCGCGCGCGCCGCCGAGATTCACGATGAAGTTGTTGTGCTTCTCGGAGACGCGGGCCTGTCCGACCTGGTAGCCGGCGAACCCGAGCCGGTTGATGACGTAGCCCATCGAGACCTTGCCGTGCCAGTCGTCCCGCACCCGTGCCTCGATGTCGGGCCACACCGTCAGGACCCGCTCGACCTGCTCGCGGCGGTGAATGTTCTTGAACACCGAGCCGCAGTTCGGGAACTCGATCGGGTGGCGGCTGAGCCGGTAGTTCACGTTCGCCGCGTAGGTGCGCCGCGCCTCAGCCACACGCTCGGGGCTGGCGGGCTCGAGCGCCAGGGTCGCCGAGAGCACGATCAGGTTCCCGGCCCGCTTGATCAGGCTGTCGCGATAGGAGAACTGGAGCGCATCGTGGGCGAGCTCGCGGACGACGCCCCCGTCCCCGATCGCCACGACCTCGGCCCGCTCCAGGCAGTCGGTCATCTCACCGCCGAACGCGCCGACGTTGCCCCGCACCCCGGCGCCGAGCGTGCCGGGGAGGCCCCCGGCCCACTCCAGACCGACCAGGCCCGCGTCGAAGGCGAAGCGGACCACCCGGTCCAGCACCTCGCCGCCGTAGGCCTGGACCCGGCCGTCGCCCAGGTGGCGCAGCGAGCCGCCGTCGGCACGCGCCACCTGGATCACCACCCCATCGAAGTAGCCGTCCGGGAAGATGAGGTTGGATCCCAGGCCGACGACGAGGACCCGATCCGGCCGCTGCTGCTCGACGAACTCGATCGCCCGGCAGAGGTCCTCGCGGTCGCGAGCCTCCAGCAGGTAGCGCACCGTCCCACCGATGCGATAGTACAGGATCTCCGACGCTGCCACGTCACGGAGGATACGCATGCGCTCTCCCCGCCCGAGCGATCCAAGCCCAATCCCTCGCGCGTGCCGGCCGCGCCCGGCGGCACGGACGAAAGCATAGCGCAGCCCACCCGGCGCCGTCGCGCGCGGCGCCCAAGCCCGGATCGCCGGCCGACCCCGGCCGGGCCCGTGGGATCAGGTCGTCGGTGTCAGGGATGGCACTCGGCGCTGCCGGAGTCGGAGAACGTTCCACCGGCGACGGGGATGAACTCCCAGTCGTAGCTGCGCTCGTGCAGCGTCAGCCTGAGCACGCCGAAGGTGTCGTCGTTGTAGACCTCCGTTGTGGCGAGCGGCTCATCGATCTGGTAGAGGTTCTTGCCGCCCGTGCCCACCACGAACTGGCGAATGCCCTGCTCGGGGTCGACCTCGCCGCGGGCATTCAGCGGCGCGAACCGCTGGTAGTTGTGGTCGTGGCCGGTCAGCACGACATCGGCCCCCGCGTCGTAGAGCGCCTCCCAGATCGCCTGCATCTTGGACTGACTACCGTGCTTGCCCGAGCTGAAGCGCGGATGGTGCCAGTAGGCCAGCGTGCAGGTCGCCGGGTGCTGGGCGAGGTCGGCTCGCAGCCACTGCTCCTGGGCGGAGCCCTCGTCGCAGCCGACATCGCCGCAGTTGCTGTTGATGACCACGATGTGCCACGTGCCCAGATCGTAGCTGTAGTAGCCCTTGCCCGGGTCGCCTGCGGCCGCGCCGAAGTAGTCGTAGTAGGCCGCGCCGTCCCGAGTCCGGTAGTCGTGGTTGCCCGGCGCGGGCCGGGTGCGGTCTCGGTGGCGACCCCAGGACGGCCCGTAGCACTCGGCGAACTCGGCGGCGGACCCGTCCTGATAGGCGTTGTCGCCGGTGGTGAACACGGTGCCCGCGATGCCGTCGAGCAGCGCCGCCGACGCCTCGTCGTGCGGCTCACCGCAGTCAGCGGTGTCTCCAGCCCCGACCAGCACCGGTGCCCCGGGAGCCGTGACGAGTGAGCCGGGCGTGGCAGGCGCGCCCGTGGCCAACAGCGTGGTCGCTTTGGGCGGGGTGATTGCGGCGGTCGGGCCGGCTACGCCGACCGCGGCGCCCGACGGGGCGGTTGCGGCCGTGAGTACCATCCGCGCGCCCACCAGCCCAAGGAGCAGGGCCACGAGGGAACCGATCACGGCCAGCATGCGTTTCATAGCACCCTCCGGGATGCTCTCGAGCAGCGGCCGAAACCCCGGTCCGGGGCCGCCCCCACCACCGGGACGGCCCGGGACCGATCGCCAAACGCTCTAGGTAGTGGCGGACGCGAGGGGTGCCAGGACGGCCTTGCAGTCCCAGTAGGTCCAGGTCTCGGCGATCTTGCCACCCTCCAGCACGCTGAACGTCACGCCGTCCAAGCGCGCTTGGGACTCCTCGCCGCTCTGCCGGGCGACTCGGCGGCGGGCGCGCTGCGCGCCGTCCAGCGGAAGGCAACGACCGTTGCGTCCGCCACGAGTCCCTCCACGGTCACGTGCAGGCTGGGGAAGGCCGTGCGATGCAGGATCACGCTGACCTTGATCGCCTCCGGACCGCGCACCAGGTCCGTGATGAGGCCGTGGTGGTTGACGTACTCGAGGGTGAAGAGCGCGTCGGCCACCTCGACGTTCCCGTCGTTCCAGATCTCCTGGACTGCGCGGCGCACCACCGCCGCATTGCGCTCTGCTGCCGTCATCGCCGCACCTCGGGCTTCCACACGCCGGGCAGCCACTCCCATGTACCGACATCCTTCCGTGCGCAGCGTCTCTGCGTCGTTCCCGGGTTCCGTCGCCGCCCGTGTACTCCGGGGTGGGTGCGGGCACCGGCGGCACCCGAGCGGTGCTGATCTTCGGGTCACAGCGTCTGCTGTTCCGTGGACGGGCCCAGCCCGCGCGGACCCGCCTCAATCTGACCCTGGCGCAGCCCTGGAACCGTGGGGGGCCTGCCCGGAGACCGTCCTCCGGGTAGGCCTGGCACGTGGTCGGCCGCGCTCAGCGGCGTGCTGCGGACAGGCGATCGGGCTTGCGGCGTCACCGGCCTGGTGGGTGCGCAGCGACGCCGCTGGGGGCGGAAGCGGGCGCACCCCGCTCCCGGGCATCAGTCGTCAGGGGTGACGCTCACCACTCCGCCGTTGCTCGCGTCGATGTTCACCTCCTGGGTGCCGGCGTCGACCTCGAACACGAGCATCTGGCCCCGGTATTCCAGGTCAACCTCGCCGACGGGCCCGCCGGCGGCCCCTTCGGCCGCGGCCACGGCCTGCTCGACCGTGATACCCGCCTGGGGCAGGAGGTTCCTGCCGTCGTCCAACACGCCAGGCGGGTCGTGATCCGAGACTCCATCGCCATCATCGCCGCAGGCGAGCTCCATCGCCTCCTGGATGACGTCGTCAAGGGGGGTCGTCCCGTTGGCCCCGCTCTGGGCCTGGTCGGCACAGGACAGCGGCACCGTCGGCATCGGGGCGGCGTCCGCGACCCGTTGCGACCCCACCATCCAGGCCGCGCCCACCACCGCGATGAGCGCGAACGCTGCGAGGGTGATAGCTATTCGCATCGGCTGGTACCCCTTTCGTCGTGCTCCGCAGCGGCGTCCCACGAACCGTCCCTCTCAGCGTCGTCCATCCGCGTTAAATGGGGATTAGCCGGGAATTGCGGGCGCCGGGACGCGGATCCCGAGCAGCCGCGTCAGCGGGTTAGGGGCTGAGGGCGCCCTCGACGGCGTGCCCGTCGATCGGGAGCCAGACATTGAACGTCGAGCCACGGGCGGGCTCACTCTCGACGTGGATCGCGCCGCCATGCGCCTCCACGATCCACCGGCTGATCGCCAGTCCGAGCCCGGTGCCACCGCCTGCACGGCTGCGCGCCTTGTCGACGCGATAGAAGCGGTCGAAGAGGAACGGCAGATGCTCGGGGGAGACCCAATCCCACTGTCGCGCACCCATAGCCGCACCTGCCCGTCCACCACCTCCCACCCGACCGTGACGCGCCCGCCGCTCGGCGTGTACTTCACGGCGTTGTCCAGCAGGTTGAGGATGAGCTGGAGCAGGAGATCTTCGTCCGCCCAGACGGTGACCTCCGGCCCCGGTAGGACCGTGAACCGAACGCCCGCGTGGTCAGCGACCGGCGCCACCTGGTCGACGCCGCCGGTAACCAGGAGCGGGAGGTCCACCGCCTCGTGGTGGATCGGGATCTGCCCGCCATCGGCACGCGCCAGGGTCAGCAGGCTGCCCACCAGGCGGATCAGCCGGTCGACATCCTGATTGACGGCTTCGAGCACCTCGCGGTAGGCCTCGGGGCTGCGCGGCCGGGCGAGCGCCACGTCGAGTTGGCCCTTGATCGCGGTCAGGGGCGTCCGCAGCTCGTGCGAGGCGTCCGCGGTGAACTGCCGCTGCCGCCGGAACGCCTCGTCCAGGCAGGCGATCATCGCGTTGAACGTCCGTCCGAGCCGCCCCACTTCGTCGTCCGGGAGCGACTGCTCGATGCGCCGGCTGAGGTCTTCGCCCGTGATCTGCTGGGCGACCCGCGTGAGCTGGTCGATCGGGGCGAGTGCCCGCCGCGCCAGGAACACGCCCCCCAGGCTGGCCAGCGCGAGCGTGGCCGGGATCGCCAGCAGGACGATCATCAGCAGGTTGCCCAGGGTGTCGGTGACGTCCTCGGACGCCTGCCCAACCTCGATGACGCCGTGGATCGTGCCGCCCCGGCGGACCGGCCCCGCCAGCACGCGGAACGGCTCGCCGGCAACCATCGTCGTCCGCAGGCGGGTCCGCCCGCGCCGGGCCGCTGCGAGCGCCTCGGGGTCGACCGGGGCCGCTCCCCCCGGGCTGGTGTCGACGATCAGCCGCCCGTCGAGCCCGAACAGCCGCACGAACTGCTCGCGGTCCCGGTCCGGGACGGCGGCCTGGGCTGGCAGGCTCGGTGCCCCATTCCGGATCTCGACGATGCCCGCGAGCGCGGCGGCACGGCTCTCGAGGTTCGAGTCCAGCGTGGAGTAGAGCGACTCGCGCAGCGCGACGTAGACGCCGCCGCTGAACGTCGTCAGGATGATCGCCAGGACCAGGACGTACCACAACGTCAGCCGGATGCGGATCGCCTGAGGGATGCGCATCGTCTAGCCGTCCGCGTCAGCGGAGATCCGGTAGCCGGCCCCACGGACAGTCTGGATGAGCTTGACCGGGAACGGGTCGTCGACCTTCCGTCGTAGGTAGCGGATGTGCACGTCGATCACGTTGCTCGCATTGTCGAAGTCGTAGTTCCAGACATGCTCGGCGATCATGGTGCGGGTCAGGACCTGGTTGCGGTGCCGCATCAGGAACGCGAGGAGCATGTACTCCTTGTTCGTGAGCGAGATGGGCACCCCCTGGCGCGAGACCTGCCGCGTCGTGGTGTCGAGGCGGAGGTCGCCAACCTCCAGCACCGCGCCGTGCGCGACCGGCTCGCGCCGGGCGAGGGCCCGAAGCCGGGCCACCAGCTCAGCGAAGGCGAAGGGCTTGATCAGGTAGTCGTCGGCACCGCTGTCGAGCCCGCGCACCCGGTCCGCGACTGCGTCCCGCGCCGTCAGCATCAGGATCGGGACGCGCGTGCCGCGGGCACGGATCCGGCGGCAGACCTCGATGCCGTCCATCTTCGGGAGCATGATGTCGAGGACCACGAGGTCGTACGGCGCGACGTCGAGCCAGCCCAGCGCCTCGTCGCCATCCGGCGCCACATCCACCGCGTAGCCCTCCTCCTGCAGCCCGCGCCGGATGCCTTCATGACGGCGGCGCGGCCCTGCCTGAAGATGGCGACATCCGTACACATGTGTTCACTCCTGGCCATCTCACGACTCTGCAACCACCTCATCCGTTGATTCCCCACAGGCCCACGTTTATGATGACGTTATCAGTTAGAACCAGTGACCACGTAAGGAGCTCGAAGCCCGCCGACAGACATTGGCTGGTGTCTCGCAACTCCCATCGATGCATCGTCCCGTCCGCGCGCTGCTGGTGACCGATCAGACCACGCTCGCGGATTCGATTGAGCTGGCGTTCGCGCGCCGCTCATTCCTCACGCGGCGCGCGGCGAACCGGGAGGAGACCTGGGCAGCGCTCAACCACTGGCAACCCCACCTGGCGGTCATCGATGTAGACGGGACCCAGCCCGAGCTGCTGGACCGGCTCGGTGCGCCGGGCATCGGAATCGATCGCCCCTCCATCATCGCCATCACCCACCAGCGCAACGTCGAGACACGCCTCGCCGCCTTCGCGCAGGGCGTGGACGACATCCTCACCGTCCCCTTCGAGCCCGAGGAGCTCAGCGCGCGGGGCGCGGCGATCTTGCGGCGCACCCACCCCGAGGCCGTCACGTTCGTGCCCGCCCTGTGCGTCGGGGAACTGGAGATCGACCTCGTCGACCGGCGCGTGCGCGTGCAGGGCCAGGACTCGCAGCTCACCTGGCTGGAGCAGCGACTGCTCTATCTGCTCGCCGCCAACGCCGGGCGCGTCCGACGCGCGACGAGATCCTGCATGAGATCTGGGGTGCCGACTACGTCCCAGAGAGCAACGTGGTTGACCGGCATATCCGCAACCTTCGCATCCGGCTGCACGATAGCTGGCGCCAGCCGCGCTTCATCGCCACCGTGTCCGGCCAGGGCTACCGCTTCGTGCTCAGCGTCGTCGGCCTCGCCCTCCCGGTCCCCGGCGGCGACGACCTCGCCTGGGCGGTCTCTTCCGTGCTCGATCGACTCCCCTCCCTGTCCTTCTAAGTGAAGCGTTCCTCGCGGTCCGCCTCCTGGTGCGCCCAGGAACGTAGTCCGTTCGCGGTCTGCGCCACCACACTGCGCCCCACGCGCCTGCCGCCGTTCATGACACTACTTCATGACTCCTCCCCACCGCCCTGCGAGACTCCTTGTATCTGGTCTATGCGGTCACCCGGCACCGGTTCGGGACGAGCAGGTGACCAGCCACCTGGCAGTTCCAAGCCGAGGGCTCACCCGCCGGCACCACGGCAGGAGCGGCCGGTGCGGCCGCGTTGTTGGGTGTTGCCGTCGACCCCGGACATTGACCGTTCAGGGAGGGCAGCGCCGATGATGCGCAGGATCGTGGAATCAAGTCTGAGACTGCGGGTGTTGGTCGTGGTGCTCGCCGCGACGCTGCTGCTCGTCGGCGTGACCCGATTACCCAGCGGATCAGTGGCCACCTTGCCCGAGTTCGCGCCGGTGTACGAGGAGGTGCAGACCGAAGCCCTCGGCCTCTCGGCGGAAGAGGTGGAGCAGTTGATCACCGTCCCCCTGGAGCAGGACCTGCTCAACGGGGTGGCGTGGCTCGATCACATCCATTCTGAATCGCTCCCGAGCTTGTCGCGGGTCGTCCTCGTCTTCGAGCCGGGCACCGATCCGCTCCGCGCCCGCCAGGTGGTGCAGGAGCGCCCGACGCAGGCGCATGCCCTGCCGAACGTGTCCAAGCCGCCGCTGATGCTCCAGCCCCTGTCGTCGACGAGCCGCGTCATGATGATCCGGCTCTCCTCGCAGGAGCTCTCGCCGATCGAGATGTCGGTGCTCGCACACTGGACCATCATCCCCCGGTTGATCGGCGTCTCAGGTGTGGCGAACGTAACCGAGTGGGGCCACCGGGAGCGGCAGCTCCCGGTGCAGGTCGACCCCGAGCGGCTGCGGTCCATGGGCGTCACCCTGGAGCAGACGGTCCGGACCACGGGGAACGCGCTCTGGGTGTCACCCTTGACCTACCTGGAAGCATCGACGCCCGGTACCGCGGGGTTCATCGACACCCCGAACCAGCGGCTGTCGATTCAGCACCTCATCCCCATCAAGGCGGCCGATGACCTCGCCCAGGTTCCGATCGAGGGGAACGAGGGCCTGCTCATCGGTGACGTGGCCGAGGTAGTGGAGGATCACCAGCCACTCATCGGCGACGCGGTGTTCAGCGTCAGCGACAGCCTGCTGCTCGTCGTCGAGAAGTTCCCGGAGACCAACACCCTCGAGGTGACGCGCGGCGTGGAGAGGGCGCTGGCCGAGATGCAGCCCGGGCTGCCGGGCATCGAGGTGGACACCACCATCTTCCGGTCCGCGTCCTTCATCGAGATGGCGATCCACAACCTCGGCATCGAGCTGCTCATCGGCGCGGTGCTGCTCGTCCTGCTGCTGCTCGTCTTCCAGTACAACTGGCGGGCCACGCTGATCAGCACCGTCGCGATCGCGGTGTCGCTGGTGGCCGCGGCGCTCGTGCTCTACCTGCGCGGGGCGATCTTCAACCTGCTGGTCATCGCGGGCTTCGCGGGTGCGCTGGCGATCGTCATCGATGACGCCATCGTCGGCGTCGACCACGCCATGCGCCGGCTCCGCCAGCACCGCGAGCGCGGGAGCACGCGTCGCCCGCGTCCGTTATCCTCGGGGCCCTGCTCGAGGTGCAGCGCGCGATCGTCTACGCGACGGTGGTCATCCTGGTCGCCGCGACGCCCCTCCTTTTCCTGAGCGGGCTGACGCGCGAGTTCTCCCGCCCGCTCGTGTTCGCCTACGCGCTGGCGCTGCTGGCCTCGCTGCTGGTCTCCTTGACCGTCACGCCGGCGCTGAGCTTCCTGCTCCTGCAGTCGGCGCCGCTCGAGCGGCGCCAGTCCCCGATCGTGCGCTGGCTGCAGCGCGGCTACAGCGCCGCCCTGGCGCGGCTCGTCGGTCAGCCGCGCGGGGCCTACGCCGCCGTCGCCCTCGCCATGGTCGCCGGGCTCGTGCTCGCGGTCCTGGCGGACGTGCTGCCGCAGCGCGGTGGCCTCCCGGCACTCCAACACTGCAACGTGCTGATCCACTGGGACGGTGTCCCCGGCACCTCCGAGCCGGAGATGAGCCGGATCACCGCCCGCGTCAGCGACGAACTGCGGGCCATCCCGGGGGTCAGCACCGTCGGCGCCCATTTCGGGCGCGCCGTGAACGCGGATCACGCGGTCAACATCAACGCTGGCGAGCTGTGGGTCACCATCGCTCCCGACGCCAACTACGACCAGACGCTGGCTGCCATCCACCAGGTGGTCGATGGCTACCCCGGGATCTACCGTGACGTATTGATCTACCTCGAAGAGCGGCTCCGGCAGCTCGAGACGGGCTCCGCCCGGGACCTCGTGGTCCGCGTCTACGGCGAGGACCCGCAGATCCTGCAGAACGAGGCGACCCGGGTGCGGGAGTTGATGGCGGGCGTCGACGGCGTCGTAGAGCACGAGGTGGCACACCAGGAGGAGGTCCCCCAACTCCAGGTCCAGGTCGATCTCGCCGCGGCCCAGCGCTACGGCATCAAGCCGGGCGACGTACGGCGGGCGGCGGCGACCCTCCTGGCTGGCGAAGAGGTGGGTGACATCTTCTGGCAGGGCAAGGCCTACGACGTGGTGGTCTGGGGCAAGCCCGAGTTCCGCCACAGCGTGACCGGCGTCGAGAACCTGCTGCTCGACACCCCCTCCGGCGCCCAGGTCCGGCTGGCGGACGTGGCGGATATCCGCGTGGCGCCGGCGCCCAACGTCATCCAGCACGACGGCATCAAGCGCTACATCGACGTCACCGCCAACGTCCGCGGGCGCGACCTCGGTTCCGTCGCCGAGGAGATCGAGCAGAATATCCAGAACAGGTCATTCCCGCTGGAGTACCGCGCCGAGGTCCTCGGCGAGTACGCCGCGCGCCAGAGCGCCCAGCGCACCCTCCTCGCCTTCTCGATCGGCGCCGCGGTGATCGCCTTCCTCCTCCTGCAGGCGGCCGTCGGGAGCTGGCGGCTGACATCGGCGCTGTTCCTGATCCTCCCGTCCGCCCTGGTGGGTGGGATGCTGGCCACCTTCGCCGGTGACGGCAGCATCTCCCTCGGGCCCCTGCTCGGCCTGCTCGCCGTCTTCCGCATCGTGGCCCGCAACAGCATCCTGCTCCTGAGCCACTATCAGCACCTGGAGCAGGTCGAGGGCCAGCCCTTCGGCGTTGGGCTGGTGCTGCCCGGGGCCCGCGAGCGGCTGGGCCTCTCCCTGATGACGACGCTCGCCACCATGCTGGCCCTGGCGGCGCTGGTGGTGGCCGGGAACATCCCCGGCAACGAGATCATCCAGCCCATGGCCCTGGTCGTCGTGGGTGGGCTGATCACCGCGACCCTGCTCAACCTGTTCGTCGTCCCCTCGCTCTACCTGCGGTTCGGACGGGGGCGGCGACGCCGGAGCGAGCCGGACCCCGCGGGCACCGCCGCGGGCGACTGAGCCTCCATGGGCGCGGTGCGCTTCACCGCGCCCTAATCTTCTCCGTCAAGAGTGGAACCAGATCGGCTGGCGCCGCACGCCGGCCGTGCTGGCTGTTCGAGCGGGAAGTTCATGCAGGAGAGGGGGACCCATGTACCGCGCACGCCCAACCGGACGCCTCTCGTGGGCCGTGGCAGTCATGGCCATCGCCGTACTGCTCGCCGCGTGCTCTGCTCCAGGGCTCGGCGGCTCCGGCGACAGCGCGGGCGCCGCGGACAACCCGGCGCGCCAACCCGTGGAGCGGGGACCCGACCTCGCGCCCTTCGATCCCGCGCTGTTCGACGAGAACTCGGCGACCATCGACAACGAGTGGTGGCCACTCACGCCGGGCACCCAGCTCGTGCTCGAGGGCACCACCACCGAGGCGGGCGAGCAGATCTCCCATCGCTTCGTCGTCACCGTCACTGACCTGACCAAGGAGATCGCGGGCATCCGCACCCGGGTCCTGTTCGACCGGGACTACAGCGACGGCCAGCTCATCGAGGCTGAGCTTGCCCTTTTCGCCCAGGATCGGGACGGCAACGTCTGGCACTTCGGCCAGTACGTGGAAGAGTGGGACGAGACCGGGTTCATCGGCGCCCACGCCTGGCTCCAGGGCTATCTGGAGGACGCCCACGCCGGGATCATGGTCCCGGCCAATCCTCAACTGAATATGCCGGACTACTCGCAGGGCTTCGCGCCGGACCCGATCACCTAGACCGACCGCGGGTTCGTCGCTGAGGTGGGGGTCGAAACCGCCGTCCCCCACGGCACCTTCACCGACGTGATCGTGATCGAGGAGTACGCGGCCGAGGAGCTCGGCGCCTCCCAAACGAAGTACTACGCCCGCGGCGTCGGGAACGTGCGGGTCGGCTGGCGAGGCAACGACCCGCAGAAGGAGGAACTGGAGCTGGTCGAGGTCATCCAGCTCGACCCGGCGGCGCTGGACCAGATACGCGCCGAGGCGCTCGAACTCGAGGCGCGCGCCTCGGTGTACGGTCGCACGCCCCCTTCGGTGCCGGACGCGGCGACCCAGTAGCCCGCCCAGGGCCCTGGAGAGGACGCGGCAGGTCACGAGCGGCTTCCGGCCAAGACGGGGCGACGCCGCTGCGGGGCTCCCCCGGCTCGTCACATCGGCCCGTTCATCCAGATTTCATCTTCGCCGCGTACAGGAGAAGCGGGACTCCAGCCCAGGTCGAACGATCGGTCGATACCCGCACGCACCAGCCGGGCAGGAGGTGTGTCGATGGTCTCAACCAACGATGCAGCAGCGCGGCACGCACCGGCGCCAGGCGCGCCCACGCCGATCCTGGAGGCCGAGCATCTGCAGAAGTCCTACGGCGGCAGACCCGCGCTGCGGGACCTGTCGTTCTCCCTGGCGAGTGGGCGCGTCCTCGGCTTCCTCGGCCCCAACGGAGCGGGGAAGACGACCGCGATTCGCATCCTGACGACGATCTTCGAGCCGGACGGCGGCCACTTCTCCATCGCGGGGATCAGCTCCCGCTATCCCGAGCGGATCCGCCAGCGGATCGGTGTCCTGCCGGAGAGCCAGGGGTATCCGAAGGAGATGACAGGCTTCGAGTATCTGACCTACTTTGGGCAGCACTATGGGCTGACCGGGAGCGAGGCCCAGCGCACGGCGTGGAACCTGCTGGAGGTCGTTGGGCTGCAGCAGCGCGCCAGGTCGTTGATCGGCAGCTACAGCCGCGGCATGCGCCAGCGGCTGGGGATCGCGCGCGCTCGTCAACGACCCCGCCGTCGTCTTCCTCGACGAACCGACGCTCGGCCTGGACCCACGGGGCCAGCAGGACCTCCACGCGCTGGTGCGCGAGATCGCGCGCGAGCGCAACGCCGCCGTCGTCCTCTGCAGCCACCTCCTGGCGGAGATCGAGAGCGTGTGCGACGACGTCGTCATCTTGAGCCTAGGGCAGGTGGTCGCCAAGGGCTCCGTGGCCGACGTCATCGGCCACGCCCGCGGGAACGGCCTCCGCATCCGGGTGCCCACCGCCGCCGTCGCCGACGCCCAGCAGGTGCTCGAGGCACACCCGGACGTCGCGCGGGTCACGGCGCGGGCGCCGGACACGGGGTGGCTCCAGGTGGAGGTCCTGAACGGGAGCCCCGAGGCGCCCGGCCGGGTCCATCTCGTCACCAATGGCGTCCTGGCGGCGCTCATCGCGGCCAGCATCCCGATCCTGACGCTCGAGGCCGAGGGCAGCCGGCTGTACGAGGTCTTCCTCCAGCTGACCGAGGAGGCAATCCAATGAGCGGCACGCGGCATCGCAGCGACGGACGAGTCGTGGCGCCAGGTTCTGCCCGGCACCCGGCGTGGCTCGTGCTCAAGCGGGAACTCGCCGAGCTCTGGGTCGGCGGCAAGGCCCTGCTCCTCCTCACCCTGTTCGCGATCATGCTGGGCATCACGGCCTACCTGCTCGCCACGAACAACGAACTGCGGCTGATGCCGATCAAAGAGATCGCCTACCTCATGCTCAGGCTCACGATCGCCTTCGGTCTCTTCAGCGGCCTGGTCATCGCCGCCGACAGCATCAGCGGCGAGCGCGAGCGGGGCACGCTGGAAGGGCTGCTCCTGACACCCACCAAGCGCCGGGACATCGTTATCGGCAAGTTCCTCGCAGCCATCTCCCTCTGGCTCGTGGCGTATGCCCTGTCGGCCCCCCGATCCTCGTGCTGGTCCGCGACAGTCCGGTGGCGAGCCAGGCACTCCGCTTGGGCGGGTTGTTGGGGACCATCAACCTCCTCGCCTTCACCGCTCTGGGGATGCTGGTGAGCTACTGGAGCAACTCGAACCGGACCAGCGTCTTCCTCAGCCTGATCATCTACCTGGTCCTCCTCCTGCCGACCCAGTTCCCGGGCCAGGCCCATACCGGGGCGTTCGGCGATCTCCTCCAGCGGTGGAACCCGCTCGAGGCCACGAACGTGTTCCTGGCGTGGCTTATCGTGAACAACCGGACCCTCGATGAGACGATGTCCTGGATCGTCGCGCCGGTTGCGTTCGCCATCCTCATGCTGGGCGTCCTGTTCCTGTATGCCGGCCCCGGGCTGCGCCTCGATGCGGTGCGGGCGCGGCTGCGCCCGAGTTGGGGCCGGGTCGCGGGGCTCCTGGTGGCCGCCGGGCTCGTCGCCGCCCTGGCGCGTCCGGCGTTGTGGCGGCCTCCGCGGCCACCGACACCGCCGTGCAGATCACGGTCGACCAAGGAATGGGCCACGTCGCGGACCGGCGACGTCATCGAGTTCACGACGCGGGTGACCAACAACGGCGCGGAAAGCACCCCCCGAATGATCGTGGCGATGAACATCATCAACCTCACGGGAGAGGTGGTCGACCTGGAGGACTGGTCGCCGCAGCGGACGCAGGTGATGGAGCCGCTCGCCGCCGGCCAGACGGCCGAGCATAGCTGGACCGTCAACACGATCATCAAGGGCGACTACATGGTGTACATGGTCGTGGCCTCCGAGCCGTCCGGCGCGGAGGCCACCAGCCTGCCCGTTGCCAGCTCGGGGATCCACCTGACCGTGGCGCCCTTCACCCGGATCAACCCCGGCGGGGTGCTGCCGCTAGCGGCCGGCCTCCCGCTGGGGCTGACGGCGCTCACGGGGTTCATCCGCTTTCGCCGGCGCCGGGCGATCACAGCCGGCGCCGGCGAGGGCTAGCCCACCGGTGTCACCACGACCGGGTGGTGCGGAGGCGGGCCGGTTGCCCCCTCGGTGCCACCCGGTCCCACGTGTGGCGCACACGACCGCGCCTGCGGCTCCGCCGGCCCACTGGCATCTTCTCCGCGCCGCGAGATCGGCGATTCAACAGGCCAGCGGGAACGAGGGCTCGAACAGGTGACCCCACGCATTCGACTCCCGCGTCCGCTGCCGGCCGCTCATCTGCGCGCCCGTTGCGGTACCGCCGCCAGCCGTGAGGGGATCCTGCGGCTGCTCGGCCGCGCCAGCTTTGACACCACACTGACCGACGTGCTGGCGAACCACGCGGGCAAGCGCGATGCCGTGCATGGTCGTCTCTGTCGAACGGGAGTCAGCAGGGGAGCGTCCAGCATCGTCGCTCCTCCATACCGGCGCCGACGGTAAGCGGATGGCTCGAACGACTTCTCCCCGGGGGAGCGGCCGGTCCACCGCGGCACGGGCGAAGGCTTCTGGATGGACGATCACCCGGCCACCGATGCCGAGGACGCGGGTTCGTCAAGGCGACCGGCTCCGTTCCCGTCGCTGAGCGGCCCCCGAACCCGAGCCCGGGACGACCCGGCGGCGAAGCAGACGCCCGCCGGCCGCATGCGCGACGGGGGCCTGGTGCCAGTCGACGGCGGTCCCCTCTGTAGCCCGGTCCAATTCGAAGGGCTTGGCTATCTCGGCATCATGATCCAGCAGCCGCTCGCCCTCCACGTCCCGAGCGCCTGGAAGCCCCTGCGCTGATGGCGGGCCCAACGGGTTGCATAGGCGCGATCCGGCAACGGAGGTGGGACCGAGCGCTAGCTGCCCAGCGCACCCCCGATCAGCGCGCCGACCAGGAGGGGCACGCTGTTGACGACCAGGACGACCAGCACCCCGGCACCGGCGATCGCCCCGACCGCCGGCAAGGCAAAGGCCGTCCCGAGGATGAACAGCAGCAGACCAGCGAGGATGGCAGGGATGATGGCTGCGAGGAGCGCGGTGCCGATATCCCCCGCCTTCCGGCCCGCGACGATTTCCGCGATCAGCGGACCGATCGCGGGGAGCCAGAACAGCAGGATGCTCAGGAGGATCATCCAGACGACGGCGCTGACCAGAGATCCCTGACCCCGTTCGACAGCCATAGCGGCGCTCCCTTACCCGACTGCCGGTTCCGCTCCCCGACCGCCCGGAGGCCACCTGTCTCGATCGTGCGTTCGCCCATCTCGTCGCTCCTCCATGCGAGGAGCTACCTGCCGGAGTCCGACATGCCGGGTATGTGCAAGACGCCCCGCAGATTTATGACCACGAGACATCGGCTGGGGGACCGACGCCGCCCGACCACTCCGTGCACCGCCTTGCGACGCCGTCGGTCTGGACCGCGCACCGGCCTGCCAGGTCGCGGGACTTGCCCGCGCCCGAGCGCTGTGTTGTCATTCGCCCAGCCTACGGGGCTCGACGGCGCTGGGCGGCTTCTTCGCGGCACGCATCGGGACCCCTCGGCGCGATCGGCCCACGCGACGGTAGGCGACCGAGGAGCAACCCCGGAGATGGAGGCGACACGATGGCGACTGACCGAGAACGTGCGGGCGCGCGCGAACCCGACCGGGCCGCCGGCGGCGATATTGTCTTTGTCAACGGCCACGTCATGACCGGGTCGGGCACGCCGAGCGGGGCGACGGCAGTGGCCGTCCGCGGCGGGCGCATCGTCGCAGTCGGGAGCGACGCGGACGCGCTGGCGTGGCGCGGCCGCGGGGTGGAGGTGATCGACCTGAAGGGCCGCACGATCACCCCCGGCTTCAACGACGCCCACTGCCACCCGATGTGGGTCGGCTTCGTCCTCCAGCAGGTGAACGCCGCCACCCCGCCGAACCGGACCATCGCCGATCTCAGGGCACGGATCGCGGAGCGCGTGCGCAGCGTCCCGCCGGGCACCTGGGTGCTCGCCCGCGGCTACGACCAGGCGCGCCTGGCCGATCAGCGCCACCCGACCCGGCACGACCTCGACCCGATCTCGCCGGACCACCCCGTGCTCGTCGTCCGCGCCTGCGGGCACATCGGCGTGGCCAATAGCCGCGCCCTGGCCCTCGCCAGCATCGACCGGCACACGCCGGACCCCGAGGGCGGCACCATCGACCGCGACGCGCACGGCGAGCCGACCGGCGTCGTGCGGGAGGCGGCGCTGGCGCTGGTGCGGCAAGCGATCCCGGCGCCGACGCGTGAGCAGATCGCCGAGGCGATCCGCCTGGCGGGGCGCCAGTACCTCACCGAGGGCGTGACGAGCTTCGCCGAGGCCGGCATCCGCACCGCCACGGAGATGCGCGCCTACCTCGACCTCGCGCAAGCCGGCGAGCTGCCGGTCCGCACCTACCTCATGATGATGATCGACGAGACGCTGGAGCCGATGACCGAGCTCGGCCTGCGCACCGGCTTCGGTGACGCCTGGCTGCGCATCGGCCCGGCCAAGCTCTTCCTGGACGGCAGCATCGGCGGCCGCACCGCCCGCATGTCACAACCCTACGAGGGGGAGGACGACAACCTCGGGCTGTGGATGCAGGACCCGACCCTCATGAAGGAGAAGCTGAAGGCGGCCCACCGCGCCGGCTTCCAGTGCTGCGCCCACGCCATCGGCGACGCGGCCATCGAGCTGCTCATCATGGCCTACGAGGAGGCGCTGGCCGAGCAGCCGCGCGCCGATCACCGGCACCGCATCGAGCACTGCAGCATCCTCCGGCCCGACCTGATCGACCGCATCCAGCGGCTGGGCGCCATCCCGGTGCCGGGCACGACCTTCCTCTGGGCCTTCCACAAGGCGTACGTCCAGAACCTCGGCATGGACCGCATCCGCTACGCCTACGCCATGCGCACCTTCTTCGACCGCGGCATCGTCGCCCCGGCCAGCAGCGACGCCCCGGTCGACCCGACAAACCCCATGATCGGCATCCAGACCATGGTCACGCGGCGCAGCGAGGAGGGCGTCGAGATCTGGCCCGAGGAACGCATCACGCTGGAGGAAGCGATCCGCGCCTACACCTACAACGGCGCCTACGCCTCGTTCGAGGAAGACATCAAGGGGAGCATCGCCCCCGGCAAGCTGGCCGACCTGACCGTGCTGGAGACGGATCTGCGCACCGTGCCGCCGGAGGAGCTGGCGAAGGTCCGGGTGGACCTGACGGTGGTCGAGGGGCGCGTCGTCTACGTGCGGGGCGCAGCGAGCTGAGATCGCGGCTGCGAGCGAGCGCGCGGGGCGCGCTCGCCCGCTCCCTCCGGGAGCGCCGGCCGGTACCGTCGTGAGGGGCATGCCGAAGGGCACCAGGGCCCTGCGGTCCCGACCATCAGGTCGCGGGCACGATGGCCGTCCCCGGTACGGGTGGGGCGTGAGCCCCAGGCACCGGCTCCGACCGCGCCGCATGCGGCGCCCGGCCGCGCGGGGTCGGGCCATCACCGAGCGTGCGGTGCCGCCTCCTCAGGCGGACGCACCCGGGAGAACAGCATCAGCAGCAAGAGGTCATACGTTCCCTTGATGGTGCCGGCGATGAGCAGCGGCCAGCCGAAGGGCGTCAGGCCGAGCAGGTACCCCGCGAGCACCGGGCTGCCGGCCGCGGCCAGGCTGCGCGGCACCGCGGTGATGCTCGCCGCAGCCGGCCGCTCCGCCGGCGTCACCACCGCCATGACGTAGGAGTTGCGCACCGGCGCGTCCATGTTCGAGAGCAAACTCCGGAGCAGCAGGAGCCCGACCGCCAGCGGCAGGTTGGGCATGAACGGCACGAGCGCCAGGAACAGGTTGGCGGGCAGGTGCGTGAAGACCATCGTCTTCACCGCGCCGAACCGCTCGGCCAACCGCACCGCCACCAGGTACGAGGCGCTGGACAGGATGCCGGTCCAGAAGAAGATCGTGCCGGCGACCGCGGCGGACAGCGCGAACCGCTTGAACAGCCAGAGCGCCAGCAGCGACTGGACGACGAACCCGCTGCCGAACGAATCGAGGCTGAAGAGCGCCGCGAGGGTGTAGACCATGCGCTTCGACTCGCGCAGCGGCGCCTGGGCCATCCCCGGCGGCGCCTCGACCCTTGGGGAGAGACCGCGGTAGAGCGCCATCGCCACCAGCGCCAGCAGCGTATAGAGCAGGAACGTGCCTTCCAGCGCCTGGCGGAAGTCGATCGGGGTGTGGTCGGCGACGAGCCCCGGCAGGCCGGCGCTCAGCGCACCCAGCGCCCCCAGGAGGGACGCCACCAGGCTGTAGCGGGCGAAGAGCGCGGTGCGCTGGCGATCGCTGACCGTCTGGGGCAGGAGCGACTGCTCCAGGGGGAGGAAGACGCTGACGTCGCCCGACGAAGGGTTGAGCGTGCCGACGAACGCGACGAGCAGCAGCGGCCAGAAGTCGTGGATGAGCGCGAACCCAAGCCCCGTGGCGGCCATGAGCGTGGCCGCGCCCAGGAGAAGCGGCCGGCGCCGGAGCCGGTAGCTGACCAGTCCGACCAGCAACGTGAGCACCGCCGACCCGACCAGGGTGGCCGTGCTCAGCGCGCCGACCTGCAGCTCCGAGAACCCCAGCGCCGACAGGTAGAGCGGCAGCAGCACGCTGACGACGCCGTCAGCGAAGGCCCGCACCCCGCGGGCGGCGACCAGCCGCACCGCGTCGGCTGTCGCGGTGGCAGGGAGGAGCCGCGCTGGCCACCGCCGTGCCAGTGGTTCTCCCGTCATGGCCGCTTCACACTGCCCGTTCACCCACCAGACGCACGCCGACGGATGATACCCCGGTGATGGCATCATCGCGAGCGCGGCGAGCCGCCTGCCCAGCGCCTCCTGACACCCCGAGCGCAGCCCGAGACACGCTCGCCGCCACGGCCGGCGCGGCTGGCGCCGGTACCCGGGGCTGAAAGCCCCGGGCTGGCAGGCAAAGCCGGCTGAAGCCGGCTGCGTCGGCATGGCCAGCTCTGCCGTCGGATAGTGTCAGGCGCCATCCGCCCCGGCGTTCCTATCCCCCTGCGCGGCGGCCCGCCGCGCGGCCTACCCGGTAGGGGCGGGGCTTGTCCCCGCCCGCCCGTTTCCCGCCCGGGGACGTCGCACGGTCACCGACGGCCCACCGGGCGGCCAAGGGGGCTCTCCGCGCCGCCGGCCGCCCAGCGGTGCCAGATCGGGGCGGAGCGTACGCCGGGCTCGCGTCCACGGCGGGCGACTCCGTGCGGCACCAGGCCCTCCCCTACCGGGGGCGACGGGCGCCTTCCTGCCATCCTGAGCGCCCGCCGCGCAGCACGACATGCGTGCGCCGAGCAGCCTGCCCACCGTCCCGGATGACACGACGGGCCGCTGGCGGACAAGCGGCGCTCAGGATTCCGGGAACGGCGCGGGCAGAGTCACGCGGACCACCGACTCAATCGGCGGCCCGCGCCTCGGTCGGATCGGCCACCGCGATGCCGAGCAACTCGATCAAGCGGGAGCGGCAGCGGGCGACGTGCAGCACGAAGCGCCCGTCGTCGAGGAGCGGCTGGAGAACCTGCTCCGGGGCCAGGGTGGGACCGGCTGCCGTGAGGCGAACATCCCGGTCATAGACCCGGTCGATGAAGCGCACGAAGCGGAGGGCCTGATCCGCGTCGGCCAGCGGCGCGAGCCGGTCGACGCGGATGAGGTCGACGCAGTCGAGCCAGGCCGCGTCGTACATCGGGTGCGTCTCCCGCAGGAAGGCGAGCAGTGCCTCCCAGGTGGTCTCCAGCACCCGCCCCGCAGCCGGTAGCGTGGGACGGGGTGCCAGGGCGCGGGCGAGCCGCCGATCGCGGCCGTCCATCGGGACGATGGCGAAGGCGCTGGCGATCTCCCCCAGCTCGCGCCGGAAGTCGTCGGCGGTCAGAGCTCGGGCCGAGGTGCCGAGAGGGTCGGCGTTGGCCGTCGCGATGATGCGCGGCGACCCGGCCAGCATCGCGCGCAGCAGCGAGACCGTGAGCATGATGCTGGCCGGGTCGCGCAGGTCAATCTCGTCGATGCAGACGAGCCGCTGGCTGGCCAGCAGGCCGCTCAGTCGCTCCATCCCCAGCGTGCCCGCGGCGGCCGACAGCTCGTCGAAGGTCACGAAGAGCCGCGGCTCCGGCGCGGCGTTGAAGGCCGCGGCCATGAGGTGTGTCTTGCCCACGCCCGGCGGGCCGTCCAGGTAGAGCCCGCGCGGCACCGCGTCGGGAGCGCGCCGCCACA
>JASBVL010000108.1 GCA_029961075.1 Sphaerobacter sp.
GCCGCGCTGACCATCGGGCTGCTCCTCCTGATGCGCCCACCCCAGCGCTACGCCACGGCCTTCAGCGGCTTGAGCGGGGAGGACGCGGCGGCCATCGTCGAGGACCTGCGCAGCCGGGGCATCCCATACGAGCTCAGCGCGGACGGGACGACCATCCGCGTCCCGGAGGACCAGGTCGCGACAGTCCGTCTCGACGCGGCGAGCCGCGGGCTGCCAAGCGGGGGGAGCGATGGCTTCGAGCTGTTCGACAAGTCCTCCTTTGGCCTGACCGACTTCACCCAGCGGGTCAACTACCAGCGCGCGATCGAGGGCGAGCTGGAGCGGACCATCACCAAGATCGACGCGGTGGAGGCGGCCCGCGTCCACATCGTTATCCCCGAGGAGTCGCTCTTCATCGACCAGCAGCAGCCGACCACCGCGGCGGTCGTGCTGAAGCTCCGCCCCGGCCGCGAGCTGGGCGCCGACCAGATCCGCGGCATCACCCACCTGGTGTCCGGCTCCGTGCCCAACCTCAAGCCGGAGAACCTGACCATCATCGACAACGCCGGCAACCCGATCTGGTCCGGCGAGGAGGAGGCCAACCCGGTCGCCGGGCTGGACGAGCGCTTCCGGCTCCAGGAGGCGTACGAGCGCAAGCTCGCCCAGCAGCTCCAGGCGCTGATCACCCCGATCACCGGCCCGGGTCATGCCGTGGTGCGCGTCAGCGCGACCCTCAACTGGGACGAGCGCAGCAGCCAGAGCGAGATCTACTCGCCGGACGGCAACCAGCCGCAGATCCGGAGCCAGCAGGAGCGCACCCAGACCACCACCGGGACGGTCGATGAAGCCGGCGGCGCGCCGGGCGTCGACCCCAACGTGCAGACCTTCCCGGAGGCCGACGCGACGGCCAACCAGACCCAGACGACCTCGCGCGAGGTCACGACCAACTACGAGCTCTCGAAGCGCGTCGAGCAGATCACCCAGGCGCCGGGCCAGGTGCAGCGGCTCTCCGTCGCCGTCATGCTCGACGGCAGCCAGGTCGACCCGGCCGTCGCCCAGGAGATCCAGAACGTGGTGAGCGCCGCGGCCGGCCTGGTGCCGCAGCGCGGCGACACGATCACGGTGAGCGCCGTGCCGTTCAGCGAGGTCGGCCGCGAGGACCTGCTGGCCGACGCCGGCACCCCGATCCTCGAGTACGCGTTGACGGCGCTCAAGATCCTCGGACTGGTCGCGATCCCGCTGGTCGCCATCCTCCTGGCGCGCCGCGTCCTGGTCAAGCCGCGGCCCGAGGTCGGGGGTGTCCCGGTGCTGGCGACCGCCGGCGGCCCGGCGCTGGGCGCGCAGGAGTTCGCCGCCTTCGCCACGCAGCCGATCGCCACCGAGCCGGCAGCCCTGTCCACGGCGCAGGCCGAGGAGGAGGCGAAGCCGGCCCTGCCGCCGGAGTACGAAGAGGTCATCACGCTGGCGAACACGGATCCTGAGCAGATCGCCCAGGTGTTGCGGGCCTGGATGAACGAGGAGCAGTAGCGATGGTTGCAACCGCCGTGGCCACTGCCCCACCGATCACGCAGGCGCCTACCACGCAGGCGCCCACCGCGCCCACCGCGCCCGCCGCCACCCCGCAGGCGCCCACCGCGCCTGCGGCGCGCACCGGTCGGCCGCGCCGCCAGCTCACCGGCGTTGACCGCGCGGCCGCGCTCCTGGTGGCACTCGGCCCCGAGCTCTCGTCCAAGGTGCTCCAGTCGATGGAGGAGCACGAGATTGAGTCCCTGACGCTCCGGATCGCCTCGCTCGAC
Source organism: Sphaerobacter sp. (assembly GCA_029961075.1). Classification (GTDB taxonomy): domain Bacteria; phylum Chloroflexota; class Chloroflexia; order Thermomicrobiales; family Thermomicrobiaceae; genus Sphaerobacter. Next base: position 1,776 of record JASBVL010000108.1, read on the forward strand.
GGCTTGACGCGCGAGGAGCGGGACCAAGTCATCACCGCGGCGCGCGAGGCGGCGCTGGCGCGGAAGTATGTCATGCACGGCGGTATCGACTACGCACGGCGCATGCTCAGCCTTGCGCTCGGCCCCGAGAAGGCCAACGAGCTGGTCGAGCGCGTCGCCCAGATGTACCCGCCGCCGCCGTTCGCCTTCCTGCGGAAGTCCGACGCCAAGCAACTGGCTGGCTTCCTCCAGGACGAGCACCCACAGACGATCGCGCTGATCCTGTCGCACCTTCCGCCCGTACAGGCGGCCGCGGTCTTGACCAGCCTCAACGAAGAGCTCCAGGCCGACGTCGCCCGCCGCATCGCCACCATGGGCCGCACCCCGCCCGAGATCGTCGCGCGGGTCGAGGAGGTGATCCGGCGCCGGCTGTCGTCCCTCATCGCGCAGGATTCGCGGCACGTGGGCGGTACGGAGTACCTGGTGGCCGTGCTGACCACCGTCGACCGGAGCACCGAGAAGCACATCCTGGACCGCCTCGCCGAAACCGATCCGGCGCTGGCCGAAGAGGTCCGCAAGATGATGTTCACCTTCGACGACCTCATCCGGCTCGACGATCGGTCCATCCAGCGCGTGCTGCGCGACGTCGACATGCGCGATCTGGCGCTGGCGCTCAAAGCTGCCAAGGACGATCTCCGCGAGCTGATCTTCAGCAACATGTCGACCCGCGCCGCCGAGATGCTGCGCGAGGAGATCGCCTACCTGGGGCCGGTCCGGATCCACGCCGTGGAGGAGGCCCAGCAGCGCATCGTCACCGTCGTCCGCCGCCTGGAGGAGGCCGAGGAGATCGTGATCGACCGGGGAGAAGGAGGCGGGCTCCTTGCCTAGCGCACGCATCATCAAGCACTGGATCCAGGCCGACGAGGCCTACCCCCTCGTGCCCCGCCCCGCCCGCCACGACCGGGAGCGGGCGCTCGCGATCGTGGCCGAGGCCGAGGAGCGGGCGGCCGCGATCGTGGCCGAGGCCGAGGCGCACGCCGCGGCGGTGCGCTGGCAGGCCGAGCAGGAGCGCGAGCGGATGGCCGCCGAGCTCCGCGAGGCGGCCCTCGCCCAGGCGCGGGAAGAGGCGCGCGCCGAGTTCGCCGCCATGATGGATGAGGCCGCCGCGCGCTTCCTGGCACTGGTCGAGCAGGCGACGCTGGCCGAGGAGCAGATCCGGCGGGCCTGCCAGGCCGACGCCGTGGCCCTGGCCATCGCCATCGCTGAGCGGATCCTGCAGCGGGAGATCGCCCGCGACCCGGCCACCGTCGCGCGCATCGCGGAGGCGGCGCTGGCGCAGACCCAGGGCGCGCCGGTGACCCAGATCCTCGCCCACCCCGACGACGTGCCGATCCTCGCCCAGTGGGTCGGCCAGAGCCTCGGCGGGGTCGAGATCGTCGCCGACCCGCACGTCGGACGCGGCGGCTGCGTCATCGGCACCCGCGTCGGCTTCCTCGACGCGCGCATCGAGACCCAGCTCGCCGAGGTGCGCGCGGCGCTCGCCGAGGAGCTCGAGGATGCCTAGCGCCCTGACCAGCGGCCACGAGCGGATGCTCCGCCGCCTCGCCACCCTCACCCCGATCCGCCGGGAGGGGCGGGTCGTCCAGGGCATCGGGCTCACTATCGAGGCGCAGGGGCTCCACCTGCAGATCGGCGACATCTGCGAGATCTTCCCGTCGCTCTCCGAGGAGGGGCGCATCACCGCCGAGGTGGTCGGCTTCCGCGACGACCGGCTGGTGCTCGTCCCGCTGGCCGAGCTGCGCGGGGTCCGCCCCGGCAGCCGGGTCCTGCCGCGCCGGGCGTCGTACAGCGTCCCGGCCGGACCGGAGCTGCTCGGGCGCGTCCTCGACGGGTTGGGCCGGCCGATCGACGGGCGCGGCCCGCTGCAGTGCAGCGACGAGACGCGCCTGAGCGCCACGCCGCCCGATCCCCTGCGCCGCGCGCCGATCGACCGCCCCCTCCCGACCGGCATCCGCGCCATCGACGCGCTCGTCACCTGCGGCCAAGGGCAGCGGCTCGGCATCTTCGCCGGCTCGGGCGTCGGCAAGAGCACCCTGCTCGGCATGATCTGCCGCAACGCCGAGTGCGATGTCCGGGTCGTGGCCCTCATCGGCGAGCGCGGCCGCGAGGTGCAGGAGTTCATCGAGCGCGATCTCGGCCCGGAGGGGCTGGCCCGCTCGGTCGTGGTCGTCTCCACCTCCGACCAGCCCGCGCTGCTGCGGCTCAAGGCCGCCTGGACGGCCACCATGATCGCCGAGTACTTCCGCGACCGCGGGCTGAACGTGGTCCTGCTGATGGACTCCGTGACCCGGCTGGCGATGGCGCAGCGCGAGATCGGGCTGGCGGTCGGCGAGCCACCCACCACGCGCGGCTACACGCCCTCGGTCTTCGCGCTCCTGCCGCGCCTGTTGGAGCGCGCCGGCAACTCGGACCGCGGCAGCATCACCGCCTTCTACACCGTCCTCGTCGAGGGAGACGACCTGACCGAGCCGGTGACCGACGCCGTGCGCGGCATCCTCGACGGACACATCTACCTGTCGCGCCAGCTCGCCGACAGCGGGCACTTCCCGGCGATCGAGGTGCTCGGCAGCGTCAGCCGCGTGATGCCCAACATCGTCGACGAGCGGCACCGCCAGCTCGCCACCGAGGTCCGCGAGCTCATGGCCGCGTACGAGGGCGCCCGCGACCTGATCGAGATCGGTGCCTACGCCGCCGGGTCGAACCCGGCAGTGGATCGCGCCATCGCGGTCATGCCCCGCCTGCGCGCTTTCCTGCGCCAGGCGCCCGATGAGCCAGCGCCCCTCGCTGAGACGCTGGCGCGGCTCGAAGCGGAGCTACAGGCGTGATGCGTCGTGCGTCATCCGTGTTCCGCCTTGCGTATTGCGTACTCCGTACTCCGTCGTCCGCTTTCTCCCCTCTCCCCAGATGGGGGAGGGGCCGGGGGTGAGGGGTGTGAAGCACGCAATACGGAACACGCAACACGAAACGCGCATCACGTGTGACGTTCGACGTATGACGTATGACGCCTGCCGCATGACGGTTGACGGAGGGAATCGCACCGATGCCTGTTGATCGCTCACGTCGCGGCAACGGCTTCCGCCTGGAGCGGGTGCTCGCCTATCGCCGCCGGCTTACCGACGCGGCCGAGCAGCGCCTCGCCAGCGCCGTGCGCGAGCGCCAGGACGTCGAGGCCAGCCTGGAGCGCCTCCGCCACGCGCGCGTAGCACTGACCGAGTACCTGGTCGACCGTTCTGCCGCCGGCTCGCTCGACCTCGCCTCCCTCGTCGCCGCCGACGCCTACGACGAGCGGCTGCGCGCGCAGGCCCGCGCCCAGGACCGCGCCCGGGCCGCCGCCCTGGCGCGAGAGTCCGCCGCGCGGGCCGAGCTGCTCGATCGGCGCGTCGACCAGCGAATCCTGGAGCGACTGAAGGAGCGCACGCTGCGCGAGCTGCGCCAGCGCGATGCGGCGCTGCAGCAGAAGGCGCTGGACGAGATCGCCACCCTGCGCCACGCCCGAAGCGGGCTGAACGGAGCGCGCCATGGCGGCTGATCGCCTGGTCATCCCGCCAGAGGTCATCGCGGCTAACCCCGTGCGCTTCGGCGTCCGCTCGCCGCGGCTCACCGGCACGACGGCGCGCGCCGCGACCTTCGCCGACGTGCTGGCGACGCGCGGCATCGCCGCGGGCACCAGCCCGGCCGACCGCGTTGCCGCCCAATTGCGGGGCTCCTGGCCGGTGCAGGGCGCGGTCACGTCCCACTTCGGCCCGCGGCAGCTCCTGCCGGGCGAGACGGAGCACACCGGCATCGACATCGCCGTCCCGGCCGGCACCCCGGTCCGCGCCACCGCCGACGGCGTGGTCACGGTGACCGATGACGCCGGCGGCTACGGCAAGCGCGTCGAGATCCGCCACGAGGACGGGACCGTCACCCTCTACGCGCACAATGACGAGCTCCTGGTCCGGCCCGGGCAGTCCGTGCGCAAGGGTGAGGTCATCGCGCTCGCCGGGAGCACCGGCGCGTCGACCGGTCCGCACGTCCACTACGAGATCCGGCGGAATGGCCAGCCAGTCGACCCCTGGCCCCTCCTGTCGGCGAGCGCGCCACCCGCCGCGACCGATGTCCCGAGCGGCATCGGCGGCAGCACCGGCTACGAGGATCTCATCGCCCAGGCAGCCGCGCGCTACGGTGTGGACCCGGCCTTGATCGCGGCGGTCATCCAGGCCGAATCGGGCTTCCGCCCCACCGCCGTCTCCCCGGCCGGCGCCAAGGGGCTGATGCAGCTCATGGACACGACGGCGGCCGCGCTCGGGGTCAATGACGTCTTCGACCCGGCCCAGAACATCGATGGCGGCACCCGCTTCCTGCGCCAGTTGCTCGACCAGTTCCAGGGCGACACCACGCTGGCCCTGGCCGCCTACAACGCCGGCCCGAACGCGGTTCGCCGCTACGGCGGCGTGCCGCCCTACCAGGAGACTCAGGCCTACGTCGCCAACGTGCTGGCGGCCTATCGGGCCTGGAGCGGAGCGAACTAAGAGAGGGTGGCGATGAGCGCGAACCAGATCGACCCGATCCGCCTGATGAGCCAGGCGCTGGACGGCCTCTCGCTGCGCCAACGGGTCACCGCCAACAACGTGGCCAACGCCGACACGCCGCACTTCAAGGCGTCGCGCGTGACGTTCGAGGAGGCGCTGCAGCAGCGCCTGAACGCCGACGCGCCCCGCGACCTGCCGCTCGCGCGCACCCATGCGGCGCATCTGCCGCTGGCCACGCCCGAGGAGGGCTCGCCCGCGCGCATCGTCGAGATGCGCAACACGACCATGCGCAATGACGGTAACAACGTCGACATCGACCAGCAGATGGCGATCCTGGCCGAGACCGCCATGCGCTACAGCGCCGTGAGTGAGTCGCTCGCCCGGCGGCTGGCGCTCCTCCGCACGGTCGCCAGCGAGGGTCGCCAGTGATGCCGGGGCCGCGCGGATCAGCACCGCTCGCGGCGATGGGACGGAGGTCGAGGCCGTGGTGACCACCGTCGACACCCTCAGCGCGGGTCGCGCACCGGCGGCGGAGCCCGGCAGTCCGGCGGGCCGCACGCTGGCAACCTTCGGGCCGCTGCTTCAGCGCCTGCTCGCCGCCCCCGCCGACGACGCGCCGGCGCCGCTGCCTGGCGACGCGGCCGGGCCCGACACGGCACCGGACGGCGGCGACCCCGCGCCGACCGCCGCGGAGAGCGGGCTGCCGCTCGACCTCGCTGCCGCCGCGCTCCTGTCGCTCATGGTTGGGAGCGAGCCGGCGGACGGCCTGGCCCCGGCGCCGGGGGCGGCGGTCGAACCGCTGGGCGCGCTGCCGCCCGACGCGCGGCTCCACCGCGACGCCCTGCCGGGCATGCCGGGCGCATTGCCGCAGGCGGCAGCGTGCGCGGCGGAGCCGCCCGCGTGGCCCGGCGACGCGTCCGCCAGCGGCGATCCCCTACCGGCACCGGGCACGGTGCCGTCGCGCGCCGCGCCGGACCCCGTCGCGGCCACGGCGCCCGGCCAGGTGACCGCGCCGTCGGCCCCGGCGGCCCAGCCAGCGGCGGCGATGCCAGCTATCGCGCCGCCACCGGACGCCCGGCCGGCGACCGCCCCGCGCGACGCGCGCACCGAGACGCCGCCCGCCGCGTCGTGGCCGGCGACCCCGAGCGGCGTCGCGGCGCAGCCCGGAGACACGGACGCGCCACCCCCGCCGGTGGTGCGCACCAGCACCGCCGTCCCGAGCGGCGGCGCGGCCGGATCGGCTGGCGTCGCGCCCGCAGCCCGCGCGAATGCGGCGCCGTCCGTCGCGCACACAGCAGCGTCGCCGGGCGTCGGCGCGGCGCCAGCACCCGCTGCCGAGCAGCCGCCCGTGACCGCCGACGCCGCGCCGCCGCCCGGCGAGCCCACGCCCGGCAGAGCGATTACCGTCACGCCACCACGGGACGGGCATCCGGCACCGCCACCCGTGGTGAGCGCCGAACACGCACCAGGCACGGCGGCATCGGCGCCGCGACCGGTCGGAAAGCCAGTGCGCGAGGCGGCTGCGGGAACGCCGCCACCGCGCGCCGCCGAGTCAGGTGCGGGCACGCCCGCCGGCGCGCCCGACCCCGACCTGACGCCGACCGCCGCGACACCCACGGCGCCCGACAACGGCGGCGCTGACGGCCGCCCGCGGGTCAGCGCCGATAGCCCGGCGACCGCGCCGCGCCCTGCGGCGCACGGCACCCCGGCCCCGACTGTGGCCGAGTCGGCGGCCGCCGATCCCGCCGAGCCACGCGCGGTCCGGCAGGCCGCGCACGCCGCGCCGGAGCCAGCGGCTGACGCCGGCACGTTGCCCGGACCCGATGCGTCGGTCACCACCGGCGGTCAACCGGCTCGCGGGCGCGGCGAGGCGGTCGCGCCGCACGTCGCCCCGTCCACCGCCGCACCGGCCGTCGCCGCGCCACCCGTGGCCGGGGCACCCGCCGCCGCGCCCCCCGTGACCGAGTCACCCCCGGCCGACACATCGGTGCGCCAGCCGGGGCCTGGCGACCGCGTCGCTTCCCTCCCCGCGACATCCGCCGCGCTGGAGCCGCGACCGGCTGGCGATCCCATCCCGGTGCCCCTCGTCCAGCCCCGGCCGGACCCGGCGTCCGGCGGGGAAACCGAAACGGGCGATGGCGGGCCACCTGGTTTGGCGGCGGATCGGTCCGTCGTCATCCCGGCCGAGCCGCGCCCAGCGCCGGGCGCGGCCGCGACGCTGGCAACCGCCGCGCCGGCCGGGACCGCCGCGGCCGACCTGCCACGGCCGGTCTTGCATGTCCTGGAGCGCGTCCACGCCATGCTCCAGGCGGGCCAGACGCGCCTGCGGCTCCGACTGGAACCGGAATGGCTCGGGCCGGTCGAGATCCGGGTGGCGGCGCGCGGCGAGCGGCTCGAGATCACATTCCTCGCCGAGCGCGCCGAGGTGCGCGGCCTTCTGGAGCGCGATCTGTCGCGGCTCCACCGGGGGCTCGTCGAGAGCGGCTTCGAGGTGCAGCGGCTCCGGGTCGCCACCCCGGCAGCGCCGACGCCAGATCCCTCCGGCCTGCTCGCCGATCCGGGCAGCGGGCAGGGCTGGCAGGGGGCGCGCGACCCGCAGGCCGAGGCCGACTGGCGCCGGTCGTTCCGTCTCTACCGCCTGGACCAGCCGGCGACCGAGCCCGTTGACGAGCCGCCTGCGGCGCCCAGCGGCCACGGATCGCGCATGATCGACTATCGCGCCTAGCGAACAGGAGGTGGGTGGGTGAGCGTACCCATCGTCACGGATTCGACCGCCCGGGCCGCGACCACCGCGACGGCCGCGGCCACGGGCGCGTCGCCGACCGACCAGCTCGGCAAGCAAGAGTTCCTCCAGCTCCTGATCGCCCAGCTCCGGAACCAGGACCCGCTGCGGCCGATGGAGGACACCGAGTTCATCGCGCAGCTCGCCCAGCTCAACACGCTGGAGCAGATGCAGCAGATGAACGCCACGCTGGGCGTCATGGTCGAGATGTCGTTGCTGACCCAGGCGGCCAGCCTCATCGGCAAGCAGATCACGGCCAAGGACCCGGTGACCGGTGAGGTCACCACGGGGGTCGTGCACGACATCAGCGTCAATCAGGGCGAGCCCGTGCTCAACGTCGGCGGGGCGGCCGTCCCGCTCTCGCACGTCGTCACGATCGGGACCGCGCCGGCGACGCCACCGGCCGGCACGGCCTGAGGTGCACGGCCTCGCCAGCGGGCCACGGGAACGACTGCGCGCTGAACGGCGTAGTGCCAGAGAGGAAGGTGCCATGCTAATCCGTTCAATGTCGTCCGCCGTCTCCGGCCTCCGGGCCTACCAGACGTGGCTGGACGTGACCGGGAACAACATCGCGAATATCGCCACTCCCGGCTTCAAGGCGTCACGCGTGCGCTTCGAAGACGTGGTGAGCATCACCATGCGCGGCGCCAGCCTCCCGGACCCCACCACCGGCCGCGCCGGCCGCAATCCCGCGCAGGTGGGCTTGGGCTCGGTGGCCGCGGGAGTCGAGGCCATCTTCACTCCGGGCACGACCACCTCGACCGGGAAAGAGAGCCACCTGGCCATCATGGGCGACGGCTACTTCGTCGTCGCGGACGGGGTTCAGACCTACTATACGCGCGACGGCTCGTTCGATCTCGGGCTCGACCATCGGCTGGTCAACCCCTCCACCGGCCTGTACGTCATGGGCTGGCAGGCTGACGCCAACGGCGTGATCGACACGAGTCAGCCGCTCTCGTCGATCGTCATCCCGATCGGACAGCGCATGGATGCCATGCCGAGTGCCAGCATCGTGGCCCAGGGGAACCTCGATGCAGGTGCGGCCGTCGGCGACACCTACCAGACGCAGGTGACCGTGGTCGACTCGCTCGGGTTCCAGCACTCGCTCACGCTCACCTACACCAAGACCGCCACCAACATCTGGACCTGGACCTACAGCACGACCGAGCCGGGCGTCACCCTGACCAACACTACCGGGACCGTCGAGTTCGATAACCAGGGGAATGTGCTCACCATCACGCCCTCCGGCGATCTCACCGTCCAGTGGGGGAACGGCGCCGCCGACACCATCATCACCGGCGGGGGTGACTTCACCCGCCTGACCCAGCTCGCCCGCGCGAGCAACAGCGTGGCGGTGGCCGATGGCTGGATCGCCGGCGAGCTGACCGGCTTCGCGGTCAGCGACAGCGGCGTCATCACCGGCATCTTCTCCAACGGTGCGACCCTGCCGCTGGGGCAGGTGGCCCTCGCCACCTTCGCCAATCCCGCTGGGCTCATGAAGGCCGGCCGCAACCTCCTCACCACGTCGCCGAACTCCGGGCAGGCCGTGGTCGGCCCGCCCGCCAGCGGCGGCCGCGGGCAGATCATCTCCAGCCATCTGGAGATGTCCAACGTCGACCTGGCCGAGGAGTTCACCAACATGATCCTGGCCGAGCGCGGGTTCCAGGCGAACTCCCGCGTCGTGACCACCTCCGACGAGGTCCTCCAGGACCTGGTGAACCTGAAGCGGTAGCGCGCACCCACGCGCATCCCCGAGCGCGGGCGGTCGGCCCCACTCGACCGCCCGCGCTCATCTCAACACCGCCGTCTCGACGCAGCGCCGCACCCGGCAGCCGGCACCCCGGGGGATGCCCTATGATTAGGGCAACCGGGCGGGAGTGGAGTCCGCCCATGACCGAGGAGGGACAGCCGTGTCGAAGTCGGCCGCGGCCAGCCGGCGCCGGGTCACGCTCCTGCTGGCAGTCGGCGCAGTGCTGGTGTTCGCCGTTGGAGTCGCCTGGATGAGCCTGGGCCACGCCAACGACCCCGCCTATCAGCAGCGCATGAGCATGCCCGGCATGTCCGGGGAAGAGGAGTACCTCGTCAACCTCTGGACCGATCCGTACCCCCTGGAGCCCGGCCGGGCGCGCGTCACGGTCCAGGTCACCAGCATCATCGGCTCCCCGGTGACGCTCGACGCGGCCCGCCTCACGCCAATCCGCCCCGACGGCACCGCCCTGGCCACCGTGCCAGCCGCACCGCTGCCCGACGGTAACGAGCCCCGCGCCGCCATGACCGCCGTGGCCGAGTTCGACCAACCCGGCACCTGGACACTCGTCGCGACCCTCACCGCTGGCAACGGGATCGAGCGGGAAGTGCGCTTTGCCCTCCCCGTCAGCGGGTGAGGCGGCCACGGGGCGATCCCGCCCACGACGCCCGTGCCCCGGAGAGGCGGCCGGGCCGGCAGCCGACCACCCTCAGTGCTCCGACCGGCATAAGGGGGCATCGTCACGGTACCGCGCTGCCGGTCAACCTGCGTGGGGCCCGACGTCGCCCGGGCCCGTTCCGGTCATTCTGAGCGGAGCCTGCCGGTAGCCAGGCGGCTCCGTCCGAGTCGAAGGATCTCCCCGATGACGCGGCAAGGCGTCGCAGAGATCCTCCGCTGCGCCCAGGATGACAAGCCTCCCGCGTTCACATCCGGCGGGGACACGCCCCGCCCCGACCGGGACAACACGACGGCCGCGTGTGTTAGGGGCGGGGCGTGTCGGACGGAGCACCGCCCGGCGATGCCGCGCCGCCCGCGCCCACGGCGGGAGGCTCCGTGCGGCACAAGGCCCTCCCCTACGGAGGGACGGCACGAATCACCACGCGGGGCGGGGCGCCGGACAGCTCACGGGAGCCAGAGCGCTCAGCCCGCCCGCGGCCGGAACTGCGGCAGGGTCACCACGTCGCTCACGTCCTCATAGACCACCTCGACCGGCATGCCGACCCGCACCTGCGCCGGGTCCGGCTCCACCCCGACGAGGTTGGTCAGCATCCGCACCCCCTCGTCCAGCTCCACCAGGGCCACCACGTACGGGATCTCGGCCGCGAAGGCCGGGTTGGGGTGCCGGTGCACGATGGTGAAGGCGTGCACGACGCCCGTCCCCGCGACCGGCTGCCAGGTGAGAGCGCGCGAGCCGCAGTGGGGACAGACCACCCGGGGGTAGAAGACGAAGCGCCCGCAGGCGTCGCAGCGCTGGAGCTGCATGGCGTGCGCCCGCAGGCTCTCCCAGAACGGCGCGGTGATCGGGTCGGCGACCGGCAGCGGCTTGCTCGGCGTGCTCACGGTCACACCCTCCCCAGAATCGCGGTGCCGGCCGACGAGAGCACGCCGCCGGTCCCGTGGACGATCGCGAGCTCGCAGTTCGGTACCTGGCGGATGCCCTGATCCACATAGTCGTGGCGGAGCTGGCGCACCGCCTCGATGATGGCGAACATGCCGTACATCCCCGGGTGGGTGTACGACAGCCCGCCGCCGTTGGTGTTCATCGGGAAGTTGCCCCCCGGCGCCGTCCGCTGCCCGCTGACGAAGTCGCCGCCCTCGCCCTTCTTGCAGAAGCCGAGGTCCTCCAGGGTCAGCAGCACGGTGAAGGTGAAGGAGTCGTAGATCATCGCCAGGTCCAGGTCGTCATGGGTCACGCCGGCCATCTCGAACGCGGCCTGCCCCGAGCGGCGCGCCGCGAACGAGGTCAGGCTTGGCATCTGCGAGATCATGGCGTGGTCGTGGCTCTCCCCGACGCCCAGGATGGCGACCGGCCGCTGGCGCAGATCACGCGCGCGCTCGATCGAGGTGACGACGCAGGCGCCGCCCGCGTCGGTCACCAGGCAGCAGTCCAGCAGATTGAACGGCCAGCAGATCGGGCGGGAGTTCAGGACATCCTCGATGGTGATGGGATCGCGCATGTAGGCCTTCGGGTTGAGCATGGCCCACTTGCGCGTGGCCACCGCGATCTCCGCGAGCTGCTCCTTGGTGGTCCCGTACTCCGCCATGTGCCGCGAGCAGGCCAGCGCGTACGCGCCTACCGGGGTCGGCAGCCCGAAGGGCTCTTCGAACTGGCCCCGCAGCGAGCCCGGCGCGGCGACCCGCGGCGGCATGCCGACGCGGGAGCGACCGCTCTCGCCGTGCGTGATGAGCGCCACCGTACAGCGACCCGTCACGATCGCCGCCGCGGCGTGCGCCAGGTGGATGACGAACGACGACCCACCCACCGCCGTCCCGTCGGTGTATGACGGCTCAATGCCCAGGTACTCCCCCAGCTCCAGCGGGCTGATCCCGGCGGTCAGCAGGCCGTCCACGTCCCGCGTCGACAGCCCCGCCTCCGCCAGCGCGTTCAGCGCCGCCTCGGCATGGAGCGCGATGGCCGGCTTGTCCGGCACCTTGCCGATCTGGTCCGACTCCGCCACCCCGACGATGGCGGTCTTGCCCGAGAGCGATTTCACGGTGCCCACCCTCTCACGTGATGCGTGATGCGTATCGCGTACCGCGTATTCCGTCCCCCCTCACCCCCGGCCCCTCTCCCAACCTTGGGAGAGGGGAGGAGACGACGCTGATCGACGATCCCCCCTCTCCCAGAATTGGGAGAGGGGGTTAGGGGGTGAGGGCCGACATCTCACCACACGAACTCCATGTGCGGCTCGAGCTTCGTCGCGTAGAAGCGCAGGCCCGGGCCGATCTCCACCCACTTGCTCGCCGGGATGGCCTCGATCGCCGCCGAGACGCGCGGATCGTTCACCACCTCCGCGAGGTCCGGCCCGAACGCCGCCGGGATGACCCGCGCCAGCTCCGCGACGGTCCAGCGGCGGTCCGCCCGCAGCGTCTTGATGATCTTGGGCTGGGAGAACAGCACCACGTTGTAGCCGAAGGAGCCGAAGACGTGCCCGGTGATGTGCTGCGCCTGATCGCTCGCCAGGTAGGTCACCAGCGGCGCGACGTTCTCCGGGTCCTTCTCCGTGCCGGCGGCCAGCTCGCTCGGTAGCTTCCCCATGTGGGCCACCGCCTCGCGCGCGCTGGGGATCGAGTCGATCATCCGGGTCGCGCCGCTGGGCAGGATGGCGTTGGCGGTGACGTTGTACCGGGCCAGGGCGGTGGCGCAGGAGAGCGTCAGCCCGAGGATGCCCGCCTTGGCGGCGGCGTAGTTCGGCTGCCCGGGCGCGCCGAAGGCCGAGTTCGACGACATGTTGATCAGCCGCCCGCTCCGCTGCTCGCGGAAGCGGACCGACGCCCACTTGCACAGGTTGAAGGTGCCCTTGAGATGCACGTCGAGCACCGCCTGCCACTCCTCGGGCGTCATGTTGAAGATCATGCGATCGCGCAGGATCCCGGCGACGTTGACCACGATGTCCAGCCGGCCGAAGGCGTCGATCGCCTGCTGCACCATGGCCTCCGCCGCCCGGTAGTCCGCGACCGAATCGGTGTTGGCCACCGCGCTGCCGCCGGCCGCCCGGATCTCGTCCACCACCTGCTGGGCGACCGAGACGTCCTGTCCCTCGCCCGAGAGCGCGGTGCCGAGGTCGTTGACCACCACCGCCGCGCCCTCGGCCGCCATCAGCCGGGCGATGCCCCGGCCGATGCCGCGGCCAGCGCCGGTCACGATCGCCACCTTGCCGTCGAGCATGCCCATCTCTCGTCTCCGATCCCTGTCCCGGCTCCGCCTCAGTCCCTGGCCGCGGCCTTGGCCGCGTAGTAGCCCCGGCGCACCCACAGCTCAATGCCGGGCGCGAACGGCTCCCAGGCCGCCGGGTCGTGCTGGAGCGCGGCCGTGCCGCGCAGCGGCCGCTCGGCGCCCGGGACCTCCAGCGGCGGCGGTGCCTCCAGCAGCGGATCGATGGTGGTCGGGAAGAGCTCCGCCAGCTCCT
>JASBVL010000011.1 GCA_029961075.1 Sphaerobacter sp.
CCCTCTCCCAGGATTGGGCGGGTACCCGCGTGCGGGTGCGGTCGGGGGTGAGGGGTGCCACACGCCTCACCCTGGAACGTCCAAAAACCGCACCACCCCCGCCCTGCGGTCCCAGATGGCGAACTGGCCCAGCGCCAGCGCGCCGGGGTTGATGAGGTAGCGTCGCTGCGGGTCGATCCGCACCACGCCGCGCCCAATGTCGAGCGGCCCGCGGTCGTCGCGCGCGTGACGAACGTGGGTGTCCCCGGCGAAGGTCAGCCGGGCAGGGTAGTGTCGCCGGTGCGATGCGTCGCGGCCGAGCAGCGCGGCCAGCGGATCGTGCTGCCCCCACCCGTTCTCCTGATGGACCAGGCAGACGTCTTCGAGGACCAGGCGCTCCCGGAGGCGGCCGAGGAGCGCGGCCGCGGCGGGATGGATGTCGGCCTGCCCGCGGGCCGCTGCGCGGAGCGCCTCGCGCTCGTGGTTGCCGCGCACCCCGACGACGTGCCAGCCAGCCAGTGCCCGCGCCACGGCGTCGGCCTGCTCCAGCCGGTCGAAGAGGTCGCCAAGCAGTGCCACCGTCTCGACCCCCTCCGCGCGGCAGACGGCCAGCGCGCTGGCCAGTGTCCCGCCGGCCCCGTGGACATCGCTGATGATGGCAACCGTCCGCCCGAGCCGCATCGCCCCTCCGTCACCCAGCGGCCCGCGGGACGATCAGGCAGTCGACGACCCACGCCCCCTGCCCCGGCCGGAAGGCCACCAGGGGGTTGATGTCGATCTCCGCCACGTCGTCGCGCAGGTCCCGGCAGAGCTGGGAGAAGCGCACGACGATGTCGACGACCGCGTCGAGGTCGGCCGGCCCCTGGCCGCGGGCCCCCTGCCCGCTCAGGACCGGCGCGGCGCGCAGCCGCCCGAGCATGGCGCGCGCCTCGTGCGGCGGGATCGGCGGGACGGCCAGGGCCACATCCTTCAGCGTCTCGACGAAGATCCCGCCCAGCCCCACCGCCACCGCCGGGCCGAACGCGGGGTCCTGGGTCATGCCCAGGATCAGCTCGTGGCCGCCGCGCGGCACCATCTCCTGCACCAGCACCCCGGCGATCGCGGCCGTCGGCTCGTACTGCCGCGCGCGCTCGACGACGCGCGCGAAGCCCTCCCGCACCGCCGCGTCGTCACCCACGCCGAGCAGCACCCCGCCGGCCTCCGTCTTGTGCGTGATGTCGGGCGACTCGATCTTGAGCGCCACCGGGTAGCCGATCGCGCGCGCCGCGGCCACCGCCTCCTCGGCCGTCGTCGCGAGCGCCTCGCGCGTCACGGGGATGCCGTAGCGCGCGAGGATGGCCTTCGCCTCCCGCTCGACCAGCGGCCGGCCCGCCGCCGCCTGCACCATCGCGCGCGCCCAGGCCGCGCGCTCCGCGTCCGCCGCCGCGCTCCCGGCCGCCTGCGAGGCCGCCGCCCGCTCGCGCAGGAACGCCGCGTAGCGGACGAACGACGCCAGCGCGCGCAGCCCGTTCTCGGCGCCCTGCAGGAAGGGGATGCCGTCGATCATCCCCACCGGCGCGACCGGCTCCATATCGAGCATGCGGTGCTTCAACTCCCCGGCGACCAGCGACAGGACCACGAACACCTTGTCGGGATAGCGCTCCGGCAGCGCGCGCAGCACCTGCCCCGCCGGCTGTTCGAGATCGATCAGCGCCGGGTAGGCCTGGCCATAGACCACCACGTGGATGTTCGGATCCTCCGCCATCGCCGCCAGGCAGCCGTCGAGGATCTCCGGCTGCTGCGCCGCCTGCCCGGTGTAATCGAGCGGATTCCCGACCGTGCCGTAGGGCGGGATGACCGCATTCATCTTCGCCACCGTCTCCGGGGCGAGCGGCGGGAAGTCGATGCCGACCGCCTCGCCCAGGTCGGCGATCAGCCCCGCCGCCCCGCCCGAGACCACGGCGATGCCGACGCCCCGCCCGGCCGGCCGGCGCCGGGAGTGGAACAGCGCCAGCGTCTCGATCATCTCGTCGAGGCTGAAGACGCGGATGATGCCGTGCTGGCGCATGACCGCGTCGACGATCTCATCCGCGCCGACGAGCGAGCCCGTGTGCGCCAGCGCGGCGCGCCGGCCCGCCTCCGAGCGGCCCACCTTCAGCACCACGATCGGCTTGCCCAGGTCCGCCGCCCGCTCGGCCATCTCCAGCAGGCGCTCCGGCCGCCGGAACTGCTCCACGAAGCACCCGATGACCCGCGTCTCCTCGTCGTCCAGGTAGTAGCGGATCATGTCGACCACGTCGATGTCGGCCTCGTTGCCGAGCGTCACGACGTAGCTGAACCCGATGCCGCGGTCGTGGGCCGGCAGGATGAGGCTGTAGGCCAGCAGGCCGCTCTGGAGCGCCAGCGCGATCGGCCCCCGGTGCAGCGGCGGGTAAGCGCCGGAGCTCGCCACCATGCGGTTCGGCACGCTGATGTTGCCCAGGCAGTTGGGCCCGACGACGCGGATGCCGGTGCGGCGCGCGAAGTCGCGGATCGCGGCCTGCCGCGCCGGGCCGGTCGCGTCTTCCTGCTTCTCGGCGAAGCCGCTGGTGATGATGTTCACCGCCCCGACCCCGGCGCGCTCGCACGCCGCCAGCACCCCCGGCACCAGCCCGCTCGGCACCACCAGGATGGCGAGATCGACCCCGCCCGGGATCGCCTCCAGCGACGGGTAGCAGGGCAGCCCCATGATCTCGGCGTAGTTGGGATTGACCGGGAAGACCTCCCCCTCGTAGCCGCAGTCGATCAGCCGCCGCTGGATGGTGTTGGCGAAGCCGCGCTTGGGGGACGCGCCCACGATGGCGATTCGGCGCGGGTGCAGCAGCGCCCGCATGGCGCGCGCGAAGGCGGCATCGTCCTGGTCCTGATCGAAGGCGCCGCGATGCGGCTGCACACCGGGTGTCTGCATCGGCGTCCCTCCGGCTGTCACGCGTCAGGCGTCAGACGTCAGACGTTATGCGTGTTGCGTGGTCCGTGTTGCGTAGTGCGTACTGCGTATTGCGTATTCCGTACTGCGTAGGGCGTAGTGCGTGCTCCGTGTTCCGTCTTGCGTACCCCGTGCCGCACCCCTCTCCCAGGATTGGGCGGGTACCCGCGTGCGGGTGCGGTCGGGGGTGAGGGGGGACAGAACACGGACGACGCACAACGTAGTGCTCAATACGGAATACGCACTACGCACTACGCAACACCGATCTTCACCCTCCTTACGTACGACGCATGGCGTTTGACGCATGACGCATGACGTATGACGTCAGAAATAGATCCGGCTCAGCGTCTCCGCCACGCAGGCGGGCTTCGGCTCGCCCTCGATCTCGACGGTCTGCTGCTGGGTGAGCTGCACCGCCTGCTCGCCGATCTCCTCCACGGCCAGCAGCGTGGTCCGCAGCCGCACCCGCTTGCCCACCCGCACCGGGGCGGGGAAGCGGACCCGGTTCAGGCCGTAGTTGACCGTCAGCCTGCCGCCGAGGTCGATGCGCACCCCGTCCCGCCCCTGCGCGAGGAAGGGGATCAGGGAGAGCGTCAGGTAGCCGTGGGCGATGGTGCCGCCGAAGAACGTCTGGCGCGCCCGCTCCGGGTCGACGTGGATGTACTGATGGTCACCGGTGGCATCGGCGAAGGCGTTGACCCGCTCCTGGGTGATCTCGACCCACGGGCCGACCCCGAGCTCCTGCCCCACCAGCTCCCGCAGCTCCGCCACCGAGCGGACGAGGCGCCCCGGCGACGGGCTGGCCTCGCCCGCGCCGGACGGCTGGTGCGCCATGCGTGCCTCCTCCCCCACTAACGGCCCGCCGCGGCGCCGGCGACGCGCCCGGCCAGGACCTCCTCGAGCACCCGCTCCCGGTGCCACGCGGTGTCGCCCCACAGCGGCTCCAGGTGCTTGGCCCGCTTGAAGTAGAGGTGCAGGTCGTACTCCCAGGTGAACCCGATGCCGCCATGCACCTGGATCGCTTCGCCGCACACCTTGCGCGCCGCCTCGTTCACGAACGACTTGGCCACCGACACCGCCAGCCGGGCATCGGGCGCGCCCGCGTCGAGCGCCCAGGCCGCGTAGTAGGTGGCCGAGTGGGCGTTCTCGGTCGCCTCCAGCATCTCCGCGCACTTGTGCTTGATGGCCTGGAAGCTGCCGATCGGCTGGCCGAACTGCTTGCGCACCTTGGCGTAGGCCACCGACATCTCGAGCGACTTCCGCGCGCAGCCGAGCATCTCCGCGCAGGCCGCCACCGCCCCCCGCTGGACCACCGCGTCCAGGGCGGCCGCGCCGCCGTTGAGGTCGCCGATGAGGGCGTCACCCGGCAGCCGCACCGCGTCGAAGTGGAGCGCGCACGTCTTGGCGTTCAGGTCGAACATGCCGTACGGCTCGACCGTGAGGCCGGGCGTCTCCCGCGGCACGGCGAAGAGGGAGACGTCGCCGGGCCCGTCGCCGGTGCTCGCCACCACCAGGATGACGTCGGCCGTCGCGCCGAAGGGGACGAAGCGCTTGGTGCCGGACAGGACGAAGCCGTCGCCCGCGGGCACGGCGCGCATCGCCACCACCTCCGGCCCCCAGCCGATCGCATCCTCCAGCAGGGCGAAGGACATTGTCAGCTCGCCGGTCGCCAGGCAGGGGAGGTAGCGCGCCATCGCCGCCTCGTCGCCCGACGCCTGGATGCCGGTCGCGGCCAGCACGACACCGGCGACGAACGGCCCGGGGTAGGCCACCCGGCCCATCTCCTCCAGCACGATGGCCTGCTCGACCATCCCCAGCCCGCTGCCGCCGTACTGCTCGGGGATGGCCAGGCCGAGCAGCGACATGTCGCCCATCTGCCGGTACAGCGCGGGGTCGTAGCCCGCCGGGTCCTCCATCATCGCCCGGACATGCGCGCTGGTGCAGCGCTCGGTGAGGAGCTCGCGCGCCAGCTCCCGCAGCGCCATCTGGTCCTGGCTGAACTCGAAGTCCATCTAGGCCCCTCCCTCGCCCCCGGCCTGGGCCTGCGTGGCCGGATGCGCCTGCATCCGATCAGCGCGGAGCTCCTTCGGCAGCCCCAGCACGCGCTCCCCCAGGATGTTCTTCTGGATCTCGGACGAGCCGGCGTAGATCGTGCCGGCGCGCGAGTAGGCGAACCCGTAGGCCCAGCTCCCCGGCTCCCCGTAGGCGACGCCGTCCTGCAGCGCGTACGCGCTCGGCGCGCCCTCGATCAGTTGCCCGTAGGGGCCGAGGATCTCCAGCACCAGCTCCTGATGCCGCTTGTCCATCTCCGAGTAGTACAGCTTCGTGATCGACGACTCGGGGCCGGGGCGAATCCCCTTCTCCAGGCGTGACAGGATGCGCAGCGAGCCGTAGCGCAGCACCTCGATCTCGGTGTACATCTGCCCCAGCTTCTGCCGCACCACCGGGTCGTCGATCGCGCGCCGGCCGTCGCGCTCCAGCCGGCTGGCGACCTGCAGCAGCCGGTGGAACAGGGCGAGCTGGCGGCTCACCCGGCTGAGCGTGTTGCCGCCACGCTCGTACGACAGCGTCGTCTGGGCGATCTGCCAGCCCGCGTTCAGCTCGCCGACCAGGTGCTCGGCCGGCACCCGCACGTCGGTGAAGAAGACCTCGCTGAACTCGTTGCTGCCGCTGAGCTGCCGCAGCGGCCGCACCTCCACGCCCGGCGCGTGCATGTCCACCAGGATGCAGGAGATCCCCAGGTGCTTCGGCGCGTCCGGGTCGGTCCGCGCCAGCATCAGGCCCCAGTCGGCGCGGTGGGCGCCACTCGTCCAGACCTTCTGCCCGTTGATCACAAAGTGGTCGCCGACCAGCTCGGCGCGGGTGCGCAGGCTGGCCAGGTCGGAGCCCGCGTTCGGCTCCGAGTAGAGCTGGCACCAGATCTCGTCGGCGGTCAGCATCGGCTTGAGGAAGCGCCGCTTCTGCGCCTCGGTCCCGTGGTGGATCAGGGTCGGCCCGACGATGGCGATGCCCAGCCCGTTGAGCGTCGGCGGCGCGTTGACCCGCGCGAACTCCTCGCCCACGATCGCCTGCTCCATCGGGCGCGCCGCCCGGCCGCCGTACTCGACCGGCCAGCCCATGCCGATGAAACCTGCCTCGTAGACAGCCCGATGCCAGGCGCGCTGCTGCTCCAGCGTCTCCAGCTTCTCGCGCGGCAGGTTCGCCTCGAGCCAGGCACGCACCCGCGCGCGGAACTCCTCGTCCTCTCGCGTGTAGTAGAGATCCATCGGGGATACCCTCACCTTCGCCGGGGTGCGGCGAACCCCACGCGGCACCCCTGCCGCGGTGTCCGCTGCCACCGTGCCGCCGCGACGGGGGCACAACCGTGGAACGGTCAGTTGAGACGTCGCCGGCTACTGTAGCACCCCCGGTGGGCCTGTCAACCGCCGCGTGGGCCCATGCCGCGGTGACCACGGACGAAAAACGCGACGCTCGGGCGCGCGGTCCGTTCTGTCAACCGCGCACCCGAGCGTCGCCGTGCGATCCGTGGCGTTCGTTATGCCCCGGCGCTGGCGCTACCCCCGTCGCTGATGGCTCTCGTACTCACCCCACGCGAGGTAGATCACCCCGAGCGCGAGGGCGAGGAGCGCGAGCGTCCGCAGCTCCGTGCCGCCCGTCTGGAGCGCGAGGCGATACTGCTCCTGCAGATCGCCGGTCTTGGTCGCCACGATCGTGGCCGCGCCGATGTGCCGCGCGGCGTACAGAACCGCTGCCGCGCCGCAGAAGACGGCACCGATGAGCTGTCGTGACACGCTCTCCTCCTCAATAGACGTTCAGCGCGGCTGCTACTCCGCGGAGTTGGCCAGGTACGCGAGCATGGCCGCCCCGGTCTTGATCCCCTTGATGAAGCGGTCCAGCTCCAGGTTCTCGTTCGGCGCGTGGTTCGCCTCGTCCGGGTTGGCATAGGGCACGCCGAAGGCCGGGATGCCCAGCACCTTGGTGAACACGTAGTCGGGCAGGCTGCCGCCCAGCGCCGGCACCAGCAGCGGCTCCTCGCCCTGCCCGGCCGCCACCCCCAGGCGGATCGGCTCGGTGTAGGGCGAGTCGAGCGGCGTCTTCGACGGGTCCATTGAGCCCTGGCGGATCACCTCGACGCCCGGCGCGTGCTTCCGCACGTGCGCCTCGATCTTGGCGAAGATCTCGTCGGCCGTCTGCGCCTCGACCAGCCGCACGTCGCACTTGACGACCGCCTCGTGGGGCAGGACCGTCTTCGAGCCGGGGCCGCCGTAGCCGCCGTGGAAGCCGTTGATGGTGAAGGTCGGCCAGGCCGCCAATCGCTCGAAGTAGCCCCGCTCCCGCGGCTCATCGAACTCCTCGACGCCGATCGCGCGCTTCACCGCGTCGACATCCACCGGCAGCCGCGCCAGGGCCTCCTGCTCCAGCGGCGTCAGCGGGAGGACGTTGTCGTAGAAGCCCTCGATCGTCACCTCGCCCCGCGCGTTCTTCATCGTGGCCAGCAGATGCACCAGCGTCCAGATCGGGTTCGGCGCCACCCCGCCCCAGTTGCCGGAGTGCAGATCCCGATTCGCGCCCCGGGCGCGCAGCTCGAAGCTCAGCACCCCGCGCACGCCGAACAGGATCCGGCTCCGGCCGCTCTCGTCGACCGGCCCGTCGCTGGTGATCACCAGATCCGCCGCGATGAGGTCTCGATGCTCCCGCACGAAGTCCGGCATGTGCGGGCTGCCGACCTCCTCCTCGCCCTCCAGGAGCACCTTCACATTGCACGGCAGCGACCCACGGACCGCCAGCAGCGACGCGATCCCCAGGAGCTGCGCCAGGTGCTGCCCCTTGTTGTCGCCCACGCCGCGGGCATAGAGCCGCCCGTCCCGAATGGTCGGCTCGAACGGCGGCGAGACCCACTCCTCCAGCGGGTCCGGCGGTTGCACGTCGTAGTGGCCGTAGAGGAGGACCGTCGGCGCCCCCGGACGGTCGAGCCGCTGCCCGAACACCATCGGCCAGCCGGCGGTGGGGATCGTCCGGGTCTCCAGCCCGATCTCGCGCATGACGCCCGCGATGTACTCGGCCACCTCGCCGATCCCGACGCCGTGCGCGCTGATACTCGGGCGACGCACGTAGTCGATCAGTCGCTCGATGAACGCGTCGCAGTGCGCGTCGATGTAGGCGAAGACGTCCGACAGGTCAAGTGCCTGCGGCGCGGCCATTCCCACACTCCCTCCCAGACTCAAGCGGCCCGCCATCTGTCGGCCGCATGATACCCCCTCCTGCGGCCCCGCGGGCGGTCGCCAGCCGGCCCGGCGCCACGGCCCGCGGCGGAGCGGCGGGCCGTCGCGCGGCCGCCATTCACACAATGGGCAGCCGCGACCTACGATGATCCCCCCGCGCCGTGCCGGGACGCCGCCGGTGCGATCGCCTTCAGCGCGGCCAACGCCGCCAGGTAGCGATCGTCCGGCCGCGCCGGGTCCGGCGGCAGCGCCACCATCACCACGTCGACCAGCCCCTCCAGGCGCTCGCGCACGCGCGTGGCAATCGTGTCGTAGGTCCCACTCACGCAGAACGCATCCAGCACGTCATCCGGGATCACGCTGGCGAGGGCGTCCCAGCGCTGCTCGGCGATCAGCCGCCGCAGCCGGGGATTCAGGTCGGCCCAGCCGTGATGCTCCAGGACCGGCAGATAGGTGCGCGTCGAGGCATAGAACGCGATGCGATACCGCGCCTCCTCGCGGGCCGCCTGCACCGCCGCCTCGTCAGCGCCGGTGGCGATGAAGCCCCCGCCCACCATCCGGAAGGTGCGGAGGTCGCGCCCGGCGCGCGCCGCGCCCTGCCGCACCGCCGGCCACAGCACGTCCCGGAGGTAGGCCGGCGTCGTCATCGGGTGGACCCGCAGCCCGTCGCAGAGCTCCCCCGCCAGCCGCGCGTTGTAGGGATTCACCGCCGCGATCTCGATCGGGATCGGGGGGTAGGCGGACGGGCCCGGGCTGAACTCGGGCGTCATCAGGGTGAAGGCGTAGTACCGCCCCTGGAAGTCGAGCGGCTCGCCGGTCTGCCACGTCCGCCAGATCGCACGCAGCGCCTGCGCGTACTCGCGCAGCCGCGGGCCAGGCGCATCCCAGACCGTGCTGAACCGCCGTTCGATGTGCCCCTTGACCTGCGTCCCCAGGCCGAGCACGAACCGCCCGCCGGACAGGTCCTGCAGGTCGCGCGCCTGGTAGGCGACGACCATCGGGCTGCGTGGAAACGCGATCGCGACCGACGTGGCCAACTGCACCCGCGTCGTCGCGGGCGCCGCCAGCGCCAGCGCCACGAAGGGATCGTGGCGCAGCTCGGGTTGCGCGATGCCGTCAAAGCCGAGCGCCTCGGCATGGCGGGCCAACGCGGGCAGGGCAGCGAGCGGCGCGTCACCCAACACGGTTTCGATCTGCATCGGCATCACCGGCCTTTCCTGCACCAAGCAGCGACGCACACGGCTTTCTCCCGCCTGCCCGATGATCCATCGACGCCACTCAGTCGCCTGCCGTGCGACGCTCGGGCGCCCAAGAACATTCCTCTTGACATTCCGCGCCTCGCTATTGTAGCGTGTACGCCGTCAGAACTGAACGAACGTCACACCGTCGCTCCACGGGCCACACAACCGACGAGCAACGCTGTCTTCCCGTGAGAGGCGAGCGCAGCGTGTTTGCGCTCACCGAACCACGCGCCCTCACCCCCGGCGGGCGGTGATCGCGCGGACGTCGTATATCGGTGATGTACGATGGCCCGGGCTCGGCGGGCCCGTCCGGCGGGTCCGCGCGGCGTGATGTGTCTCCTCCCCGCACGCGGGAGGACGGTTCGCTAACGGGAGGGAGCTTCTCCAATGCCTCAACTGCGCCTCAGCGACGCCGAATATCTGCGGCGCCGGCGCACGATTCTCGACCGCCTCGGGGCGCGCGACATCACCGGGCTGGTGGTGTTCGGCCCGAACAATGTCTCCTATTTCAGCCGCTTCGGCTTCATCCCCACCGAGCGCCCCATCGCGTTCGTCCTGACGCGGGACACCTCCGTGCTCCTCGTCCCACGGCTCGAGTTGGAGCACGCGGAGGCCTTCGCCCTGGTCGACCGGGTCACGGCCTACCCCGAGTATCCCGGCCTGCGCCACCCCATGGAGTTCCTCAAGGACATCCTCGTCGACCTCGGGTTGAGCCGGGCCAAGATCGGCGTGGACAGCCCCGGCTACGCCCGGCTCTACGGCTACCGCGGCCCGAACGTCAGCGACCTGCTCCCCGACGCCGAGGTAAGCACGGTCATCGACGACATCGAGTACATGCAGATGATCAACTCGGAGGAGGAACTCAACCTCATCCGCGAGAGCGCGCGCTGGGGCAATCTCGCCCATACCTACCTCCAGGAGTACTGCAAGGTCGGCCTCACCGAGACCGAGATCTCGATGCGGGCGTCCTTCGAGGCCACCCAGGCGATGATCCGCACCCTCGGCCCCGAGTTCCGGCCGCTCGCCTGGGGTCACACCGGCGCGCATGCCGGGTTCCGCGGCCAGATCGGGAAGGACTCCGCATTCCCCCATGCCATGACCAGCAACGCCCGCCTGAAGCCGGGCGACGTGCTCGTCACCGGGGCCGGTGCGTCGGTCTGGGGCTACGGCAGCGAGCTGGAGCGCACCATGATCATGGGCGAGCCCACCCCCGAGCAGGAGCGCTACTTCACCCTGATGTACGAGGTCCAGACCCTCGCCCTCCAGACCATCAAGCCGGGCATCCCCTGCTCGGCCGTCGATCGCGTCGTGATGGAGTTCTTCAAGGAGCATAACCTGGAGGAGAACTGGCGGCACCACACCGGCCACGCGAAGTCGACCCTCGTCCACGAGGCGCCCTTCCTCGACGTGGGCGACGACCGCCTGATCGAGGTGGGCATGGTCTTCACCGTCGAGCCCGGCATCTACGTGCCGGGGCTGGGTGGCTTCCGGCACTCCGACACGGTCGCGGTGACCCCGGACGGGATCGAGATGATCACCTACTACCCGCGTGACCTGGCGAGCCTGACCATCCCGATCTAGTCCCGCCGTCGGCGCGCGGTTGCGCTGCGGCGCGCCGCGCGCCGGCCAGCCACCGGGCGGATCCATGCGGTCCAGCCGCCGGGCGACCGGCACAGTGAGGAGGAGGAACATGGCACACCGCATCTCGCAGGAGCGAGCAGAGACCATCATCCGCCAGTTCCATCGCCTCGAGGCGTACTTCGCCGAGCGAGGCATCGGTCGTCGGCAGTTTCTCCGCCTGATCGCGGCAGGCAGCGCGGCGTCGACCGTTCTCCCGGTGCTCGTCGCCTGCGGCGCGGCGTCCGACAAGGACGTCGCCGATGCCACCGCCCCCGCTGGCGGCGGGACGGCCACGAGCCGGCCCGGCTCACCCACCACCGGCGGCACGCAGCCCGGCACGCTGGGCACCGGCGGTGCGCCCAAGTCCGGCGGCACGATCATCATCGGCACCCTCGGCGAGGCGCAGACCATCAACCCGCTGCTCGTCAATGAGACCGAAGGCACCTGGCGCTGCCGGATGCTCTTCGGCGAGTTCGTCGAGCTCGACCCGGCCTCGCTCAAGCCCAGCCCGGGCATCGCCAAGGAGTGGATCGTCTCCGACGACGGCCGCGAGGTCACCTTCACCCTGCAGGACAACGTGACGTTCAGCGACGGCACGCCGCTGACCGCCAAGGACATCGAGTTCACCCTCTACGCCATCCTCAAGAAGGAGACGGCCAGCCCGCACGCGGCGCGCTTCCTGCCCATCGCCGGTGCCTCGGCCTACTACGAGGGCAAGGCCGACACCATCAGCGGGATCCAGGTCATCGACGACAAGACGATCAAGCTCACGACCGCGGAGCCCTACGCCGCGCTCCTCGTCAACCTGCGCCACCTGCGCCCGCTGCCGAAGCACCTGCTCGACGGCAAGAACCTCCGCGAGGACGCCTTCTTTCAGAACCCGGTGGGGGCCGGCCCCTTCATGTTCAAGTCCTGGTCCACGGGGCAGGACTTCGTCGCCGTCCGCAACCCCCACTACTGGGAGGAGGGGAAGCCCTACCTCGATGGCTTCACCCACCGGACCATCCCGGACGCCCAGACGCTGGTGATCGCGCTCCAGACGGGCCAGATCCACGGCACCGACTATGCCCAGCCGACGCAGGCCGAGGATCTCCAGAAAGAGGAGCACCTGACGGTCCTGACGGTCCCGCCCGGGAAGGACATCAACGGCTGGAGCTTCTCCCAGAAGAACGTCGAGGCGCTGCGGGACGTCCGCGTCCGCCGCGCGATCGCCATGGCGATCGACACCGAGCGCTTCGCCAGCGACTTCCTGCTCGGCCTGGGCCGCCCCGCGAACGGCCCCATCGCCCCGGGCAACTGGGCCTACAACGAGAACCTGAAGCCCATCCCGTACGACCCGGCCGAGGCCAAGCGCCTGGTCGAGGAGGCCGGGGTCTCGGGGCTCACCCTCAAGTTCACCACCAACGCCGGCAACCACCTGCGCGAGGACTGGCTCACCTTCACCCAGCAGTCGCTGGCGGAGCTCGGCATCACCGTGCAGCCCGACCTCAAGGAGTGGTCCCAGGTCGTGCAGTCGGCGACCGAAGGGACCTTCGAGGTGATCTGCCCGACCTGGGCCGGCGCCACCTACGACCCGGACGAGTTGTTCGACGCGCTCGGGACGGACAAGCCGCGCAACGTCTTCGGCTACTCCAACCCCGAGTTCGACGAGGTGATGCAAAAGGGGCGGACGACGCTCGACCTCGACGAGCGGGCCAAGATCTACGCGCGGGCGCAGGAGATCCTGCTCGCCGACGTGCCGGTGTTCTACGCCTGGGATCGCCCGTTCATCTACGTCGTGAGCAAGGACTACGAGGGGTACACCAACAACATCATCACGCTCTTCCAGGATCTCCAGGACTGGACCTACGTCGGCTAGGCCGGTGCGGGGTGCGCACCCCGCACCGGCCACCACGCGACGCTCGGGACCCGCAGCGGGCCGCGGCCCGCTCCGGTGCAGCGTGAGGGAAGCGGTCGTCTCCGTGTCAGCGAGTACGCGTAACTACATTGTTCGGCGAATCCTGCTGCTCTTCCCGCTCCTGGTCGGGCTGAGCATGGTGGTCTTTGCCATCATCCACCTCGCGCCCGGCGACCCCGCGCTCGCCTTCGTCTCGGAGCAGACGTTCGACCCGACCATCGTCGAGCAGGTCCGCAAGAACCTCGGCCTCGACAAGCCCCTCCCCGTGCAGTACGCTATCTGGGCCTCGAAGGTGGCGCGCTTCGACTTCGGCACCGCCTACACCTTCAACCGCAAGCCGGTCATCGAGCTCATCGGCGAGCGCCTCGTCAACACCGTCCAACTCCAGGCCCTGGCCATCGCCCTCTCGCTCGTCGTGGCCATCCCGCTGGGGATCATCTCCGCCCGCCGCCAGTACTCCATTGTCGACAACCTGGCCACCGGCGGCGCCTTCCTGGGCCTCGCCCTGCCCGACTTCTGGCTCGCCCTCATGCTCCAGCTCCTCTTCGCCGTGCGGCTGGGCTGGCTCCCGGCGTCCACCGCCGGCCCCGAGGCCCAGGGGCTCGAGAAGCTGTCCTACTTCGTCCTCCCGTCGATCGTGCTGGCGATACCCACCATTGCGATCTTCACGCGGTTCATGCGCTCGAGCATGCTCGAGGTGATCCATCAGGACTACATCACCACAGCGCGGGCGAAGGGCCTGGCGGAACGCGCGGTCATCTTCCGCCACGCGCTGAAGAACGCTCTCGTGCCGATGGTCACCGTCGTCGGCAACCAGCTCCCCCGGCTGCTCAGCGGCTCGGTGATCATCGAAGCGGTCTTCGCCTGGCCCGGGCTGGGCCAGCTCGGCTATCAGGCCATCTTGCAGCGCGACTACCCGGTCATCCTGGCCCTCACGCTGCTCACCGGTGCCGCCATCCTGGTGATCAACGTCATCGTCGACATCCTCTACGCGGTCCTCGATCCGCGGATCACCTTCAACTAGCAGCGGCCGGGCACGGAGTCGGCACAGCAGGTTCTCGGAGTGCGCTCATGCAGCAGACGGTAGCCCCTCCCAGTGTCGAGTTCCAGCGACTGGCCCGGAAGCCAGAGTCGCAGGCCCGGATCGTCTGGAGGAACTTCCGGCGCAACCGCCTGGCGGTCGCCGGCGGCGTGGTCGTCATCCTCCTCTACCTGGTGGCGATCTTCGCCCACGTCCTGGCGCCGCAAGACTACAAGGCCTTCAACGCCGGGATGCCCCTCAAGCCGCCGAGCGCCCAGCACTGGTTCGGCACCGATCGCCAGACGCGCGACGTCTTCAGCCGGGTCATCGTCGGCTCGCGGGTCTCACTCTCAGTGGGCCTGGTGTCGGCGAGCATGATCATCATCATCGGCGTGACCCTGGGCGCGCTCGCCGGCTACTTCGGCGGCCCGGTCGACAACGCCATCATGCGCTTCACCGACATCATGCTCGCCATTCCCGGCTTCTTCCTCCTGCTCACCGCGGCCGCCCTCTTCACGCCGGGCCTGCAGACCACCATGATCGTGATCGGCGCCACCTCCTGGATGAGCACCGCGCGCCTCGTCCGCGGCGAGTTCCTGCGGGTCAAGGCGCAAGACTTCGTGCTGGCGGCCCGCGCCCTCGGCGCGCCCAACCTGCGCATCATCGTGCG
Source organism: Sphaerobacter sp. (assembly GCA_029961075.1). Classification (GTDB taxonomy): domain Bacteria; phylum Chloroflexota; class Chloroflexia; order Thermomicrobiales; family Thermomicrobiaceae; genus Sphaerobacter. The sequence continues at coordinate 14,595 of JASBVL010000011.1, forward strand.
CCACATCCTGCCCAACGTCCTGGCCGTCATCATCGTGCAGCTCACGCTGTGGCTCAGCTTCGCCATCCTCCTGGAGTCCGGCCTCTCCTTCCTCGGCCTGGGCGCCCAGCCACCGACGCCGTCCTGGGGCGGCATGCTGGCCGACGGCCGCGTCAACATGCAGAAAGCCTGGTGGGAGACCGTCTTCCCGGGGATGGCCATCTTCATCACCGTCCTCTCGTTCAACCTGGTCGGCGACGGCCTGCGCGACGCCTTCGATCCGCGCCAGCGCCGCCGCTAGGCAGGACGCGCCACCGGATACCTCGCCCCGCGGCCCGCCACGTATCCCACCCGCATCCGGCGGTCCGCCGGACGCAGCCCGGCTGCCCTCCTGCGCGGCGTGGTCATCCCACCCCCACCACACCACCCGCAAGACGCACCACACACGACCGACTACCCACCACCCACCACACAGTACGCAAGGCGCAACACGCAATACGGAGTACCCGATACGCAATACGCACTACGGACCACGCAACACGGATCACGCATCACGCCTGACTCCTGACACATGACGCATGACGCATCATCCCCTGCCGGCATCCGTGTATAGTGGCCCCGGCGTAACGCATGGGGACCAAGGGGAGAGGAACCACATCCATGGACAACACAGTGTTGGCACGGCGGATCGAGGCCGCCCAGCGACTCATGGCCGAGCGGGCCATCGACTTCCTGTTCGTCGCGCCCTCGTCGGATCTCATCTACCTGTTCGGCCTGCCGGCCCACGCGAGCGAGCGCCTCGCCCTGCTCATCATCCCGCGCACGGGCCGCCCGCAGTTCGTCGTGCCCGTGCTCGAGCAGTCCCGCGCCGCCGGGCGGGAGGCCCTGGTCGACATCCGCACCTGGGAGGAGACGGCCCAGCCGGTCGAGATCGTCGCGGACATCGTGCGCGCCGCGGCCGGCCGCCCCACCATCGCCGTCAGCGACCAGATGTGGTCGGTCTTCCTGGTCCGGATGCTGGAGTACCTCCCCGACGCCGTCTTCGTGAACGCGGGCGGGGTGCTGCGCGAGCTCCGGATGGTCAAGGACCAGGAGGAGCTGGCCTGCCTGCACCGCGCCGCCGCCATGGCCGACGCCGCCTGGGAGGAGTTCGTGGCCACTGCCCGGCTGACCGGCAAGACCGAGCGGCAGGCGGCCGAGGAGCTGACCGAGCTCCGCGCCAAGCACGGCCTGGAGATCCACGGCATCGGCATCTGCGCCAGCGGCCCGAACAGCGCCGCGCCGCACCACCTCACCGGCGACCGCGTCATCCAGCCGGGCGACACCGTCATCTTCGACTTCGGCGGCAAGTACCAGCACTACTCGGCGGACGTCACCCGCACCGCGCACATCGGCGAGCCGGACGCGGAGTACCGCCGCGTCTACGACATCGTCCTGCGGGCCAACGAGGCCGCCCTCGCCGCGATCCGCCCCGGCGTCGCCTGCCAGGACGTCGACCGGGCCGCCCGCCGGGTCATCACCGACGCCGGCTACGGCGAGTACTTCATCCACCGCGTCGGGCATGGGCTGGGCCTCGATGGCCATGAAGAGCCCTACCTGGTCGAAGGGAACACCCTGCCGCTCCGCCCCGGCATGGTCTTCAGCGACGAGCCGGGCATCTACCTGCCCGGCCGCTTCGGCGTCCGCATCGAGGACGCCGTGGTCGTCACCGAGCAGGGTGGCGAGCGGCTCAACCACTGCCGCCGCGACCTCACGGTGATGGAGTAGGCACCCAGCGCCCGGCCGCGCCGCGCGGCCCCAGGCCCGGGGCGGCGGTCGAATCCCGCTGCAGGCCGAGCCAGCGACGCGCCGTGGCGCCGGTCGGGACAAGGCTCGTCCCCGACCGGCGCCGCCCGCGCTCTCCCGGCGACTCCGTCCGTTGCCCGGCCCTCCTCGCTCCAGCACGCCCGCCACCAACGCCAGGGCAGCGGCGGGGACGAGCCCTCTGCCGGAACACGAACCGCTCAGGCAGAGCGACCGCCGCAGGACGAGCGGTTCTGCGTCGCCCAGGGGGCATTGTCGGTCGCCCAGGTGGCGGCGTGGATCAGCGCGCACCTGGCGGAGTTTGAGCCGGAGGAACGCCGCGTGACGGGAGCGCGCGGGTGCTCCCCGCACCAGGCAGGTGTGTGGGCGCGCGGCCCGCTCCCAGTCCGCTTCAGCGGGCTTTTCGTTGCCAGCCCGGGGCTTTCAGCCCCGGGCACCTCCTCACCACCCGCATCCGCCCCGCCGCTCGGCGCGGGGCATGCCCCGGACGGAGCCGCCCGCCTTGGACGCAGGAGGACACGGCGCCTCAGCACTGCCAGGGCCGGCGAGGACGCCGGCCCTCCACGCGCGGGCAGCCCCACCGCCCGTCGCGCCACCAGCCAGGTCGGGCCGTGCACCGCATTCCGCCGCCCGCGTCATTCCCAACTCCGCGCGAACGTGGGACACTACCACCTATCCGAACGGACGAGAGCAGGGAGGTGCGGAAGCTCTATGCAGACCCAACCGACTCGGGATACCAGGCCCATCGTGCAGCCGGCCCCCGGGCAGACCATACGCTGGCGCTGCATCGGGCCACACCGCGGTGGCCGCGTCGTCGCCGTCGCGGGTGATCCCAGCGACCCGGCCGTGTTCTACTTCGGCGCCTGCGCCGGCGGGGTCTGGAAGACGACCGACGGTGGGCAGTACTGGCGCAACATCTCCGACGGCTACTTCACCACCGCCGCGGTCGGCGCCATCGCGGTGGCAGAGTCCGACCCCAACGTCATCTACGTCGGCACCGGCGAGACCTGCATCCGGGGCAACGTCTCCCATGGCGACGGCGTCTATAAGTCGACCGACGGCGGCAAGACCTGGACCAACGTCGGCCTGCGCGACACCCGCCACATCGGCAAGATCGTCATCCACCCGCAGAACCCGGACATCGTCTACGTGGCGGCGCTCGGCCACGCCTTCGGGCCGAACGAGGAGCGCGGCGTCTTCCGCTCCACCGACGGCGGCAAGACCTGGGAGAAGGTGCTCTACCGCAGCCCCAACGCCGGGGCGGTCGATCTCTCGATGGACCCGCACAACCCGCGCATCCTCTACGCGACTATCTGGCAGGCGCGCCGCACCTTCTGGAGCCTCTCCAGCGGCGGGCCCGAGTGCGGCATCTTCAAGACCACCGACGGCGGCGACACCTGGGTCGAGATCACCCGGAACGAGGGCCTGCCGAAGGGCGTCCTCGGCAAGATCGGCATCGCCGTCTCCCCGGCCCGGCCCGACCGCGTCTACGCCATCGTGGAGGCCGAGGATGGTGCGCTCTTCCGCTCCGACGACGGCGGCCAGACCTGGCAGCGCCTCTCCGAGCAGGGCGGGCTCCGCTGGCGGGCCTGGTACTACATGCACATCTACGCCGACCCGCTCGATCCAGATACCGTCTGGGTCCTCAACGGCGAGTGCTGGAAGTCGATCGACGGCGGCAAGACCTTCGTGGCCGTGCCCACGCCCCACGGCGACAACCACGACCTCTGGATCGATCCCAAGAACCCGCTGCGCATGATCGAGGGGAACGACGGCGGCGCCTGCGTCACCTACAACGGCGGCATCTCCTGGTCGACCCTCTACAACCAGCCCACCGCGCAGTTCTACCATGTGACCGCCGACAACCAGATCCCCTACCGCGTCTACGGCTCGCAGCAGGACAACACCGCCATCAGCATCCCCAGCATGTCCGTCAACGGCGCGATCACGCCGACCGAGTGGTACGAGCCCGGCGGCGGCGAGAGCGGCTACATCGCCGTGCGCCCCGACAACCCCAACATCGTCTTCGGCGGCGCCATCGGCAGCGGCGAGGGCAACGGCCGGCTCACCCGCTACGACCACCGCACCGGCCACATTCGCAACATCACCGTCTGGCCGGTGACCCAGGGCATGGGCGACGGGGCGGAGACGCTGCGCTACCGCTTCCAGTGGACCTTCCCGATCGTCATTTCCCCCCACGACCCCAACGTGCTCTACGTCACCTCGAACCACGTCCACCGCAGCACCGACGAGGGCATGAGCTGGGAGGTCATCAGCCCCGACCTGACCCGCAACGACAAGGAGAAGCAGCAGCCCTCCGGCGGGCCGATCACCAAGGACAACACCGGCGCCGAGGTCTACGGCACCATCTTCGCCTTCGTCGAGTCGCCCCACGAGCGCGGCGTCTTCTGGGCCGGCACCGATGACGGGCTGATCAAGCTGTCGCGCGACGGCGGGCAGAGCTGGGAGGACGTCACGCCCCCGGCCATGGAGCCCTGGACGCTCGTCAGCGTCATCGAAGTCTCACCCCACGACCCGGCCACGGCCTACGTCGCCGCCACCCGCTACAAGCTCGACGACTACCGCCCCTACCTCTACAAGACCAACGACTACGGCCGCACCTGGACCACCATCGTCGACGGCATCCCCGAGCACGAGTTCACCCGGGTCATCCGCGAGGATCCCAACCGGCGCGGCCTGCTCTATGCCGGCACCGAGACCGGCATCTACGTCTCCTTCGACGACGGCGGCCACTGGGAGCGCTTCCAGCTCAACCTGCCGGTCTGCCCGATCTACGACCTGATGGTCAAGGGCACCGACCTGATCGCCGCGACCCACGGCCGCTCCTTCTGGATCCTCGACGACCTCACCCCGCTGCACCAGATGCCGGACGACCTGCACGCCCGGACCATGCACCTCTTCACCCCGCGGGACACCATCCGCTTCAAGGTGTACAAGGGCTACGGGTCCGAGTCGAAGACGGAGACCAGCTACCGCATGGCCGGGCCGCTGGTCTTTGGCTACCGCAAGCGCGAGACGCCGACCGGTACCGCCGTCGAGGAGCTGCTGGACGCGGGCGAGAACCCGCCCAACGGGGTCATCATCACCTACTGGCTCAAGGACCAGCCCCAGGGCGAGGTGACGCTGACCATCCTGGACGAGGCCGGTAACGTGCTGCGTACCTTCTCCAGCGAGAAGCCGCAACCGGAGACAAGCGGCAGCGCCCCCGCGCCGAGCGTTCAGGGCGGCAGCACCGGCAGCGAGACCCCGCCAGGCGAGGAGAAGCCGGAGCCGCGCGTCCCCAAGGAGGCCGGCCTCAACCGCTTCGTCTGGGACATGCGCCTGCCCGGTCCGACCATGGTCCCCGGCGACAAGACCACCGCGGACTACCGCGAGGGACCGGTGGTGGTGCCCGGCACCTACCAGGTCCGCCTGTCGGCCGGCGGGGAGCAGCAGACGGTGACCTTCCGCATCCTCAAGGATCCTCGCATCGAGGCCACCGACCAGGACCTGGCCGAGCAGTTCCAGCTCCTGCTCGCCATCCGCGACAAGCTGAGCGAGACGCACGAGGCGGTCAACACCATCCGCGACGTCCGCCGGCAGGTCGCGGACTGGGAGCGGCGCGCCCGGGATCGCGCGGGCGCCGCGGCCGTGCTCGAGGCCGCCACGGCCCTCCGGCAGAAGCTCACCGCGATCGAGGAGGAGCTGATCCAGGTCAAGGGCGACGACCCGCGCCAGTTCCCGAGCAAGCTCAACCTGCGCCTGGCGGCCCTGACCGGCTTCATCGACTCCGACGACGCGCGCCCGACCCAGCAGGCCCGGGAGGCCTTCCGCGAGCTGGCCGGTCAGATCGACGCCCAGCTCGCCGCGCTGCGGACGGTGCTCGACACCGACCTGCCCGCCTTCGACCGGGCCCTGCGCGAGGCCGGCATCCCGGCCGTCGTCCCGTCCACGGCGCCCGCCCGCGCCTGACGCGTGCCCCCAGGCACCCTCGCTCACCCCGGGCGCCGGCGTTGGCCGGCGCCCGCCCCCTTCTCGCTGCCTCCGAGTCACGATCCCCGAATTCCCGCCCCCACGGGAACCGCTGCCTTCCCGCGCCCTCACGAGAATCGGCATAGACCCCGGCCCGCCGGGCAGGCACCCCATCGTGACCGCCCGGCACGGCCGGCGTGGCGGAGAGGCGCGCCGGGCCACCCGCCCCGGCGGCAGGTGAGGAATGGAGGATCGTGATGGAGCAGCAGGTAACGGGCACGCTGGCCGACGGGCGCACCTACCGCGCGACCAGCTACGCGGTCGAGGTGCTCGCCCAGGACGGCAGCGTCGAGGAGATCGTCGACCTGAGCCAGGTGACGGAGGTACGCCGGGACGGGCTCACCGTGACCTTCAAGCGCCGCAAGGGGAAGCCGGTGTCGCTCACCGGCGCCACCATCGCCGACGCCGGCCGGCTGGAGACGACCGTGCGCCCGGCGGTTCCCGCCGCCTCGCCCAAGTCCGGCAGCAGCGTCGGCCGCGTGTTCCGCTGGGGTTGTCTGGGCACGCTCGCCCTCGTCGCGGTGCTCGTCGTCGTCACCATAGCGAGCGGTGGGACCGGCGACGAGGGCAGCCGCGGATCGAGCGGCGCGGCGAACAGCGCGCCGACGGCGGCCGCGGTCGGCACCAAGCAGGTGGGCACGAACAAGGGAGACGTCCACGTTCCGCTCGCCGCGGGTGCCAGCGGCGACGTCCAGGAGGCGAAGGACAAGATCCACCGGGTCACCATCGTCGAGATCACCGACAACGCCATCTCGGCGAACGAGTTCGAGAAGCCGGCCACCGGCAACAAGTACTGGGTGGTCAAGGTGGTCGTGGAGAACGCCGGCCCGGCGGAGATCTACCTCGGCAGTTGGAAGCTGCGCACGACGGCCGACTTCGAGTACGATCCCACGTTCGCGGTTGGGTTCGGGGAGTCGCTCAGCGCGATCCAGAACCTGACCTCGGGCGCCAAGACCCAGGGCGTGGTGGTCTTCGAAGTCCCGGCCGACGCCCAGCCGAAGTTCCTGCGCTACGACCCGAACGTCTTCATGAAGGGCGACCTCTACTTCGATGCCCAGTAGCCCACGGCGTGCGGTGGTGGCGGGCGGCCGTCTTGGCCGCCCGCCCGTCGGCATCCAGCGCGGCTGCGCGCCTCCCTATCCGCTCGGCGGCTACGATCCTGCCGCCGCGCTTGCGGCGACGTCCGTCGCTTCCCCCGCATACCGCCCCAGCAGCGCCCGGGCCTGGTCGGCCAGCCAGTCGCGGAGATGGGCCGGGGCCACGGACCGCTCGGGCGCCGAGCCGGCGGGAGCGAGCGCGCCGGTGCGCACCGGCATCAACCGTTCGGAGACAGACCTCGCCGCTCACAGGGAGCGGTCAATGAAGTCGACCACGACATCCGCCGGGATCGCGAAGTTGATGCCCTCGATCGGAACTCCGCCTAACTCCCGCAGTACCCATGTCGCAACGCCAACCACCTCGCCGGACCCGCTGACGACCGGCCCGCCGCTATTCCCGGGGTTCATCGCCGCGTCTGTTTGGATATAGTCCACCTGCCCATACATGCGGCGTCCTGAGAGCACCCCACGCGTGACGGTGGGATCGCCCAACAACTCGTCGCCGAGAGCAAAGCCGACCACATACAGCGGGTCGCCCACGCGTAGTGCTGCGACATCGCCCCATCGCACAGGCGGCATCCCGGTGACGCCCTCCACCACCAGCAGCGCGAGGTCGACGGTGTCATCCTCGGCGTGTACCAGCGCGTCGTGCATGGTCCCGTCCGGCGCAACCACCGCCACGGACGCCGCCCCCCGCACGACATGCTCATTCGTGACGAAGAAGGCTCGGCCATCCTGCTGCCGCGCGAGGAACCCCGTGCCAATGCCCTGATCGGTCCGGACCTGTACGACGCTCGCCATTACCGCACGCGCGACCTCGCCCTCAGCCGGAGGAGGCTGCGTGGCCTCCCCTGGCTCGGTTGGGGACGGGCTTGGGGTCGGGGTCGCCACCGGAGTCGCCGATGCCGGGACTGCTGGAGGTGTGCCGGGAGCCGCGAGACGCACCCCGGGAGGAAGCGAGACCTCAGGCACGGGCGTCATCAGTGCCCTGACCATCATGACGCCCGCCACCACGGCGACGACCACCGCCGCGCCGAGTGCGACGAGCGCAGCGTATCCGGCGAGCGGCCTATGGTACCAGTGGCTCGGTTTCACCATGGCAACGTCGCTATCAGCTCCTCGCGTTGCGCGAAGAGTTCATCAATGCGCCCCATCAACACCACGGCTCGATCGTACGCGCGTTGATAGGCAAGGCCATCCCGATAGCGGGTGGCCTCCTCCATCTCGCCAACAGCCACGAGCAGGTCGACGAACGTCTGATGAATCTGTTCGTCGACGTCGAGGATCATGGCGAGTGTCATACCGACCGCCTCGGCCGCCTCTGCGCGGCTCTGCTGTCGCGAGCTCTCTTCACGCGCCTGACTGAGTAGGCGATCCCGCTCCGCCAAGGTCTGATTCAGCTCAGCCACCCGGCCTTCCAGGTCCGCCACCCGCGCCGTCAGGGAGTCACGCTCGCGCGTGAGCTCGTCGCGCTGGTTGGTCAGGTCCGCGATCTGCTCCTGGAAGGACAGGTTCGCCGCGGAGAGGCCATCAATCGTGGCCTGATGCTTGGCAATCGCTGCGTCCCGTCGGCTGATCTCCACCGCAGCGTAGATTCCGCCGAACACCAGCGCCAGGATGAGCGTGGCCATCACCCCGAGCATGAGCGGCGTTTGCCGCCGCACCACCCAGGGTGCCCGAGGCTCAGCCGCCTCATTCCTGACGGTCCCCTCTGCGAGGGGGGCGGGCGCATCGGTCCGTACAATGTCGAGCGATCGGGTCTCGTCCGCAGTCGCGTCCCTGGGAGCGCTCTCCGCACTGGCCGCGTCGACAGGATCGTCCGCCCGAGGGCTCGTCTCCTCGGTTTCCACCCCAGCGGAGTCGACCGCCGCCGCGTCCGGCCCGCGCGCCGGCGCGCTGATGGCCCCATTCCCAGGATCGTCTCGCATTGGGCGATCTCCCTCCCGCTCCACTCAACGATGTTGGCCTGAAACCGACCACCGTAGAGTTGCTCGAAAGAGCAATCCGAAGCGTGAGTCCGGGCGCACCTATTTTACTCAGTTGCCCGACTCGCCGGGAGCGACGAGCTGTTCTCCGACCCCGACCTCGTCTCCCGCGTACCGCCCCAGCAGCGCCCGGGCCTGGTCGGCCAGCCAGTCGCGGAGATGGGCCGGGGCCACGACGTCACAGTCCACGCCAAACCGCAGCACCCAGCGGGCGAACTCCTCCGTGATCGGGATGGTGACGCGGAACTCCAGCTTGCCGTCGGGCAGCCACTCCCAGGACTGCGACGGATGCCACTCCTCCTCGACCACCCAGCGCCCGGCCGTCGGCGTGAAGCGCAGGATGACCTCCTCCGGCGGCTGGTTCGTGCCGCGGGTGATGCCCCACCCCGCCGTGAGGTACTCCTCCAGGTCGAACTCGGGGTCCGGGGTGAAGTGGATATCGGTCAGCTCCACCTGCTCGATACGGTCGATCTTGAAGATGCGCACGGAGCAGCGCAGGTGACACCAGCCGATCAGGTGCCAGGAACTGCCGTAGGGCACGGGCGCGTAGGGGTCAACGCGCCGTACGGTGCGCTCGCCCGGCCGCGATGCCGGGCTGTAAACCAGATCCACGCTCTTGCGGGCGGCGATGGCCCGGGTCAGCAGCTCCAGCACCCGCTCCCGGTGGCGATTGCGCGGCACCGGCGGCAGCACGTTCGTGTCGTCGTGGAGCAAGGGGCGCAGCTCCGGCGGCATGATCGAGCGCAGCCGCGCGATCGCGGCCGACAGCTCCTCGTGCGGGATGCCGGCGATGCGCCGCCCGGCCTGCGCCGCCAGGAAGATGGCCAGGGCCTCGGCCAGCGAGTAGGACACGGCGGGCAAGCGCGGCAGCGACCTGAAGTAGTAGCCCCCGCTCGGCTGGCGCTCCAACTCCAGGTGCAGGCCGTGGCGGATGACCTCCAGGTCCTTGGTGATCTGCCGCTCGCTGACCTCGTACTCCGCGGCCAGGGCGCGGCGGGTCCAGACCTTCGGGGCCGCGCTGATGCGGGAGATAATGTCCAGAATGCGGGCCGCGCGCTGCGTCTCCGGCGCGCGCGGCTCCCCACGGCTCACCGGGTACTGCTTGGTCATCGGGACCCCTCCATGCGCTGACGCTGTCTCTTGCCCCAGCATAACGCGACGAGGGGAACGCAGTCATTCCCGCTGCGCGGCCATGCGGGCGCCTGTCTGTCCGGCATGGTCCCGCCGGGTGGAGTAGCCCGCTCCTGCGCCCTCGCCCGTTCCGCAGGGGAGCAGCCCAGGACCCGCCTTGTGCTAGCCGCTGAACGTGTAGCTCGTCTCGCTGATCTGCATGATGAGGCGCTTGCCCTGCTTCCGGGCAAACGCATATTGGAACTCGATCACATCGATGAGGTGCGCAAGGCGACTCAAGACCCGCGTCTCGTTGCAGCTAAAGCGAATGCGCCCAGCAGTGCGATCGGCCTGTCCGCGGGTTCCCGGCGGGAGCTGTCTAATCAGGCTACGGAAATCCCTGTCGAAGGTGAGCACGACCAACCCGTTGACCTCGGCAGCCGCCACCAGGAGCGGATCCGGCGAGGCTTTCGCAAACGACTCGCCGACCGGATACACGACGCGCCCACGCGCTCGCAGGAATTCAACCACCTGGGCAGGCATGTTCTCGTCGGCCAGAAACGCGATCGGGTCCACCGCGACACCGCGAGCTACCCAGCTCGGCGGGCGCGGCGCCGGCGTTCAAAGTCAATGGCCGCGATCACATCCCGTTCGGTCAGGCGGGGATACTCGCGCAGGATAGCGCACGTGTCGTAGCCGGCCTCGTGGAAGTGCCAGATGGCCTCTGTGCGAATTCGCGTACCCGCAATGACGGGAGCGTTATGAGACAGATAGCGATGTTGCACGATTCTCCCGATCTCCTCGGTCGTGCGCGCACGAAGCCGCTCAGCCTCAGCTTCCGTGGCCGCGGCCACCTGGCGGAGGTCAATCGCGATCACAGCCTGCTCAGGACGCCGGCCCGAGCGATGCGTGCCCGTCCGCGGATCGTGAAAATAGACCTCTCGCCCAGCCACGAAGAAGCGCAGCTCTGCCCATGGCGCCTCGTAGTGATCGCTCAGCCACTTGCCGACCTCCCGGAGCGACTGGAGCGAAACCCGATGCTCGTTGCGGAGCAGCGCGAGAGTCCGCAACCCGACCACGTCGCGAAACGAGTAGATACGTCCGTAAGCTCGCCCGGCCCGGTCGCGATAGCTCGGCTGGAAGAAGCCCGTCTCTGCCCAGTAGCGAATCCGCCGCGCGCTAAGACCGCTCAGGCGGGCCGCCTAGTCAAGAGTGAACGCCAGCAAGGCTGCCATCGCTGCACACCCACCTATCCGCTCGGCAGCGGCCCTCCCTCGTCGATTGACGGCCACCCTCGTGGCGCGGTTCCACAACCGGCCCGATGCCGTCCCGGGGTCCGTCGCGCGAGCACCCCACGAGGCACCACACCTCGGGCGGGAGAGGATCCCGTGTATAGTAAGCCTACCCCATCTGCTGGCATGGTAGCCTCAGCCGCCGGTATGTCAAGGTGTGCCCGCGGCCTTGCCCGGGCGCGAGCCATCGCATATCGTGTGTTCGCTCCGGCGGGCGCGCCGCGATCAGGGCGTCCCTTGGCTCGGGCGGGACAGGTGTTGCTGTGCACGACAGGACGGCAGAGCTGAGTCACCGACACTGCGAGCGAGCGAACCCTCCCCGCCTCCGCATCCTCGGCGTGCGCGTCGACGACGTGACGCTGCCGGAGGCGGTGGACCGCATCCGCGCCTGGGCCCGAGCCGGGGAGGGCCGGCTCCACCACGTCGTGACGGTCAACCCGGAGTTCATCATCGCCGCGCGGCGCGATCCCGCCTTCCGCGCGACCCTCGAAGCGGCCGACCTGGCCACGGCGGACGGGGTCGGGGTGATCCTCGCCGCGCGGCTCCTTGGCCGCCCGCTCCGCGGCCGCGTCACCGGCGTCGACCTGGTGGAGGCGCTCGCCGCCGCCCAGGATCCGGCGCTGCACCTCTTCCTCCTCGGCGCCGGGCCCGGCATCGCCGAGCGGGCCGCGGCCGAGCTCACCCGGCGCTATCCGCGCTGCCACATCGCCGGCACCTGGTCGGGCTCGCCCCGGCCGGAGGACGCGCCGGAGATCCTGGCCCGCCTCAGGGCGGCGCGCCCGACGGCGCTGCTCGTGGCGTTCGGCCACCCGGCGCAGGACCTCTGGATCGCTCAGCACCAGCGGGAGCTGGCAGCGTGTGGCATTATCATAGGCATGGGGATCGGCGGGACGCTTGACTACCTCGCCGGGGCGGTCCCCCGCCCACCGGCGCCCGTCCGCCGCCTCGGACTCGAGTGGCTCTATCGGCTCATCCGGCAGCCGTGGCGCTGGCGACGGCAGCTCGCCCTTCCGCTCTTCGCCGCGCTCGTGCTGCGGGAGCGGCTACGGCGCCTGGGCTGACCCCAGCGGGACGAGCAGCGTGACAGCAGGGATTTCGGACGTCGACGAGCGCCAGTGCACCTACCATCCCAACGTGCGGACGCGCCTGCGCTGCAGCCGGTGTGGGACGCCGATCTGCCCGCGCTGCGCGGTCGAGACACCGGTGGGCTATCGCTGCCCGGACTGCGCGGCGGTGCGCGGGCTGCCGACCTACCAGACCGGCCCGAGCGTGCTGGCCAAGAGCGTCCTCACCGGCGCCGTGGTGGCCGTCGCCGTCGGCGCGCTCTGGGGGTACTTCCCGAGCTGGCAGTTCTACCTCGCGCTCGTGCTCGGCTTCGGCGTGGCCGAGAGCATGTCCTGGGCGGCGAACCACAAGCGCGGTCGGGATCTCCAGGTCGCCGCGATCGGGTTGGTGCTGCTCGGGCTGGTCGTCGCCCGCGTCGTCATCGCGCAGCAGAACCCCTTCGGCTTGACCCTCGACGACGTGCTCAACCATGCCACCGACCCGGCTGTGGCCGAGGTCTTCCAGCTCCGCCTGATCCCGGACCTCCTCTTCGCCGCGCTGGCGCTGGTCATCCCCTACGTGCGATTCCGGTGATGGCCGATGGGTGAGCTCGCACCGCTCCGCTCGCTGCTCGCCGCCCTCCGCGGCAAGAAGATCCTGGTGGTCGGGGATCTCTACCTCGACTGCTACATCTTCGGGGTCCCCACGCGCGTCTCGCGCGAGGCGCCGATCATGGTGCTCGAAGAGACGCGCCGCGAGGAGCGGCCCGGCGGGGGCACGGCGCCCGCGCTGGTCGCCCGCGCGCTCGGCGCCGAGGCATGGCAGGCGGGGGTGGTCGGCGACGACGACGACGGGCTGCGGCTCCGCCAGCGGCTGGTGGATCACGGGGTGCATGTCGGCGGGGTCCTGATCGACGCAACCCGCCCCACCACCACCAAGACCCGCCTCGTCGCCGAGGGCACGTACAACGTCTTCCCGCAGCAGGTAGCCCGCGTCGACCGCCAGGACCGCCGCCCGATCGATGCGGCCATCGCGCGCAGACTCGCCGCCTACATCGCGACCACCGCGCCCCAGATGGACGCCATCCTCCTCTCCGACTACCGCAGCGGCGTGATCGTGCCGGAGGTCATCGCCGCCGCGCGCGACTCGGGTCGCCTGACGACGGTCGACTCCCAGGGCTCCCTGGCCGACTTCCGGCGGCTGGCCCTGGTGAAGTGCAATCAGGCCGAGGCCGAGGCCGACCTCGGCGTACGGCTGGAGGACCCCGAGGCGCGCCGCGCGCACCTGACGGCGCTGCGCGAGCGGCTGGAGTGCGAGCGCCTGGTCGTGACCCTCGGGCCGGCCGGCGCGGCGCTGGCCGAGGCGAGCGGCGCCTACCACGAGGTGCCGCCGCTCGTGCGCCGGCAGGTGTTCGACGTGACCGGCGCGGGCGACACCGTAATCGGGGTCATGACCCTCGCCCTCGCCGCCGGGGCCGACGGCCTCGCCGCGCTGCGGCTCTCCCAGGTCGCGGCCGGCTTGGTGGTCGGCAAGTGGGGAAACGCCCAGGTCACGGCCGAGGAGCTCGACGCCACCCTCAGCGAGCTGGAGCCACTTCCCGGCGGGCACGACTGACCGTCGGCGTCGCCCGGACCTCCGCGCTGCCCCACCACGACGACGCGTGGCTCGGCCGCGCGTCGTCGCATCGTGCCGCCGCGGGCCGACGTGCTACCATTCGGCAGCGTCCGACCCAAGGGGGGTCGGCAGCATGACCTGAGAGACGATGGGACAGCTCATCCCGTTCGAAGCGTTGACCGAGCTCGGCGAGCGGCTGCGGGCGGAGGGGAAGCGGGTGGTCTTCACCAACGGCCACTTCGACCTCCTCCACGTCGGCCACCTGCGCTACCTCGCCGCCGCCCGCGCGCTCGGCGACGTGCTGGTCGTCGGGGTCAACGACGACGCGGTCACCCGCCGCCGCAAGGGGCCGGACCGCCCGATCGTCCCCGAGGCCGAGCGCGCCGAGCTGGTCGCCGGGCTCGCCTGCGTCGACTACGTCACGATCTTCCACGAAGAGACCGCCGAAGCGGCCATCCAGCGGCTCCGCCCCGATGTCTACGTCAAGGGCGGCGACTACGCGCTCGACGAGCAGGACCGCCGGGCCGGCAAGCAGCCGCTGCCCGAGGCGGCCGTCGTGCGCGCCTACGGCGGCGCCGTCTGCACCGTCCCGCTGGTGCCCGGCCGCTCCACCACCGACCTCGTGCGCCGCATCCGCGAGCGGCCCGACACCCAGGAGCGATAGCCATGGTTCGCACGGATGATGAGCTGGCGGCGGAGCCCTCCGATCGCCAGCGCATCGCCAGGGCCGCCGCGATCATCATGGTCGGCACTATCCTGAGCCGCATCCTCGGCCTGGGCCGGGAGCAGGTCACCTCCTACCTCTGGGGCACCAGCGACCAGGTCGCCGCCTTCACCATCGCCGACAACATCCACACCATCCTGTTCGATCTGATCATCAGCGGCATGATGCAGGCCGCGCTCGTCCCGGTGCTCAGCGCCTACACCGCCCCGCACCAGCGCGAGGAGCTGCGCCGGATCGTCGGCGCGCTGCTGGTGCTGGCCGTGATCGTCGTCGGCGCCACCGTCGCCGTGATGATGCTCTTCGCCCCGCAGCTCGTCTGGCTGATGACCGCCCTCGGCGGCTCGGGCCAGGTCCACAGCCCCGAGACCATCCCGCTCACCATCCAGTTGGTCCGGATCATCCTCCCGGCCGTGTTCCTGCTGTCGATCTCGACCATCCTGATGGCGACCCTCTACGCGCTCCAGCGCTTCACCCGGCCCGCGCTGTCGCTCGCCGTGCGCAACGCGGCCATCGTCGCCGCGGCGCTGACCCTGGGGCGCACCGCCCTGGAGATCCGCAGCCTGGCCATCGGCGTCGTGGTAGGGGCGCTGGCGCTGATCGCCATTCAACTGCCGGGCCTGCGCGACGCAATGCCGCGGCCCAACCTCGACTTCCGCCACCCCGCGATCCGGCGCATCCTCCTGCTCTACCTCCCGATCTTCATCGGGCTGATCAGCAACACCGTGGCGCTCGTGATCGACCGCAACCTGGCCTTCAACGTCGACCCCCACGCACTGGGCGCCATGCGCTACGCCACCGCCCTCAACCAGATGATCCTCGGCATCGTGGCCGCAGCGACCTCGCTCGCCGCGCTGCCGACCCTCTCCCGCCACTTCAGCAGCGGCGACGAGCAGGCCTACCAGCGCACCCTGGCCAACGGCCTCAAGATGGTGACCGTCATGGTCGTCCCGGCCACCTTCGGCATGGCCGCCATCGCCTGGCCCGCCGTCGACCTCCTCTTCTTCCACGGCGCCACCGACGCCGCCGGCGCCCGCGCCATCCTCATCGCCCTGCTCGCCTATCTCCCGGGCACCTTCTTCGCCGCGTTCGACCAGGTGCTCATCTTCGGCTACTACGCGCGGCAGAACACCCGCACGCCCGTGATCGTCGGCGTGCTGGCGGTCGGCGTCTTCCTGGCGACGGCGCTCACCCTGGTCGGGCCCCTGGGCATGGCGGGCCTTGTCCTGGCCAACTCCGCCCAGTTCATCTTCCACGCGCTCGTGATGTGGTACCTGATGCGCCGCGCCCTCGGGCAGGTCGGCGACGCCACCGTCGGCCGCACCCTGCGGGTCGCCATCGGCGTCGGCGCGCTGATGGCGCTCGCGGCGTTCCTGCTGGCCTCCGCGCTCGGGGCGTCCCCCTTCGCGGCCGGCTCGCCAACCACCCCGCTGCCCCTCATGCGGCGGGCCCTGGCGGTGGTGGTCCCGGTGGCGGTCGGCGCGGCCATCTACGTCGGCGGCCTGCATCTGCTCGGCGTCGACGAGGTGCGCCAGATCTGGCGCGGCGTGATGCGGCGGGTGGGCCGCGCCGCGGCCTAGGTCGGCTCAGCCCACCCGCGGGAAGGAGTGCGCTTTGCTCACCGTCTGGGCCGTCATTCGCTGGGTGCACCTGCTGGCTGCCATCGCCTGGATCGGCGGCATGCTCTTCATCCTGCTGGTGCTCCTGCCGGTGCTGCGCCGCGCCCTCCCGCCGACGGAGCGCACGCTCCTCTTCGCGCGGGTCGGCCAGCGCTACGGCGTCCTCTCCTGGATCGCGCTGAGCATCCTGGTCGTGACCGGTTTCCTGAACGGGGAGCGGCGCGGCATTGCCTGGCAGCACCTGCTCGACAGCGACTACGGCCGCACGCTGGCGCTCAAGCTCCTGTTCGTGGCACTGGTGATCGTCATCGCCCTGGTCCACGCCTTCTACTTCGGGCGCCGGATCGCCCGGCTGGCGGAGGAGGCCAAGGCGCGCGGCGACGATCCCGCCCTGGCCGCCGAACGCCGCCGGCTCCAGCGCATGTCGATGGCCCTCTCCGGGCTCAGCCTGCTGCTGAACCTGGCGATCGTGCTCCTCGCCGCCGCGCTGGTCGCCTGACGACGGCCGCCACCCTGGGCGGGCAGCCTCCCCGGCCGCGCGGCCGGCCGCCGGCCGCCGCCGGAGGCTCCGTTCGGCATGCAGCGCCCCCGGCGAGACGGCGTCGATCCGCCGCCGGGGGAAGGGTTCGGCCCGGTCGTCGGGCGCTGGCGCTAGGGTGCGGTCACGGCCGCCGGCTCGCCCGCCTGCCCGTGCGGCCAGCCGATGGTGAGCAGGAAGGCGCCGTCCTCAACCGCGCGCACGGCGTGCGGCACCTGTGCCCCGACGGAGATCAGCTCCCCGGCGGGCAGGGAGCGCTCAACCGCGCCCACCGTGACGAGGAAGCTGCCGCGGAGGGCCTGGATCGTGATGGGCCCCGGCGCGGTGTGCTCGGCCAGCACGGCGCCCCGCCGCATCGTCACCAGCACCACCCGCAGCCCGTCCGCCTTGACCAGCGTCGCAGCCCGCCGCCCGCTGGCGCCATCCCCCGGGGCCAATCGCTCGATCTCGCTGGACAGCGCGAACGGCCCCAGAATCGGATCGTGCTCCACCGGTCACTTCCTCCTTCCCCGCAGGCCGGCGCTGCCGGCCCTGCGCTGACCCCGATCATTCGGCGCGCACGGAGCGTGCCGAACGGCGCACCGCCCGCCGTCCTCCCGGCCGCGTCCCCGACGTCCCCTGGTAGGGGCGGGCCTTGTGCCGAACGGAGCCGCCCGTGGCGGACGCCCGACACCCGCCTGCGGGCGAATAGCCGGCGCCGCCCGAGACACGCCTGCCGCGCCGGCCCCGTGGAGCGCCGGCCTCCTGGCCGGCCCCCGTCCCCGTACGTCGGTACGGTCGGTGAAGGATGCCCGGGGTGATCCGGGAGCGTCGGCCGCGGGCCATGGGGGCGTCCCGGTGCAACACCGGGAGGCTCCGTTCGGCACAAGGCCCTCCCCTACCAGGGAAGCAGTGAGCGGTGGACACCCTCAGCCGGCTCTTGGACAGTGACGAACGAGTCCGGCACACTCGGCGATCCGTGCCCAGCCCGCTGCAGCGGGCGTTGCTTTGTCAGGCCGGGGCCTTCAGACCGGGTCCTGGCTGGGGGCGCGGAGCGGCCGGGCAGGCGGGGGCCGGCGAGGCGCCGTGCGACGCCGGCGCTCCACGCGCCCCGAGCCCCGGCCCGATGCGGATACCAGACGCTTGCGTCAAACACCATGAGCCCCGGGCCCCGCTCACCGCCGGGCTCAGATGGCACGCGCCAGCACCACCCCGATGAGCACCGCCAGCAGCCCGACGCTCGCGGCGGAGCGGCTGGGCGTGCCAATGAGGAGTGCCTCTTCTTCGCCTCGGGTTTCACGGTTCCCTATACCACCTTCCACCTTCTCCTGGGAGACGGTGCGCCTGCTGGCGACCGGCAACCTCTGGCGGGGGTGCTGAACGTGGTGAGAGTCATCTTCGGGCTGCTGGCGGTGCTCATCGGGGTGGTGCGGCGCGTGCCATCTGAGCCGGCGGTGAGCGGGGCCCGGGAGCTCATGCACCCATCCAGGCACTGACCCAAACGCGCGCCATGGCGCCGAGTGCCCCACCCAGCCCGACCCAGAGATACTGCACCATCTCCTCTCCTCACGCCGCCGCCAGCGAGGGGCGTATGGAGCCAGTCCCATCGCCCCGCCAGGGCAACACCGCCAGCCAGCGCGTGCCCCGGCGCACAGGCCGCTGCCACCCGCGTACCGGGTCACGCGCGGGGTGCCCGGACGCGCGGCTAGGCGGGGTACACCGCCAGCGACATCCCGTCGAAGTAGCCCCAGGAGCGCAGGAAATCGTCCCAGGAGAGGCTGCGGTACGCCCCGTCGCCGGGATCCACGATGTACACCTGCTCGGCGTCGTAGCCGTAGACGACCACCGCGTGCTCCTGCGGGACCAGGGCGAAGCGCTCGCCGTCGTACCACGCGTACGTGCGCTGCTGCACCGACGCCATGTTCGTGATCCACACGACCACCGGGCGCCCCTGGTCGATCTGCTGCTTGAGGAGATCGGCGTTGCCCTGGGCATAGAAGACCTCGCCGACGAAGCCATAGCGTTGCAGGATCTCGGCCAGGGGCTCCGCGTACACCCCATAGTCGCGCGTGCCGCCAAAGGCCCCGGTCATGCTGCCCCGAAAGCCGTAGTGGGGGTTCGGGTGCGACGGCAGGTTCTCGATGAAGACCCACTCCGAGATCTGGTTGCCCCAGTAGGCCGTCGCGATGCTGGCCGCCGCCGACTCGCAGCTCAGCGGGAGCGACTGGCGCAGCGTCGGCATCCCCTGCAGCATCACCTTGCCGTCCTGCACCGCCGTGATGCCCGGGATCTGCAGCAGCGATCCCGCCAGCAGGTGGTGCGGATCGGCGATCGCGTTGGCGCGGGCCAGCACCTCGGGGGTCGTCCCGTAGGTCGCCGCGATCTCCGCCAGCGTCTCACCCTCCGCCACCAGGTGCAGCGCCGGCGCCCCCGCCTCCGCCGGCACCGCGGCCGGCTGGGTGGCATTGGGCGCGCCGCCCGGGATCACCAGCACCGCGCCCACCGCGATCAGGTTCGGGTCGGCGATCCCATTGGCCGCGACGATCGCCTCGATCGTCACGCCGAACTGGGCCGCGATCCCCGCGAGGGTATCGCCCGGCTTCACCTCGTAGCGCCGCGCCTCCGCCGCGGCACCGGCCGGCAGCGTGGTGTCCGGCTCGATGGTCAGCGTCGTCCCGGCCATGATCACGTCGGGATCGGCGATGCCGTTGATCGTCGCCAGTTGCGGGACGGTCGTGTGGTACCGCTCGGCCAGCTCGCTCAGGGTGTCACCCGGCTGCACCTCGTGGGTGGTGGCCGCCGCGACGCTCTGCGCCCCCACCAGGAGCGCCGTCGCTACCAACGCCGAGGCCGCGCCCCCTCGCTGGAGGCGCGAGCGACCGCGCGGCGCTCGGCGCGGCCGGCCGAACTGGTGGACGGCTGGCGCGGGGCGCGCTGGTCGCCCAACGCCGGACAGGCCGTCCCCCCGGCTGCGGATGCGCTCGGCATAGAGGGCGACGAGATCCCGTTCCTCGTGCCGCGGCTCGCTCGCCATGCTGACCCCCTCCGTTCCCCGCCGCACCATGTGGCCGACCACTGTGTACGTACATTCACGACCAGTCTAGCACCTGGCCCGGGAGAGGGCAAGCCGACGGGTGACCGGCAGGCACAGGAACGCCCCCGCCCCCAGTGGGTGCGGGGGCGCGGTCCGCCTACGCCCGCCGCAGCACCTCGACGCCGTGCGCGCCGCCCACGATCACCTCGTGCACCAGGCCGATGAAGAGGCCGTGGTCCACCACGCCCGGGGTCGCCTTGATCTCCGCGGCGAGCCGGGCGGGGTCGTCGATCGGCCCGAAGTCGACGTCCAGGATGTAGTTGCCGTTGTCGGTCACAAACGCGCCGCCCGCCGCGCTGCTCGGGCGGAGCGTGATCCGGCCCCCGAGCGCCTCCAGCCGGCGCGCCGGCACCGGCCACCCGAACGGGACCACCTCGACCGGCACGGCGCAGCGGCTGCCGAGCTGCCCCACCAGCTTGCTGTCGTCGACCACGATCACCTCGCGCTCGGACGCCACGGCGACCAGCTTCTCGCGCAGCAGCGCACCGCCGTGCCCCTTGAGCACGTCGAGCCGGGCCGGCACCACCTCGTCGGCGCCATCGATGGTCACATCGACCCGCTCCACCTCGTGGAGGCCGACCAGCGGGATGCCGAGCGACCGGGCCAGTCGCTCGGTCCGCAGCGAGGTGGGGACCCCGACGATGCGCAGGCCCTCCCCCACCCGCCGGGCCAACGCCGTGATCACGTACTCCGCGGTGGTGCCGGTTCCCAGCCCGACCACCGCCCCGTCACGCACTGCGGCCGCGGCGTGCTCCGCCGCGGCCTGCTTGCGCCGCGCTCGCTCATCAGACTCCGGCGGCACACCCTCATCCTCTCCGCGCCCGGTCGCCTCCCACGCGCCGGGACCAGTCTCGCCTCACCCGCCCCGCGCGATGCGGGTCGCCTCCTCGACGATGCGCTCCGCGGTCAACCCATAGGCGCGCAGCAGGTCGTCCGGCGCGCCCGACTCGGCGTAGGTGTCGCCCAGGTCCACGAAGCCCATGCGGCAGGGGTGCAGCCGCGCGACCGCCATCGCCACCATGCTGCCGAGCCCGCCGTGGTGCAGGTGCTCCTCGGCCACGACGATCCCGCCGGTCTCGCGCCCGGCCGCGGCCACGGCCGCCTCGTCCAGCGGCTTGACCGTGTGCATGTCGACCACGCGCGCCTGGATGCCCTGCTCGGCCAGGCGCGCCGCCGCGTCCAGGGCCGCGGCCACCATCAGCCCGTTGGCGATGATCGTCACGTCACCGCCCTCGCGGACCGTGATCGCCTTCCCGATCTCGAACGACACCCCCTCGTCGTAGATCACCGGCACGTTCGGCCGCCCGACCCGGAGGTAGGTCGGGCCGTCGTGCGCGATCATGGCGCGCGTCGCGGCCCGCGCCGCGTGCTCGTCCGCCGGCACGAGCACCGCCACGCCGGGCAGGGCGCAGGCCAGCGCGACGTCCTCGATGGCCATCTGCGACGGGCCGTCCTCCCCGATGCTGATGCCGGCGTGGCTGCCGACCAGCTTGACGTTGAGGCGCGGGAAGGCCACCCCCATCCGGATCTGGTCGTAGGCATTGCAGAGCAGGAACGCCGCAAAGCTGGCCGCCACCGGGATCTTGCCGCAGGCGGCCAGGCCCGCGGCCACCCCCACCAGGTTGGACTCCGCGATCCCGACGTTGAAGAAGCGATCGGGATACTGCTTCCCAAACCACTCGGTGCGGGTGGAGTTCGACACATCCCCGTCGACCACCACGACCGCCGGGTTCTCCCGGCCGATGTCGCGCAGCGCCTCGCCGAAGGCGTCGCGCGTGGCCTTCCCCAGCTTCAAGCCCACCGCGGCTCCCAGATTCATCCCAGTTCCTCCAATGCCTGCTCCAGCTTGTCCTTCGGGAGGGCGCGGCCGTGCCAGGTGAAGTCGTCCTCCATCAGCTTGAGGCCCTTCCCCTTGACCGTGTGCGCGATGATGACGCAGGGGCCGGCGTCGTAGTCGCGGGCCGCGAGCAGAGCCTGGCGCACCGCCTCCAGGTCGTGGCCGTCGATCTCCTCGACCCGCCACCCGAACGCCGCCCACTTGTCGCCATAGGTACGGGGATCGGTCACCTGGGACACCGCGGCCGTCTGCTGGTAGCCGTTGTGGTCGACGATGGCGACCAGGTTACCGACCCGCTGGTGGGCCGCCGTCATGGCCGCCTCCCAGACCTGCCCCTCCTCGATCTCGCCGTCGCCGAGCAGCACGTAGACCTGGTAGTCGCGGCCGTCCAGCCGCGCCGCCAGCGCGTGCCCCAGCCCGATCGACAGCCCCTGCCCGAGACTGCCGGTCGAGGCCTCGACCCCCGGGAGCCGCCGCATGTTCGGGTGGCCCTCCAGCGGGCTGCCCAGGCGCCGCAGCGTCCGCAGCTCCGCCTTCGGGAAGTAGCCCGCCTCCGCCAGCACCGCGTAGAGGATCGGCGCGGCGTGCCCCTTCGAGAGGATGAACCGGTCGCGATCCGGCCAGTGCGGCTCCTGCGGCCGGTGGCGGAGGATGCCGCCGAAGTAGAGCTGGGTCATGATCTCCACGGCCGAGAAGGAGCTGCTCGGATGGCCCGATCCCGCCTCGGTCGTCATGATGAGCACCTCGCGACGCAGCCGGCGAGCCATGTCCCGCAGCTCGTCGAGGGTCGCCGCGGCGGGCTGCGCCCGCGTGCTCGCGTGCTGGTCACCCATGGACTGAACCTCCTTCAATCGACGCCGTTCCCCGTCCCCGATCCATTCCCTGCATATGCCGGGCCGCCAGGCCCGAGCCAGCCGGGTGGCGCGCAGCCACGCGGATCATCGGCGCTCGTGCGGGCCCGCGCAAGCGCGCCACGCCCCCGCGACGCCGGCACCCCGATTGTGCCGCGCCGCGCGGCCGGCGTCGATGCGACGCCGCTCAGCCGGCGCACCCCGCCGCCCGGTACAGCGTCAGCCCACCCCGGCTGACGACCGGCGTCGCGCCGGGATAGCCCGCGGCCGCTACCGCCCACCCGTCCGGGAGCACCGCGTAGCAGGTGCCGGCCGGTGCCGCCGGCGGCGCCCAGTAGTCGACCGCGCCCCGGCCGTAGACCGCGTGGCCGCCGCGCTGGAGAATCGCCCCGAGCAGGCCGAAGGCCACCGGGTCGGCCTCCAGCGCCGGCAGATCGACCCCCGCCCCGGGCGGGACCGCCCAGGCCAGGTCCCACAGCCAGGGGTCCGGCGCCACCGTGATGACATAGTCGGGCGGCGCGGCCAGCTCCAACCGCAGCGCGGGGAAGGCGCCGATCCGCCGCAGCAGCGGCTCGGCCTCGCGCGGCGTCGCCGGGTCGGCATAGTAGAGCACGGCGCGCACGCCAAGGCCCTGCAGCACCCGAATCGTCGCCGGCGAGGGAAACTCACGCATCAGGTCGCGCAGCGGGTAGTACGCAGGCGGGGCAAAGCTGCTGTAGCCGTTGACTACAGGGCTCCAGTGGAAGGTCGACCAGAAGTTCGGCCAGGCGGAAGCGATCAGCCCCTCGCCCATCGGCAGCTCGATGATGGGCCCGGGGTGCGCCGCCACCCAGTCGTAGCCGGCACGCCGGGCCTCGGCGCGATTGGCCGGCAGCGGATCGGGCAGGGACCAGGCCATCGCCCCCTCGGCCAACAACCCGGCGCCGAGCAGCAGCGCCAGCGCCAGCGGCGCCGCCTCCCGAGCGCCCCGCCGGCCCAGGGCGGCCACCGACCCGAGCGCGCCCGCCAGCCGCTCGACCCCCAGCCCGGCCAGCGCCGCCAGCCCGACCGGCGCGAGCAGCCCTCCGAGGCGCGCCGGCACCCGCACGGCCTGGAAGCCGGGCACCAGATCGTAGGCCAGGCGATACGGCAGCGGCACGCTCCGGCCCCTCAGCTCCACCGCCGCGCCGAAGCTCAGCACCACCGACCCGAGCACGACGCTCAGCAGCATCCAGCGCTCCCAGCCGAAGCGCCGGTTCCCCAGGCCCAGCAGCCCGAGGAGCAGCAGCACCACGCCCGGGAAGAGATCCTGCTCCAGGTGCCGGTGGAAGCGGCTGGCCAGCAGGTCGCCGTAGAGCCAGTTGTGCGGGTGGACCGCCAGGTAGTCGCTGGGCCGCGCGCTCCACTGCGCCACCTCCGGCAGCGTGCGGTGGATCCCCAGCTCGCGGTGCACCTCCTGGTACGGCCACAGCGTCGGGAGCAGCAGGAGCAGCGCGACGACGCCCGCCCCGGCCAGCTTCGCCGTCGCGACCACGCTGGCGCGGGTCGGGTGCCAGAGCAGGTAGGTACCGACCAGCAGGCCGAGCAGCGGCACGAGGAACATCAGGTAGTAGACGCCGAACAGCCCCTGCGCGACGACCACCGCGCCGGTTGCCGCCGCCCAGCGGAGCGCGTTGCCGCGCAGGGCGCGCCGTGCCGTGAGCACCGCCAGCGGCAGCCACTGGGCCGAGAGCAGGTTCAGGTGTTCCAGGTGCGCCATGCGCGCCGGCAGGTAGGCGTAGCCGATCCCGGCCACCACCCCCGCCAGGCGGCTGCCGGTCAGATCCACCACCAGTAGGTACATGGAGAAGCCGCTCAGCGCCAGGGCCAGCAGCACCGAGAGGTTATCGGCCAGGATCGCGTTCCCGGTCGCCAGCAGCACCGGCGCCACCAGCGCGGCCTGGCCCATCAGGTGGTCGGCGTACGCCAGCGTGTTGCGATAGGGATAGAAGATGTTGGCATCGAAGATCCGCGCCGGGTCGGTGCGCCAGGCGTGGACGTCCCAAGCCATCGTCCAGGCCTGAAAGACGGGGTCACCCCAACTGAGCAGGCGGTGCGTCAGGTCGGTCGCCAGCGGCCACGTCATCACCACCGCCAGGGCCGCGAAGAGCGCCAGGGCGGCCAGGTGGGCCCCGATCCGTCGCGAGGTCGCGACCGGTCCCGTCCCCGCAGTCATCGGGCGTGGCGCGCCGTGCGTCTCGGTGGCCATCCGACCTCACCGGCTCTGCGACACGGGCGCGGCGTGCGTCGGCGCCGCGCCGTCCCGGACGACAGCGACGCGGGTACCGGCGGCCGGTGCGGTCGCCATGGCCCGGCTCCTTTCGGCATCGGCCGGGGACGGTCGGGCCGCCGCCAGCGACCGCACGCGCCCGTGGTCGGGCGCCCATCGCGACGCGCCACGGCTCATGCCGGTCCCCCGCCTGTCCCCCGTCGGCCGCACCGGCTGGGGCGACGCCGGACGTAGACCTCAAGCAGGTGCTCGAGCTCGGCGCGCGGGTCGTCGGTCACGCCCACATGGACCGGGGAGGGCTGAATCACCGTGCTCCGGGGGGCCGTCAGCCAGTGGAAGCGCTCGGATGGCGGCAGCGTGGCGATCGGCCCCGCGGAGGGCAACCCGGCGCTGATCGCGCACACGCTCTGCAAGTGCCGCTCGATCAGTGGCAGGTCGATGTCCGGCGCCAGCGCGCGCACGCGCTCGGCGTCGAGCTCGACGCGCGCCTCGAGGAAGCCATGCGTGCGCGCGAACAGGATCACCCCGGCGTTGACGAACTCGCCGCGGGCCACGCAGGGCACGATGCGGATGATGGCGTAGCTATACCACCCGGTGGGTCGTGCGGGGCACATAGCTGACCGGCCCTCGCTTGCGCGCCTCGACCGCTTCCCGCAGCCAGTCTCGGGGGCCGTTGAGGCGCTCGGCCAGGTAGGTGACGTAGGCCGCGCGGTGCGCATCCAGGTCCGGGAACGCCGGCTCGTCGCAGAGCCATTCGTCCGGGACCGCCGCCACCACGGCCCGCAGCGCCTCCTCGGTCAGGAGCGGGCGCAGCCGCTCATCGGCCGCCTCGATGTCCCCGGCCAGACCGAGCAGCACGTGCTCGCGGATCTGCGGGAAACGCGAATGCATGCGCTCCTCCCACCCCTCCCAGCGGTGGTGGAAGTAGAGCGCGGCACCATGGTCGATCAGCCAGAGGCGCTCGCACCACACCAGGAGATTGACGTTGCGCGCCGTGCGGTCGACGTTGGTCGTCAGCGCGTCGAGCCAGACGATCGCCGCCGCCAGATCGGGCGCGACCCAGGTGTCGACCGCCGGGTCGAAGGCCAGCGCCCCCGGCAGGTAGGCCAAGCCGAAGTTTGGCCCGACACTCCCCCGCAGGATGTCCTGGATCTCCGGGTCGGGCTCGCTCGTCCCGAACTCCGCGTCCAGCAGCACGATCGCCGGGTCCGGCACCGGCAGCCCGAGCGTGAGCGCCAAGCCGGCCACGATCGCCTCCGCCACCAGCGCCTTCGCCCCCTGGCCGGCACCGCGGAACTTCACCACGTACGGGCCCAGCCGATCGGTGTCCACCACGGCGGGGAGCGATCCGCCTTCGCGCAGCGGGACGGCATAGCGCACGCCGTGGACGCGCTCCATCATCGCGCGCCTCCCGCCGCTGTCCCCCGGTCCATGCCCGCACCTCCAGCCGTCGCCTGCACGGTTCCAGCCACCGCCGGAACCCTGTCCCCGCAAGTGTACACGCTGGCGCCGCGCGCGGCGCCGAACCGGGCCCGGCGCGCAACCACGGCAGGGCTCGCCTCGTTGCAGAATCAGAGTGCGATTCCGTTCCGGCAGACATCGCGACGTGCATCGGGAGGATGGTACAGAGGAGGGCTGTTTGGCACAGAGCAGGAACCTGAGACGTCGGCTGGCGGTCGGATTCTTCATCCTGCTGCTGGCCGCCACACCGGCGACCGCGACCGCTGCGGTGACCCCGCCGCCCGCCCAGGACACCGCCACCGCGACGCGGCCCGCCGCCCCGGTAGCCGCGACGACCGCGACCTTCCGCGTCTACGCCCACCGCGAGGGCCTCGTGGGGCACACCACCGCCAACGGGCACGTGATCCAGGAGAACGATCGCTTCGTCGCGCTGCCCTGCACGTGCGTGCTGTCGTCCAACGGCGGCGATGAGTTCCTGGTCAAGATCGAATACAAGGGACGCACCGCCATCGCGCCCGTCTGGGACGTCGGCCCCTGGAACACCGACGACAACTACTGGGATCCGCCGGAGCGGCGCCGCTGGAAGGATATCCCCCAGGGCGTGCCCCAGGCTGCGGCGGCCTACTTCAACAAGCACAACGGCGGCCTGGACGGCACGGGCCGCGAGGTGCGCAGCCCGGCCGGGATCGACATCGCGGACGGCACCTTCTGGCACGACCTCGGCATGACCACCTCCGACTGGGTGACGGTCACCTTCCTCTGGCTCCAGCCCGCGGGCGCCGAGCTCCCGCCGCTGCCGCCCGGCTACGCGCACCTGGCCACCGTGCGGTCCGGCCAGCGCCCGCCGCTCGACCGCGTCGCGCCCAGCAGCGAGCCCGGATCGGTCTACATCCCGCAGACCGGGCACAACATCCCCGCCCCGATCGCCCAGTACTGGTATGCCCACGGTGGCTGGCACACCATCGGCCTACCACTCACCGAGCTGTTCCGCGAGGTCACGGCCGACGGGCGCGCCCGGCTCGTCCAGTACTTCGAGCGCCAGATCCTGGAGCTGATCCCGCAGCCGGCGGGCCCGCCCATCGTCCGCTCCGACCTGATCGGCTACGCCGCCTACGCCCCGCCGCAGGCGCGCGCCCCGGTGCCGCCGTTCGCCAGCTCCGCCGACCACTGGTACTTCCCCGAGACCCAGCACTCGCTCAGCTACGGCTTCAAGCAGTACTGGCTCGCGCACGGCGGCCTCGAGACCTTCGGTTTCCCGATCACCGAGGAGTTTGCGGCCCAGACGCCGGACGGTCGGCGCTACGTCGCCCAGATCTTCGAGCGGGCCCGCTTCGAGTGGTGGCCGGACAAGGCCGGCACCCCCGAGGACATCACCCAGGGCCTGCTGGTGTCGGAGCTGCTCCGGCAGGCCGGCTGGACCCCGTAGCGCGCCGCCGCACACCCCGCATCCCCGGCCCCCGCTCCCCTGGGGGGAGCGGGGGCCGGGGATGCGGGCACAACCCTAGCGGATGACGTCCCGGCGCTGGAATACCACCAGCGCCGCGATCGACGCGCCGATCCCGATGGCGAACAGGCTCACCACCCCCGCCGGCACGACGCCGCTCCCCAGCGCCCCCTGCGGATCGAAGGCGGTGAAGATCGTCAGGTAGCGCAGCCAGTCCCAGCGCTCGCTCAGGCTGCTCAGCACCCACAGCAGGTAGAACCCCAGCGTCAGCGCGGCCGCCAGCCCCGCCGCGCGCCCGCGGTCGTTGGACAGCGCGGAGAAGAGGGCGGCGTACCCGCCGACCGCCACGCTGTAGCCCAGCAGCACCACCCCGGTCGCCAGCAGCGCCCTGGGCGCGATCGACTCGCCGACGATCGCCCCGCCGATCTCCAGCGTCAGCAGCGTGACCAGGACGAGCACGGCCCCCGCGCTGAAAAAGGCGCCGAGCTTGCCCACCAGCAGCCGCGCCCGCGTCTCCGGCACCGACAGCCAGAACTCCACGGTGCCCCGCTCGATCTCCTGGGCGACCAGACCCGCGCCGGTCATCACGACGAAGGTGCCCACGATCAGCGGCCAGATCAGATTCAAGAACTCCGCGCCGAGGAACCCGGCGAAGGAGGTGATGTCCTCGATACCGAAGGCGGCCCGCAGCGCCTCCGGGAAGGACGCGAGGTACTCATTCAGCTGCTCGCCATTGTCGCGCACCGTCGGGAAGTAGAGCACGATGAGCATGCCGTAGAGCGCCAACCCTAGCGCGTACCAGAGGGTGGTCCGGCGCAGATCCGCGGCGGCGCGCCGCAGCATCACCACGCTCATCGCTCCACCTCCGTTCGCTCCGCCACGGCACCCGCGCCGTCCGGTCGCGCCTCAGCGCCGTAGTAGTGCAAGAACACGCTCTCCAGGTCGGCCGGCGCGTAGGTAAAGTCCTCCACCGGCAGCTCCGCCAGGAGCCGCAGCAGCGGCTGTGCCGGCCCATGCACCCCCAGCTCCAGCCGGCGCCCGTCCGGAGCCACCGACCGCACCTCCACCTGGCCGAGCGCGGTGAGGCGCTCGACCGGCACCGGCTCGCGCAAGACCAGCGAGAGACGCCGCTCCCAGAGCTGCTTGAGCCGCCCGATCTCCTCGACCGCCACCAACTGCCCCTCGCGCACGATCGCGACCCGATCCGCCACCCGCTCGACCTCGCCGAGCAGGTGCGACGAGAGGAAGATCGTGGTGCCCCGCTCGCGCTCCTCCCGGATCAGGTCCAGGAAGTCGTGCTGCCGGAGCGGGTCCAGCCCATCGGTCGGCTCGTCCAGGATCAGCAGCGGCGCGCCGTGCATCAGGGCCTGCACGATCGCCAGCTTCTGGCGATTCCCCTTCGACAGGTGGCGGATCGGTCGGCTCAGATCGAGGTCCAGGCGCTCGGCCAGCTCGTCCCGCCGCCGCCGCGACGGCTTGTCGCGGAAGGCGGCCATGAAGTCGAGGAACTCGGCGCCCGTCATCCGCTCGTAGAGGAAGATCTCACCGGGCAGGTAGCCGACGCGCGCCTTGACCGCCGGGGCATCGGCCCAGCAGTCCAGCCCGAAGATGCGGGCGCGCCCGCTGGTCGGCTTCAACAGCCCCATCAGCACGCGGATGGTCGTCGTCTTGCCCGCGCCGTTCGGCCCGAGGAAGCCGAAGATCTCACCCTCCTCCACGGTGAAGGTGAGATCGATGATGCCCCGCCGCGTGCCGTAGGCGCGGGTCAGCCCTTGCACGTCGATCGGTGGTGTCATCTACACCCTCCGTACCTGACTGCCGGGCGCTGGCCCGGCCGTGCTCCCGCGAAGCGACGCGGTGCCGAGCCATGATACGCCTGCTGGCTCGAAACGTGGTCGCCCCGGCTAGCGTGTCGCGCGGAAACGGGGTACAGTTAGCAGCACGCAGAGGAATGGAGGGGTTAGCTCTACGCAGTGCATTGCAGTCCTCTTCGTGCACGTCCTGCCTCACTGATCCCATCCCGGACGTCATCCAGCAGACGGCGGGACGCGGCCGGCGGCTACGCAATTGTCAGACCCGTGAGGCGGATCCCCGCCGGGGCGCTCATCCCGCGCACGCAACGTGCGAGGTCGGCTCGCGGGACGGAGACATCGACCGCCTGTCGGGGAGCGGCGCATCGCCTATGAAGCGCACGGCCATCCTCATCGTCATCGTCGCCGCCCTTGTGGCGCTGTTCCTGGTCGCTGACCTGCAATCGCTGAGCAGCGCCATCCTCAGCATGCCCGGCGAGATGTTCGCCGCCCTGCTCGGGCTCCTGGTCCTCAACGAGCTGACCAAGGGCCTGCGCTGGGCCTTCTTCCTGCGCCGCGCGTGCCTCGACATCCGCGTGGTGGATGGCGTCCTCAGCTACCTGGCCGCCCAGGCGGCCACCGCGATCCCGGGCGGGTCGATGCTCAGCGCCCGCCTGGCCCAGGAGCACGGCCACGTCCGGATGCACCAGGCGGCCTCCGCCCTGGTCGGCCAGGCCGTCGCCGATGTCTGGGCGATCTCGCTGCTGGCGGCGGCCGCGATGTTCCTCACCGAGCAGCGCCCCGCGCAGCTCCTGGTGCCCGGCATCGGCGTCGTGGCCTCCCTCATCGTCTTCGCGGGCGTGCGAAGCCCGCGGCTGCGGCGCTGCGGCACCACCGTCTTCGGCCGCTGGCGCCGGACGCGCCGCTTCCTGGCACTGGAGGAAGACTTCCTGGCGCACGCCGCCGCGCTGATGCGGCCCCGCACCCTCTCCATCGGCGGCCTCTTCAGCGCCAGCTCCACCATCCTCTCGGCGCTCATCCTGCTGGTGATCACCGACGCCCTGACCCACCGCGGCATCAGCCCGGGGGAGGCGGTCTACGTCCACTCCCTGAGCGTGGCCACCCGCATGGTCCTCCCCGTGCCCGGCGGCTATGGCGTCGGCGATGCCAGCCTGGCCGGCATGCTCAACTTCATCGGCATCGGCCTGGCGCGCGCCACGTTCATCGCCCTCGCCTACCGCTCGGTCGGCGTGCTCTTCCGCACCGTCGTCGGCGTCCTCGTCCTGGTGGCGCGCTACCCGTACCTGCTGGTCGGCCCGCTCGACGCCCAGCGCCCCCAGCCGGTGGGCGTCGGCCGCTGGGCACCGCGGCCGCTGGTCCGCCGCCTCAGCCTGGCCCTCCTGGTCCGCACCGGCGGCCTGCGGGTGGAGGCACCCGTCGCCGAGTTGCCGCGCCCGACCCTCCCCGGGGGCGACTAGCGCCGCCGGCCACTTGACTGGCCCCGTCAGACCGGCGATCATCCAGGCGCTGGCAGCGTACCGCCACGGTGCGGCTGAGCGCGGTGGGGAGAGCGTCAAACGGTGGACCTGCTCGTCATCGGTGGCGCGGGCTACATCGGCAGCGTGGTCGCGGGCCAGCTACTCGCGGCCGGCCATCGGGTGACGGTCTATGACAATCTCGTCAACGGCCACCGCGCGGCCGTCCCGGACGGCGCCGCCTTCGTCCATGGGGACGTGCTCGATCTCGACACCTTGATCCGCGTGCTCCGCCGCGGCTTCGACGGCGTGCTCCACTTCGCCGCCCTCTCCCTGGTCGGCGAGTCGGTCGCCGAGCCCGCGCGCTACTTCCGCACCAATGTGGGCGGCACCGTCAACGTCATCGAGGCCATGCGCGCCACCGGCACCCCGCGGCTGGTCTTCTCCTCCACCGCCGCGGTCTACGGCGTCCCCGACGAGGTGCCGATCCCCGAGACCGCGCCCCTCCGGCCGATCAGCCCCTACGGCGCCAGCAAGCTCGCCACCGACACGCTCATCGGCTACGCCGCGGCGGCCCACGGCATCGCCGCGGTCAGCCTGCGCTACTTCAATGTCGCGGGGGCCTGGGGCGGCCTCGGCGAGGACCACCGCCCGGAGACACACCTCATCCCGCTCGCCCTCCAGGTAGCGCTCGGCCAGCGGCCCCACCTCGCCATCTTCGGGAGCGACTACCCCACCCCCGACGGGACCTGCATCCGGGACTACCTGCACGTCGAGGATCTCGGCCACGCCCACCTGCTCGCCCTCGAGGCGGCCCAGCCCGGGCAGCACCGCATCTACAACCTCGGCAATGGGGCCGGCTTCTCCGTGCGCGAGGTGATCGAGACGGCGCGCCGCGTCACCGGCCACCCGATCCCGACCGTCGCGGCGCCGCGCCGTGCCGGCGACCCCCCGGTACTCGTCGCCTCCAGCGAGCGCATCCGGGCCGAGCTGGGCTGGGAGCCGCGCAAGCCCGACCTGGAGACGATCATCGCCGACGCCTGGGAGTGGACGCGGGCCCACCCGCACGGCTACCCCGAGTAGCGCCCCGTCGCGCGACCGTCCACCGGCCGGCGGCCGTCCTCCGGGGCCAGGAGTAAGGGAGGCACACGATGCCGCTCACCGATCGCGTCGCCATCATCACCGGTGGCACCGGCGCGCTGGGTCAGGCCGTCGTCCCGGCATTCCTCGCCGCCGGGGCGACCGTCGTCGTCCCCTATCGCCGGGAAGCCGCCTTCACCGCCCTCCAGCAGCAGAGGGGTGACCTCGCTCACCGGCTCCACGGCCACGCGGCCGACGTCACCGACCCGGCCGCCGTCGCCGGGTTCGTCACGACGGTGCTCGCGCAGCACGGCCGCATCGACATCCTGCTCAACCTCGCTGGCGGCTACGAAGGCGGGGCATTCCTCGAGACCGACCTCGACCAGTGGGAGCGCCTGGCCCGGCTGAACGTCCAGTCCGTGCTCGTCTGCACCCGCGCCGTCCTCCCGCACCTGGTGGCGCAGGGCAGCGGCCGGATCGTCACCGTCGGGGCACGGGCGGCGCTCGAGCCGGCCAGCGGCAGCAGCGCCTACGCCGCGGCCAAGGCCGCCGTCGTTACCCTGACCCGGGCCATCGCGCGGGAGATCCGCACCACCGGCGTCACGATCAACTGCATCGCCCCCAGCACCATCGACACCCCGGCCAACCGCCAGGCCATGCCGAAGGCCGATCCCAGCCGGTGGGTGCGGCCGCAGCAGATCGCGTCGCTGCTGGTGTACCTTTGCTCCGACCCCGCGAGCGCTATCAACGGCGCGGTGATCCCCGTCTACGGCCAGCTCTGACCCCCGCGCGACGCGGCAGCACGACCGGGTCTCGTCTCGGGCACGGCGGGCACGGCCGGCCCGGCGACCTGCCGGCCGGCTAGCCCCTGACCACGCCCGCCAGCGGTGCCGGCTCCGGCTCGGCCGCCGCAGCACCGCGAAGCCGTCGAGGTCCGGCAACAACACGTCCAGGATGATGAGCTGCGGCCGGAAGGCCGCCGCCGCCGCCAGCGCCTCCCGCCCCGAGGCCGCCTGGACCGCGAAGCCGATGAAGCGCAGGGCGGTGCTGACGAGCTGCGCTTACATGGGGTGATGGTGCGACCGAGAGAGAGAAGCCACGTCGGTGTCTCCTGTTCCAGCGCGCAGCGCCCATCGCCGCTCATCCGCCCCCGAGTTGATCATCACAGCCTGAGCGTTTGCTGAGCGTTTCCTGAGAGCCGGCTGAGTCATGGCCGCGGCGTGCGCCGGCCCCCGCGTGCGCGCTCTGCGGCAACGCTCAGGCACCTCACAGGCAACCTTCAGGCAACCCCGGTAGCGTCAGACGCAGGCACCCACGCCGGGCCACCCGGCCCGGGCGCCAGCGGCCTCGGAGGATGCCAGTGGAGCACTGCGTGCCCGCGATCAACACGGGGAGCCCATCGCCCAGGCCAGGCCGGCCGCGACGTGCCTGCCGGCCGGCGGCCCCGGGCCCCGCCACCAGACGACGCCGCACGGCCACCGGCGGCGCCGTGCACGACGAAGTTCCGAGCACCGACCGAGAGGAGAACCTCATACCCACTGAACCCCTGCATGACGCAGCCGGCCCGCCGGCCCGCAAGCCGACCGGGAGACTGCGGCGCTGGCCGACCGGCGGCGCGGTCGCTCTCGTCGTGAGCGCCCTCCTGCTGAGCGGGACGGCATTCGCGCACAGCGACACCGCCAGCCGGCCGACCTGAACCAGGCATTCATCGCCAGGCTCGCCGCGAAGCTCGGCATCAGCACCGAGCAACTGGAGAGCACGATCAACGCGGCCGCCAGCGAGACGGTCGACGACGCGGTGCCCAACGGCAGCCTCACCGCTGAGCAGGACGACGCCGGGCGGCGGCGCACCGCGCTGACCGACATCATCGCGGCCCACGGCAGCACGGTCGAGCAGGTGGTCGACGCGCTGGTCGCCGACGCCAAGACGCGCCTGGACCAGGCGGTCGCCGACGGCCGGCTGACGCAGGCGCAGGCGGCAGCATCCTGTCCCGGCTCCGGGACCGCCTGACCGAGCGGATCGAGCAGGGCCGGATCGGGCCGCGGCATCATGCCCCGTTCCGGGGCGACGATGGCGACGCATCCCCCGGCAACGGGTCAGCCACGGCGACGCGGGCGCCGACCGATCTACCCGCCCCCGGCGTGGGACACGCAGACGGGCAGGAGCCGTCGCGCTCCTGCCCGTCACCGTCATCTGCGCCCACCACACCGCCGCGCGGGACAGGTCAGGGAAGCGGGCGAGTCCCCTGTCCCTGAGGACAGGTCGAGGCTGCCCGTTTCGGCGCCACCAGACCGACCCGACGATGGAAGCGGCCGTCTCACCGCGTCAGGTATGCTCGACCCAGCGTTGCGTGGTCACGAACGCCTTGCGACAGTACGAGCCGGTGACCCGTGCTCACGAACCATCAGCCTGGTCGCTGAGCGAGCAAAGGAAAGGGAGAGCATGCCAGCAACACCTCGATCACAACTGGCGCCAGTGGAGGCCGCGCGCGACACCGACGTCATCATTCGGGCAGAGGGTGTAGAGAAGACCTACGACACGGGCAAGCTTCGGGTTCCGGCGCTGCGCGGTGTCGATCTCACGGTCGGGCGCGGCGAGATGGTCGCGATCATGGGGCCATCTGGCTGCGGGAAGACCACGCTGCTCAACTGCCTGTCCGGCCTCGACACGATCGACAAGGGCACCATCCTGATCGCCGGCACCGACCTGTCCAAGCTGTCCGACAACGCGCGGACCGAGTTCCGCGCGCGCGAGATGGGCTTCGTCTTCCAGTTCTACAACCTCCTGCCGGTCCTCACCGCCGTCGAGAATGTGGAGCTGCCCCTCCTGGTCAGCGGCGTCCGCCCGAAGGAGGCACGCCAGCGCGCGCTGGAGGTCCTGGCGCAGGTCGGCCTCGAGCGCTGGGCCAACCACAAGCCGGCCGAGCTCTCCGGTGGGCAGCGCCAGCGCGTCACCATCGCCCGCGCCCTCGTCAACCGCCCCGCCATCGTCTGGGCCGACGAGCCGACCGGCGACCTCGATAGCCAGACCGCCGACGAGGTCATGGCGCTCATGCGGGAACTGAACCAGACCAACCGGCAGACCTTCGTCGTCGTCACCCACGACCCGCGCATCGGCGGCATGTGCGACCGCATCATCCGGATGCAAGACGGCCAGATCGTCAGCGACGGCACCGCTGCGTAGCCGGCCGGCCCCAGGGAAAGGACCCGTCGGTGGAGAATCTCTTCGGCATCCCGATGCAATCGATCATGATCGCTCTGCTGGTGGCCTTCGGGCTGTGCCTGGGCGTCGGCGGCTGGATCTACCTGCGGCACCGAATCATCTTCCGCATGGGCATCCGGAACGCTCGGCGCAGACCGGCCCAGACGTCCTTGATCGTCATCGGCCTGATGCTGAGCACCCTCATCATCGCGGCGGCGCTGACGACCGGCGACACGTTGAACTACAGTATCAAGTCCACCGTGCTGGACATCCTCGAGCACACCGACGAACTGGTCGTCCCCGCGAACGGGGACGACGCGGAGGCCAACGTTCAGCCGGGCGTCACCTTCCCGCAGCAGGTCGCCGCGGACCTGGAGGCCGCGCTGGCCGGCGACGCGGTGATCGACGGCGTCATGCCGGTTCTGACGCAGCCCGTCCCGATCCTCAACCCCAAGACCCAGCTCAGCGAGCCAATGGTGACCGCGGTCGGGATCGACCCCGCGGCGCTCGGCCCCTTCGGCGGGCTGCGCGACATCGAGGGGAACGACATCGAGCTCACCGCCCTCCCCGAGGGCGCGGTCGTCCTCGGGAAGACGACCGCCGAGCGCCTCGACGCGGTGGTCGGCGACACGCTGACGGTCTACGTCGAGAACGAGCCCCACGACGTCACCGTGGCCGCGATCGCCTCGGACTCGATCCTGACCGGCATGCAGGACCCGGGGCAGGCCGGCGGGTTCGTGATGGCCCTCGACCGCGCCCAGGCGCTGCTCGAGCTGCCGGGCCAGATCAGCTTCATCGCGGTGTCCAACGCCGGTGGCGTCGCGGACGGCGCCGAGGCGACCGACGCGGCGGTCACGGCGATCGAGCAGGCCCTCGGCGAGGCCCCGTACCAGGCGGTGCGGGTCAAGCAGCGCGCGCTGGACATGGCCGAGGAGGGAGCGAACGTCTTCACCAGCATCTTCCTGGTGCTCGGGCTCTTCTCAATCGCGGCGGGCATCCTGCTGATCTTCCTGATCTTCGTCCTGCTGGCCGCGGAGCGGAAGCCCGAGATGGGCATGGCCCGCGCCGTCGGCATGAAGCGGCGCCAGTTGACCGAGATGTTCCTCGCCGAAGGCATCGCCTACGATCTCGTCTCGGCCATGATCGGCGCGGCCCTCGGCGTCGGCGTGGCCTTCGTCATCGCGGGCGTCATGGGGCGGCTCGTCGGCGAGTTCTTCGACATCGTCCCCACCGCGCACTGGCGCAGCCTGGTCGTGGCCTACAGCCTCGGCGTCGTCGTCACCTTCGCCACCATCGCCATCTCCTCCTGGCGGGTCAGCCGGCTCAACATCGTGCGCGCCATCCGCGACATCCCCGAGCCGCAGCGCCAGCGGGCCGGCAATCGCTGGCTCATCTTCGGCATCCTGGGCGTGGTGCTCGGCGCGCTGCTCATGTGGGTCGGTGCCGACACCGACAAGCTCTTCCCCTACTCGATCGGCATCTCGCTCTTGCCGCTCAGCCTGGCGGCGGCGCTGCGCCGCTTCGGGCTGCCGGCGCGCCTGCTCTACACCGTGGCCTCCCTCTTCGTCCTGACCTACTGGCTGCTGCCCGACTCGCTCCACCAGAAGCTCTTCCCGGTCCTGAGCGGCGGCATGGAGATGTTCTTCGTGTCGGGCGTCATGATGGTCGCCGCCGCCACGATGGCGATCATCTGGAATGCCGAGGTCGCGACCAGCCTCGTCGGCCTGCTTGGGCGCACCTTCAGCCGCTGGCTGCCGGCGGTTAAGACCGCCGTGGCCTACCCGCTGGCCAGCAAGGGCCGCACCGGCATGACCATCGCCATGTTCAGCCTCATCGTCTTCTCGCTGGTCATGATGGCCACCATCGATCGCAACTTCACCGAGCTCTTCTCCGGTGAGGAGGCCGCGGCCGGCTGGGACATCGCCGCAACCCGGGTCGCGAGCGACCCGATGCCCGCCTTCGACCAAGCGCTGGCCGAGAGCGGAGTGGACACGAGCAAGGTCGCCGCGACCGGCCGCCTGCGCCAGGTGGCGTCGTACAGCTCCGAGATCCGGATGGCTGGCACCCAGGAGTGGAAGCGGTACACCATCAACGGCGTCGATGCCGCCTTCATCGAGCACAGCCACCTGCCGGTAAAGATCCGCGCCACCGGGTACGACAGCGACGCCGCCATCTGGGAGGCGCTGCGCCAGAACCCCGACCTCGCCGTCATCGACGGCTTTGCGCTCGAGGGCCCCACCGTGCAGGTCGGCTCGCCGTCGAACTTCATCCTCCAGGGCGTCCAGGCGGGCGACACGACCATGGAGCCGATCCAGGTCGAGATCGGCGATCCCCTGAGCGGTCGGACGCGCACGGTGACGGTCATCGGCGTGCTCGACCCGAAGGTGTCGATGATCTTCGGGCTGTTCGTGAACGACGCGGCGTTCGACCAGGTGTTCGCGCAGCCGAACCAGACCACCTACTACGTCCAGACGCAGCCCGGCACGGACGACGTCGCCTTCGCCAAGGAGATCAAGGCGAAGTTGATCGCCTACGGTGTGCAGGCGGAGTCGCTCGAGAAGCTGATCGAGCAGGAGACGGCCATCTCGCGCGGCTTCCTGCTGCTCATCGAGGGCTTCATGGCGCTCGGCCTCGTCGTCGGCATCGCCGCCCTCGGGGTGATCGCCTTCCGGTCCGTCGTCGAGCGGCGCCAGCAGATCGGCATGCTGCGCGCTATCGGCTACCAACGGTCCATGGTCGCCGCCAGCTTCCTCATCGAGTCGACCATGATCACCGTCCTCGGCGTCGGGTCCGGGACCATCCTGGGCCTGATCCTCTCCCGGAACCTGATGACGAGCGACGAGTTCACCGGCTCCAGCGGGGCCGCGGCGACCTTCCTCGTCCCCTGGGGCACCATCGCCCTCTTCGTCGGCATCGCACTGGCGGCCGGGCTGCTGATGGCCTACATTCCGGCCCGCAAGGCGGCGAGCGTCCCCATCGCCGACGCACTCCGCTACGAGTAGCGCGGCGCCGGCCCCACCCCGATCATGCCGACGCGGCGGCGGACTCCCTCCGCCGCCGCGTCGCGTCCCGCCGCCCCCCATCCGACGCGCCGCCCCTACCAGCGGTCGAAGGCCCGGTAGCCGCGCCGTGCCGCGCGCTGCCGCGCCACCGCCTTCGGATCGCGGAACAGCCACACCAGCAGCGCGCCGGTGGCGAAACCGCCCACGTGCGCCCAGAACGCGACCCCGCTGGTCTGCTGCGTCGCGACCCCCAGCGTGGCCAAGCCGTTCAGGAACTGGAGCAGCACCCAGACCCCGATCACGATGAACGCCGGGATCATGAGGACCGTGACGAAGAACCCGAGGAAGACGAGCACCCGGATCAGCCCGCCCGGATACAGCACCAGGTACGCGCCGAGGACCGCCCCGATGGCCCCGCTGGCGCCGATCATCGGCTCGGTGAGGTCGGGCCCGCCGACGAAGATCTGCGCCAGCGCCGCACCGATGCCGCCCAGCAGGTAGAAGATCAGGTAGCGCAGATGCCCCATCGAGTCCTCGACGTTGTCGCCGAAGATCCACAGGAAGAGCATGTTGCCCAGCAGGTGCGCCCAGCCGCCGTGCAGGAACATCGACGTCAGCAGCGTCACGTAGACGGGCAGGGGGACAACCGGCGGCAGGTCCACGCCGGTCGTGATCTCCGCCGGAATCACGCCGAAGCGATAGATGAACGCCTCGAGCTGGTCCATCGGCAGGGACAGCTCGTAGAGGAACATCAGCACGTTGACGGTGATCAACGAGTAGTTCACGAACGGCGTCGTGCGCCGGCCGCGGTTGTCGTCCCCAATCGGAATCACGGCGGCCCTGACTCCCTCTCCGCGACGCGATGCACCTACTGCTGGCGTCCCTCAGCGTCCGCGTTGACGGGGGCGCGCAGCGCGCTGCCGGTAAGGATCCGGATCTCGCGGTCGGCGAAGCTGAGATAGGCAGGAACCGGCGCCATGCTGCGCACCAGCAGCGGGGCCCCGTTCGGGAGCTCGAGCCGCTCCCAGGCCGTGGGATCCGGCACCCGTGCCACCAGCGACTTGTCCAAGACCACAATGTACTTCACATTCGCGACGCGCACGAGTCCGTGGGCGTAGCGAAGCGGGTCGAGCGCATAGTCCGCGTGCCCGTCGACCGCCTCGTAGAGGCTGCCCCAGTTCCCCGACCAGTCGCGGCCCACGCCCCACACCTCATACCCGGGCAGCAGGTAGCTCGCGATCCGGTAGGACTCCCGGCCATCGGCGCTCGTCAGGACCAGCGTCTCCGACGGGGGGAGCACGGCGACGAGGCGCACCACCGTGGCCCACGCGGCGTCGTGTGCGACCAGGTCGCTCCGCGTGGGCGCAAACTGGACGCCGGCCGGCCCCAGCGGCGGCGTCGCCAGGAAGATCAGCGCGCCCGCGAGCGCGGCCGCGCCCAGCCGCGCCGCTCCGGCCCGACCGGCCAGCATGCCCGCACGCGCGAGCGCCAGCAGCCCGAGGATCGTCGCCGGCGGCAGCACCAGCAGCAGGTAGCCCCACTGCCCGAAGTGGACCAGGGTGAACATCAGCAGCGGCGGCACCAGCCAGGCCCAGAGCACCTGCGCGCGCAGGCTCAGCGGCCACCAGCACAGCCCGCCGCGCTGGCGCACCAGGGCGACGACCACCACGACCGCGAACAGATGGAGCATGACCACCGCGGCCGCGCCGACCGAGCCGAGGTTCCCCAGCCAGCGCAGGCTCGGCCCGGAGAGGAGCGAGGTCGGCTCGACCGCAGCCTGCGTCAGGCGGCGCAGCTGGGTCCAGTACGCCAGCGGCCCGCCGCTCAACACGATCAGCGGCACGGCCCAGGCCAGGCACCCCAGCGCCGTGACCCCGGCGGCCAGCGCCCGCCGCCGCCACGACATCGCCCCGAGGCCGAACAGCCACACCAGCCCGAGCAACGGCAGCACGGTCGGACGAAGCCCCCCCGCCAGCGCCGCGGCCAGCCCGAGCCAGACGGCAGCCGAGCGGCTGGGCCGGACACGCGCGTGCCAGGCCGCCAGCGCCAGCAGCGTCCCGGCAGCGGCCTCGGGCGCGTAGGGCAGCGCGGTCTCCCCGTAGAACCAGAGCAGCGGGTTGACCGCCACCAGCCCGGCCGCCCAGAGGCCCACCCGGCGGTCCGCCAGCCGCGCGCCGAGCCGTGCGGTGCCCCACACCACCACCACGCTGGCCAGGATGCTGAGCGCGATCAGGGCCTGGTTCGGATCGGGCAACAGCACATGCGCACCCCGGCCGAGCACCACGTACAGGGGATTGCCCGGCGGATGCGGCTGGTGCGCGGCGATGTCAAACCGTTGCAGCGACAGGATGTACTGGACGGCATCCCAGTTGATGGGGACGTGCGAGCGAAACGGGAGGCGCGTCAGCACCGTCAACAGCAGCAAACTCCCGATGGCGGCGTCCCACCATCGGGCGTACCCGCGTACGCCACGCATCGGTTGTGTCGTCCGAGGCAGCGCTACCGCGACGCCCCAGCCGCCCCACGGCGGCCGCCTCGCAGGCTCAGCGCCCTGGCCCGGGCCCAGCGGATCAACTCGTGCCGCATCTCGGCCCCGCGCCGCGGCGCGAACAGCAATCCCACCACAATGCCGTAGGTCATGAACTTGAGAGCGATGCGCATTCGGCTCAACATGCTCGGCGCTCCTCTCGCATCACGCGCGGTCGCGCGGCGGCTCGCGCTCGTCGCCGCCCTCCGGCGGCGGCGCCGCCGAGGTGCCGGTCGATGTCGGCCCCGGCTCGGGGGGCATGGTCACCGTCGGCGCGGCCGGCGCCGCGCTCGGGAGATCCGGCTCCGGCACCAGCCGCGGCGCACGTCGCCGTCCCGTCATCCGGGCTTCTTCCCCCGGCATCTCGCCACCCGCGCGCCCCGGCATCCGTCCGACCATCTCCCGCGCCCGGCGCTCCACCGCGCGGGCGCGGCGCACGATGTCGGCCCGGAGCTCCTCACCGGAGCGGGGCGTCAGCCACAGCGTGGCGCTCGCACCGGCGATCGCGCCGAGCACCACGCCCAGGATGAAGGCGCCTTCGTGACGGTCGTCGGCCATATCCCCTCCTTCGCGCCGGGTCACTCGGCGCGTCAGCGCACGCGCCAACCCGCGGCTGCAGGCTGCATGCTAGCGTACCGCACCGCCCCGTCGCCAACGAGCCGTCCGGCGCCCCCGCCCCTATCAAGCCTCGTGCCACCCCTCCCGCGGCCGGTCCCAGCGCTGTGCTATGATCGTCGGGCGAATAGGCCTCGGTGGGGCGGCCAGCCCGCCCTACGACATCGGGGGGGACGGATGAATATTCACGAGTACCAGGCTGCCGAGATCCTCAAGCGGCACGGCATCCCGATCAATACCGGGATCGTCGCGACCACGCCGGACGAGGTCGCGGCGGCGGCCGAGCAGCTCGGTGGCACGGTCGTCGTCAAGGCCCAGGTCCACACCGGCGGGCGCGGCAAGGCCGGCGGCGTCAAGCTGGCCGGCTCGCCTGCGGAGGCGCGGGAGGTGGCCAGCCGCATCCTGGGTATGGATATCCGTGGGCACACCGTGCATAAAGTGCTGGTCGCCCCGGCCGTCCCGATCGAGCGAGAGTACTACCTCGGCGTCGTGATCGATCGCGCGGCCCGCGGGATCACCATCATGGGGAGCAGCGCCGGCGGCGTCGACATCGAAGAGGTCGCCCGCGAGACGCCGGAGCAAATCCATCGCGAGCTGGCCGACCCCTTCCTCGGCCTGCACGACTTCCAGGCGCGGCGCCTCGCCTTCGCCCTCGGGATCGAGCCGGACCTGGTGCCCGGCTTCGCGCGCCTCGCCCGCCAGCTCTACCAGGCGTTCTTCGACTCCGATGCGTCCCTCGCCGAGATCAACCCGCTCGTCCTCACCAAAGACCGCGCCTGGCTGGCGCTCGACTCCAAGATCACCATCGACGACAGCGCGCTCGTCCGACACCCGGACCTCGAGCAGCTCCGCGACCTCCAGGAGGAGAACCCGACCGAGATGGCCGCCCGGGCCGCGGGGCTGAGTTTCGTCAAGCTCGACGGCACCATCGGCTGCGTCGTCAACGGTGCCGGGCTCTCGATGGCCACCATGGACGCCATCAAGCACTACGGCGGCGAGCCGGCCAACTTCCTCGACGTCGGCGGCGGGGCGAGCGCCGAGCAGGTCGAGACCGCGCTGCGGCTGGTCCTGGCCGATCCGAACGTCCGCGCCGTCCTGGTCAACATCTTCGGCGGCATCACCCGCTGCGACGTGGTGGCCCAGGGGCTGCTGGCCGCGATGGAGGCCATCAAGCCGACCGTGCCCTTCGTCATCCGCCTGGTCGGCACCAACCAGGAGGCGGGGCGCGCGATGCTGGCCGAGGCGGGCCTCACCGTCGTCGATACGATGCCGGAAGCAGCGCAGCGGGTTGTCGCCGCGGCGAAGGGCGCCGCGGCCTAGCGCCGGGTGGGAGGACGTTTGTGAGCATTCTCGTCGATCGCCAGACACGCCTGCTGGTTCAGGGCATCACCGGCCGCGAGGGTTCCTTCCACACCCAGCAGATGCTCGAGTACGGCACCCAGGTCGTCGCGGGGGTCACCCCCGGCGGCGCCGGGAAGACGGTGCATGGCGTGCCGGTCTTCAACACCGTCGCCGATGCGGTGGCGGCCACCGGCGCCGACACCTCGATCATCTACGTCCCCGCCCGCTTCGCGCCCGACGCGATCTACGAGGCCGTCGATGCCGGGATCGCCTTGATCGTCTGCATCACCGAGAACATCCCGACCCGC
The DNA here is from genome assembly GCA_029961075.1 of Sphaerobacter sp. Lineage (GTDB taxonomy): Bacteria > Chloroflexota > Chloroflexia > Thermomicrobiales > Thermomicrobiaceae > Sphaerobacter. The sequence continues at coordinate 57,682 of JASBVL010000011.1, forward strand.
GACATGGTGGCGGTCTACCACCGCGTGCGGCAGTCGGGCAGCCGGCTGATCGGGCCCAACTGCCCCGGCCTCATCACCCCGGGCCAGGCGAAGGTCGGCATCATGCCCGGCTACATCCACACCCCCGGCCCGGTCGGGCTCGTCTCCCGCAGCGGCACCTTGACCTACGAGGTGGTGCACGCGCTCACCCAGGCCGGCCTGGGGCAGAGCACCGCCGTCGGCATCGGGGGCGACCCGATCATCGGCACCTCCTTCGTCGACGTGCTCGAGATGTTCGAAGCCGACCCCGCCACCCAGGCCATCGTCCTGATCGGTGAGATCGGCGGCACCGACGAGGAGATCGCGGCCGCCTACATCAAAGAGCACGTCACCAAGCCGGTGGTGGGCTTCATCGCCGGGCGCACCGCGCCCCCCGGCAAGCGCATGGGGCACGCCGGGGCCATCATCTCCGGCGGGCAGGGCACCGCTGCCGAGAAGATCGCCGCCCTCAACGCGGCCGGCGTGCCGGTCGCCGAGAGCCCGCAGCAGGTCGCGGATCTCGTGCGCCAGGCACTGAGCTAGGCCAGACCGCACCCGGGGCGCGGCTGGTGCCGCGCCCCGCTCCGTCGCATCCGTCACGCGTCATGCGTGACGCGTTTCCCGTATTGCGTATTCCGTATTTCGTATTCCGTGCTCCGTGTTCCTTGGTGCTCCCCTCTCCCACCTTGGGGAGAGAGGGGGCGGCGTTGGTACTTCGGCTCCTCCCCTCTCCCAGCATTGGGAGAGGGGTCGGGGGTGAGGGGACGCACCACGCATCACGGAACACGCACCACGCACCATGCATCACGGAGCACGCAATACGCACTACGCAGTACGGAGTACGCCCCACGCACGACCCATGACGGGTGACGGATGACGCATGACGCCTCACCCCTCCCCCTCCCGCCGCCGGAGCTGCCCGTAGAACCCGTAGCCCTGCGCCTCGGCGCCGGGGCGGAAGCCACCCGCCATCGGCGACCCGCGCCGGGGGTCCAGCAGCCGCTGCGCGATCTCACGCACGGCCGGGAAGGGGCTCTCCGCCGCCGCCTGGGCCACCGCCGGGGTGCGATGGCGCTCCCAGAGCAGCGCTGCCGCGTCCTCGGCCAGCGCCTGCACCGGATGCCGCACCAGCGCGATCAGCACCGGCTCCATCTCCGCCGTCGCCAGCCGCTCGCCCAGCGCCAGCAGCGCGCTGCGGCGCGCTGCCAAAGGCTCCTCCTCCCCGGCGAGCAGCGCCACCGCGTCCGCGACCGCACGCTCCGCGTCCGCGGTGAAGGCCAGCTCCCAGGCGACCGCCCGCGCCCGCGGCGCCGGGTCGCGCACCCAGCGGGCCAGGTCGGCCAGCAGCGCCTCCGGGAACTCCGCGACGGCGACCTCCGCCGCCAGCCCGCGGATCTCGTCGTCCGGATCCGCGAGCGCCGCCAGCAGCACCGCGCGCCGATCGTCGGGCGCCAGCGACACCGGCCCGAACGGATCGCGCAGCAGGAGGTACAGGGTCGTCTCTCGGGCCAGCGTCTCCCCCTCAGCGAGCACGCGGAGCGCGACCGCCCGCACCGCGTCCCCGCCGCGCGCCGCCAGGCGTTCCCACAGCGCCCCCGCGGCGTTGCTGCCCGCCAGGAACGGGGCGGCCGCGACCAGCGCGTCCCACGCCAGCGCCCGGACGACGGCGCCGGTGGTGCGGTCCCGCCGCTCGGCGACGAAGTCCTCGCGATAGGCCAACAGGCGCGCGGCCAGCGCGGCCGCGGCCGCATCGCCCATGCGGGGGAGCACCGCCTCGCGCAGCCAGCGCCGCCCGGCGGGCTCAGGCAGGAGCTGCCCGACCGCCGCCGCGCGGTCCTCGGGCGGCAGCGCGGCGAGGCGCTCGGCCACCGCCGGATCGGGCGCGGACCGGCCGGCGCGAAGCGCGGCGAGCAGTCGATCGATGTCGTGCGGGGGCAGCAAATGACTCATCGCGGCCTCACACCGCCATTGTACCCCAGCGGCCCACCGGCCGGCCGCGCCCGATCCGGCGGTGGCCGGACCTCGCCCTGCCGCAGGCCGGGAATTCCGGGATACCAGGAGTTGATTTTGCGGAGTTCTCGGGTTATATGATGGAACAGACGAGCGGATCAGCAGGCAGGTCGGGCCACGGTCCAGCCGAGGTGGCGTGCGGGCGATCGCCCCGCGCGCCCGGCCCCACCGTACGGCCCGATGGCTACAGCGGTGGAGGAACAGGATGAGCCGCAAGCGCGGCCCTGCCCGTTACCCCGACGACGGCGTTGAGCCCGACGTCCGCACCGCGCGACGCGCGCGAGCAGGCAGCCCGGATCTCGACGATGCGCGCGACCTGTGGGAGCCGATCGTCTGCCCCGCGTGCGGAGCCGAGCACCCGGACACCGTCTCCGTGCGCCTGCGGCGCACCGGGGGCAGCATCGAGGCGCGGTGCGCCGACTGCGGCGCCGTCGCGGCCCGCTTCACCGGCGGGCTCTGGAGCTCGTGACGGCGCAACGGCGCCCGGTCCCAGCCCAGCCCACCCCAGACTCACCCGTCCAGCGCGTCCGCCGCACCGGCGCGCGGTTCGGTACACTAGCGGGGTGTCTCGAGGTCGTGCCGCGACCTCACCGCCCGCAGCGAGGTTGCGAAGTGTCGTTCGGTGCTGCCTGAACCGCGTCTGGAGCAGACCGCGTCCGCGCCCCCACAGCCCCCGCGGCGCTGGGTGAGCGACGCGCTCGCCCTGCTCGTGGTCGCGCTGCTCGCCGTCGCCCTCAACTGGCAGGTAGCGCAGATCCCCCGGGGCCTCCCGGCCAGCGGCGAGGGGTCGGACCTCTGGACGACCCACTGGGGCAACGCGGCCTATCTCAAGACCGCCGCGGCCACCACCGGCGCCATCCCGCTGTGGAACCCCCACACGATGAGCGGGCGCCCGTTTGCCGGCGATCCGCTGGCGGCGCTCTTCTACCCACCGATCCACCTGGTCCACCTGGTGCCGCTCCGCGCCTTCTTCCTGCTCCTCCTGATCGGCCACCTGGCGCTCGCGGGCTGGGGCGCCTACGCCCTCGCCCGCCGGGGCGTGCATCTCGGCGTCGGGGCGGCGCTCGTCGTCGCCCTGGCGTTCATGTGGAGCCCCCGCCTGGTCGGCCACTACGGCGCCGGCCACCTGACCATGACCATGTCCGCCGCCTGGTTGCCCTGGGTCGCGCTCGCGCTCGTCCTCGCCATCCGCGAGCGGGCGCTCTGGGCCGCCCCGGCCGGGCTCGCGCTCGGCCTCGCCATCCTGGCCGGCCACCCCCAGATCGCCTTCTACCACCTGCTGATGATCGCCGCGCTCACCGGCGGCGGGCTGGTCTGGGCGGCGCGTCGCGAGCCCCACGGCCGGGCACGCCTCCTGGCCGCGCTGCGCGTGCTCGCCATCGCCGCGGGCACCGTCGTCATCGGCACGCTCATCGGGGCAGCCATGCTCGTCCCCGCCTTCGAGTTCACCCAACTGTCGCTGCGGGAGGCCGGGCTGGACGTGCGCGACCGGCTGGCGCTGCCCGACCTCCTCCGCTACCTGGTGACCGTGCCGCTCGACGCCGCCACGCCGCACGAGCTGACCGTCGCCCCCGGCATCCCGGTCCTGTTCCTCGCGCCGCTCGCGCCCCTCCGGCGCCGCTGGCTGGCCGTCGGGCTCCTGCTCGGCGTCGGCGCCGTGGCCACCCTCGCGATGGGGGCCGCCACCCCGGTCCTCCCCTTCCTCGCCGACCACGTCCCCGGCTTCGGCTACTTCCGCGCGCCCGCCCGCGCCTGGTTCCTTGCGGCGCTGGCGCTCTCCCTTCTGGCCGGGCTCGGCTTCGACGCGCTCCTCGCCGGCCGCCGCGAGCTGCGCCTGCTCCAGCCGACCCTCCTCCTGCTCCTCGCCGCGAACCTCTGGGCCCTCGATGCATCCCTCCTGCACGTCCGCGACAGCGACCCCGGTCGCCAGCCCAGCCCCCTGGAGACCGCCGTCGCCGGCGCGGCGCAGGGCACCCGCGTCTACGGCGTGCAGCGCAATCTGCGCCAGGCCGTCCTCGCCACCCTCGACGTCGAGCTGGCGGACGGCCAGGACCCGCTCCAGATCGCCCGCTACGCCCGCTTCATGCAGCTCGCGGGCGGCTACCGCTTCGACGGCTACGCGCTGGCGATCCCCCCCTTCGAGGCCTACGACCCGGGCTGGCCGACCCACCAGGCCGCCCAGCCCAACGCCCGGCTCCTGGGACTCCTCAACGTCGGCGTCGTGGTGTCGCGCGAGCCGCTCAGTGACCCCGCGCTCGTCCCGGTCGCGACCATCGACGGCACGACCATCTACCGCAACACCGCCGTCCTGCCCCGCGCCTTCCTCCTCGCCGCCCCGCTTGGGACCCAGCTGGCGCGCGCCACGCCCGCGGAGCTGGCCGCGCTCGTCACCAGCGGCGCCGTCGCGCCCGACGCCCGCGTTGGCGCCGCGACCGTGCTCGGTCAGGCACCCGACGGCCTCTCCGTGCAGGTGGACGCCCGACAGGACGCCTACCTCGTCGTCGGCACCCCCTGGTACCCCGGCTGGGAGGCACGCATCGACGGCCGCCGCGTCCCCCTGGACCAGGTGGGCGGGGTCGTGCAGGGGGTCAGCGTCCCGGCGGGCACCCACACGGTCGAGATCCTCTACCGGCCACGCTCCGTCTGGCTCGGCCTGGCGCTGTGCGTGGGCGGCCTGCTCACGGCCGGCGTCTGGACGCTCCTCCTCGCGCACCACGCCCGCCGCGCCCGCGCGGCAGCCGTCGCCGGGCACGACCTGTGATACGATCGGGCCTGAGCTCTACCTCGAGGGCGGGGACAAGGCCACACCACGACCGGCGAGCCCAGGCGCCGCGCCACCGCTGGCCGGCGCGGGACGACGCACGGCCCCCCGCGACGCCACGTGCCGGGCGCCGGCCGGGTCACGCTGGTCCACACTCCCCGTGGGGGAGATCCAGGGGATGAGCAATTGCGGGAGTGACTGCCAACCCCGATGACCGTCCGAGTGAGCGGAGGCACCGCATGACCCTGACGACGACTCTGGCCGAATTCATCGCCACGACGCGCTACGAAGACCTGCCCACCGACGCGATCACGATGGCGCGCCGCTCGATCCTCGACTGGCTCGGCTCCGCCCTGCGCGGGGGGGCCACCCAGCCCGCCCGGATCGCGCAGGCGGTCGCCGGGCGTGCGATGGCCGGCTCCGACGCGACGCTCCTCGCCACCGGCGGCCGGCTCTCGGCGCTCGGCGCGGCCTTCGCCAACGGTGTCGCGTCGCACGTCATCGAGCTGGACGACCTCCACCAGGCGTCCACCTTCCACCCCGCCGCGCCGATCATCCCGGCCGCGCTCGCCGTGGCCGAGCGCAGCGGCGCCCGCGGGCACGCCCTCCTCCGCGCGGTCGTGCTCGGCTACGACGTGGGCATCCGCGTCGCGGAGGCGGTCAACCCTTCCCACTATCGCTACTGGCACCCGACCGGCACCTGCGGCGTCTTCGGCGCTGCGGCCGCCGCCAGCGCACTCCTCGACCTCCTCGCGGCCCAGGTGGTGCAGGCGCTCGGCACGGCTGGGACGCAGGCCAGCGGCCTGTGGGAGTTCCTCGCGGACGGCGCGATGTCGAAGCACCTCCACGCCGGCATGGCGGCGCACGACGGCATCCTCGCGGCCGACCTCGCCGCCGCGGGCTTCACCGGCGCCTCGCGCATCCTCGAGGGCCCCCGCGGCTTCTTCGCCGCGACCGCCGACACCGCCGACGCGGCGCGCGTCACCGACGGGCTGGGTCGCCACTTCAAGATCGTCGAGAACGGCTTCAAGCGCCACGCCTGCTGCGGCCATACCCACACGGCCGTCGATGCCGCCCTCATCCTCCGCGCGCGCATTGCCGGCCGCTCGATCGAGCGGGTCGATATCGACACCTACCGCGTGGCGCTCGACATCACCGACAACCCGACCCCGCGCACGCCCTACGAGGCGAAGTTCAGCATCCAGTACGCGGTCGCGATCGCGCTGCTCGACGGCCGCGCCGGGCTGGAGCAGTTCACCGAGGCGCGGATGCGCCGCGACGACATCGCCTCCCTCCTCCGACGCACCAGCGCGGGCGAGAACCCCGCCCATACCGCTGGCTACCCCGCGGTCTGGCCCGCCCGCGTCCGCGTGCTGCTGACCGACGGGGCGCTGCTCGAGGAGACTGTGGAGCACCCCAAGGGCATGCCGGCCAACCCACTCACCGACGCCGAGCTGATTGCCAAGTTCCACGACCTGGTCGACCCGGTCCTTGGGCACCACACCGCCGCGCGCCTCGTGGAGGAGGTCGGACGGCTGGAGGACGACCCGCCGGTGGGCGACCTGCTGCTGCCCCTGCTCCAGCGGCTCCCGGTCATCTAGCAGCGCCAGGCGAAGGGACAGGGGCGGAGGCGGTGCTGGTCAACGCGTCGACGCGGGTGCTGGTGTACGGTCTCGGGACCGGGGACGCCGCTGCGCTCACCGCCCAGATGGTGGCCTACGGCACCCGTGTGGTGGCCGGGGTCGCCGCCGGGCGCTACGGCGAGCGCATGGCCGGGGTCCCGATCTACGACACCGTGGCTGACGCGGTGCTGTTCCACCAGCCCACCGCGGCCCTCGTGACGGTCCCGCCAGCGGACGTGCTGGACGCCTGCCTGGACGCCATCGCGCATGACATCCGCTTCCTCGTGATCGCCACCGAGGGCGTCCCCCCCGCGGATGTCCGGCGCCTCCGCGACTGGGCCCACGACACCGCCACCCGCGTGCTCGGCCCCGGCTCGGCCGGCATCATCGCCCCGGCAGACCGCGTGCGCATCGGGCCAATCGGCGGCGCCGATCCCGATCGCGACTTCCCGCACGGGCCGGTGGGCATCATCGCCTCCGACAGCAGCCGCGCCGCGGGGGTGGCGCGGCTGACCCGGCGGGTCGGGCTCGGCGTCAGCACCGCTGTCAGCATCGGCGCAGGCGCCGCTATCACCACGACCCCGCTCCAGCTCCTCCCCCTCTTCGAGCGGGACGCGGCGACCACCGGCGTCGTCCTCGCTGGCGAGACCGTCTGGGCCGCGGAGATCGCCGACGCCATCCTGGCCCAGCGCTATACCAAGCCGCTCATCGTCGCCCCGCCCAGCGACCCGGCACTCGTCAGCGAAGCGCTCCACGACGCCGGCGCGCTCGTCGCCGAGGAGCGGGAGGACCTGCTCCAGTACCTCAGCCTGGTCTTCCGCGGCACCCCCTACTTCGGGGATGCCTGCTGACGACGCAGCGCTGCCCGCCGCGCGGAGCGCCTGACGCCGGCCCCGTGGCGCGCCGGCGTCGAACGGAGTATCGCCGGCTTTCGTTCGGCCGACCGCCCCGCGCCCCCGGGAAGGCGCAGCCCGAGGCCCCTGGGAGGGGAGGGCCGTGTGCCCTCCCGCCTTGTGCCGCACGGAGCCGCCCCACTTGGACGTGGCCGCCGCCGGTACCCGCCCGGAGCGCATGGCGTTGGCCAAAGGAGTCGGGTATCCGCGCCCAGCCAGGACCCGGGCTGACCAAGCAAGGCCCGCTCAAGCCGGCTGAGGACGATCGCTGGATATGCCGGACGAAACCGTCGACGTCCAGCAGCCGGCTGACACCGGCGAGCCGCACAGTAGCCGGTCACCCGGTCATCCTTCGTGCCCGGCCGCCCGTCCCTTGTCATCCTGCACCGCGAGCCCGCCAGCGGCCCAGCGACCCCGGTCATCCTAGCGGAGCCCGGCGTAAGCCGGGCGGCTCCGTCCGAGTCGAAGGATCTCTCCGTGGAGTGACAGCGTGTCGTTGAGATCGCCTCGGCGGCTCAGGGCAGGCGCTTCGCTGCACTCAGGATGACAAGCATGTGCCCGGCGACTGCCGGCCCCCGTGCAGGCCGACGCCCTGTCTCGCGCCCGACATCCCCGGTCGGGGCGGGGCTTGCCCCGCACGGAGCCTCCCGGTGATGCCAGGACGATCCACCCTGGCGCGGGAGGCTCCGTCCGGCACCAGGCCCTCCCCTACCGGAGGTCGTCCCCGCGGGGAGATGCCGAAGGGCTCACGGCCCGTCCCGACCCACGCACGGGACGGGAGCCGGCGAGGCGCCGTGCGACGCCAGCGCTCCACGCGCCCCGGCCGCGGGTCGCGGCCACCCGCGCCGTGAGGCCGTCCTACCGCCCCTGCCACTGCGGCTTGCGCTTCTCCAGGAAGGCGCGTACGCCCTCGCGGAAGTCCTCGCTCATGTAGCAGCTCAGGATCAGGTCCTCGCTGCGCTCCGGCCGCCGATGCACCAGCACCCGGCGCACCGCCTCCTTGGTCGCCCGGATCGTGAGCGGGGCGTTGGCCGCGATCTGCTCCGCCACGGCCGTCACCCGCGCCTCCAGCTCCTCCGGCGCCACGATCTCGTTGACCAGGCCGATCGCCTTCGCCTCCTCAGCGCCGACCAGCCGCGCCGTGAAGATGAGCTCCTTGGTCCGCGCCGGGCCGATCAGGTCCACCAGGCGCGCGTAGTTGTTCATCGAGAGGCAGTTGCCCAGCGTCCGGGCGATCGGCACGCCGAAGCGCGCGTCGGGCGTGCAGATCCGCAGATCGCAGGCGAGCGCGATGCTTGCCCCGCCGCCCACGGCGTAGCCGCGCACCATCGCGATCGTCGGCCGCGCCAGCGACTCCAGCCGGCCGATCACGCCGTCGATGCGCGCCTCGTAGTCGAGCGCGTGCTGCGGCTCGGTGAAGGTCTGGAACTGGCTGATATCGGTCCCGGCCACGAACGCCTTGTCACCCGCGCCGGTCAGCACCAGCACCCGGATCTCCGGGTCCGCCTCGACCGCGTCGCAGATGCGCACCAGCGCGTCGTACATGGCAAACGTCATCGCGTTGCGCGACTCCGGCCGGTTGAACGTCACCCAGCCGACCGGCCCACGCCGCTCGAACAGCACGTCGGGCGTTCCCGTATCCATGGCGCTCCTTCTCGTGCGTCATCCGTCATGCGTCACGCGTGCTGCGTGGTCCGTGATGCGTGTTCCGTACTGCGTACTGCGTACTGCGTATTCCGTGCTCCGGCCTTCTCCCCTCTCCCAGGACTGGGCGGGTACCCGCGTGCGGGTGCGGCTGGGGGTGAGGGGCGACCCACCACGCATCACGGCATATGCACCACGCAATACGCAGTACGCAGTACGCAATACGGAACACGCAACCCGCTCACCCCACGACGCCGCTCGCGCGCAGCCGCGCGATCTCCTCCGCGTCCAGCCCCGCCTCGCGCAGCACCTCGTCGCTGTGCTGCCCCAGCAGCGGCGGCACGCGCCACACATCGCCGGGCGTCTCGCTCAGCTTGACCGGCAGCCCCAGCAGCCGCACCGTCTCCATCGTCGGATGCGGCCGCTCCACCACCATCTGCCGATGGCGCACCTGCGGGTGCTCCAGCGCCTGGTCGATGCGGTAGATCGGCCCGCAGGGGATGCCCGCCTCGTTGAGGATCACTTCCCACTCGTCGATCGTCCGCGCCTGCAGCTTTTCGCTGATGAGCTCGGCCAGCAGGTGGCGGTGCTCATGCCGGCCGCCGTTGGTCGCGAAGCGGGGATCGTCGAGCCATTCCTCGGCCCCCAGCACCTCACACAGCTTGCGCCAGCGTTTCTCCCCGGTCGCACCGATCGTCAGGTAGCCGTCGCGGGCGCGGAACACGCCGTACGGCGCGTTGATCGGGTGATGGTTGCCGGCGGGCGGCGGCGCCCCGGCGCCGTTGAGATAGCGCACCGCCTGGAAGGCCAGGAGGCCAACCATCCCCTCCAGCAGCGAGGTGTTGACCACCTGCCCCCGCCCGGTGCGCTCCCGCGCCTGGAGCGCGGCGAGGACGCCGTAGGCGCCGAACAGGCCGGTCACCAGATCGGCGATCGGAATGCCCACGCGCACCGGCTCACCCCCCTCGAAGCCGGTCACGCTCATCAGCCCCGACACGCCCTGGATGATCTGGTCCAGCCCCGGCCGGTCGGCGAAGGGGCCGTCCGCGCCGAAGCCGGAGATCGAGCAGTAGATGATGCGCGGGTTTATGGCGGACACCCGCTCGTAGCCGATGCCGAGCGCGTCCATCACGCCGGGCCGGAAGTTCTCCACCACCACGTCCGCCGTCGCGGCCAGCCGGCGGAACACCTCCTGGCCCTCCGGCCGCTTGATGTCCAGCGCGAGCGAGCGCTTGTTCCGGTTGGCCGAGAGGAAGAAGGCGCTCTCGCCGTTGAAGAACGGTGGCCCGGACGCGCGGCCATCCTCACCGCGCTCCGGGGTCTCGATCTTGATCACATCGGCGCCGAGATCGCCGAGCCACATGGCACAGGTCGGCCCGGCCAGGTGCCGGCCCAGGTCCAGCACGCGGGTGCCGGCCAGGGGCGCCGCCTCGGCGCCGCTGCGGTCGTCGCTCATCACGCCTCCTCCTGCGCTCCCCTGCTCACTCCGCTTCCGCCAGCTTCGGCCGCGGGATGGTGGGCGCGTGCCCCCGCTTGTAGACCATCAGCGTCCGCTTGAAGCTGATGACGACCACCCCATCCTGGTTGTAGCCGGTCGTCCGCACCGTCACGATGCCGACGTTCGGCCGCGACTTCGACTCCCGCTTGGCCAAGACCTCGGACTGCGAGTAGATCGTATCCCCCTCGAACACCGGGTGCGGCAGGCGCACCTCATCCCACCCGAGGTTGGCGAAGACGTTCTGCGAGATGTCCGTCACACTCTGCCCGGTGACCAGCGCCAGGGTGAAGGTCGAGTCGACCAGCGGCCGCCCGAACTCGGTCTGTGCCGCGTAGTGGTGGTCGAAGTGGATCGGCGCCGTGTTCTGGGTCAGCAGAGTGAACCAGATGTTGTCGGTCGTCGTCACCGTCCGCCCCAGCGGGTGCCGGTAGACGTCACCAACCTCGAAGTCCTCGTAGAACCGACCGCTCCAGCCCGGCTTCTCGGTCATGGTGGTCCTCTCCCGCGTCATACGTCATGCGTGCTGTCCATTGCGTACTCCGTATTGCGTACTGCGTGTTCCGTGGATGACCGCTCGCCCCCGACCTGGCGAAACGACTATGCCATCACCCCTGGCACCACTCCCACACGGGAGCCGCCCCGGAGGGAGTGCTGAGGATGCCAGCCGGCTTCAGCCGGCTTTGCCTGTCAGCCCGGGGGTTCACCTCCGGGCCCTCCCCTCACCGGGAGCGGGGAGCACCACGCAACCCGCCCCACGCGCGACGCCTGACGTCGCCCCCGCACCGCACCCGCACGCAGGTACCCGCGCCCCCCAACAGAATGCGGTGGAGGCTCACGGAATACGCAATACGCAGTACGCAACACGGAACATGCATCACGCGAGACGCATGACGGTTGACGTATGACGTATCCCCTACACCGCTCCCTCGGCCCGCAGCCGCGCGACCGCCTCGGCATCGTAGCCGAGCTCCCCCAGGATCGCCTCGGTGTGCGCGCCCAGCGCGGGGATCGGCCCCATCGCCGGTGTCACGCCCTCCATGACGACCGGCGGGAGCAGCGCGCGCAGCGGCCCGGCCGGCGAGTCGATCTCGGTCCAGCGCTCGCGCGCCGCCAGTTGCGGGTGGTCGATGAACTCCCGCACCGTGCGCATCCGGGCGTTGGCGATGCCGGCCCGCTCCAGCCGCGCCACCACCTCGTCGGCGCTCAGGCGGGCGAAGGCGGCCTCGATCACCGCAGCCAGCTCCGCGCGATGGGCGACCCGGTCCGGGTTGGTGGCGAACCGTGGATCGGTCGCCACCTCCGGCCGCTCCAGCACCTCCGCGCAGAAGCGCTCCCACTCCCGCTCGTTCTGGATCGACAGGTGGATCAGCGCGCCGTCCCCGGCCGGGTAGGGTCCGTACGGCGCGATGGTGGGATGGCTGGCGGCGCTGCGGACCGGCTGCTCCCCGGTGTAGGCGGCGGTGTACATCGGGTGGCTCATCCACTCGCCCAGCGCGTCGAAGAGCGACACCTCCAGCGCCGCGCCCTCCCCCGTCCGCTCGCGCTGGTAGAGCGCGGCCAGGATCCCGGTGAACGCGTACATGCCCCCGGCGATGTCCGCCACCGAGATGCCGGCGCGCGACGGCGCCTCCGGCGTGCCGGTGACCGACACCAGCCCCGTCTCGCACTGGATCAGCAGGTCATACGCCTTCTTGTCCCGGTAGGGACCGCTCGACCCGTAGCCGGACACGGCGCAGGTGATCAGCCGCGGGTAGCGCGCCCGCACCGCCGCCGCGACGAAGCCAAGCCGCTCCACCGCCCCGGGCGCCAGGTTGTGCACGAAGACATCGGCCCCCGCCAGCAGGCGCTCCAGCACGCGCGCCCCCTCCGGGTGCTTGAGATTGAGGGTCAGCGACTCCTTGCCCCGGTTGAGCCAGACGAAGTAGGCCGACAGCCCCTGCACCGCCGCGTCGTAGCCGCGGGCGAAGTCGCCGCTGCCCGGGCGCTCGATCTTGATGACCCGCGCGCCCAGGTCCGCCAACTGCCGCGTGGCGAACGGCGCGGCGACCGCCTGCTCCAGCGCGACGACCGTGATCCCCTCCAGCGGCAGCATCAGAACGACCTCGGCATCCCCAGCACGTGCTGGCCAATGTACGACAGGATCAGGTTCGTCGAGATCGGCGCGACCTGGTAGAGCCGCGTCTCGCGGAACTTGCGCTCGATGTCGTACTCCCGCGCGAAGCCGTAGCCGCCGTGGGTCTGGATGGCCACGTTCGCCGCCTCCCACGACGCGTCGGCCGCCAGCAGCTTGGCCATGTTCGCCTCCGCGCCGCACGGCTCACCCCGGTCGAACTTGGCGGCCGCATCGAACCGCATCAGGTCGGCGGCGCGCACGTGGATGTACGCCTGCGCGATCGGGAACTGCACCCCCTGGTTCTGCCCGATCGGCCGGTCGAACACCACCCGCTGCTTCGCGTACGCCGTCGAGCGGTCGATGAACCAGTAGCCGTCGCCGATGCACTCGGCGGCGATCAGGATGCGCTCGGCGTTCATCCCGTCCAGGATGTACCGGAACCCCTTGCCCTCCTCGCCGATCAGGTTCTCGGCCGGCACCTCCAGCCGGTCGAAGAAGACGGCGTTCGTCTCGTGGTTCATCATGGTCTGGATGGGCTGTACCTCGATCCCGCGCCCGATCGCCTCGCGCAGGTCGACCAGGAAGACCGACAGCCCCTCCGACCGCTTCGTCACCTGGTCCAGCGGCGTGGTGCGCGCCAGCAGGATCATCAGGTCCGAGTGCTGGACACGGGAGGTGAACACCTTCTGCCCGGTGATGACGTAGTAGTCCCCCTTGCGCACCGCGGTCGTCTTGATCCGGGTCGTGTCGGTGCCCGCGTCCGGCTCGGTCACCCCAAAGGCCTGGAGGCGCAGCTCGCCACTGGCGATCTTTGGCAGGTAGCGCTGCTTCTGTTCCTCGGAGCCGTGCCGCAGCAGTGTCCCCATCGTGTACATCTGCGCGTGGCACGCCCCGGCGTTGCCCCCGGACCGGTTGACCTCCTCCAGGATGATCGACGCCTCGGTGACGCCGAAGCCCAGCCCGCCATACTCCTCCGGGATCAGCGCCGCGAGGAAGCTGGCCTCGGTCATCGCCCGCACGAACTCCTCCGGGTAGGCCGACTCGGCATCCAGGCGGCGCCAGTATTCGTCGGGGAAGCGCTGACACAGCTCCCGCACCGCGCGGCGAAGCTCCCGATGCAGCTCACTCTCGGCCACGGTCGACCACCCTCCCAGGACTCCGCTTCGCTCCGCAGGGAGCACCGACCCCCACTATAGCGCAATCCGCGGGGGAGGGGACGCGCCGGCCGCCCCTCCGCACCGTGCGCCGCGTCACCGCTTGACATCTGCCCTCGCGTAGGGCACAGTAGGGGTCTCACCGGGAGGACGGTCCCTCCCGGGTCGTCGGTTTGTGGATCGATCACGCGCCGCCCGGCGGCGCGTCTGATGGAAAGGTCGGTCGAGTGGAGCAGTCGACTCTCCGCTTCAGGCGCAGGTGCAACGGCGAGGTGCTCAGGCGTGGTGCTGAGGCCCGTAGGTTCACCTGTGGCGTGGAGAGGGAGAGACGATGGCACTCAAGACCCGGACCGCGAAGTTCGACCTGCTGACCGACGATGATCTGACCCCGTATCAGGCGGTCGCGCTCATCGAGCGCGCCGCTGCGCTCAAAGCCGAGCGCGCCGCTGGCAAACCCCACGACCATCTCCTCCGGGGCAAGACCCTCGCGATGATCTTCCAGAAGCCGTCCACCCGCACCCGCGTGGCCTTCGAGGCCGGGGTCGCGCAGCTCGGCGGGCACGCCCTCTACCTGTCCACCAACGACCTGCAGCTCGGCCGCGGCGAGACGATCGCCGACACCGGCGCGGTGCTGTCGCGCTACGTGGACGGCATCATGGCGCGCGTCCATAAGCACGAGGACGTGGTGGCGCTGGCGGCCGCGGCCACCGTTCCCGTCATCAACGGCCTGTCCGACCTGGCCCACCCCACCCAGGGCCTGGCCGACATGCTGACGATCAAGGAGCACCTGGGCGGCTGGCGCGGCCACAAGCTGACCTACGTCGGCCACGCCAACAACATGGCCCACTCCCTGGCCCTGGCCGGCGCGCTGGTCGGCCTCGACGTCTGCATCGCCAGCCCGGCGATCGCGCAGCCCCACCCGGCCATCATCCAGCGGGCCATCGCCATCGGCGCGACGACCGGTGCGACCATCACGGTAGTCGACGACCCGCGCGAGGGCGTCGCCGGCGCCGACATCGTCTACACCGACGTCTGGGTCAGCATGGGCCAGGAGGTCTCGCCGGATGTACTGGCCGCGCTCCAGCCGTTCCAGGTCAACGACGCCCTCATGGAGTATGCCCGGCCGGAAGCGCTCTTCATGCACTGTCTGCCGATGTACCGCGGCCAGGAGGTCACCGCCGAGGTGGCCGACGGCCCCACCTCGGTGATCTACGACCAGGCTGAGAACCGGCTGCACCTCCACAAGGCGCTGCTGGTCGAGACGATGAGCGACCACGTCGACAGCATCTTCGCCTGAGACGCCACACGGGGCGGCCGGTCGGCCGCCCCGTGTCTCCGCCTCCGCTTCCAGGTACCCGCGTGACGGGCCGTCAGCCCGCGCCGCTGCCGACCCGCCGCTGCGCGGCCTCGATCATCGCCCGGGCCAGCGCCTCACTCACCGCCGCGCTGTCCACGATCCGCCCGCTGCGATCGCGCACGACGCTGTCCCACCGCGTCGCCCGCCCGTCTTCCCCGACGCCGACCACCGCGTCGTAGCCCAGGAGCTCCACGACCCGCCCGTTGCCCAGCTCGCACACCTGCTGCCGGATCAGCCGGGGTTCACGCGCCACCTCCATCTGCATCTCCTCCCGCGTTTGAACGACACCCCCGAACGCCAATCGCGTCCGGGCCAGCCGGGCGACGGGCCCCCTGCGCGAAGCCGCGGCGGCGCGCCGCTCCCGCCGGGCCTGTGCCATCTCGGCGCGCCCTGATCGCTTTTCCAATACTAACGGTTAGGCGCACGCCAGGTTGCGCCTGCGCGACCGCCAACCACCCGGTAGTGATGTCGCGCCCGCCGCGTCGACCCGGTAGGGCGCACACGACGCGGGCGCGCACCTCCGGCGCGACACCGCTCCCACCGATGATGCGAACTCCGCCAGATTTGGCACCATCGCGCAATGCCCGGCGCCGTGGGATACTCGAGGCACCAGCACGAAGACCGGCAAGGCGGTATCGCGATCGAGCTCTCGGAGGTGGTACCGTGCTAGAGGCCCTACTGAACTACGCCGCATTCGCGATCATCGCGACCTTCATGGTCCTGGTGCTCGCCGGGGTGCTGCGCGTCCTGTACTCCCCGATATGGAGTGGCAAGCGTGGCCGAGAGGATGACGACCACCGCCGGCACGAGGGTTGAGCCCTCCGCCCGTCCCGCGATAGCATGCTGATCCAGGGTGAGCCGCTGGCGACGCCGCGGCAACCTGGTTGAGCCGGAGGGGCACCGCGGGGTCCTGCCCGGTCCGCCAGCGGCGCGGGGTTCACACGACAAGGGCAGAGGGGACGGTTCATGACGCTGTTCAGCAATGAGATCGTCGGCAAGCCGCTGGACGAGGTCGATACGCCTGCGCTCCTCATCGACGCCGGTGCGCTCGAGCGCAACATCGCGCGGATAGCCGCCTACCTCGCCGACAAGCCGGCCCGCCTCCGCCCCCACGCCAAGACCCACAAGTCGCCGATCATCGCCCACATGCAGCTCGCCGCCGGCGCCGTCGGCATCACCTGCGCCAAGCTGGGCGAGGCCGAGGCCCTGGTCGAGGGCGGCATCCGCGACATCCTGATCGCCAACCAGATCGTCGGGCCGGCCAAGATCGCCCGGCTGGTCCGCCTGGCGCGCTACGCCGACCTGGCCGTCGCGGTGGACGATTTCGAGAACGCGCAGCAGATCTCCGACGCGGCGGAGGCGGCGGGGACCACGGTGCGGGTGCTGGTCGAGGTCAACATCGGGATGGACCGCTGCGGGGTCGAGCCGGGCCAGCCCGCGGTCGAACTGGCGCTGCGGGTCGCCGAACTGCCCGGCCTGCGCTTCTTCGGCCTGCAGGGCTACGAGGGGCACCTGGTCGGTGTGCCCGAGCGCGCCGAGCGCGAGCGACGCGTGCGCGCGGCGATGGAGCAGCTGATCGAGACGCGCCGGATGATCGAGGCCGCCGGCCTCCCGGTCGCGGCCGTCAGCGGCGGCGGGACGGGCACGTTCGATATCACCAGCACGATCGAGGGTTTCGACGAGATCCAGGCCGGCTCCTACGTCTTCATGGACGCCTGGTACCGCCGGGTCGAGGGACCGGACACCGCCTTCGAGCCCGCCCTCTTCCTCTGGTCCACCATCGTCAGCCGGCCCGCCCCCGACCGCGCCGTGGGCGACATCGGCCTGAAGACGGCGACACCGGAGCACGGCCTCCCCACCGCCTTCGGCATCAGCGGGGTCGAGACGCTGTCGCTCTCCGAGGAGCACGTCAAGCTGCGCGTCGAG
This sequence comes from Sphaerobacter sp., assembly GCA_029961075.1. Classification (GTDB taxonomy): domain Bacteria; phylum Chloroflexota; class Chloroflexia; order Thermomicrobiales; family Thermomicrobiaceae; genus Sphaerobacter. The sequence continues at coordinate 74,678 of JASBVL010000011.1, forward strand.
GGCGAGGCGCGCTCGCTACGTCCGGGGGACAAGATCCGCTTCGTCCCCGGGCACGTCTGCACCACCGTCAACCTCCACGACTGCTACGTTGTCGTCCGCGACGGCGTCGTCGAGGCCGTCTGGCCGGTCGCCGCACGCGGCCACTCGACCTAGGAGGTCGCCATGGTTGAGAGTCGGGCCCACGGGGCCATCGCCGGCACAGCCGTCTTCCTCGCGGCCCTCCTCGCCGCACTGCTCGGTATGCTCCTCGTGGTCCCCTTCGGCTTCGCGGTCCCGGAGGGCATCGTCTGGCTGCTCGCCGTCGGCTTCGGCGCGCTCACGGCCGCGCTCGCGGGCGGCTGGGTCGCCAACGGGGTCGCGCCCGGCGGCACCCGCAGCCGCTTCTACGCGGTCGTCGGCGCCACCGAGGTCGGGGCGGCCGTGGTGGCCCTCACCACCGCCATCCTTCACTTCACCCCGGTGGGCTGGTTCGTCCCCGATCTCTTCTCCCTGGTGGTCCTCGCCGCCGCCGCGCTGGCGCTCATCGTCAACGCCGTCGTCTGGCGCTCCCGCGCCGAGCGGTCGATCCTCCGGCGCGATCTCGCCGTGACCGCCGGCCTGCTGGCGCTGGGCATCCTGCTCGTCGCAAGTGGCATGACCGCCACCTGCACCGTGACCACCTGCACCGCCTGACGCCGCGCCGCTTGCCGCGGGCGGACCGGTGGTGAATCATTGGAGCCCGGCTGCAGAGCCGAGCGGTCCGACGGGCGGGAGTGAGCGGATGTCGAGTGGCGAGCACTACCTGATCGCGCGGGGCGTCTACCGCACGCCCGACGGCAAGTACGCCGCGCGCTACGCTGGCGCCGGCCCGCGCCTCCTCGGCAGCATCCTCGACTGGTTCATCTGCTTCATCTTCCCGTACCTCTTCTCCGGCCTGCTCGGGAGCCTCATCTGGAACGCGGTGGCCGGCGGCAGCGAGGAAGCGCCGATCGGCCCGCTGGGCTGGGCCTGGCTCATCGGCGTCTCCGCCTGTGTCGTCGGCTACTTCACCGTCTTCGTGGCGCGCGGCCGCACCTTCGGTATGCGCCTGCTCAACCTACGCATCCTCGATCCCGGCACCGGGCGGCCGCCGAGCGTCTCCCGCGCGCTGCTCCGCGCGCTGATGGCCTACGCCGTGGGCGCCTCGATCTACATCCTTGCAAACTACGCCTTCAGTGACCCCAGCGCCACCTCGCACAACCCGACCGGCACCGCGGTCGCGGTCGGCGCCTTCATCGTGTTCCTGGTGAGCGTGTGGAGTCACCTCTGGGCGCTGTTCGACCCCCGCGGCCAGACGTGGCAGGACCACCTGGCCGGCGTCGTGGTCGTGACCGAGTTTGTCGAGATCCCCGAGGACCTCGTCATCTTCGACCACCCCAACCGGGTGCCCACCGTGGACCAGCCGCCGCGCGACCCGGCCCCCGCTGCGGCGCCCGCCCCTACCGCGACCACGGCGCGCCCCGCCCGCCCGGAGCGCAAGCGCCGCCGTCGTCGCTGACCCCCGGACGCCCGCTGCGACCTGCTTGCGCGCGGCGTGCCCCGCATGGCCCCCGCGCCGCGAAGGCGCGCGATTGGGCGAGGCCCCAGCCGGCTGCTGGCGTTTGACGAATACGCGCCGTATCCGCGCCCAGCCGCGGCCCGGGGCGCGTGGAGCGCCGGCGTCGCACGGAGCCTCGCCGGCTCCCGCCCGTTGCGTGGGTCAGCGCGGGCCGCCGGGGTGCCGGGATCGCGCGGGGCGGGAGGAGCCGCGCGTGCCGGTCTGGGCCCGGGGCTAAAACCCCCGGGGCCCCGGCCCGACGCGGATACTAGACTATTTCGTCAAACTCCATAAGCGGGCTGGACACGGATCGCCGGGTATGCCGGGTCCGCTCGTCGATGTCCATAAAGCCCCAGGCTCACCAGCAGAGCCGACTGATGCCGGCTGGGGACGATCGCCGGGCATGCCAGACTCCATCGTCAACGTCCATCAGCCGGCTTCCCTTGCCAGCCCGGGGATTCAGCCGCAGGTCCTCGCCTCCCAATACACACCCGGGACGGCACCCCGCCCGCCCCGAGCGCTGACGGCCCGGCGCCATGCCGGGGCCCGCGCGGTCAGCTCCGTGCGCCACTCACCCTACGCCACGGGAATGACGGAATACGCAGTACGCAGTACGCAGTACGCACTACGCATCATGGAACACGCATCACGCATCACGCCCCCGCCCGTCCAGGCCAAAGAGGTCCGCGAGCGCCCGGGCGTAGTCGCTCTGCGCCTCCGCGTCCGCCTCACGCAGCCGCGTCACCGGCTGGTGCAGGAGCTTGCTCACCAGCCCGTGGCTCAGGGCGCGCACGACCTCGCGGTCGCGCTCGCTGAGGTGGCTGAGCCGCCGGAGGGCACGCTCCAGTTCCTGCTGGCGCACCGCGTCGGCCCGCGCGCGCAGCTCGCGGATGACCGGCACCGCCCCGCGCCCCCGACACCAGGCTGCGAAGGCCGCGACCTCCTCCTCGATGATCGCCTCGACCACGGGGATGACCTCCTCCCGGGCGCGCAGGTTCTCGTCCCGGATCTCGTGCAGCGCGTCGATATCCCGGACATGGATCCCGGGGAGCGTCGCGACCGCCGGCTCCACGTCGCGGGGCACGGCGATGTCGATCAGGAGGAGCGGCCGCCCATCCCGTTGCGCGGCGATCGGTGCCAGCCGCGCCCGCGTCAGCACCGGCTCGTGGGCGCCGGTCGCGGTGATGCCGATGTCCGCCTCCCGGAGCGCCTCGTCCAGCGCCTCCCACGGCACCACCCGGCCGCCGATCTCGGCGGCGACGCGCACGGCACGCTCCGGCGAGCGGTTGCAGATAGCGACATCGCGGGCGCCGTGCGCCACCAGGTTGCGCGCCACCAACTGCCCCATCTCGCCGACGCCCACCACCAGCGCCCGCCGACCGCGCAGATCGCCCAGCGTCGCGCGCGCCAGCTCCACCGCCGCCTGGCTGACCGAGCCGGCGCCGCGGCTGATCGCCGTCTCGCTGCGGGCGCGCTTGCCCGCGACCACCGCGACAGTGAACAGCCTGGACAGCACCGGGCCGATCGTCCCCGCGCCGGCCGCCCACGCCGCGGCCTCGCGCACCTGGCCGAGGATCTGCGGCTCGCCCAGCACCAGCGACTCCAGCCCAGCCGCCACCCGGAACAGGGAGCGCGCCGCGTCCGGCCCGGTCCGTGTCTCGACGTGCGCCGCCAGCTCCGCCGCCGGCAGCCCGGCCCGCGCCGCCAGCAGGGACACCGCCCGCTCCGCCGCGCCCTCCCCGCGGCCCAGCAGGTAGAGCTCCGTCCGGTTGCAGGTGACGAGCGGCACGAGCTCCTCCGCGACCTCGCCGAGCTCGGCCGCCAGTGCCCGCAGTGCCGCGTCGTCGAAGGCCAGCCGCTCCCGCAGCGCGACCGGGGCGGTGCGGTGCGTGACAGCCAGGCGTGTGAGCTGCGACAGGATCATCCCCTGCCCGTCCCGTCTCGGCCTCAGGCCGCGGCCTCCCGCATCGCCTCCGCCGCCGCGGCCGCGGTGCGCTCCAGATCCTCGTCGGTGTGCGCGAGCGACACGAACGCGGCCTCGAACTGCGACGGCGCGAGGTAGACGCCGCGCCGCAGCATCGCCCGGTGGAAGCGCGCGTAGCGCGCGGTGTCGGCGCGCGTGGCGCTCTCGTAGTCGGTGACCGGCCCCTCGGCGAAGAAGCCGGTCAGCATCGACCCAACCCGGTTGACCGTCAACGGTACCCCGGCCGCCGCCGCGGCCTGGGTCAGCCCCTCGGCCAGCCGGGCGCCCAGCGCTTCCAGGCGCGCGTAGGTGCCCGGCTGGCGCAGGATCTCCAGCGTGGCGAGGCCCGCGGCCATGGCGAGCGGGTTCCCCGACAGCGTGCCCGCCTGGTAGATCGGCCCCAGCGGCGCCAGTTGCTCCATCAGCTCGCGCCGGCCGCCGTAGGCGCCGACCGGCAGGCCGCCGCCGATAATCTTGCCCAGGCAGGTCAGGTCGGGCAGCACGCCGTACCGCTCCTGCGCCCCGCCCAGCGCCAGTCGGAAGCCGGTGATGACCTCGTCGAAGATCAGCAGCGCGCCGTACGCCCGCGTGATCTCCCGCAGCCCGGCGAGGAAGCCCTCGGCCGGCGGGATGACCCCCATGTTGCCCGCCACCGGCTCGACGATCACCGCCGCGATCTGCTCGCCGATCGTCGCGAACAGCGCCCGCACCGCGTCCAGATCGTTGTACGGCAGCGAGATCGTGTCGGCCGCGGTCCCGGCAGTGACGCCCGGGCTGCTCGGGATGCCGAGCGTCAGCACGCCCGAGCCGGCCGTCGCCAGCAGCGCGTCGGCGTGCCCGTGGTAGCAGCCCACGAACTTGACGATCTTGTCCCGGCCGGTGACGCCGCGGGCCAGCCGCAGGGCGGACATGGTCGCCTCGGTGCCGGAGTTGACGAAGCGCACCAGCTCAATCGAGGGGACCAGCTCCACGACCAGCCGCGCCAGCGCCGTCTCCGCCTCGGTCGGCGCGCCGTAGCTCGTCCCCCGGTCGACCGCCGCGTGCAGCCGGGCCGTCACCTCCGGGTGCGCGTGGCCGGCGATCAGCGGCCCCCAGGAGCACACGTAGTCCAGGTAGACGGTGCCATCGACGTCGATGAGCCGCGCGCCCTCGCCCCGGGCGATGAAGGGCGGCGTCCCGCCCACGGCGCGGAAGGCCCGCACCGGGCTGTTCACCCCGCCCGGCAGGTAGCGCTGCGCCTCCGCGAAGTCCCGCTCCGATCGCGTCATGCCTGCCCCTCCCCAGCCGCCTGCCGTACCACCGCTAGTCGCCCGGCGTCGCCACGGCCGCCGCGCGGGCCGCGCCCGCCTCGTCGGCCAGCCATTGCGCGGCCTCCTTGGCATAGTAGGTGATCACCGCCGTCGCCCCGGCGCGCTTGATCGCCGTCAGCGTCTCGAGCACGACCTGGCGCTCGTCGATCCAGCCGTTCAGTGCGGCCGCCTTGACCATGCTGTACTCGCCACTGACGTGGTAGGCCAGCACCGGCACCTCCACGCGCGCCCGCACCGCCGCCAGGACGTCGAGGTAGGGCAGCGCCGGCTTGACGATGACGGCGTCGGCGCCCTCCTCGATGTCGGTGACGACCTCGGCCAGCGCCTCGCGCCGGTTCCCCGGGTCCATCTGGTGCGACCGCCGGTCGCCGAAGCGCGGCGTCGACTCGGCCGCGTCGCGGAAGGGGCCGTAGAACGCGGAGGCGTACTTGGCGGCGTAGGAGATGATCGGCGTCTGGGTGAAGCCGGCCGCGTCCAGCGCCCGGCGGATCGCCCACACCCGCCCATCCATCATGTCGGACGGGGCGACCGCATCCGCCCCGGCCGCCGCGTGGGAGACGGCGGTCCTGGCCAGCAGCTCCAGCGTCGGATCGTTGGCGACCTCGCCGTCGATCAGGACGCCGCAGTGGCCGTGGTCGGTGTACTCGCAGTTGCACACGTCGGTGATGACCACCAGCTCGCGATCGACCGCCTTGATCGCGCGCACCGCCTCCTGCACCACGCCGTGCTCGTCGTACGCGCCGCTGGCCCACGCGTCCTTCGTCTCGGGGATGCCGAACAGCAGCACCGCGCCGATCCCGTGGCGCCGCAGGTCCTCCACCTCGGCCGGGAGCTGATCGATGCTGAGCTGATGCACGCCCGGCATCGACGGCACGGCGCGGCGCACCCCGCGGCCGTAGGTGACGAACAGGGGATAGATGAAGTCATCCACTGCCAGCCGCGTCTCCCGCACCAGCCGGCGCAGCCCCGCGGTGCGCCGCAGCCGGCGGAAGCGACGGAACGACGGCTCGCTCGCTTCCGGGGCAGTCATACGCAGCTCCTCTCCGCGGCCGCCTCCAGCGCGGCCACCAGCCCGGGAATCGAATGCTCCTCCGCCACGACGTCGACGCGCAGCCCCAGCTCGCGCGCCGTGGCCGCCGTGATCGGCCCGATGCAGGCCACGCGGGCGCGGTTGATCAGGTCGACGCGGCCCCTGGCCAGCGCCACGAGGTGCCGCGCCGTCGAGGAGCTGGTCAGCGTCACCACGTCGATCGCGCCCGCCGCCAGCGCTTCCAGCCCCGGCGCGGGTTCATCCGGCAGCATGGTCCGGTAGGCGGCGACCACGTCGACGGTGGCCCCCGCCGCGCGCAGCCCCGCCGGCAGGACCTCGCGTGCCCGCTCGGCGCGGGGCAGCAGTACGCGTGCGCCCGCCACCCCACGGGCGACCAGCCCCTCCAGCAGCGCCTCGGCGATGAACCGCGCGGGCATGTAGTCGGCGCGCACCCCCCGCGCCCGCAGCCGCTCGGCCGTGGCCGGCCCGATCACCGCCACCCGCGCCCCGCCGAAGGCCCGGCTGTCGAGGCTCAGCGCGTCGATCCGGGCGAAGAGGGCGTCGACGCCGTTGGCGCTGGTGAAGATCACCCAGTCGTACGACGCCAGCCGGCGCACCGCGGCGTCGAGCGGCCCGAGATCGTCGGGCGGCGCGATCCGGATGACCGGCAGCTCGACGGGCTCCGCGCCCGCCGCGCGGAGCCGGGCGCTCAGCTCGCCCGCCTGTCCGGCTGCCCGCGTGACCAGCACCCGCAGGCCGTGGAGCGGCCGGCGCTCGAACCAGGCCGCGCGGCGCGCGGCGGCGGCCCCGGCGATGAGCACCCCCGGCCCGGCGGCGCGCGCGTCCGTCACCGTCGCCAGGTGGTCGAGCGACCCGGACCAGATCGCCTGGTGCGGCGTGCCGGGCTCCCGCACCACCACCGCCGGCGTGGTCCCCGCGAGCCCTGACCGGACCAGCGCGGCGGCCGCCTGGTCGGCCGGCGCGTCGGGCCCTACCGGCACCAGCACCGTCCCGCCCGCGGGCACGACCACGCCCGCCGTCAGCAGCGTCGGCGCGAGCAGCGTCACCGGTCCGGCCTCGGGGACCAGCGACACCCCGGCATACGTCGCCGCGGCGAGCGCGACCTGGGGTGCCGGTACCACCTCGACCGCGATCCCCGCGGCCAGCAGGCGCGACAGCTCCGCGGCGCTCCCGACGTCGGCCAGCGGGTCGCCCGGGTAGCAGCGTACGACCAGCTCGCCCCCGGCGAGCGCGTGTCGCAGCCGCTGCCCGAGCGCATCCTCCAAAGCCAGGCCCGTGGCCGGCGCCACCGCCCAGGCGCCGGCCGCCACCTGCGCCCGGAGCCACGCGGGCGCGGCCGGGGGCGCGATGACCAGGGCCGCGCGCGCCAGCGCCTCGGCCGCGCGCACCGCCAGCGCCCCGGCCTCACCGGGCAGGTACCCGACCAGGAGCACGACGCCACCCGCCACGTGGTCCCTCACTCCACCAGCGGCGCCGCCCCGCTCAGCGACCGCAGCAGCTCCTCCGCCAGCGTCGCCGCCGCCGTCAGCGCCCCCGCCGCCGGCACCGTCCGCGTGACGCAGCGAACCCGCGTCATCGCCTCGTCGGCCAGCATCGCGTGCAGCGTGACCAGATCGCCCTGCACGCTCGCGTGGGCCCCAATCGGCGAGCGGCTTTCCACCTGGGCGGTGCTTTTTCAATCGCCCGGACGAAATTCGGCTTCGGCGAAAATCCCCCGACGATCCGCTCGACGGCCTCGCCATTTCTTAAGGAGAATAAAGCGTCGGGATGCCCATATGCCCCGGCGGAGCCGCTGCGTGTTGGTGACGAACAGGTCGTCGCCTACCAGTTGCACCCGGTCGCCCAGGCGCGCCGTCAGCGCCGCCCAGCCGTCCCAGTCGTCCTCGGCCAGGCCATCCTCGATCGAGACGATCGGGTAGCGCGCGACCCACTCGGCCCAGAAGTCGACCATCTCGGCCGTCGTGAGGCTGCGCCCTTCGCCCCGCAGGACGTAGCGGCCGTCCTGGTAGAGCTCGGTCGAGGCCGGGTCGAGCGCGAGCACCACATCCTCGCCGGGGCGGTACCCCGCCCGCTCGATGGCCTGGGTGATGAGCGCCAGCGCCTCGTCGTTGCTCTTCAGGCTCGGGGCGTAGCCGCCCTCGTCGCCGACGCCGGTGGCGTACCCGGCAGCGGCCAGGACCTTCTTCAGCGCGTGGAAGATCTCGGCACCCCAGCGCAGCCCCTCGCGAAAGCTCGGTGCGCCGACCGGCATGACCATGAACTCCTGCATGTCGACACTGGAGCCCTCGGCGTGCTTGCCGCCGTTCAGGATGTTCATCATCGGCACCGGCAGCACGTGCGCCGACGGCCCGCCGAGGTACTGGTAGAGCGGCAGGCCCACCGCGGCCGCGGCGGCGCGCGCCGTCGCCAAGGACACCCCCAGGATCGCGTTGGCCCCGAGCCGCGCCTTGTGCGGAGTGCCGTCCAGCTCGATCATGGCCTGGTCGATCGCCCGCTGCTCGCGCGCATCCATCCCCAGCAGGACGCCCGCGATCGGCCCGTTCACGTTGTCGACCGCCGTGCGGACCCCTTTGCCCCCGTAGCGCTCGTCCCGATCGCGCAGCTCGATCGCCTCGTGGGCACCGGTCGAGGCGCCCGACGGCACCGCCGCCCGCCCCACGACCCCGCAGGCCAACCGCACGTCCACCTCGACGGTCGGGTTGCCCCGCGAGTCGAGGATCTCCCGAGCATGAATGGCCTCGATCGTCGTGCTGACCATGCGCTCCACTCCTTCCCCTGCGCGCCTCCGACCACACGACGGGCATTATAGCCATGCGGTCCGCGAGACCGGCGGCGCGACGCCTGCTGGCAGTAGCGGCCCCAGCGCCGTCGCCTACGCAAGCCGCACGCCTTAGCACGCGCCAGCCGCGATTGCTATACTGAGCCCGACAACCAGGACTGGGAACGGCGACGATGGAGAGGAGTACTCGCGCCGACGCCGGCAGGGAGGGGAGGCCGCAGACTGGAAGCCTCCCTCGGGAGAAGCGCGAGGAAGTTCGCTCCGGAGCCGAGCGGTGAACGGTAGCCCAGGTGGGGCACCCAGTAGTCGCCTCTGGTCGCTCCCCATTATCGGAGCAGGCAGCGCCGCTGCGGGCGGCGCGCCACTGAGATCGCCGGCCGCGCCGGTGAAACAGGGTGGTACCGCGTGGAAACCCCTCGCCCCTGGGCGACGGGGGCTTTTTTGTTGGGCGCCACCCCACGGGCAGCGGGCCGGCCCGCGGGCGGAGTTGGAGGTAGGGCCGTGTACGACGACGTGGAGCAGATCAGGCAGCGGGCGGAGCAGGAGCTGGCCGCCGCCGCGGACAGCGGCGCCCTGGCGGAGTGGCACGCGCGCTACCTGGGCCGCAAGGGCCAGGTCACCACCCTCACCCGGCGGCTCGGCGCGCTGCCCCCGGAAGCGCGTCCGGCCTTCGGCCAGGCCGTCAACGCCCTCAAGCTCGCCCTGCAGGAGGCCTTCGAGCGCCGGCAGGAGGAGGTGCGCCGGGCCGAGCTGACGCAGCGACTCCAGGCGGAGGCGGTGGACGTCACCCTGCCCGGGCGCCGGCCGGACATCGGCACGCTCCACCCGGTGACCCAGATGATCCGCGAGGTAACCGAGGTCTTCGCTCACCTCGGCTTCCAGACGGTCGAGGGCCCGGAGGTCGAAGACGCCTACTACGCCTTCGATGCCCTGAATATCCCCAAGGAGCACCCGGCCCGCGACGTCTGGGACACGATCTTCATCCAGAGCGAATCCCGCGAGATCGTGCTCCGGCCCCACACCTCGCCGATGCAGATCCGGACCATGGAGCGCAGCACGCCGCCGGTGCGGGTGGTGGTTCCCGGGCGCTGCTATCGCTACGAGGCGCTGGACGCCACCCACGAGTGGCACTTCCACCAGATCGAGGGCCTGGCGGTCGACGAGCGCATCACCATGAGCGACCTGAAGGGGACGCTCGCCGAGTTCGCCCGGCAGATCTTCGGCCGCGAGCGCAAGGTTCGGTTCCGCTGCGACTATTTCCCCTTCGTCGAGCCGGGGGTCGACTTCGCCATCGACTGCATGTTCTGCAAGGGCGCGGGCTGCCGCGTCTGCAAGGGCACCGGCTGGATCGAGATTCTGGGCGCCGGCATGGTGCACCCCAACCTGCTCGTCAACGTGGGCTACGACCCGGCCCGGTACACCGGCTTCGCCTTCGGCATGGGCGTCGAGCGGCTGGTGATGCTCCGGTACGGCGTGCAGGACATCCGCGCCTTCTACCAGGGCGACGTGCGCTTCCTGGCGCAGTTCAACCGTCCCGCGGCGTGAGACTCGGGTGGAGAGGATGGTGTTGCGCGCATGAAGGTCCCGGTTCGTTGGCTGCAGGAGTTGGTCCACACCGACCTCACGCCGGCTGAGATCGCGCAGCGGCTCACCATGGCGGGCCTACAGGCGGAGCACATCAGCGAGATCGGCACCACCTGGGACCGCGTCTACGTCGGGCTGGTGGAGCGCGTCGAGCCGCACCCGAACGCGGACCGCCTGGTGCTGGCCACGGTCGTCGCGGGCGAGCACCGCCTGACCGTCGTCACCGGTGCGCCCAACATCCGCGCCGGGCAGAAGGTGGCGCTGGCGCTGGTGGGCGCGCGCCTGTTTGATGGGTACTCCGACAAGCCCACGATGTTCACGCTCAAGCCGAGCACCATCCGCGGCGTGCGCTCGGAGGGGATGGTCTGCTCCGAGAAGGAGCTGGGGCTGTCGGACGAGCACGAGGGCATCCTGGTGCTCGACCCCGACGCGCCGGTTGGGGTGCCGCTCCGCGACTACCTGGGCGAGAGCGTCATCGAGTTTGAGATCACGCCCAACCTGGTGCATGCCTTCTCGATGGTCGGCATCGCGCGGGAGCTCGGCGCGCTGATCGACGCGCCGGTGGAGATCCCGCCGCTGGCCGACCTCAGCGGGGTGCCACGCGACGACCGGCTGGTGACGGTGGAGGCACCCGACCTGTGCCCCCGCTACGTCGGCGTGGTGATCGAGAACGTGCGCGTGGCGCCGTCGCCGGCGTGGATGCAGCGGCGCCTGAGCGCCGCGGGGGTCCGCCCCATCTCGAACATCGTGGACATCACCAACTACGTCATGCTCGAGTGGGGCCAGCCGCTCCACGCCTTCGACTACCGCTTCCTCCACGAGGGACGAATCGTCGTGCGCCGCGCCCGCCCCGGCGAGTGCATCGAGACGCTGGACCACGTCGGGCGGGAGCTGACGCCGGACACGCTCGTCATCGCCGACGCGAATCGAGCGGTGGCGATCGCCGGGGTCATGGGCGGGCTCGAGTCGGAGGTGCGCGACGACACCACCACCATCCTGCTCGAGGCGGCGAACTTCAACATGCTCAACATCCGGCGCACGGCACGCGCCCAGCGGCTGCGCACCGAGGCCTCGGCGCGCTTCGAGCGCGGGCTCGACCCCAATCTGGTCTGGCCCGCCACCCAGCGCGCGGTGGCGCTCATCCGCGAGCTCAACCCGGACGCCCGGGTCACCGTGCTCGCCGACGCCTACGCGGCGCCGCGCCTCCCCACGACCCTCGCCATGCCGCGCACCGAGATCCCGCGGCTGCTCGGCGTCGACTACCCGGACGAGGTGGTCCTCGACGTGCTGCGGCGCCTCGACTTCAAGCCCACCATCCAGGAGGTCGAGGGTGTCCGCTCGGTCGTCGTGGAGGTCCCCACCTATCGCAGCGACATCAGCATCCCCGCCGACCTGGTGGAGGAGGTGGCCCGCGTCGTCGGCTACGAGTCGCTGCCGGAGACCCTGCCCTGGGGGCAGACGGTGCGGGTCGAGCGTGATCCGATGCGTCGCCTGATCGACGGGGTGCAAGACATCCTGGTCGCGGCCGGCCTGACCGAGATCATCACCTACCCGATGCTGAGCGAGGAGGACCTGCGGGCGCTCACACCATACGCCACCGCCCTGCCCGCGCGGTATGGCTTCTTCGCGCGGCCCGAGCACGACCTCGTGGCCGCCCGCAATCCGCTGCGCAGCGAGTGGACCATGATGCGGCCCACGCTGCTGCCCGCCTGGCTGAAGAACGTCGCGGAGAACCTGAAGCACACCCGCGCCGTCGCCGTGTTCGAGACGGCGCGCGTCTACCTCCCGCGGGGGGTGGATGAGCTGCCCGACGAGCGCCCGACGCTGTGCCTCGGCTTCGCCGGCGAGCGCCACCCGGTCGATCTCTACCACCCGGCGCGGCCGGTCGACTTCTTCGACGCCAAGGGCGTCGTGGATGTGCTGTTGCCGCGGCTCGGCGCGGTCGACATCGCCGTGCGCCCGATCGCGCACCACAGCCTGCACCCCGGCCGCGCGGCCGAGATCACGGTCCGGGGCAAGCCGGTCGGCATCCTGGGCGAGGTCCACCCCGTGGTCGCCGAGCAGTTCGGCATCCCGGCCGGGCAGCGCGTCGCCCTGGCCGAGATCGACCTGCGCGCCGTGTTCGACACCGGTCTGCGCGACGTGGAGCTGCGGCCGGTGTCCCGCTACCAGTCGGTCGAGCAGGACTTCGCCATCGTGGTGGACGAGGCCGTGCCGGCCGAGGCCGTGGCCGAGGCGATCCGCTCCGGGGCCGGCCCGCTGGCGACCGACGTGCGCCTGTTCGACATCTACCGTGGCCCGGCGATCCCCGCGGGCACGAAGAGCTTGGCCTACCGGGTGACCCTGGAGGCGCCGGACCGGCCGCTGTCCGAGAAGGAGCTCGAGCGCGTGCGGAGCCGCATCGAGGGGCAGGTCAAGCGGCGGGTCGGCGGCGCGCTGCGGACCTAGCCGGGGCGCGCCGCCCGCAGCGCGGCCGTCTCCCGGTCATCGCACCGGCGTCCGCCCAGGGCGGCCGCCGTGACGCACCGACGGTGCCGGGCCGCGCGCAGGGGGAGGGGTCCCGCCACCGCTCATGGTGGACACGGACCCCTCCGCGGCGGCCGGGCTGCCGCCGAGGGGCCGTGCGGTGCCACCGGCTCGCCGCGACGGGAGCAGGCCGCCGTACCACGGCCCGGCCGGCCGCGCGGCCGGCCGGGCAACCGGGACCGTGTGATAGACTCCACACGCGAATTGACCGCGGTCGTCCGCGGCCGCGAGCAGTCACGGCCGTGGCAGCCGCGCCGAGCGAGTGAGGCAACGACCCTTGAAGGACGCAGACCCCTACCCCCGCGCCACCCACAGCCCGATCGAGCGGCTGCGCGGGATGGTGGACATCGACCCGGCACGCTACCAGGCACGGCGCGTCGCGCTCGATCGCATCCTCGCCACCTTCGACCGGCACGGCTATCGGCCCATCGAGACGCCGGTCGTCGAGCCGACCGAGCTCTTCCTCCGCAAGTCGGGCGGCGAGCGCGTCGCGCAGATGTACGCCTTCCACTACCGCGACCGTGAGATCGCCCTGCGCCCGGAGCACACGGCGTCGGTGCTGCGCATGTACGCCGACTCGCTGCAGGGCGAGCCGCTCCCGCTGCGGCTGGCCTACGCCGGCCCGGTCTTCCGCTACGAGAAGCCGCAGGCCGGCCGGACGCGCCAGTTCACCGAGGTGGGCTGCGAATTGCTCGGCGCGGAGGGGCCGGCAGCCGACGCCGAGGTGATCCACCTCGCGCTCGAGGGGCTGCGGGCCGTCGGCGTCGACGGCCGCCTTGTCCTCGGGCACATCGGCATCGTGCTCGACTTCCTGAATCGCCTGCCACTGCGCCAGCGCGCCCGCGACTGGCTGATCTGGAGTATGGAGCGCCTGCGCAAAGGGCAGGACGTCGACCCGGAGGCGGCGCTGGCCGGGCTGGTGACCGGCGACCGCCTGGCCACTGTCTTCACCGAGATGAGCGCGACGCTGAAGGATATCCCGCCGGATCAGCTCGAGGGCTGGGTCCTGGCGATCCTCCGCGAGGTGGGCGTGCAGGTGCAGGGCGGCACGCGCTCGCCGGAGGAGATCGTGGCCGGGCTGATCGCCAAGATGCACCGCCAGAGCGATGCGGCGGACGTGCGCCGCGCCTTCGACTTCGTGCGGGAGCTGGCCGCGGTGCAGGGCGCGCCGGGCGAGGTGCTCCCGGCCGTCCGCGCGCTGACGCACCGGCACGGGTTGGACGACGCGCCGATCGAGCGGCTCGAGCGCGTGCTCGACCTCCTCGCCGCCTACGGGCACCCGGTCGACGCCATCGAACTGAGCCTCGGCCTGGGGCGCGGGCTGCACTACTACACCGGGATGCTGTTCGAAATCTACCCGGCGGGCCAACCGGGCCTTCAGCTCTGCGGCGGCGGGCGCTACGACGACCTGGCGCAGATGCTCGGCACGCGCCAGCCCCTTCCGGCCTGCGGCTTCTCCTACGGGCTGGAGCGGGTGGTCGGCGTGGCCGGCATCACGGCCGCGGCCCCGGTGCCGGAGGTGCTGGTCGTGCCGCGCACGCCCGCCGCCGCCGCCGCCGCCATCCACCTGAGCGAGCGGCTGCGCGGTGAGGGGCGGCGGGTCGAGATCGACGTCCGCGGCCGCTCGGTGCAGTCCAGCCGCCGGTACGCGCTGCGGCGCGGCATTCCCGAGGTACGCGTGGTCGACGAGACCGGCCAGGTCACGGTCGAGCCGGTCCAGCGGCGGGATCCCGCCGCCCCGACGGCGGAGGCGAGCGATGACTGAGCCCCTGCGCCTGGCGCTGAGCTCGAAGGGCGCGTACGAGGAGGCGACCCTCCGCTTCCTGGAGCGCGCCGGGCTCACCGTCTGGCGGCCGAACCCGCGACAGTACGTCGGTCGCATCAACGGGGTGCCGCACGTCGAGGTGCTGTTCCAGCGCACCGAGGACATCGTGCACAAGGTGGCCGACGGCAGCGCCGACCTCGGCATCACCGGTTACGACCTGGTAGCCGAGCACGGCGGCGACTCCCCGAACCTGCACGTCGTCATCGACGATCTCGGCTTCCGCCACTGCGAGCTGGTGCTCGCCGTCCCCGAGGGCTGGCTCGACATCACGACTGTGGCCGATCTGGCCGACCTCTCGGTCGACCTGCGCCGCACCGGCCGCACGCTGCGCGTCGCCACCAAGTTCCCCAACCTGACGCGGGATTTCCTCTACCGCCACGGGGTGAACTACTTCGCGCTCGTCGACGCCCACGGAGCGCTCGAGGCCGCGCCGACCCTCGGCTACGCCGACATCATCGCCGATCTGAGCGAGACCGGCGTGACGCTGCGCGACAACCGGCTCCGGGTGCTCGACGGCGGCGTCATCCTGCGGGCGCACGCCTGCCTGATCGCCTCGCTGCGCACCCTGCGGGACCAGCCGGCCAAGCTCGAGGCGGCCCGCACCATCGTTGAGCTCTGCGAGGCGCGGCTCCGCACCCGCCAGTTCCGCCTGATCACGGCCAACGTCCAGGGAGAGTCGGCCGAGGCGGTTGCCCAGCACGTCATCAGCCAGGTGGAGACGGCGGGCGAGCAGGGACCGACCATCGCCGACGTCTACCCCAAGCAGGGCCCCATCGACGGCGGCTCGCGCTGGTATGGGGTCACCATCATCGTCCCAGCCCACCTGCTGCTCGCCGCCGTGGATCACCTGCGACGCGCCGGGAGCAGCGGCATTACCGTCACCTCGCCCGACTACGTCTTCGACGCCTGTTCACCGGCCTACGAGCGCCTGCTGCGCGCTCTGGAGGAAGCGCCATGACCAGCTTCGCCACTGTCCGCGTGGTGCACGATCCCGTGGCCGCGCGGGAGTTCCTGCTGCGGCAACGACGCCTGGAGGAGACGACGCTCCCCGAGCGGGTGCGGGAGGGCATCCGCGCCGTCTTCGGCGCCGACCTCCGCGCCGCCGAGGTCGTGGACCGCATCATCGCCGACGTCCGCCGGGATGGCGACGCGGCCCTGCGCCGCTACACCCAGTTGCTGGACGGGGCGGCCATCGACGACCTGGAGGTGAGCCAGGACGAGATCGCCGCGGCGAGCGCCAGCGTGGCGCCGGAGGTGTTGGACGCGCTGCGCTTCGCCCGCGACCGCATCGACGCCTTCCACCGTCACCAGCTCCGCTCCTCCTGGATGCACTTCGACGCGGACGGCGCCCTCGGGCAACTCCTCCGCCCGCTGGAGCGGGTCGGGATCTACACCCCCGCGGGCCGCGCCCCGTACCCCTCGTCACTCCTGATGTCGGCGGTGCCGGCGCGCGTAGCCGGCGTCGAGGAGGTGATCGTCTGCGCGCCCCCGGAGCGCGACGGCCGGGTCTCGCCCCTGATCCTCGCGGCGGCGCAGGTCGCCGGGGTCGATCGGGTCTTCAAGGTCGGCGGGGCGCAGGCCATCGCCGCGCTGGCCTACGGCACCGAGAGCGTGCCGCGCGTCGACAAGATCCTCGGGCCGGGCAACATCTTCGTGGTGCTGGCCAAGCGCCGGGTCTACGGCGAGGTCGACATCGACCAGCTTCCCGGCCCGACCGAGACGCTGCTCATCGCCGACGAGAGCGCCGACCCTGCCCTGTGCGCGGCCGACCTGCTCGCCCAGGCCGAGCACGACCCGCTCGCCAGCCCGATTCTGCTGACCACGTCGGCGCGCCTGGCCGCGGCGGTCGAGCGGGAGCTCGCCGCGCAGCTCCCGACGCTGGAGCGAGCCGAGGTGGCGGGGCAGGCGCTGGCCACCAACGGGTTGATCGCCGTCGTGCCCGATCTGCCGACGGCCTTCGACCTCGCCAACGCCTACGCGCCGGAGCACCTCTGCCTGCTGCTGGCCGAGCCGTGGGCGCACCTGGACCGGGTGCGGCACGCCGGTGGCGTCTTCCTCGGGGAGTCGTCGCCGGAGGTGCTGGGCGACTACACCGCGGGACCGAGCCACGTCATGCCGACCGGGCAGACGGCCCGCTTCTCTTCACCGATCAACGTCGAGCAGTTCCTGAAGATCATCAGCGTGGTGGGGATCAACCGCGACGGGCTGGCCCGGCTCGGCCCGCCGGCCGCGACCCTCGCCCGCGCCGAGGGCCTGACCGGGCACGCCCGCGCCATCGAGCGCCGCCTGGCGCAGTAGAACGGAGAACCGGCCAAGCGACCGGTGCGGCGGGGCGGACCCTCACTCAGCCGTGCCCGTGCTGCGGCCTTCCGCCTTGCGCCCCAGGACGCGCGCCTGCTCGACGTCCGCCTGCGGCGCCCCACCCTGGCTGACGTCTTCCTGGGCCTGAGCGGTGCCCCGGCAGCGTCGTGCTGCTCTTCCGCTCCGTCGTCGGCGGTGTCATGCAGACGCCGGGCGCGTCCTATGTCAACTTCGTGGTGGAGCTGCTCGTCCGAGATCCGGAGGCCGTGCAGGTCAGGGGCTTGGCGGGGACCCTCTTCCGCCGCCTGGGCCGCGCCGGAGGGGCCGCACGCCGGCCTGGCCGGCCTCCCCAGCGAGCCCGCTCAGGAGCGCGCCAGCGCCTGAAGCGCGGCGAACACGCGCTCCTCCACCGTTTGCCCCTCGCGCCGCTCCACCCGTGCCAGTGCGGCGCGCGCCTCGGCGCCGGTGTACCCAAGGGCCTGCAGTGCCTCGATCACCTCGGCGTCGGCCGCCGTGAGGGGTTGCCCGCCCACGCCGAACGCCTCGGGCAACTTGCCGCGCAACTCCAGGATGACGCGGCTGGCCGTCTTTTTCCCGAGGCCAGGAACGCGACTGAGCGCGGCGACATCCTCGTCATGGATGGCCCGCTGCACCTCGGCGGGCGGCGCGGCCGAGAGCACGTTGAGGGCGACCCGCGGCCCGACCCCGCTCACGGTCAGCAGCAGCTCAAAGAGCTGCAACTCCTCGGGCGTGCTGAAGCCGTAGAGCGTCAGCTCGTCCTCGCGCACGCGCAGGTGCGTGTAGAGCTCGACCCGCTCCCCGACGTCGCCGATGTCGTTCATCGTGGTCTGCGAGGTCAGCACGCGGACGATCAACCCGTGCAGGTCGATCAGCACCATCCCGGGGTGCTTGGCGTAGATCGGTCCGCGGATCCCGCTAATCATCGGCAGCCCTGCTCTCGGCAAGACGGTAGACGCGCGCGGCGTTCCCGCCCAGCACCGCCCCCAGCTCCTCCGCGCGCAGGCCCGCCGCGCGCACGCGGCGCAGGAAGCGATCCTGCCGCAGCACCGGGTAGTCCGACGCCAGCAGGACGCGCTCCGGCCCGACGATGTCGAGCACCGTCCGGAAGACCGCGAAGCGGTACAGATAGGTCGAGGCGGCCGTGTCGTACGCCACGTTGCGGGCCAGCTCGGCCACCTCCGGCATGAGCTCGTAGAACGGCAGCCCACCGCCCCAGTGCGCCGCGACGACCCGCAGCTCCGGGTAGGCGGCGAGGAAGTGCGCGAACTTCTCCGGCGTCGCCGTCCCCTTGCCGGGATAGGTATGGCCGACCGGCTCGCTCACGTGGGCCATGACCGGCCGGTCCGCGTGCAGGCAGGCCGCCACCAGCTCAGCCAGGGGCGCCGGCTCGCGGAAGTCGAAATCCTGGGCGTCCGCGTTCACCTCGCCGATCCCGACCGCGCCGAGGGCGAAGCAGCGCGCCGCTTCCGCGGCGGCACCCGGCGCGGTCGGCACGACGATGGCCAGCCAGCTCAGCCGGTCCGGGTAGGCCGCCGCCACCGCGGCCATGTAGTCGTTGTGCAGCCGGCAGAGGCCGGGATCGCGCCAGGGGAAGCCGGCGATCACCGCGCGGTCGATCCCGGCCGCGTCCATGCTGGCGATGAGGTCCTCCGCGGGCACCAAGGCCGCCCGGGGGTTGGCGTAGAGGTGCGCGAACCAGGGGTCGCGCGCGACATACGCGGCACGGCCCCGGCAGATCTCCGGGGGGAAGACGTGCGTATGCGCGTCGATGACCGGCATCGACGCCCGCTCCTTCACTCCGTGCCTGATGGCACCCGGCCCTACGCGCCGCCCATGAACAGGATGACCGCGACGATGGCCACGAAGACCAGCAGCCCGATCAGCACGAGCACCGGCACCAGCACGGCGCCCCGGCCAGCGGCCGGCTCGGCCGGCGCCGGCTCGAGCGTGGCCCCCTCCGGCATCATCCAGGCCACCACCGCGCTGACGTTGTCGTTCGAGTCCCGCGCCAGGGCTGCCTGGACCAGCTCGCGGGCCGCCTCCTCCGGCGGGGCGCTCAGCGCGATGCGGGCCAGCGACTCTTCATCGAGGTAGTCATGGACCCCGTCTGTGGTGAGGACCAGCCGATCATCCGGCAGCAAGCGGATCTCGAAGATGTCGACGTCGACCCGCGGGCGATGGCCCAGCGCCCGGGTGATGATGTTCCGGTGCTGGCTCTCCCGCGCCTCTTCCTGGGTCATCGCCCCCGCGGCGACCTGCTCAGCCACCAGTGAATGGTCGCGCGTGATCTGGGTCGCGCGGTTGGCGCGGATCAAATAGGCACGGCTGTCGCCGACGTTCCCGATGGTCAGGTCATTCCCGCGGATCACCGCGGCGACCAGGGTCGTGCCCATCATGTTCTCGTCGCCGCTGGCCGACCCATTCTCGTAGATCACCTGGTTGGCGTGGCGGAACGCCTGCTTCAAGCGCTGCGGGACCTCCGTGGGGCCGAGCTCGGCCCCGTAGAAGTCCTCCCGCAGGGTGTCGATCGCGATCTGCGCCGCGACCTCGCCCCGCTGGTATCCACCCATCCCGTCGGCAACGGCCAAGAGCACGCCGTGGGACTCCGCCAGATCGCCCGACGGGTCCGCGATAATGATGGCGTCTTCGTTCTGCTCGCGGAAGGTCCCGGTGTCGGTCGCCGCGCCGACCGCCACACGCATCTCAGCCACTGGATCGTGCCCCTACCCTCGGCACCGTGCCATGCTCGCCAGCCACGGTGAATGATCCCCGCTCCTGGCTGCGGAATCCTAGCACAGCGGAGCGCCGCTGACTATGCACCCCCACATCGGTGCCGCTCCCTGTGCTACCATTCCCCGAGCGGCTTGAGCCTGACATGGAGACGTGGCGCTGATGCGACCGCCCCCGTTCGTGCGACTCTCGCCTGTCATCCTCGTGCTGATCCTGGGTCTACTGGCCTGCGGCCGCTCCGCGCCGACGCCGACCCCAGCGCCCTCGCCCCAGGCGCTCATCGAGGCCGCCACCGCCCGCTTCGCTGAGCTCCAGACGGCCCACTTCGTCCTCACCATCGAGGGCGATGTCTTCCTCGATCCCCAGCAGAGCCTGACCCTCCGCGGTGCCGAGGGGAACATCCAGCGCCCCGATCGCGCGGCCACCAAGGCCGACCTGGGCTTCGCCGGTGCCACCATCTCGGTCGAGCTCGTGTCGCTGGGCCCCGACCAGTACATGACGAACTTCCTCACCGGGAGGTGGGAGCAGGCACCCGCGGATCTTGCCTACAACCCGGCCGTGCTCTTCGACCCCGAGCGCGGCATCCAGGCCGTCCTCCGCGCGACGCGCGACGTGACGCTGGTGGGGAACGAGACGGTGGCCGGCGTCGCGGCCCGCCATCTGCGCGGCGTGGCCCCGCGGGCGGCAGTGACCCCGGTGACGGGTGCTGCCTTCCACGCCGATCCGATCGACTTCGACCTGTGGATCGACGCCGAAACGTCGGACATCCTGAAGGTCGTGCTCCACGACACGGCCGCCGCGCAGGGAGCGATCCCGGCGACATGGACGCTCGAGCTGAGCAGGCACAACGAGCCGGTGCACATCGAGCGACCGGCGACCTAGCGGCCGGGCACGCGGCGCCCGTGGAGGCAGCCCCGCGGCCGGTGCGGCAGTTGGTCCCGGTCCTGCTCGTCGTCCTCGTCGCGGCCCTGGACGTGACGGTCATCGCCCCCATTCTCCCGGCCGTCCTGGTCGATCTGCGCGTCAACTCGGCCGAGGCCGACCGCTACGTCTGGATCGTCAGCGGCTACCTGCTGGCCTACACCCTCACCATCCCGGTGATGGGCCGCGTCTCCGACATTTTCGGGCGCCGGGCGACCTTCCTCGTCGCCCTCGGCGTCTTCCTTGCCGGCTCGGCGGCCTGCGCCGTGGCCGGCTCGCTCCCCGCCATCATCGCCGCCCGGGTGCTCCAGGGGCTCGGGGGCGGGGCGATGGTGCCGGTCGCCATGGCGGCCGTCGGCGACCTGCTGCCCCCGGCGCGGCGTGCCGGCGCCCTCGGCGTCGTCGCCGCGGTCGACACGCTGGGCTGGGTGCTCGGCCCGCTCTGGGGCGCCGCGATCGAGCAGCTCACCGGGGACTGGCGCTGGATCTTCGCCCTGAACCTGCCGATCGGCGCCGCCGCGGCCCTCGTGCTGGCGCGCCTGTGGCGCGGCGCGCCGCTGGCGGGGCCGCGCCGCGCGCCGTTCGACCTGCCTGGCGCGCTGCTCCTGACCGCCGCGCTGCTCTGCCTGAGTCTCGGCCTGTCGGTCACGGCCGAATTGCCGGGCGGTGCCAACCGCGCCCTCGGGGCCGCCCCGAACCCGCTGAGCGCCTATCGCCTGCCGCTCGTCACCGCAGGCATTGTCGCCTTCGCCGGCCTCGTCGCCGTCGAGTGGCGCGCGGCGCATCCCCTGATCCCGCTCGGGCTCTTCGGCCAGCGCCGGTTCGCCGCCGGCAACGTCACCAACTTCCTCATCGGCGCGGCCCTGATGGTGGCAATGGTCAACGTGCCCCTGCTGACCGCGCTGCAGGTCGACGCGGCCCAGGTCAGTCGCGTCAGCGCCGAGCTGCTGGGCACGTTCTCACTGGCGATGGGCCTCGGCGCGCTGGCCGGCGGGCGGGCCGCGGAGCGCCTGGGCGACGTCGGGGTCACCCTAGCCGGCCTGCTCGTTGCCGCCGGGGGATTCTGGCACATGAGCGGCTGGGGCGACGCGTTCGCGCGCCCGCGGATGGTGCTCGACCTGGCGGTGACCGGCGCCGGGGTGGGACTGGTCATCGCGCCGATTGCCGCGGTGGCCATCAACGCCGCGCGCCGCGGGGACCTCGGCATCGCCTCCGGCATCGTGCTCGCCATGCGCCTGCTCGGGATGACGCTCGGCATCTCGGCGCTCACCGCCTGGGGCGTCGATCGCCTGAATCACGCGCTGCGTTCCCTGCCCCCGGTCACGCAGCAGCCCGGCGAGTCACTGACCGCCTACCTGGCCCGTCAGCAGGAGCTGGCCGTGCAGTATGCCATCCCGGCCACCATGGCCGTCATTCGCGACACCTTCGCCGCCGCGGCGCTCATCTGCCTGGTGGCCATCATCCCGGCGCTGCTCCTCGCCCGCCGGTCGGGCCGCGCGCGGGGGTGAGGCGTCAGACGTCACGCGCCAAGCGTCATGCGTGGTCCGTATTGCGTATTGCGTGAATCGTGTTCCGTGGGACGGGATGCGTGATGCGTGCCCCGCACCGCACCTGCACGCGGTGCCCGCCCTCGCCGAGACGGGGGAGCACCCCTCACCCCCGACCCCTCTCCCAATCCTGGGAGAGGGGAGAATGACGGAACACGCAGCACGTAATACGCAGTACGCATGACGTGTGACGCATGACGGTTGACGCATGACGCATGACGCCCGCGTCACTCCAGCGCCGCGCGCAGTTGCGCCAGGGCCTCGGCCACCGACCGGTCCGGCGTGAAGACCGCCGACCCGGCGACGATCACGTCCGCCCCGGCCTCGACCACCCGCCGGATATTGCTCGCCTTGATCCCACCGTCCACCTCGATCAGGGCCCGCAGGCCGCGCTCGTCGCGCATCTGCCGCAGACGCTCGATCTTGCGCAGCGAGGTCGGGATGAACGATTGCCCCCCGAAGCCCGGGTTGACGCTCATCACCAGGATCAGGTCCACGAAGGGCAGGATCTCCTCCAGCGCGGTGAGGGGCGTGGCGGGGTTCAGCGCCACGCCCGCCGCGGCGCCCGCCTCGCGAATCTGCTGCACGGTCCGGTGCAGGTGCGTGGTCGCCTCGACCTGGACCGTCAGGATCGCGGCGCCGGCGGCGACGAACCGCTCGATGTAGCGCTCCGGCTCCACGATCATCAGGTGCACGTCGAGGGGCAGCCGGGTCGCCGCCGCCACCGCCTCGACCACCGGGATGCCGAAGGTGATGTTCGGCACGAAGCGCCCGTCCATCACGTCGAGGTGCACGTAGTCGGCGCCAGCCGCCTCGATCGCCGCAACGGCGTCCGCCAGGCGCGCCAGATCGGCGCTCAGCACCGACGGCGCGATCGCCACCGTCCGGCCCACGCTCTGCCCTCCGGCCATGTCGACGCGTCCCTCCGCTCCGCACGCACCCCGTCACATCTCCCGTGCATTGTACTGGCCAGCGTCCCAGGCCGCCCGTGACGGCACGACGGAGCCGGTTTGGGTAGACTCTGAGCGGGCGCTCGGTCGTGCATCGTCACCTGGAGCCGCGGTCAAGCATGAACTGGTTGGATGTCATCATCATCCTCATCGTGCTGCTCGGCGCCGGTGCTGGCGTGCGGCGCGGGTTCCTCCGGGGCGCGCTCGACCTGGTGATCGTGGCCATCGGGCTCGTCGCGGGCGCAGTCGGGTATCGCCCCGTCGCCCAGCTACTCGAGCGCGTGGTCGGGGCGCAGGGCATCGCCCTCAACGTGCTCAGCTTCGCCGCCGTCACCCTCGTGGCCCAGGGACTCCTCTCCGGCGTGCTGGCGATCACCGTCGGCCCGGGCATCGCCGTGGTCCGAGCGGTGCCCCCGGTGCGCTGGTTGGACGAACTGTTGGGGCTCGTGCCCGGGGCGATCAAGGGGCTCATCCTGGCGACCCTGCTGGTCCTGGCGGCCACGCTGCTGACGCTCGGGCCGCTCAGCGACACCGGGCTGAGTCGCTCCCGCCTCGCCGCGCCGCTGGTGGCGCGCTCGGCACGGGCGATCGCCTGGGCGCAGGCCCGCACCGGCCTGGATCTCGCCGACTTCACCGTCTTCACGGAACCCGCGGGCGAGCAGGGGGTGCGACTGCCGTTCCGCGTGACGGAGGGCCTCGCCGAGAGCCCCGCCGATGAAGCGGCCATGCTCGAACTGCTGAACCAGGAGCGCCGTGAGCATGGGCTGGCGCCGCTGCGCGCCGACGCGGCGCTTCAGGCTGTGGCGCGGGACCACGCGCGCGAGATGTTCACCCTGGGGTACTTCGCCCACGTCTCGCCGGTATCCGGGACCCCGGCCGACCGCCTCCAGGCCGCCGGCATCCGGTACACCGTCGCGGGGGAGAACCTCGCCTATGCGCCGACCGTCGCCATCGCCCACCGGGGGCTGATGCAGAGCCCGGGGCATCGGGCCAACATCCTCTCGCCCGAGTTTACCCGCGTCGGCATCGGCGTCATCAGCGGGCCCACCGGCGGCAAGATGTTCACGCAGGCGTTCGCCGGGGACTGACGCGTCCGGCCAACCGGGTAACCGTCGCTTACAATTGGTGGGAGGTCCCGCCCACCGGTCCAGGCACCGCGGCCGGGGCGGCGTCGGCCTCTGGACGTGCAGAGGGAGGGCTGAGCCAATGAACGTCATTATCCCTGTAGCGGGCTTGGGCACCCGGCTACGTCCGCAGACCTGGAGCAAGCCGAAGCCTCTGGTGACCGTGGCGGGCAAGCCGGTGCTCGGCCATGTGCTGGACAGCCTGCTCCAGCTCCCGCTCGACCAGGTGGTCTTCGTCACCGGGTATCTCGGCGAGCAGATCGAAGACTACGTCCGCACGAACTACACGTTCCCGGCGACCTTCGTCGAGCAGGAGGAGCCACTGGGCCAGTCGCACGCCGTCCTGCAGGCGCGGGATGTGGTGACCGGGCCGAGCCTGATCGTCTTCCCTGACATGCTCTTCGAGGCCGACCTGGCGCAGGTCGAGCAGGTGGACGCCGACGGCGCCCTGTTCGTGAAGGAGGTCCCCGACCCGCGACGCTTCGGCGTCGTGGTGGTCGACGACGGGCGGATCACCCGGCTGGTCGAGAAGCCCGCCGACGCCGTGTCCAACCTGGCAATCGTGGGCATCTACTACTTCCGCGCCATCGAGGACCTGTTCGAGGCCATCGAGTATCAGATGGCCCATAGCATCCAGACCAAGGGGGAGTACTTCCTCGCCGACGCCATCCAGCACCTGATCGACCGCGGCAAGCGGTTTACCTGGCTGCCGGTCAGCGTCTGGGAGGACTGCGGCAAGCCCGAGGCTTTGCTCGACACCAACCGGTACATGCTGACCCAGCTTGGCAACCACGTGCCGGACATCCCGGGCTCGGTCATCGTGCCGCCGGTGGTGATCGACCCGACCGCGACGATCAAGAACTCGATCATCGGCCCGTACGCCAGCATCGGCGCCCGGGTCACGATCACCAACTCGATCGTGACGGACTCGATCGTGGATGAGGAAGCGCAGATCGAGACGGCGATGCTGACCCGCTCCATCGTCGGGCGGCACGCCTACGTCCGCGGGAACTCCGTCCGCGTCAACGTCGGCGACTCCTCCAATGTCATTCTGACGGGGTGGCACGAGAACGGGGCGAACGAGCGTGACTGAGCGGACGACGGCGGCGAGCGCCGGTTGGCTGGAGGTGGCAGTCGAGGCCGACACCGAGTCGGTCGAGGCGGTGGCTGAGCTGCTCAGCCGTTACGCCTACAACCAGGGCGTGGTGATCGAAGAGCCGTTCACCCAGCGGCCAGACGGGGAAGACCTCACCATCGACCCCACCCGTCCGGTCCGGGTGAGTGGCTACCTGCCGCGGGGCCCGCAGCTCGAGGAGCAGCTCCGGCGCATCGCCGAGGGGCTGTGGCACCTGCGCCAGATCGGGACCGTCGGCGAACTAAAGACGGCCGACCGGCCGGAGGAAGACTGGGCCAACGCCTGGAAGGAGCACTTCCAGGTGACACGCATCGGCCGCCGGTTCGTGATCCGGCCCTCCTGGCGCGAGTACGAGCCGCGGCCGGACGACCTCGTCATCACCCTCGACCCCGGGATGGCGTTCGGCACCGGGCTGCACCCCACGACCGACTTCTGCCTCCGCTGGCTGGAGGAACTGCCGGTCGCCGGGAAGACGGTGCTCGATGCGGGGGCCGGGTCCGGCATCCTGTCGATCGGCGCGATCGCGCGCGGCGCGGCGCACGTCGACGCGGTGGAGATCGATCCGGTCGCGGTCAAGGCGCTGCGCCACAACCTGGCGTTGAACGAGGTGACGGGGCAGGTGCGGGTGATCGAGGGAGACGTGGCCACGGTCATCCCGCCCACCCCAACCTACGATCTCGTCCTGGCGAACATCATCTCGCGCATCCTGATCGGGGCCGCGCCGGCGCTGGCTGGTGCGGCACGGCCGGGGGCGCCGCTCGTGCTGAGCGGCGTCATCACCGAGCGGGAGGACGAGGTGCTGGCCGCGTTCGCGGCACAGGGGTGCACCCTGCGCCAGCGCCGGGTGGCCGGCGACTGGGTATCGCTCTTGATGACGCGCGAGGCGTAGCCCGTGGCCGGTCCGACCCACCGCTTCTACGTGCCGATCCCCCTGGTCCCCGGGGCAACGGTCGACCTCCCCGAGCCACAGTCCCACCAGATCGCGCGCGTCCTACGGCTGGGGGCTGGGGACATGGTCGTCCTCTTCAACGGCGATGGCACCGAGGTGCCCGGCACCATCCGCGCCAGCCGGGCACGCTGCGTGACCCTCGAGCTGGGGGCCCCGCGCCCAGGCCGGCCGGAGCCGCAGCCGGCGGTCCACCTGGCGCACGGGCTGCTCAAGGCCGATCGGTTCGACTGGGTGGTGCAGAAGGCCACCGAGCTCGGGGTCGCGCGCATCACGCCGCTGGCCACCAGCCGGTCGGTGGTATCATTGCCGCCCGACCGCGCGCAGCAGCGTCGCGAGCGCTGGCAGCGCATCGCGATCGAGGCCGCGGAGCAGAGCGGCCGGGTGACGGTCCCGGTGGTGGCCGCGCCGGCCCGGCTGGACGAGCTCCTGCCGCTGATGGCCCACACCCCGGCGCTGCTCTGCTGGGAGCGGGAGTCGGCGCCGCTGCGACTGGCGCCGCTGCCCCCCGCCGGGCCGCTGCTCGTGCTGGTGGGCCCGGAGGGCGGGTTCACCCGCGACGAGGTCGACGCCGCCGTCGCGGCCGGCGCGCACACGGTGTCGCTCGGCCCACTCATCCTCCGGAGTGAGACGGCCGCCGTGGCCGCCCTCGCCGGGATCTACACGCTAGCCGGTGCGGCCCGCAGTGGCCTCCCGGTCCACGCAGAGGCAGCCAGGTCATGACCGCAATCCGCCGCCGCTTCACCGACGCCCCCGACCGGATCGGCCTGATCGCCGAGGTCGCAGCCGGCTCGCTCGCCGACGAGATCGGGCTGCAGCCCGGCGACCAGATCGTGGCCGTCAACGGCCGGCGGCTCCGCGACGCGCTCGACTTTCAGTTCTACGCCGAGGCCGAGGAGGTGGAGCTGGAGGTCGTGCGCGGCGACGAGACCACCATCTACGAGGTCGAGCGGGACAGCGACGAGCCGTGGGGCATCACCTTCGCCGACCCGACCTTCGACGGCATCCACCTCTGCAACAACCAGTGCCCCTTCTGCTTCATCAAGCAGATGCCCAAGGGCCTGCGCAAGAGCCTCTACGTCATGGACGACGACTACCGCTACTCGATGCTCTACGGGAACTTCATCACTCTGACCAACCTCACCGAGGAAGACTGGCAGCGCATCGAGGAGCAGCGGATCAGCCCGATCAACGTCTCCGTCCACGCGACAAACCCGGAGCTGCGGGTGGCGTTGGTGGGCAACCCGCGCGCCGCCAACATCATGGAGGATCTGGCGCGCCTGGAGCGCATCGGGATCGACTACAACGCGCAGCTCGTCCTCTGTCCCGGCATCAACGACGGCCCCGAGATGGACCGCACCATCCGCGACCTGATCTCGCTCGGCCCGCACCTTCGGTCGATCGCGGCCGTGCCCGTCGGCCTGTCGAAGTTCGGCGAGGAGCGCCAGAGCCGCCGCGTGCGGCTCTCGCGCAGCTGCATGCGGTCACTCCCGGGCGCGCTGCTCGACATCCGCCGCTACACGCCGGAGGAGGCCGAGCGGGTCATCGAGCAGGCCGAAGCCTGGCAGCGCCGCTTCCGCCGTGAGCGCGGCCGCACCTTCCTCCAGCTTGGCGACGAGTTCTACCTGATGACGGGACGGCCGATCCCCCCTGCCGCGCGCTACGACGGCTTCCCGCAGGTCGAGGACGGCATCGGGATCACCCGGCTCTTCATCGACGACGCCGAGCGCCTCATCCGGCGCGGGCGGCGGGGGGACTACGAGGGGGCCAGCGGCGCCATCGCCTGCGGCACGCTGATCGCGCCGACGATGCAGACCCTGGTGGATCGCGTCAACGACGCGCTCGGGACGCGCCTGCGGGTCGTGCCGATCGTCAACACCTTTTTCGGCCCGGAGATCAACGTCTCCGGCCTCCTGACCGGCGGGCTCGTGTGGGACGCCTTCGCCGACCAGCCCGGGGATGACCCGGTCTTCATCTCCCACCACATGTTGTCGAAGCGAACGCGGACGTTCCTGGACGACCTGCACATCGACGACCTGGAGAATGCGCTCGGCCGCCCCGTCTTCGCGAGCGAATACCTCAGCCAGGTCGTGCAGCAGCTCGCGCGCGCCCAGGCCCGGATCGCGCTATGAGTGCCGACCTGAGCCTGCGTCAAACCGCCGAGGGGACGCTGCTCCCGGTGCGCGTCACGCCGCGAGCCGGCCGGACCGCGGTCGACGGCATCGCCGACGGCGCGCTCCGGGTGCGCCTGGCCGCGCCGCCGGTCGAGGGCGCCGCCAATCGCGCCCTGGTGGAGCTCCTCGCCGACACGCTGGGTCTGCCGAAGCGGGGCGTCGAGATCAGCGCCGGGGAGCGCGGGCGGCAGAAGACGGTGTTGCTGCGGGGGGTGACGCCGGCTGAGGTGCGCGAGCGCCTGGCGACCGTCCTGCGTTAGCCCCAGGGCCGCCGCGCCCGTCGCGGGCGGGCACCGGCTAGCGCCGGCCCCGGCGCGTCAGCAGCCCGAGGCTGGCCAGCGCGCCCACGATGGCGCCCAGCACCGACCCCTGGCCGATCCCGAGGCGGCGGGGTGGCGGGCCGCCACTGGTCACGCCGATGGGCGGCGTGTAGTCCCGCATGCGGAGCCACAGCGCGATCGTCTCCTTCACCGCACGGACGACCACACGCGGGCTGCCGCCGGAGGAGGCGCCCGCCGGGCGCGGGTAGTGGTTGACGCCGACCTCGGTCCAGGTGGCCCCGGCCCGCTCCGCCTTGGCCAGGATCTCCGTGTTGATCAGGGCGCCGGGCGAGGTCAGGTCGATGGCCCGCAGCAGATCGGCGCGGAAGACCTTGAAGGCGCAGTCAACGTCCCGCAGCCGGACGCCGAAGAGGATGCGCACCGCCAGGTTGAAGATCCAGGCATAGACGATCCGATAGCGCGCGTCCTGCCGCGCGATCCGGTAGCCAGCGACCAGGTCGTACTGCCCGACAAACGGGACCAGGAAGCTGAGGTCCGCGATGTCGAACTGCTGGTCGCTGTCCATGAACATGATGTAGTCGCCGGTCGCGGCGGCGAAGCCGGAGGTCAGCGCCGCGCCGTAGCCGCGGTTGCGGGGGTGGTGCACGACGGTGATGCGCGGGTCGGAGGCGGCCAGCTCATCGGCCAGCGCGCCGGTGCCGTCGCGGCTGCCGTCGTCGACGATCACGATCTGGAAATCCGCGACCAGGCACGGGAGCACATCGAGGGCGCGGCGGACCACCGGTGCAAGGTTGTCCACCTCGTTGTGCGCCGGCAGCACGAGCGAGAGCCTGCCCGGGATCATCCCACCTCCGTGTGGTCGACGGCCCGGTCGAGCGCGCGCTCGACCGGGCCGCTGCCCTGCCATCGTCACAGTATATCGCGTAATCTCGCCTGGCCGCGATGCCTGTCCCTACTTGGGCATCTGTTGGAGCGCGGTGTAGGCCGGGCGCGGGCTCCAGTCGGCATTGAGCACGGACCACGGGTGCTTCTCGTCGCTGGGCGGGGTGATCACGCTGAAGTTCAGGTTCCAGACGAACATCACCCCCATCCACGGGTACAGCTCGCGCCCCATCTGGAAGGCGCGCACCAGGTACGCGGCCTGATCCCCCTCCGAGTTCTGCTGGCCGTACTCATAGCCCGGCGCCTGGTTGGCCGTGGTCCAGCCGAACTCGGTCAGCCAGATCTGCTTCCCCGCCTCGCCGTGGTCGATCATGACCTGGCGGAGCTGCTCGATGCGCCGGAAGTAGAAGGACGGGTGATCCCGCCAGTTCGGGCCGGGTCCCGGCTTCTCCGGCCACAGGGTATCGGGCGGGTTGTTGTTGCTGCCCGGGTGGGCCCCCAGCACATCGTAGTACCGCTTCACCTCACCGTTGTTGTAGGCATAGATCTGCTGGAGGTAGGCCACGTCGTCGATGGCGATCCTCGGATCCGTGACCCCGGTCGGCGTGAGGCCGCCAAACACGACGATGGCCGACGGGTCACTCGCCTTGACCCCCGTGTACCCGGCCTTGAGCAGGTGCACGTACCGCTCGATGTCGACGTACCCGCCCATCTCGTGCGCCAGGTTCTGCTCGTTCCAGATCTCCCAGGCGTGCACCCGGCCCCGGTAGCGAGCGGCCAGGAAGCGCATCAGCGCCTCGAACCGGGTGGGATCCTCGGGAATACCACCGTTGGCCCCGGCCCAGTCGGGCGACTTGACCACGCTGACCAGCACCTTCAGCCCGTTCTGGGCGGCGGTGCCTACCACGCGATCGAGCGGGAGGGGGTCGTACTGACCGGGCGCGGGCTCCAGTTGACGCCACTGCGCCTGGATGCGGATCCAGGAGAAGCCCGCCCCCTTGACCATCTCATTGGTCTTCTGGTTGAGGGCCGTGGAGGCGTCATCACCCCACCAGGCGACGTTGAAGCCGTAGCCCACGTGCGGCCCGTGGCGCAGGTTCCGGGTCGGGTCGGGCGGCGGGAGCGTCGGGTCTTGCCGCGCCAGCGCCTCCGGCGGCGCCCCGCGCACCTGCAGGTACTCCCGTCCGAGCAGGCCGAGCAGCACCTCGTAGGGCGTCCCTCGGTACTCCGGGTGCCACTCGAAGCGGGCGCGCTCGAAGTACTGCACCGTGTGGACCTGGCCGTCTCCGGCCGGCGGCGGCTGGTTCTGCTCATCGAACTCCTGCGACAGCGGGAAGCCGAAGTTCATCAGCCCGCCGTTGGCGTCCCAGAAGTGCTTGAACCCGTAGCTGAGCGAGTGCCCCGTCTCCCGGTAGTAGCGGTGGTCGGCGGAGTTGGCGAACGCCGGGATCGGCTGGAACACCGGCTCGCTCTCGCGCCCCTCGACCCGGATCGCCCCCAGGCGCATCAGCAGCACCTCGTAGGGCGTCCCTCCGAACTCCGGGTGGTATTCGAAGACGGCCCGCTCGAAGTACTGCCGCAAGAAGCCGTCCTGCTCGAAGACCCCGGTGATCGGGTAGCCGAAGATGTACAGGCCCCCGCGCGTCTCCCAGTAGGCGCGGAACGGCCCCTGCACCCAGAAGCCGGTCTCCGGGAAGTAGCGCGGCATCTCGCGATCCTGCGGCGCGCTCGGGTTGGCGGCCTGCACCGCCCCGACCGGTGCCAGGG
>JASBVL010000109.1 GCA_029961075.1 Sphaerobacter sp.
GCACGAGGGCCAGGACGAGGTTCATCAGCGACCCGGCGGAGAGCACGAGCGTGCGCTGGAGCCGTGACTTCGACTGCATGCTGCCCGGCGCGAGGGACTTGCCGTCCTCGCCGAGCAAGCGCACGAAGCCCCCGAGCGGGATCAGGTTGATCGAGTAGATCACGCCGCCGCGGCGGATGCCGACCAGGCGCGGTGGCAGCCCGATCCCAAACTCCTCCACCTTGATCCCCACCAGGCGGGCGGTGACAAAGTGCCCCAGTTCATGGACGAGAATCAAGATCGCCAGGATCGGGACGATGTAGAGTGCGTTCACGGGTGTGCCTCGTTGCCTGACTCGACGGAGCTTCGACGTCGCGGGCGGACGTTGAAGCGGCTGTCGTTCAATGGTACCGGCCGGCGACGGGCCGCGTCAACGCGGGCGGCGCGATGGCCCCGTGACGCGCATCCGGGTCCGCGTGCTAGAATGGGCCCGCCGCGGGCTGGCGCTCGCCGGGACCCGCTTCGTCCAGCCCGCGACCTCGGACTGGGGGCCGCGGCCGGATCAGCCGGTGATCCAGATGGATATCGACCCCGAGGAGATCGGACGCAACCACCCGGTCGCGATCGGGATCGAGGCCGACCTGAAGGCCGGGCTGGCCGCGCTGGTGGACCGCGTGCCGCGCTACAACCGCAAGCGCGAGTCGCGCAAGGAGGAGCTGACGGCGCTCAAGGAGCGGATCGACGATCGGCTCTTCGAGGTGCAGCCGCAGGCGTCGTTCGCCCAGGTGATCCGCGAGGAGCTGCCGGAGGACGGTATCCTGGTCAACGAGAGCACGCAGGTTGGCTACTGGTCCAACCTGGGCTTCCCGGTCTACCAGCCGAACACCTTCCTGACCTCCGGCTACCAGGGGACGCTGGGCTACGGCTTCGCCACGGCGCTGGGCGCCCAGGTCGGCAACCCGGAGAAGCGCGTCATCTCGATCAACGGCGACGGCGGCTTCATGTACAACGTGCAGGAGCTCTCGACCGCGGTGCGCCACGGGATCAACCTGGTGACGGTGGTGTTCAACGACAACGCCTACGGCAACGTGCGGCGCATCCAGCGCGAGCAGTTCGATGGCCGCCTGATCGCGTCCGACCTGCACAACCCCGACTTCGTCAAACTGGCCGAGTCGTTCGGGGTCGAAGGCCGGCGCGCGGAAGGGCCGGAGGGGCTGCGCGCGGCGCTGCGCGACGCGCTGCGGAGCAACCACCCCACGCTGATCGAGGTCCCGGTAGGCGAGATGCCGAGCATTTGGCCGCTCGTCTTCGCCGGCCAGCGGCGCTAGCGGGGCCCGGCCCGCGGCGGCCACCGTCGCCGCCGCCGACAGCGGTCGGGCCGCGGGTGCTCGGTAAGGGAGAGCCGTGTGCCGAACGGAGCCGCCCGCGCGTGGAGCGCCGGCCTCGCACGGAGCCGCGCCGGCCCCCGTCCGTCGCGTGCCCGGTCGGGCCGCATTCCCTCCCGCACATGGATGGGTTGCCCCGGCATCCCCGGGCGGGCACCAGGCCCGCCCCTACCGGGGGAACGCGCTGGGAACACGTGGTCGGGTTGGCCGTGTGCCGCACGGAGCCTCCCGGCGTGGACGCGGGTAGGCACACGCCCCGCCCCAACCACCCACCACGGCGCGGCCCGTCCGGAGGATGACCGGGGACACGGGCCCCGGTCGGGCGCACGCCGCGCCGTGGGCAGACCTGCATGGCGACCCCGCTGGCTGATGAACGTTGACGAATACACTGTCCATTCCTGCCGCCCCGTTCCCAGCCCGCTTCAGCGGGCTTTTCGTTGTCAGCCCGGGGGTTTACCCCCGGGCACTGGCTGGCCGCGAATACCATCGTATTTCGCAAACGCCATGAGCCCTGGGCACCGACCACGAGGAGCCGCCGAGGCGCCGGGCGACGCCGGCGCTCCCGCTCCCCGCCGGCCGGGTGCCGTGCCGGCCCACGCCCGCCCGGACGCAGTGGAGGGATCCGCTGCCCCCATCGGGGTGCGGATCCCTCCACGCGGACGGAGCCGGCTGAGCCGGCGAGGGGACGAGCGAGTGGTGGGGCTCCCGCTACCAGACCTTGATCGCCGGCGACGTCATATTGGCCGGCAGGTAGCCGAGGAGCAGCGGGCCGTAGGCGAGCAGCGTCAGCGCGATGGCGACGATGACCCACAGGCCGATCCGGTCGAAGATCTGCCAGCTCTCCTTCGGGCCGTGGATCACCTCGCTCAGCGGCGGCTCCACCGCGGCCGGCTCGACGCGCTTGGCGTTGAACAGCGTGCCGAACAGCACGATGAAGAAGAGCACGCCGCCGATCGCCATGAGCGCTCCCCCGACGGCCGTGAACCAGTTGGAGACGTCCCAGCCGGGCAGGGCGTAGGTTGCCGCGCCGATCGCGGTCCGGCGCGGCATGGATTCCAGCCCGCCGCCGATCTGCCCGCGGGCGAAGATCAGCGCGCCGATGGCCCAGCACCAGGCCTGCACCAGCGCCAGCCGCCGGCTGAAGAGCTGGCGCCCGGTCAGGTAGGGCACGAACCAGTAGGCGATCCCCATGAAGCTCAGCGCGACCGCGGTCCCGACCGTCAGGTGGAAGTGGCCGGGCACGAAGGCCGTGTTGTGCACGATCAGGTTCATGGTGAAGCTGGCGTTGATGATCCCGGTCGCGCCCCCCAGGGTGAAGGCGAGCATCGCCAGCAGTTGCGCCGCCACGCTCGGGTTGCCCCAGGGCAGCCGTGGGATCCAGCCGAGCAGCCCCCGGCCTCCCGCCTTCCGGCCGCCCGTCTCGAGCGCGGCCACGACCGAGAAGGCGGTGATCATGCTCGGGACGAAGACGACGAAGGTCAGCACCATGTGGATGACCTTCATCGCCGTCGGGATGCCCGGGTCCGTGAACTGGTGGTGCACCCCGACCGGGATCGAGAAGAGCAGGAAGAGCAGGAAGGTCAGCCGGGTCAACCCGTCGCTGAAGAGCTTGCCGCCGACCTGCGCCGGGACCAGCGCGTACCAGGAGGTGTAGGCCGGCAGCAGCCAGAAGTAGACGATCGGGTGGCCGGTGAGCCAGAAGAGGATCCGGTTGAGCTGCGGGTCGGTGGTGTCCAGCCAGCCCAGCGACCAGGGGAGCAGGAAGGCGAGCACCTCGACCGCGACGCCGACCGTGGCGATGGTCCACATGAGGTAGTTCATCAGCCCCATGTAGCTCGGGAGCGGGATGCGCTCGCCCGGGTGCTCCCGCCGCCAGGCACGGTAGGTCAGGAGCTGGTTCGCCAGCACGATCCAGGTCGAGATCACCAGGAAGACGGCGCCGAGGTAGAAGAGCGGGTGCGCCTTCATCGGCGCGTAGAAGGTGAAGAGCACGCTCGCCTGGTTCGTCAGCATGGCGTAGCCCGCCAGCACGACCCCGAGCAGGGCGGTCAGGAACGACGCCTGCACCAGGGCGGTGCTGGCCAGCGGCCGGCCGAACCCGCGCATCGTCATGTACTGGGTGAAGGCGTTGGTGAAGGCGAAGGTGAAGACGAACGCCAGCAGCACGCCGTGGAGCGTGAGCCCCTGGTAGTAGGTCTTGATCTGGCTGGCGCGGTAGAGATCGACCCCGACCCGCTCCAGCGCCTGGAGCAGCCCGAGGTAGCCCCCGATGAGGAGCCCGACGAAGCCCAGGATGAGCTGCCAGCGGATCGGCCGAAGCTGCTCGGCCGGATAGGCGGTCGCCGCCTCCGCGCCCGCCGTGCGTTGCAGTGAGATCGCCTCCCCCGTCATTCGACCACCACCCGTCCGAACATCGTATGGTGCCCGACCCCGCAGTACTCATGGCAGATGAACAGGTGCTCGCCCGGCTCCTCGAAGGTCGTGGTCATCGTCAAGACCTGGCCGGGGATCAGCATCCCGTTCAGCGTCGTGCCCTCCAGTTCGAAGCCGTGGACCACGTCGGCCGAGGTCATCTTGAAGGTCACGGTCGAGCCGACGGGGACCCGGATCTCCTTCGGATCGTAGAACCAGGCGCGCGCCAGGATCACGGCCTCGTACTTGCCGGGGGCGATCTCGCGCAGCCCCGGCTGATCGAAGGGCGGCGTCTGCGCCACCGTCCGGGGATCGACGCGGGCGGCCGGCGAGGGGACGTGGACCCCCGCCACGAGCACCGATGCACCGATGGTGATGAGCCCAGCCGCCAGCACGACGACGGTGAGGACGAGGAAGACCTTCTCGTAGAACTCCACCTTCATGCGTCGTCCTCCCGGGCTACGCGCGCTGGAGCAGGATCAGGAAGACCGAGCCCCAGAGACCGATGATCACGACGAGATAGATGAGGAGGATGACGAGGGTCCCGGTTGGGTGCCCACCTTCCTCTGGCACGATGTGCCGCTTGCCTTCGTCTTTCACGCGCTACCTCCCCCTCCGCGGGTGCGGCATGGCTAGTGACGCGGCTGCTCCAGGTGGCGGACGTACCGCACCAGCACCAGGAGCAGGGCCACCAGCCCGGCGGTCACGGCCAGCGCCGAGGCCCCGCGCGCCCAGGTGAGCTCCCCGGCGAGCAGCGCGTTCAGCGAGCTCCAGACATAGATGGCCCCGAGCCCCCCGACGGCCAGCCCGCCGATCAGAATTGCCAGCAGCCGCGTCACATCCATGGCTCCGTCCCTCCTGCGAGCCCAGCTCGCGCCAACCCTCCGTCGCCGGCGACCCCACCCGGCCAATGGGGGTCCCCGGGTCGCGTCAAGGGTAGGCCCCCGCGCGGCGTGAACTTGTGAAAAATGCGGCAAGCAGCGCTACAAAATCGAAACAGGATGGGGAAGGCTGGGGTGGGGGTCAGGGGCCGCGCAGCGTGTGCTGTCCCCGCGGCGGGGTGGGGTAGGCGGCCGGTCAGTGGGGCTGGCGCTGCGACAGGGGATTAGTCAGTAGTGGCTGATCCTGCGCCGGGGGACTGGGCAGCGGGAACTGACCCATTGGCGGACGCTGGTCACTGGGGCTGATCCTGCGGCGGGTCGGCTGCCCGTCGCCCCACCCCGCACAATCCTCACGCACCCCGCACCACGCATCACGCACCACGCAATACGTAATACGCAATACGGAACACGTATGACGCATGACGGTTGACGCCGCTCAGCGCCCGTCCCGGTTCCCCGTGCGCGCCTGGTAGCTCCGCCAGGCGCGGAGCCCCTTGCCCACCAGCCGCGCGGCGGCGCGCGCCCCCTGGACGGAGAGCTCGTCGAGGCGGTCCGCCCCGACCTGGCCAAGGTGCCGGGTGATGCGGGTGATGTCGCGCAGGTCCGCCTCCACCTGGGCGCGGCTCAGGCCGACGGCGTGGAGGTGCTCGTCGGCGACCTCGGGCTGTACCTGCTGGAGCACGACGTGGATCGCCTGGACCCCGCGCAGGAGCCGGTCGGCCTGCACCAGCAGCGGGCCGATCCCGGGCAGCAGGCCGAGCGGCGCGCCGCGCCCGGCCAGCCCGGCCAGCGAGGTCCGCTGGCTGGAGGCGAGTCGCGTGTCGGCGGCCAGGCGCGCGGCGAGCTGCGCGTAGGCCGGGAGCCGCCGCGCGATCGCGGCCAGCGTGGCACGGATCGACTCCTCCGGCTCCGCTGCCGGTGCCTCGGCCGGCTGGATCGCCGGCTCGGCCGCCGGCGGCGCCGGTTGGATGGCGCGCTCGTCCGTCATCGTCCGGTCCCCCTCCACGGCACGGCTCGTGTTCACCCTGATTGTACCGATTACTGGGTGGTGAGGCGGCGGTAGACGTCGGCCAGCCGCACGGCGAGCGCCGGGGTGTCCTCGACCACGACGTAGTGGCTGCGGCCGAACATGTACGGCATGTAGTCGCGCGCCTCCGCGTCGATCGTGAGCGCGAAGGTCGCCACCCCCTGCTGCCGCGCCTCGATCAGCGCCCGGCGCGTGTCCTCGATGCCGTAGCGCCCGCCGTAGCCGTCGAAGTCGTTCGGCCGGCCGTCGGAGATGAGGAGCAGCAGCCGCACCCGCGCCGGCTGCTGCAGCAGCGCCCGCGTCGTGTAGCGCACGGCCGGGCCGATGCGGGTGTAGGCCCCCGGCGCCAGCCCGGCGATGCGCCCCTTGACCGTCTCGCCGTAGCGCTCGTCGAACGCCTTCACCACGGTGATCTCGCAGCGCTTGCGCGTGCCGCCGGTGAAGCCGAAGATCGCGTAGCGGTCGTCCAGCACCGTCAGCGCCTCGCAGAGGAAGACCAGCGCCCGGCGGGTCACCTCGATGACCTGGTCGTTGCGCGGGTCGTCGTCGATCCAGGCGCCGGTCGAGCCGCTGAGGTCGACCAGGCAGCCCAGCGCGATGTTCCGCTCCCGCTCCAGGGTGCGGCTGTAGAGCTTCTCGGCGGGCGCGGCGCCGGCGCGCCGGTCGGCGTGGTCCTCCACGATGGCGGTCAGGTCCAGCTCGTCGCCGTCGAGCTGCCGGGTGAGCCGCAGGCGCTCCGGCCGCAGCGCCTCGAACTGCTGCTTGAGCCGGGTGACCAGCGGGCGGTGCTGCCGCAGGATCCGCTCGACCGGCTCGGTGCTGCCCCCGCGCGGCCGCCGCAGCCGCACCGCGCACCACTCCGGCAGGTACATGCGGCGGAGATAGTCCCACTCGTCGAACAGCTCCGCGCCCGCCTTCTCCTCCGCGGTGAGCGGCACCTGCTGGAAGGTGACCGGCGGCTCGCGGTCGCCGATGCTGAGCTGGACCGCCTGGCGCCCGCCAGCGCTGGGGCGGCGCTCCCGCGGGACGAGCTGCTCCGGCGTGCGCGCCTCGACGTGGATCGGGAGCCCGCGCGGCGTCGCCCGCGGCGGCTTCGGCTGCCGGTCGCGGTCGTCCGCCGTGGCGGTCGTCTCCTCGCTCGCGACCGCGACCGCCGGCCGGCGCAGCAGCTCCGGCCGCAGGCGCGCGCGGTAGGGGACCGGCGCCGGTGCCGGCGCCCCGGGCGGGGACGACACCGCGCGCGCCAGGCCGAGCGCCAGCGCCCGGCACGCCGCCGGGTCCGGAGCGGCCAGCGCCTCCGGCACCGCGGCCAGCCGCGCCGCCGTCGCCGCGTCCAGCCCCGCCCGCGCCGCGGCCTCCACCAGCGCGGCCGCGTCCAGCGGGCGCGCGAGCGGCGCGGTCAGCAGCGCGCGCAGCAGCGCCTCCGGCAGCGTCATCGCCTCGACACCGTCCCGGCGCGCCAGCGCGTCGGCCCGCAGCCGGGTCAGATCGGCGGCCAGCCCCGGCCAGGTGGCGACGAGCCGCCGGTCCAGCCACTCCCCGGCCAGGGCCTCATACAGCGCCAGCGCCGCGCCGGGGTGGTCGACGAGCGCGCCCGCCGCCGCGTTCAGGTAGCCGGTGGTCGCCTGCAGCACCCCCCAGGCGGTCATCACCCGGTAGAGCCGGCGGGCGTCGGCCGGGTCGGGGAAGAGGTCGATCTGCGGCGGCAGGAAGATGGTGCGCCCGTCGGTGTAGGCCCCGCGCGCGGCGCCGGCGTTCGCCATGACGCGCAGCGCCCCGCCCGACAGCGCGGTGACGTAGAGCGCCAGAACCCCCTCGACCTCGGTGAAGGCGAGGGCCGTGGTCGCCGGCGTCGCGGGCGCGGCCGGCGTCGCCGCACCTCCCGGCCGCAGGCGGCGGAGCCAGCGTTGCATGGCTCAGGCCGGGAAGACGGTGGCGACCAGGTCGCGCACGGCGGCCTGGACGGTCGGATCGTCGGTGATCGGCGCGGCGATGGCGAGCTCGCAGGCGCGCCGCGGCGCGACCCCGGAGCGGATCAGGTGCCCGGCGTAGACGAGCAGGCGCGTGCTGGCCGGCTCGTCCAGCCCGGAGTCGCTCAGGTTGCGGATCAGCCCCGCCAGCTTCACCAGCGCCGCGGCGGTCGCCCGATCCAGCCCGGTCTCGTGGACCACGATCTCCGTCTCGATCGCGGGCGGCGGGAAGTGGAAGTCGATCGCGACGAACCGCTGGCGGGTGCTCGGCTTCAGGTTCTTCATCAGGCTCTGGTAGCCGGGGTTGTACGACACGACCAGGAGGAACTCCGGCGGAGCGACCAGCACCTCCCCGGTCTTCTCCAACCGCAGGCGGCGCCGATCGTCGGTGAGCGGGTGGATGACGACGGTGGTGTCCTTGCGCGCCTCGACGATCTCGTCCAGGTAGCAGATTGCGCCGGTCCGGACGGCGTGGGTCAGCGGGCCGTCGATCCAGACCGTCTCGTCGCCACGGACCAGGTAGCGGCCCAGCAGGTCGCTGGCGGTCAGGTCGTCGTGGCAGGCGACGGTGACGAGCGGGCGGCCGAGCCGGTGGGCCATGTAGCGCAGGAAGCGGGTCTTGCCGACGCCGGTCGGGCCCTTCAGCATGACCGGGAGCTGGCGGGCGTAGGCCGCCTCGAAGATCTCGACCTCGTCGCCGACCGGCAGGTAGTAGGGCTCCTCGGCCACCTCGGCGATGCTCGCGTCCGGCCAGCGTCCTTCCTGCTGCTCGCTGCTCACGGCACCCTCCCCTCCGGTCGCGCCCGGGTGTGCGGTCGCTCCGTCGCCTGGCACCTCATCTCCGCCCCTATCCTACCGCGCGCCGCGTTCCGCCGGAGATGAGGGTTGGGTGCGTGAGCGGGAGGGCTCGGCGGATGCCTGGTCGGAGCGAGCCCGCCATCCCCCGGCGCGTCACGCTTCTGGCTGGGGCTGCCCGGCCGCCGCGAGTCGCTTCCCACGCCACCAGACGAGCGCGGTCACGATGAGGGTCGTGATCCAGAACGGCGGTTCCACCGGGATGACCTACCACCACAAGACATCGGTAGAGTCCGCGAGGGCAAACCCCGTCGTAACCCGGATGCGTCCTGCGACGATCACCACGACCCAGCCGCACGCGTACGTTGCCGAGCCTGCAAAGAGGAGCGCCCAGGCGGCCAGCGGCACCGCGCCGATCACCCCGCGCACGGACCGCACGCCCCCCGTTCGCTGCGTTCCCCCCTCGCTCGATACCAGCGCCCCGGGCGCGCGCCGCGCTCAGCGGGGGCCTGGCCGGTCGGCGACGCCGGTCCGGCTTTCAGGATCTCGTCGGCTCGTGCCAGCCGCCGGGATATGCGCCTGCTCACCTCCCAGACGAGCGCGGTCATGACCCCCACGATCACCCAGTACGGCCAGAACGTGTCATGGAAGAACCACTCCCAGGTGTCCGTGTGGTCCGCAATGGCAAATCCCGTCGTGAACCGAATGGCCACGCCGACGAAGATGAAGAGCATGCCCACCGCATCCGTCAGCGTGAATCCAGCCACCACCGACGTGACCACCCACAGCGCCTCCCTCTTTTCGCTGCGTCGAACGGTGCTCCACGCGGAGATCGCCCCGGGCGATGACCTGCCGCGCCGGGGCGGTCGGCGGCAGGCACTCCACTTCGCCCGCACACGGAGCCGGGCTCTAGAAGAGCATGACGTGCGTGCTGTGTGGTGTGGGTAGAAGGAGCCACCAGTCAATCGTCGATGCGCGCAGTTGCGCGGGGGTGAGCGATGCCCTGACAGCCAGGTACGGCTGCGTGAGACCGGACTGACACAAGCCACCGCCCGTATCCCGTCGTCATCCTTCGCTTCGCAAAGGATGACAGCAAGCAGAGGCACGGGTGTTGGACGGATCCTCGCTCGTCCGTTGCAAGGAGACTCCCCTCTCCCAAGGTTGGGAGAGGGGTTGGGGGTGAGGGCCACTCCTATGAGGGACGGGCGAAAGATCCGCGCTCCTGGCTGTGTTATCCAGCGTGGCGCCGGGCGGGACGACGCGGAGTGGGCCACGGTGGTGATGACCGCGAGCGCCTCGCGGGGATGCGTGGCCGCCCCCCTCAATACCCCTGCTCGTACCAGGCGTCGGCGATGAGGTCGTGGTAGACGGTGCGCAGGCTGCCGTCCTCCAGCACGAGCTGGTAGTAGCGCCGGCTGATCGGGTTGCGCCACCACTCGTCGTCGATGCGCCAGGCGTCTTGCACCTGCGTCACCCGGAGGCGGCGCGTCCCTTCGATCACGACGGCCGGGCGGCCCTGCTCGGTCAGGATGGTGGCCGGGCGCGGCTGGTTCAGGGGTCGTAGCTGATCAGCGCGCGTCTCCGCTCGGGAATCCGGGACCATGGTTCGACCTCCACGACGCGATAGATCGGGGATGTACCGTAGCGCTGCTTGAGCTGGCGGATGGCCTCGACGAGCTGCCGGGTGCGCCGGGGGCGGGCGCCGAGCAGCGAGGTCTGGTGCGCCGCCTCGGCGGTCAGCCCGGTCAGCTCCAGCGACAGCGTCTCCAGCGGGGCGGGGAGCTCCACCGCCTGGAGCCGGTGGCCGAGCGCCGCGATCAGCCGCTCGCGGCCGGCCGGCTCGCGCAGGGTGGCGACGTGCTCCCAGGAGCGGCCACCTTCGAGCTGCGCGCGCAGCCGGGCCTGCCGCACGCCCCGGCCGCGGAGCGCCGGGCGCGCGAAGGCGCGGGTGACGAGCTGGCGCAGGGCGAGCAGCAGCGCATCGCGGCTGGTGGCCGGCGCCGGCAGCGCCAGCTCGACGACGACCGTCTCGCCGCGCGCGCGGGGGCGGACCGGCTCGTCGTCCAGCCCCTGGGCCAGCTCCCAGGCCCGGCGCCCCGCCGGGCCGAAGCGCGCCTGGACCGCGTGGGCCGGCAGCGCCGCCAGGTCGCGCATGGTGCGCAGCCCGAGGCGCTCCAGCCGCCGCAGCATCTCCGCCGGCAGCGGCAGCCACTCGACCGAGAGGTCGGCCAGGAAGGCCGCGACCTCGCCCGGCGGGACGATGCGCCAGCCGCCCGGGGCCGCCTGCCCGGCCGCGACGCGCGCGGCGAACTTCCCCGGCGCGAGGCCGACCCGCGGGCGCAGGAGCGGCGGGACGGTCTGGAGCAGGCGGGCGGCCGCGCGCTCCGGCGTGCCGTAGTGCCGGTCGAGCCCGCGCAGGTCGACGTAACAGCAGCCCGGCTCGGCCGGCTCGACCAGCGGGCTGAGCCCTTCGAGCCGGGTCACGATCCGCTCGAACGCCGCAGCCTCGCGCACCGGGTTCGGCTGGACGACGACGGCCTCGGGGCAGAGCGCGGTCACCTCGCGCAGCGACATGCCGGGGCGGATGCCCCGCGCCGCCGCCTCCGGCGTGCGGTCGGCGACCAGGTTGCGGCCGCCGGGCGGGGTGGCGAGCACGAGCGGGGTGCCGTCCAGCTCCGGGTGGTCCAGCACCGCCACCCGCAGCGCGAAGTGGGGAATGCTGACGCAGGCGATGGTCACCGCAGCCCCCTTCCCGTTGCCGCTCCGCCCCGGCCGCCGGGGCGCGCCTGTGCCGTCCCAGACCAGAATAGAACAGATGTTCTATCAATGCAAGCGGGTGGCGGTGCTCTGTTAGACTGAGACGTGGCCGGTCTTGCGCCCACGGGCGCGCGTGGAAGGGGAGGAGGCGGACCGATGTCGGAGCAGCCACCGAAGCCAGCCGAGACGACGAGCGTCGCGGTGTCGCCGGCGGAGCCCGGCCCAGCCGAGGCCGCGCCGCCCTCCTACGGTGGGGTGAGCTGGGAAGAGGTGCGCAAGGGGCAGCCGCCGAAGACGATCAAGAACCCCGACGAGGCGCTGCTGTACGACCGCTTCACCAGCCAGTTCAGCCTCGTCAATATGCCGGGCGGCAAGTGGCAGCCGGTCCGCCCGCTCTTCAAGCCGGAGTAGCCGCCCGGTCGGCGCGGCGTCGCGCCCCGGGGCGACACGGCCCCTAGCGGCGCGCGTCGCCCGGTGGCTGGCCATCGCGCCGCCGTCGGCGCCGCGGCGCGATCTCGGGCCAGGTGCGGCGCACCTCGGCGCTGATCCGCGCCCAGGCGCGGTAGACCGTCTGCGGGTGGACCCCCAGCAGGTGGGCGACCTCGCGCAGGTGCAGCCGGTAGCCGATGTGGAGCTCGAGCACGACGCGGTCCCGCGGGTCGAGCCCGGCGCCGATCTCGGCCAGGGCGAAGAGGTCGTCGGGGTCGACCGGCGCGAGCGTGCGGGCGGTCTCGAGGTCGTCCAGCGGCGTGAGCCGGGCGGCCGACCAGCCGCGCTCGGCGACGTCGATGGCGCGGGCCAGCCGCCAGGGGAAGCGGCTGAAGAAGTAGCCGAG
Source organism: Sphaerobacter sp. (assembly GCA_029961075.1). Lineage (GTDB taxonomy): Bacteria > Chloroflexota > Chloroflexia > Thermomicrobiales > Thermomicrobiaceae > Sphaerobacter. The sequence goes on from JASBVL010000109.1 coordinate 12,042, forward strand.
AAAGCTCTCCTGACCCGGCCAGGCGGCGACGAGGTCACAGAGGACGACGAACGCCTCCTGCGCGACATCCTCCAGGTCGCAGATGACCAGCCGGTCGGTGCGGTAGCGGTAGCGCCGCACGAAGCGGTAGATCTTGTACCCGAGCGCGCGGTAGAGCGCGTTGCGAGCCGCCGGGTCGGTCTTTGCCCGGCGCGCCAGCGTGCTGATGAGCGCGTCGAGGCCCGGCGTGGGATTGAAGTCCCCCAGTGACTCCGCGAAGAGTGGCTGCGCCACGACGGACATCCCTTCCCTGTCGGTGATGGCGTGGTGCGTCAGGCGTCAACCGTCATGCGTGTTCCGTAATTGCGTACTGCGTCGTGCGTACTCCGTCTTGCGTGGCGTGGGGTGGCCGGTCCTCACCGATGCGCGGAGCGCCGTCCACGACGGGCGGGCGCGACTCCCCCGCCCCCGCGCCCACCCGGGGCGAGGGGTGGGTGATCCGGCAACCCGACCGGAGCCGCCCACCAGGGGCGCGGGGAGCGCTCCCAGCCCCTTCAGTGGGCTTCGCTTCCGAGCCCGGGGCTTTCAGCCCCGGGCACCAGCCCCGGCGCGCGGGGCGGTCGGCCGAACGGGAGCCGGCCGGGCTCCGTTCGAGGCCGGCGCTCCACGGGGCCGGCGCTCCCGTCCACTCCCTCACCCCCAACCGCACCCGCACGCGGGTACCCGCCCAATCCTGGGAGAGGGGAGCAGGACGGAACACGTCTCACGCAATACGCACTACGCAGTACGGACCACGCAACACGGAACACGCGTGACGCCTGACGCCTCACGCCCCGCCCATCACCCGCCCCGGCACGACCAGCCCCGCGCCGTACCGGGCGGCGAGGTCGTCGAGGGCGTGGTTGAGCCGGTGCCGCCGCAGCGGGTCGTCGCCGAACATCGTGAGCTGGATCGCGGCCGGGCTGAGCGCGGCGACGCGCACCCCGAGCAGGCGCACCGGCGCGCGGCGCGCCTCGAGCAGCCGGGCCACCAGCGCCGTCGCGACCGCCGCGATCTCCTGGTGGTCGCTCGTCGGCTGGGGCAGCCGCCGCTGCCGCCCCACCGTCTCGAAGTCGCGGTAGCGCAGCTTGACCGCGACCACCCGGCCGTGCAGCCCTTCCCGGCGCAGGTCGCGCCCGGCCCGCTCGGCGAGCTGGTAGAGGACGCGCTCGATCTCGCGCGGGTCGGTCAGGTCCTGGCTGAAGGTGCGCTCGCGCCCGACCGACTTGGCCGGCTCGCGCGCAGGGTTGACCGGCCGCGGGTCGATGCCGCGCGCCCGGTCGATCACCTCGGCGGCGCGCCGGCCGAAGATCGGCTGCAGCACCGCCACCGGCATCCGCGCCAGCCCGCCGAGCGTGGTGACGCCGATCCGCTGGAGGCGCTCCACCGACTTCGGTCCGATGCCCGGCATCCGCCCCACCGGGAGGGGCGCCAGCGTGGCGGCCTCGGTCCCCGGCTCGACCAGGCGCAGGCCGTCCGGCTTGTCGAGGTCGGAGGCGATCTTGGCGACCAGGCGGCTGGTGGCGACGCCGAGCGAGACGGTCAGCCCGAGCTCCTCGCGCACCTGCCGCTTGATGGCGCGCGCCGCCGCCAGCGGGGGGCCGACCAGGTGCTCGGCATGGCTGAGATCCAGGTAGGCCTCGTCGACGCTCACCATCTCCACCAGCGGGGTGAAGCGCTCCAGCACGGCGCGGAACCGCTCCGACAGCTCGCGGTAGTAGGCGTGATCGCCGGGCAGGAAGACCGCGTGCGGGCAGAGGCGCGCGGCCTGCGCGATCGGCATGGCGGAGCGGACGCCGTAGGCCCGGGCCTCGTAGCTGGCGGCGGCCACCACGCCGCGCCCGCCGGGGCGCCCGCCGACGATGACCGGCTTGCCCCGCAGCTCGGGCCGCCGCAGGATCTCCGCGGCGGCGAAGAAGGCGTCGAGGTCGGCGTGGACGATGACCCGCGGCCAGGGTGCGGTCCCACTCATGGCGCGGCTCCTCTCCGGTGCGTCAGGCGTCAGCCGTCACGGCTGACGCCCCACCCCCACCCGCTCCCCGTGCCACGGCGGTGCGGCACGGAATAGAACATTCGTTCGTATCGTAGGGCAACGTCCGTACGCTGTCAAGGGGGGATGGGGCGCCGTCGCCCTGCTACAATGCCGCCCAGTGCTGCCGCACGGGAAGGGAGCGGTCATGGACCAGACTGGCGCGCCGCGCTCACGGCCGGAGGACGCGGTCGTCGTCGCCCGCGATGGCATGGTGCCGATGCGCGACGGGGTGCGGCTGGCGACCGACATCTACCGCCCCGCCCGCGATGGGGAGCCGCTGGGGCGCCACACGCACACCCAGGTGGCCGTCAACACGATCCACTACGACCGGGACCACCCGTCGCACCTCGTCTTGCCGGTGATCCCGGCCGCGCGGGAGGAGGGAGCGGGCGCCCTCAGGCGCCCGCCGCGCGGCCGGGTCGTGGGACAATCCGAGGGGGGAGAGGCACGAGTGAGTGACGCGACCAGCCCGACGGCGACGCGCCCGCAGCCGCTGGCGGGCGTGCGAGTGCTGGAGTTCGGCCAGGCGGTCTCCAGTCCGCTCTGCACCATGCTGCTCGGCGACCTCGGCGCCGACGTGGTCAAGATCGAGCCCCCGCACGGCGACGCCGCCCGCGGCTACGGCCCACCCTTCGTCGCCGGGGAAAGCCCCTACTTCCTGTCGGTCAACCGTAACAAGCGCAGCGCGGTCATCAATCTGAAGCACCCGGAGGGGGCCGCGCTCGTGCGCCGGTTGGCCGAGCGCGCCGACATCATCGTGACGAACTTCCGGCCGGGGGTGATGGAGCGGCTGGGGCTGGGGGACGAGACGCTCCGTGCGGTGAACCCCGGCCTGATCTTTTGCCAGGTCAGCGGCTACGGCCCGCGCGGCCCGTACGCCGGGCAGCCGTCCTACGACCAGATCGCCCAGGGCATGTCGGGGCTGATGAGCGTGACCGGCACGCCGGAGAGCGGCCCGGTGCGCGTCGGGGTGGCGATCGCCGACTGCCTGGCGGCGCTCTTCGCCACCATCGGCGTGCTCGGCGCCTTCGCCGAGCGGCAGCGGACCGGGCTGGGGCAGCGGGTTGACACCTCGCTCCTCGGCGCCGTCCTCGGCATCCTGACCTACCAGACCGGCGGCTACCTGGCCGGCGGCGGCGACCCGCCGCGGGTGGGGAACGACCACCCGGTGGCCGCGCCCTACGGCGCCTTCCCGGTCAAGGACGGCCACATCAACATCGCGGTCGCCAGCGAGCCGGTCTGGCGCCGGCTGGCCGAGGCAGTGGGCCACCCGGAGTGGATCGACGACCCGCGCTTCGCCAGCAATGCCGAGCGGGTGCGCCACCGGCCGGTGCTGAACGCGCTGCTGACCGAGGCGCTGGCGGGCGACACGGTCGACGGCTGGGTGGCGCGGCTGAACGCGGCCGGCGTGCCCTGCGGGCCGATCTGGAGTATCGGGCAGGCCCTGGAGAGCGACGTGGTGCGCCACCTGGGGATCGTGCAGCAGGTGCAGCACGATCGCGCCGGGCTCATCTCGCTGATCGGCCCGGCCATCGAGCTGACGGCCACGCCGCCGGTCATCCGGCGCCCGCCGCCGCTGCTGGGGCAGCACACCGACGAGGTGCTGGGCGAGCTCGGCCTCGACGCCGCCGAGCGGGCGCGCCTGCGCGCGGCCGGCGCGATCGGGTAGGGCGTCAAACGGCATACGTCATACGTCACGCGTCATGCGTGCTGCGTGTTTCGTATCGCGTGTGGTGTGGTGCGTACTGCGTACTCGGTATTCCGTGTTCCGTGTTCTCCCCTCTCCCCGTGTTGGAGCTGGGCCGGGGGTGAGGGGGCGACGGATTACGCAATACGCAGTACGCAATACAGAATGCGACACACGGAGCACGGGACACGGAACACGCAATACGCATCACGCATGACGTCTGACGCATGACGAAGGAGAAGACGGTGACGCACCGGCGGATGGCCCGCTGGTGGCGGCGCGCGCGCCTGGCGCTGCTCGTGGTCGTGCTGCTCGCGGCCGGGGTGCTCGGCGGCGTCGGCTGGGTAGGGTCGGAGCGTGCGCTCCACCCCGAGCCGGCCGTCTACCCCTGGACGCTGGCCGCCTTCCCCGAGCTCCGGGCGGAGCCGGTCGTCTTCCAGAGCCGCACCGGCATCCCGATCGCCGGGCGCCTCTTCCGCGGCACGAACGGCGCCACCATCGTGCTCTCCCACGGGTACGGCGACCATCAGGACCAGCTCCTGCCCTGGGCGGCGTTTCTCAACCGGGCCGGCTTCACCGTCTTCACCTACGACATGCGCAACCGCGGCAGCAGCGGCGGGGACGACGTGACCCTCGGCGCGCTCGAGCAGGAGGACCTGCTCTCCGCCATCGACTATCTGGCGAGCCGGCCCGACATCGACGCGACGCGCATCGGCGCGCTCGGGGTGTCCCTGGGCGGCGCGGTGTCGATCATGGCCGCGGCGCAGGACAGCCGCATCCGGGCCGTCGTCGACGACTGCGGCTTCAGCGATGCCCCGACGGTGATCGAGACCGGCTTCGAGCACTTCCTCGGCATCCCGGCCTTCCCCTTCGCGCCGATCACCGTCTGGATCGCCGAGCAGCGGGCCGGGGTCACGATCGACACCGTGCGGCCGGGCGACGTCGTCGCCCGGCTCAGCCCGCGACCGCTGCTGATCATCCACGGGACCGCCGATCCCGTCGTGCCCGTGGCGCACAGCGAGCGCCTCTTCGCGGCGGCGCGCGAGCCGAAGGAGTTGTGGCTGGTCCCCGGCGCGGGGCATAACGAGAGCCGCGTTGTCGCTGGTTCCGCGTACGAGCAGCGCGTCGTCGACTTCTTCCGCGCGCATCTCACCGGCGGCGCGATGGTCGACCCGGCGCGTCGCCTAGTACTATTGGGGGTATCACCGTAGGAGTACCGGGCTATGGCGTACCTGCCGCTGGACTGGCACGATGACGGGCTATCGGAACACCTAGCTCCGCGATCGGGTCGTGGAGTCGGGCGGACGGCAGCGCGGTGCCGCGCGGTTGCTCCGTGCGAAGGAGCGACGGGATGAGCACCAGATCGGACAGTGGTGCCCTTCTCGACCACCTCAGCCGCTTGCTTGTGCGCGCATCCGACCTCGACGCGGTCGTGGATGCGGCCCTCGACCTCGTCCTCGAGCGCGGCGCGCACAACGCTGCGGTCTTCCTCTACCACCCAGAGCGGCGCGAGCTGGTCCTGGCCGGGCAGCGCAACCACCCACGTGAACTGCTCGACCAGTGGCGGCGTCTCTCGCTTGATGAGGAGACCTTGATCACCCGCGCGGTCCGCACCGGCGTGTGCCAGTCCCTGGCCGATGGGGCGGCCGAGGCCGGCTTCCTGAAGACCGCCGAGTCGGCGAGCCGCACCGGCTTCCGCGCCGCCGTGGCCTGCCCGCTCCTGATCGACGAGCGGCCGGTGGGCGCCTTTGCCTGCGGCTATACCGAGCCGCTCGGCCCGGCGGACGAGCGCGAGGCCACCCTGCGCACCATCGCCCACGTCATCGCCGTCGCGGTGCAGCACGCCCGGCTCGCGAGCGAGGCCCAGCAGCGCGCCGCCGATCAGGCGCTCCTGGTCGAAGCTACCCGGCGCTTCAACAGTACGCTCGATCTGACCACGACCCTCAACGATGTGGCGCGCATCGTCGCTGAGGCGGTAGGGGATAGCTGCGCCATCTTTCAGATCGACCCGGCCCGGCCGGCCCAGCTCAGCCTCGCCGCGCTGTACCACTGTGACCCGGCCGTGGCCGCGGCGCACCAGCGCCACGTCACCGAGCAGCCGCTCTGCACGGACAAGCCACCGGTCGCCGACATCGTCGCCACCGGCCAGGCGCGCCTGCTCGACGCCGCCACGCTGGACGAGACAACCCGCCGCGCCTACCTGGAACCGCTCGGCATCGTCGCCGGCGTCATGGCGCCGATCATCTACCACGGCGCGCTCCTGGGGGTCCTCGGCGTCTTCTCGACCACGCCCGGCGTCGCCTACGGCGAGCGAGAGCTGCGGCTCGCCGGTCGCTTGGCCGACAGCGCGGCCCCGGCCATCGCCAACGCCCAGCTCTTCCAGCGCCTGAGCGACGAGCACGTCTTCCTCCAGTCGGTCCTCGACCACCTGCCAGAGGCGGTCATGATTGCCGAGGGGCCCGATCGGCGCCTGACCATCGTCAACCGCGCGGTGGAGCGCCTGCTGGGCCCGCCGCCACCCCCCGGCTTGCCGCTGCGAGAGTGGGTGCCACAGTGTCCCTGCCGCGACCCCGAGGGGCGCCTGTTCGACCCAGACCGGCACCCGATGGTGCGGGCCGCGGCCGGTGAGACCCTGCTCGGTCAGGAGATCCTCGTCGCGCGCCCCGACGGCACCGAGCTGACGGTGCTGGGCAACTTCGCACCGGTGCGCGACCAGACCGGGCGCGTGGTCGGCTCGGTGGCGGTGATGCAGGACATCTCCTGGCGGCGCGAGCTGGAGCAGGAGAAGGACGACTTCCTGGCCGTGGCCGCCCACGAGCTGCGTAGCCCGCTCACCACCATCCACGGACACCTGCAACTGATCATGCGCCGGCCCGATCGCGTCCCGGAGGACCTCCGCGGGCGCCTCCAGGTCGTTCAGGAGCAGGTCGAGCGCATGACCCAGATGGCGGCCCGCCTGCTCGATGTGTCACGCATCGGGATGGATCGCCTCGACCTCCGCCTGGCCCCGGTCGACCTCGGCGCGCTGGTCGCGGGCGTGGCCCGGCGCTTCGAGCCGCGCATGGCCGACCACCGCTTGATGCTCCTGCTCCCGGAGCGCCCGGTCATCGGCCGCTGGGACGCAGCGCGCCTTGAGGAGGTGCTGGCCAACCTGCTGGAGAACGCCGTGCGCTACAGCCCGCGCGGCAGCCAGATCACTGTCAGCGTCGGCGAGGCGCCCGGCATCGCGCGCCTGGAGGTGCGGGATCAGGGGGTCGGCATCCCGCCGGACGCCCTCCCGCACCTCTTCACCCGCTATGGGCGCGTCCGCCGCGGGTCGTCCGGCGGGGGGCTGGGCCTGGGCCTGTACATCTGCCGGGGTATCGTCGAGGCCCACGGCGGCCGCATCGGCGTCGAGAGCCAGCCGGGCGCCGGCTCCACCTTTTGGATCGAGTTGCCGCGCGACGCCTGACGGCTGCCGCGTCAGGCGTCAGACGTCACGCGTCATCCGTGTCCTCCTCATCCGGTCGGTCCGCATCGTCCGCCAGGCGGAGGTCTGCATCGTG
>JASBVL010000110.1 GCA_029961075.1 Sphaerobacter sp.
CGAGTGGGACGCGGGGCTCACCGCCGCCGACCCGCTCGGGTTCGTCGCCGACGGCGAGGCATACCGCGACAAGGTCGCCGCTGCGGCGCGCAAGAGCGGCACGCGCGAAGCACTGATCACCGGCGCCGCGCGCATCGACGGCCGCCCGCTGGCGCTGGCGGTGGCCGAGTTCGGCTTCCTCGGGGCCAGCATGGGCTCCGTCTTTGGCGAGAAGTTGGTGCGGGCCATCGAGCGCGCCATCGCCGAGGGGCTGCCGCTGGTGACGGTCTCGTCGTCCGGCGGCGCGCGCATGCACGAGAGCCCGTTCTCGCTGATGCAGATGGCGAAGACGACCGCGGCGCTGGCGCGGCTGGGTGCGGCGCGGCTGCCGCACATCGCCATCCTGGTGGATCCCTGCTACGGCGGGGTGACCGCCAGCTACGCGACCGTGGCCGACGTCATCATCGCCGAGCCGGGGGCCATGATCGGGTTCGCCGGGCCGCGGGTCATCGAGCAGATCACCCGGCAGAAGCTGCCCGAGGGCTTTCAGACCGCCGAGTTCCTGCTGCAGCACGGCATGATCGACCTCATCGTGCCGCGCCACAGCCTGCGATCCCGCATCGCGACTTTGCTGGACCACTACGCCCTGGCCCGGCAGCGCGCCACCATCCCGCCGGCCGCCGTGGGCGAGCCGACGAGGGAGTCCGCTCGTGCCTGAGACGCTCTCCGCCTGGGAGCGCGTGCTCCTGGCCCGCAATGCCGCCCGCCCGCACACCAGCGACTACGTGGCGGAGTTGATCACTGACTTCGTCGAGCTGCACGGTGATCGGCGCTTCGGCGACGATCCCGCCCTGATCGGCGGCATCGGCACCTTCCGCGGGCGCGCCGTCATGGTGGTGGGGCACCAGAAGGGCGTCAACACCAAGGAGAACCTGGAGCGCAACTTCGGCATGCCGCGGCCGGAGGGCTACCGCAAGGCGCTGCGCCTCATGCACCAGGCCGAGAAGTTCGGGATGCCCCTCCTGGCCTTCATCGACACGCCGGGCGCGGAGCCGGGGATCGGCTCGGAGGAGCGGGGCCAGGCCGTCGCCATCGCCGAGAACCTCCTGGCGCTCGCCTCCCTGCGGATCCCCACCATCGCCGTCGTCATCGGTGAGGGGGGCAGCGGCGGCGCTCTGGCGATCGGCGTCGCCGATCGGCTCCTGATGCTCGAGAACGCGATCTATGCTGTCGCCTCGCCCGAGGCCTGCGCCGCGATCCTGTGGAAGGACGCCAGCAAGGCGCCGGAAGCGGCTGCCACCATGCGCGTCACGGCCGCCGACCTCCACGGCTTCGGCATTGTCGACGAGGTGATCCCGGAGCCCGTCCCCGCCCACGAGCAGCCCGTCCCGACCATCCACCGCGTCGGCGACGCCATCGAGCGCCACCTCAGCGAGCTCGAGAGGCTGGTCAGCGCCGGCGAGGCGGGGCTCGCCGCACTGCTCGAGGCGCGCTACCGCAAGTATCGCCAGATCGGGCGCTGGGCCGAGGAGGCGGTGCCGACCCCGCACCACAACGGACCGGCACGCCGGCCGGTCGGCTAGCGGCGACCCGCCCGCGGCTCAGTCGGCGACGGGCTTCGGCGCCAGCGTCACCGGCACGATCGGCTTGAGGCCGGCTTCGATCGCCGCACGATGCGGCTCGAGGAACGGCGGCAGGGCCAGCCGCTCGCCGAGATGCTCGGGGTCCTCATCGGTCGCGAAGCCGGGGCCGTCGGTCGCGATCTCGAACAACACGCCCCCCGGCTCCCGGAAATAGATCGACTTGAAGTAGTACCGGTCGATGACCGGGGTGACGCCCACCCCCAGCCGGGCGAGGCGCTCCTGCCAGGCGGCGTGCTCGTCCGGGTCGGGCGTGCGGAAGGCCACGTGGTGTACCCCGCCCGCGCCGACCTGCCGGCGGAACGGCGCGTCCGGCCGCTCCAGCACCCGCACGAGGGCGCCCGGGCCACCCGGCCCGACCTCGAACGTCGCGGCCCGGCCCGAGCCGTCCTCCTCCGCGGCGACCTGGCGGAAGCCCAGGACCTGCGTGAGCAGGGCGGCGCTCGGCGCCAGGTCACGCACCGTCAGCGTCACCGCGGCGAGCCCACGAATGGCGTACTCGGCCGGCACCGGCGACTTGGCCCACGGGATGCCCGGCGCGACGCCCCCCGCCGGGGCCGGCCCGGTGTCATCCACCAGCTCCAGGCGCTGTCCCTCGGGGTCCTGGAAGGGCAGCACCGCTCGGCCCCCCTGCTCGGTGATATCGCCGTGCGAGACGTGGTAGGCGTCGAAGCGTCGCGCCCACCACGCGAGGGCCGCGCGCCCCGGCACCCGGAAGGCCGTCGCCGTGACCATGCCTGCCCCTGGCAGATGCGGCCCGGCGTTCTCCCAATCGAAGAAGGTCATCTCGGTCCCGGCGCGGCCCAGCTCGTCCCCGTAGAAGAGGTGATAGGCCGACACGTCGTCTTGATTGACGCTCTTCTTGATGAGCCGCAGCCCGAGGACCTCCGTGTAGAAGGCCACGTTGAGCGAGGCGTTGCTCGTCACCGCCGTGACGTGGTGCAGCCCCCCGAGATTCATGCCTGGTCCCTTTCCTCGCGCCATTGGCGCCCAACCCACGTCGCGGCCTCGTGCATGTCCTGCGCCGTGAGCGCGTGGCTTGCCGGCTGCCAGTGCACGGTCAGCGCGGCCCCGCCCGCACGCAGCAGCGCCGCCAGCCGCTCGACCGCTTCGATCGGCATCATCTCATCAAAACGGGCCGCCGCCAGGAAGACCGGCATACCACGGAGATCCGGCACGCGCTTCGGCTCCAGCGGCAGCATGGCGCGGAACAGCACCGCCCCCGCCAACACCGACGGCCGGAGCAGCAGCAGGCTGGCGGCGATGTTGGCCCCGTTCGAGTAGCCGACCGCCACCACCGGGCGCCCTACGAACTCGTGGGCGTCCGCCGCGGCGTCGACGAAGTCGGCCAGGGCGTGCGTGCGCAGCATGAGGTCCTCGACATCGAAGACCCCGGGCGCCAGTCGTCGGAAGAAGCGGTACGCGCCGTCTTCCACCACCGTCCCGCGGGGGCTGAGCTGCGCCGCGCCGGGCAGCAGCGCCTCCCCCAGGGGGAGCAGGTCGTGCTCATCACCGCCCGTCCCGTGGAGGAGCAGGAGCACCGGCTGCCGCGGTGTCACCCCCCGCGCCGGCACGAACCAATAGGTGTAGCCCACAAGTGCGGGTTGCTCCGGCATGACTCCCCCCGACGGTGACCGCCGCCTGCGTGGCGGGCCAATCCAGGAAGCGCGGCCGGCAGCCCTCCGGCTGCCGGCCAGCGCAGCGGCTCCGCGGCCGCGGCGGGCGACCGCCTGCGGCGTCGGACGGAGGCGAGCGCGCACGGTGGGGCCCAACCCACCCGCCGCCAGCGAGGACGCCGCCCGTTGCGCGGCTACCCCTGCGAGGTGGTGCGCGCCTGTGCTTCGATCGACTGGGTAGTCCGCCCAGTGCGGATCGGAATGGTGCGGGAGCGGGCCCCTTCGGCCTTCGGCAGCCGCAGGGTCAGCACCCCATTCTCAAGCATGGCTTCGGCCGCGTCGGCCTTCACGGCCGACGGCAGGGTGATGGTCCGCTCGAAGCGACCGTGGCGGCGCTCGCGCACCAGCCAGGTGCCGTGGCGGGCCTCACCCTCCGGCGCCTTGAGCTCTTCACGCTCCTCGCGCGTCTCGCCGCTGATCTGGAGCGTTTCGCCGGTGACCTGGATGTTCACATCCTCCGGGCGAACACCCGGCATGCTCGCGGTGATGATGTACGCGTCGTCGGTGTCGCGCACGTCGATCGGGATGCTCATTCCCAGGCCGCTCACACGCGCGATGGCTTCGGCCGGGCGAATGAAGCTCTCACGGATCAGTTGGTCCATCGCTTCCCGCAGCGACACGAACTCCGACCACGGGTCCCAACGCGTGATACTCATAGGTCTGCGCTCCCTCCCGAGATGTGACGGCGCGGGCACGCGGCCCGGGTCCGCCAGGCGTGTGCGCCCGGGCGTTCCCGGGAGCGTCCCGCCGGCACGGCCACCCGTGCCCGATCCGAAGCCCGCAAACCGTGTGCCGGGAGGGGTGGGGAACCGGCCGCTCAGCGACCGAGCAGGCCCAGCGCCTCGATCAGCCCGCGGTAGCGGTCACGCGTCCCGAAGCGCTGCTGGAGATAGCGGTGGACGTGCACCAGGCGATCGGAGGTGAAGATGCCGCGGTAGAGGCCACCCTCGGTGATCGGGATCGCCGGCCGGCCGGTGGCCAGCATCCGTCGGTGGACCTCGTAGACCGAGCTGTCGACATCCATCGCGGTCACGTTGCGGTCCATGATGTCGGCGACGCGCAGGCTGTGGCCGCGGCTGAGCAGGGAGAGCACGTCGTCCCGCCAGAGCATGCCGACCACCATGCCCTGGTGCGTGACCGCGAGGTCGCGCGGCCCGCCGAGCACCGCATGGCTCAGCGGGGAGTCGGGCGAGACGCCGCCCGCGTCCCAGACCGCGAACTGGCCCACGGGCAACGACTGGAGGGCCGACTCGACGAGGATCATGCGGGCCTCGACGAACGCCGCCAGGATGATGAAGATCGACACGAGCGGGAGGGCCACGTCGCGGGTGTAGAAGCCCGCCACGATGAGCGCCAGCGCCAGGATCTGGCCCAGGGCCACCGCGATGCGGGTCGCCAGCAGGCGGTTCGAAACCCCGGTGAGCAGGGCGCGGAGCAGCCGGCCACCGTCCATCGGGAAGGCCGGCAGCAGGTTGAAGGCGGCCAGCATCAGATTGGCGATCCAGAGGTGGAGCAGGAAGCTGCGCCCGTCGATCCCATGGACCAGCAGGAGCAGGTCGTACCAACTCCGGACGTCGCTGGCGACCGCGATGACCAGCACGACGGGGAGCAGGCCAATCGCCACCAGCACGTTGAGCAGGGGCCCGGCCAGCGCCACCGCGGCCTCGCGACGCGGCGGCAGCGGCACCTGCTCGATGCGCGCGACACCGCCGATCGGGAGCAGCGTGATGTCATGCACGGTCAGCCCAAAGCGGAGCGCGACGAAGCCGTGGGCCAGCTCATGACCGACCACGCTGACGAAGACCGCGATCAGAATGAATACGCCGAACAGGACGCCGCGGAGCCCCCGATCGGGCGCGATACCCCAGTAGTAGGTCACCCACAGTAGCGCGAGGAGGAAGCTGGGGTGCAGCTTGATGTCGATGCCCCGGACCGTCGCGATCCGCAGCCCTCTCCCCACGGTCCTTCCCTACTCCTTCGCCGGCCGCGACCGCTGCGGCGGCCCTGTCCCTGCGACCCGGACGAGGTGGACGGCGCGCCACCGCTGGGAAAATAGCGGGTGCGCGACCGCCACGATCATAGCAGGAACGCCGGGGCCGTGCATCCGCTGGCCGCGTCGCCGCGCCAGCCGCACGGTGGCACGCAGCCTGCATATTCCAGGGCGCCGCCCCGCTGCCACACGGGCGCGGCTGGTGACACAACACCGGGCGCGTTCTCCTCGCAAGAAGCTTGCCAACACCTTTGACCGCGCCTATACTGGGAGACAGTGACGGACGGGCACACCCGCGTAGCGCCCCGGCGTCGCTGGCTCCCTGACATCCCGCGCCTGGCGGCTCTCGCTCGGTGCACGCTTCGGGAGGTCTACGCTGGTCAAGGAGGGAAATGCATGCCGGGCATGGACGTCTCCATGGATCTCAGCCCGGAAATGCGGGTTTGGATCTCGCCCAGTCTGATCGAAGCCAACTACATCCTGAGCCTCTCACGCATGGAGCTCCAGGAGGTGATCAACCAGGAGCTCCAGGCCAACCCGGCGCTCGAGATGGAGGAGCGCGAGGTCTGCCCCTTCTGCGGCAGCGTCCTCGAGGGCGGCTACTGCACCATCTGCCTGGTCAATCCGCGCCAAGAGCACCCTGAGGAGCCCTTCGAGGACTACCCGGAGCAGCTCTACACCGCCACGCCACGCGAGCGTGACGACGCCGACGACTTCGACCCCATGACCCTGGTGGCGTCCGAGCAGACGCTCCAGGAGCAGATCCTGTCCGACGTCGCCACGCTCTGCCAGAATGGGGACCTGGCCGTCGCTGAGTACCTGATCAACTCCCTGGACGAGCGCGGCTTCCTCACCGTGGATCTGGACGAGGTGGCGCAGCGCTTCGGCCGCCCGCGCGAGTATGTCGAGCGCGTGGTCGAGTACATCCAGTCGGTGGCGCCCGTGGGCGTCGGCGCGCGCGACCTGCGCGAGTGCCTGCTCATCCAGTTGCGCTACTTGAAGGACCTCGGCGTCGAGATCCCCCCGTACGTCGAGCCCATCCTGCGCGACTACCTGCCGCAGTTCGGCACCCACAAGTTCGGCTTCATCGCCAAGGAGCTCGGCATCACCAACGAGGAGGTCGAGGCCGCCCGGGACTTCATCCGCGCCCACCTCAACCCCTTCCCACTGCAGAGCCGCGAGGCGCGCTACTGGAAGACCCCGCTGCGCGCCCCGTACGTCGCCCCGGACGTGGTGGTCAGCCTCCGGGACGGCGAGCTCACCGTCGAGGTGGTGGATACGCGGCATTTCCACCTGCGCATGAACCCGATCTACGCCCGGATCGCGCGGGAGATCGGGCGCAGCCGCACCCGTGGTGACTACAGCGACACGGAGCGGCAGCACGTGCGCGAGTTCGTCAACC
>JASBVL010000111.1 GCA_029961075.1 Sphaerobacter sp.
TCAACTCGCTGCTGCAGATCCTGGAGGACGGCCGCCTGACCGACTCCCAGGGCCGGGTCGTCGACTTCAAGAACACCGTCATCATCATGACGACCAACCTGGGTACTCGGGACATCTCCAAGGGCTTCAACCTGGGCTTCGCGTCCACGAAGGACGCCCAGACCGGGTACGAGCGGATGAAGGCGAAGGTGTCGGAGGAGCTCAAGCAGCACTTCCGGCCCGAGTTCCTCAACCGGGTGGATGACATCATCGTCTTCCACCAGCTCACCCAGGACGAGATCATCAAGATCGTCGACCTGATGATCGCCAAGGTGGACGAGCGGCTGAAGGACAAGGACATGGGTCTGGAGCTGACCCCGTCCGCCAAGGAGCTGCTCGCCAAGAAGGGTTACGACCCTGTCCTCGGCGCCCGGCCGCTGCGTCGGACGATCCAGCGTGAGATCGAGGACCAGCTCTCGGAGAAGATCCTCTTCGGCGAGCTGCGGCCCGGCCACCTGGTCATCGTCGACACCGAAGGCGAAGGCGAGGACGCCAGGTTCACCTTCCGCGGTGAGCCGAAGTCCTCGCTGCCGGCGATGCCGCCCGTGGCCACCGCGGGATCCGAGTGATCTGCCAGCGCTGAGGGAGGCCGCCCCGTTCCGGGGCGGCCTCCTTTTGGTCACGGCTGGCAAACGATTGCTGACAATGATCAGCCCATGGCTTTATCGTCCACCCGCCGCCCCATCCAGGAGCCGGCGGAGTGGGAGGAGCCATGGTGACGACTCGTACCGATGAGGCTGCCGCGTCGTGGCCTGGACTACCGGCGCGGGACAATCCGCTCGCCCGGATCGCGCTCCGGTTCACCGCGTTCACCGAACGCTGGCTGCCCGACGCGTTCGGGTTCGTGCTGGTCGGCACGTTCGTGATCTTCGCGCTGGGGCTGCTGACCGGGGAGAAGATCGTCGGCGCGCCGGCCGACCCGAAGGCGACGACCTACGGGCTCGTCGACGCCTGGGGCAAGGGGTTCTGGTCGCTGATCCAGTTCACCCTCCAGATGGCGATGATCATCATCGGCGGCTACGCGGTCGCGGTCTCCCGCCCGGTCGCCCGCCTCATCGCCCGGCTCGCCCAGATCCCGAAGAGCCCCCGCGCGGCCATCGCCTTCACCGCGGCCGCGGCCATGCTCACCGCGTACCTGAACTGGGCGTTCAGCCTGGTCTTCACCGCCATCCTGGCCAAGGAGATCGCCCGCCTGGTCCGCGGCGTGGACTACCGGGCGCTCGGCGCCATGGCCTTCCTCGGCCTCGGCACCGTGTGGGCCCAGGGCCTGTCCGGCTCGGCCGCCCTCCAGGTCGCCAGCGAGTCCTCCAGCCCCGCGCCCGTCCAGGAGGTCATCAAGGCCGGCCGCGGCGACTCCGGGCTGATCCCGCTCACCGAGACGATCTTCCTCTGGCAGGGCATCGTGGCTACCATGATCATCTTCTTGATCGCCGTCGCCATGGCCTGGCTGCTCGCCCCCTCGCCCGAGCGCGCCAAGACCGCCCAGGACCTCGGCATCGAGCTGCGTCCCCTGCTGGAGGAGCGGTCCGCCGACACCACCGACGTGGCCGCCGCCCGCGGTGGCGGTCGCCGTCCCGGCGACTGGCTGGAGCACAGCCCGCTCTTCGCGATCCTGATCTTCCTGCTCGGCCTGTGGTACCTGGCCCGGTACTTCGCCAACGCCAAGGGCAACCCGCTCAACGCCCTGGACCTCAACACGGTCAACCTGATCCTGCTGCTGCTCGCGCTCATCCTGCACTGGCGCCCGCTCCGCCTGGTCGACGCGGTCCGCCGCGGCGCGCCCGCCGCCTCCGGGGTGCTGTTGCAGTTCCCGTTCTACGGCGGCATCTTCGGCATGATCGCCTACACCGGCCTGGCGAAGACCATCGCCGGCTGGCTGGTCGACGTCTCCACCGCCTTCTTCTACCCGGCCGTCATCGCGATCTACTCCTGCGTGCTCGGCATCTTCGTGCCCAGCGGCGGCAGCAAGTGGGTCATCGAGGCCCCGTACGTCATCGAGGCCGCCAACCAGCTTCAGGTCCACCAGGGCTGGATGGTGGTCGTGTACGACCTGGGCGAGGCGAGCGCCAACCTGCTCCAGCCGTTCTGGATGCTGCCCACGCTCGCCATCCTCGGCCTGAAGGCCCGCGACATCATGGGCTACACGTTCGCCATGTTCCTGGCCTGCTTCCCGGTGGTGCTGGTCCTGGTCACGCTGTTCGCCCAGACGCTCGGTTTCCCGCGTTGAGGCACCCGACACGAGCCGCTCCGCGTCAGTCCTCGGGCTGGTACACGACCATCCGGACCGGCCGGCGGAAGCCCAGCTCGGTAGGGCTGGCCACGCCGAACACCGCGCACAGCACGCGCCGGTACACCGGGGACGGCCAGGTCACCTCCCCGCGCTCCCAGCGCCCGACCCGCTTCTCGTCGCAGGCGACGTTGATCCCCAGTGGATCGGGCATGGGCCCCGGTACCCCTGGCCAGAGCGCCGCAACTCGGTATGGAGCGCGACGACCATCTCCACGGGCGCAGCTCGCTTGATTCGGTCTATTACCTCTGCATCGAACCCGAAGGAGCTCCGCTGATAGCTCAGGCCCCGGGACCAGCGGCGCTCCAGCTCGCTCCGGGCGGCCTCCAGCTCCCAGGCGAGCATCTGCCGGTCGTCGTCGGACAGGTCCTCGTCGTCGCGCAGCAGATAGGTGTTGAGCGCGATGGTCCCCCACAGCACGTCATCGGGCATGATCCGCATGGTGGCGCGGTAGGGGGTGTGGGCGCTGCTGGTGGGCAGGCCAGCGGATGTGGTACCATCACGGCGAGGATCCCCCACGAGACCGTCGCAGCGCGCGCGCCCCGGAGTCCCGGCCGGGGCGCCGGCGTGTCTAGGCATCGCCCCGGCCCTCCCATCTGTGGTCGGACTCGGGCTCCGGCGCGAGCAGCACGCGCCACAGCTCACGCCATGCGGCGAGCTGGGCCGGGGTCAGCATGTGGGTGGGGCGGATCGTGATGGTGATGGCCTCGTCGCGCATCTGGCGACGGGCGGCGCGTGAGGCATGGGCGGCGCGCTGCTTACGCGCGCGGAGTTCCTCGGGGGGCAGAGACTCTAGCGCAGCGCGAGCCTGCGCCGCGCGGTCAGTGGTAGGAGGCATCCGGACACGCCTCTCCCGCCGGCCCCGCGCCGCTCACCAGCGGGAAGAGGGCTAGGCAGTCGCCGCGTATCCGGACTCAGCTGATCTCTCCAGACCACTGGCGCCTCGGTCGGGCCAGTGGTCGTCTATAGTGTACCTACACTTGCCGCCCGCCGCAAGGTCTCGGCGGTCACCTCGCTGACGGTGCCACATTTCGGACAGCGGAACCGGGCGGGTGGCTCGATCGGCCGCCGGAGCGTAGTGCGCGCGAACGCACGGCGGTCGGCTGGCTGCAGCCCGAGCGCCACCCGCCGTTCCGCGTGGCGCGATGCCACCCACACCCCGAGGCGGTCATCGTAGTGCCAGCCCGAGAGCACATAGCATCGTTGCCCGCGGCTCGGGTTGTAGATCGCGAACCGAATGTGGCAGCGGCGTCGCCCGCAGAGGACGTACTCGCCACTCTTGTTGAGCCTGGCCGGCATCGACGTCTCGAATGCAAAAGCCATGGCACCCCCAGTCTCACAGTGAGTGTACGAGCACTAGTCCGCCGCGGCCAGTGCGTCGCGGTCCGTCCATCTGAAGGTGACCGTATTGTATTCCAATCGAACGTGGATGGGCAGCGGGGTGGCCGGGGCGATCAAGGCCGCCGGGGGCGAGGAGATCGAGCGCGAGGCGATGGCCCAGGGCCGATCCGCGTCGGGGAGGCGGTGGCGACCGGCGCCGGCCGGCTCCCCCACCGGGCCGTGATCCACGCCGCGGCCATGGGCTACGACGGCGGGCAGATGATCCCCCCGACCGCGGAGACGATCCGGTCGGCCACCCGGGCGGCGCTGGCGGTCGCAGACCGGCTGGGGCTCGCCTCGGTCGCCTTCCCGGCGCTGGGCACCGGCGTCGGCGGCTTCGAGCTGGCCGCGTGCGCCCGGCTTATGGTCCAGGCCGCCCGCGACTACCTGGCGCAGCCCGGGACGCGCGTCCGCCGCGTCATCTTCGTGCTGCGCAACGAGCACGCCCGCCAGACCTTCCAGGCGGCCATCGATCAGGCCGGCGCCGTGGCGTGACCGAGTGGCCCCAGCAGATGGCCCGATCGTGTCTGCCGCAGTGACCACGGTCCGCGCTGCGGTCGCGTCCTCCTGAGTCTCAGCGCTCCGCCGCTCCTCGTTCCCCTTCCTCCGGCCAGGTACGCCGAGGCAGTGCAACCAGCTGGCACTGCTCCGTCCGCCGCCGCCGCTCCTGAGTACGCAGGCCGGCCCCCGCCCGGCGCGACGCGGCGCGGCTCGTGCCGCGGGCGGCGTGCCGATCCCCGCTGGCATGTCTTATGCAAATTCAGACACGTCGTCCCATCGGCGGGCTCGGTGGGGCTGAAGCGGTATGGATGAGAGCACGATTCAGCGGGAAGGAGTTCGGTGATGCGTTTCATCCCGACCCGGATCCATGGGATCCTCGACTACGTGGTCGGCATCGCCCTGATCGCCGCGCCGTGGATCTTCGGCTTCGCCGATGTGGGCGGCGCCGCCATGTGGATCCCCATCATCCTCGGTATCGGTCTGATCATCTACAGCCTGCTGACGGACTACGAGTACGGGGTGGTCAAGGTCATCCCGATGCCGGCGCATCTGGCGCTGGACGGCATCGCCGGCCTCTTCCTGGCAGCGTCGCCCTGGCTGTTCGGCTTCGCCGACGAGGAATGGAACGTCTGGGTACCGCACCTCGTCGTCGGGCTGGTCGTGATCGCGGTGGCCTTGACGACGCAGACCCGTCCCGCCTATGAGCTCGTCGAGGGTGAACGGCGACGAATGGGTGCGTAGCGAGCGCGGATCAGACGGTGATGGACCGCCGCCGGGTCGTCCGGCCGGGGCGCCGTGTGGCTCCCCGGCGGCGGGGCCGCCTAGCGCCGCTCGAGCTCGAGCGCGACGCTGTTCATGCACCAGCGCTGGCCACCGGCCTCGATCGGCCCGTCGTCGAAGACGTGGCCCAGGTGGGAGTGGCAGCGGGCGCAGCGCACCTCGGTGCGGATCATGCCGTAGGAGCGGTCCTCGCGCAGCTCCACCGCGGCGGGCGCGATCACCTGGGTGAAGCTCGGCCAGCCGCAGCCGGCGTCGTACTTCGTCTCGCTGGAGAAGAGCGGGTTGCCGCAGGCGCGGCAGCGGTAGATGCCCGCCTCGTCGGTGTAGGTGTACTCGCCGCTGAAGGGCCGCTCGGTCCCCGCCTGGCGCAGCACGGCGTACTCCTCCGGCGTCAGGCGCTGGCGCCACTCCTCCTCGCTGCTCGGCAGGGGCTTGAGGCCGTCATCGTCGGCGCCGCCGGTGACCGCCGGCAGCGGGCAGGTGACGCCGGTCCCGGCCAGCCCGCAGTAGCCGTTCGGCACCTTGTGCAGGTACTGCTGGTGGTACTCCTCGGCGTAGTAGAAGGGCCCCAGCGGCGCGATCTCGGTCGTGATCTCGCCGCGGTGCCCCGCCTGGCAGAGGGCCGCCTGGTAGGCGTCGCGCGCGGCCTCGGCCAGCCGGCGCTGCCGCTCATCGGCGTAGTAGATCGCCGAGCGGTACTGCGTGCCGACGTCGTTGCCCTGGCGCATGCCCTGGGTCGGGTCGTGCGCCTCGAAGAAGGTGCGCAGCAGCGACTCGTAGGAGATCTTGGCCGGATCGAAGACGACGAGCACCGACTCGGCGTGGCCGGTGCGCCCGGTGCAGACCTCCTCGTAGGTCGGGTGCGGGGTATAGCCGCCGGCGTAGCCGACCGCGGTGGTGTAGACCCCGTCGAGCTGCCAGAAGAGCCGCTCGGCGCCCCAGAAGCAACCGAGCGCGAAGACGGCGGTCTCGAGCCCGGCGGGGAAAGGCGGCTGGATGGGCGTGCCCAGCACCGCGTGCCGGTCGGGGATCGGGAACGCCGGGCGATCCCGGCCCGGCAGGGCCTCCTCGGGCGCGATCATGGTCGTCTTGGTGCGATTGAACAGCATGGCCATTCCTCCGTATATAGCGCCTGAAGGGTGCGACGCCGGTGTTGGCAACCGCAGCCCCCTGGCCCAGCCTGGTCTGCCCCGTCAGCTCTAATTGTAGCGAGGGTGGGAAGCCGCCGCGCGGCCCGCGCCGCTCAGGCCCAGGGATCGATGATGAGCGCGCCGCTGGCGGCGAGGTGCCGGGTGTTGCGCGTCATCAGGTGGAGCCCGTGGCGCAGTGCCGTCGCGGCGATGAGCCCATCGCTGGCCGGAATGATCACGCCCGCCGCCTGCGCTCGCGCCGTGATCTCGCCCCAGATGTGTGCCGTCTCAGCGTCGATCCCGAGGATCTGCTCGGCGGCGTCTCGCTCAAGCCTGCTGAGCCAGGCAGCCAGCTCGCGCCGGCGGCGCCCGTCGGGCAGGAGCGCGATCCCGTTGCTGATCTCGCCGATGGTGATCACGCTCAAGAAGAGCTGGTCGGGCTCCAGCGCTTCGACGGCCTGCCGGACCCGCGCGTTGCCCTGAGGACGCTGTACCTCGGAGAGGACGCAGGTATCGAGCAGGACCCTCACCAGGCGATCTCCCGCATCGGGCTGGCGTCGCGTGTCAGATCCAGGTCGCTGAGGTCGGGGCCGTTGAGGATGGCGTCCTTGAGACTCATGCGCTCCCCGGTGAGGCGCTGGTACTCGACCTCGGCCACCACGACGACCGCCTCACCGCGGCGGCGGACCCGCTGGGGGCCCTCGGTGAGCGCGCGCGTCACGAGCTCGCTGAAGCGATTCTTCGCATCGGCCAACTGCCAGTCCATGCCGCCTCCTCCAGGGGCCGAGCCACGGCGGTCGGCATCAAGCTAGCTAATCTAGCTATCATGATACACCCGCGGTCCGCCTGCCGGCGAGGGACCATCGCCGCCGTGAACCCACGGGGGCGCAGCCGTTCGGTCCATGCCGCCCGGTGATAGCATTGGTCCTCGCGCGCAGGGATGCCCAGGCGCGTAGCGGCCTGGCCGCGGCACGCGTTAAGACAGTGGGACGAGGCGGCCGTCGGTGCGACGGCGCGCCGTCGCGGCGGCACGGCCGTGCCACGGGTGTGGGGGGCAGGATGGCCGGGAACGGGAGTGCGACGACCGCCGGGCGCCGGGCAGTCGGTCCGGCAGCGCTGCCGGAGCGGGCACCGTGAGGGTGCTGCCGGCGCGGGAGACGAGTCGGCCGGCGACGGTCCCGGCCGCGGCGCGGCTGGCGCACTACGCCGTGCTGGCGGCCATCATCGTCGCCGGGGCGGCGCTGCGCCTGACCGCGCTGAACCGGCAGAGCCTGTGGTTCGACGAGATCGACGTGGTCGTGCGTGCCCAGCGGCCGCTCGCGCAGGTGCTGCGCACCTTCGTCGCCGCGGGCGAGAACGGCCCGGTCTACAACCTCCTGCTCGCGCTCTGGGTCCGCCTGGCCGGCATCTCGGAGATCGCCGTGCGCGCGCCCTCGGCCGTGGCCGGGGTGCTGGCGATCCCGCTGCTCTATCTGCTGGCGCGCCGCATCGCCGGGCCGGCGACCGGGCTCCTCGCCGCCGGACTGCTGGCGATCTCCCCCTACCACGTCTGGTACTCGCAAGAGGCCAAGATGTACGCCATGGTGGTGGTGCTGGCCCTGGCGTCGACCTACGCCCTGGTGGAGGCGCTGGCCCGCAACGAGCGGCGCTGGTGGGTGGCCTACGCCGTCGCCACCACCCTGCTCTTCTACTCGCACGTCGCCACCGTGCTCGTCTTCGCAGCCCAGTCGCTCTACGCCGGCTACACCGTCCTCGTGCGCCGGGTCTGGCCGGGCCGCGAGCGCGGCTGGCTGCTCGCCGTCGCGGTGCTGACGCTGCCGTACCTGCCCATCGCCCTCTGGGCGGTGCGCGTCATCGGCGGCCAGGTCGCCACCTGGCATTCGCCGGTCGGGCTGTGGGCGGCGCTGCAGATCTTCGGGGTCAAGTTCGCGGTCAACCGCTACGACCTGGTCGTGCAGGAGCGCGCGGCCATCCTCTACGCCGCGCTCGCGGCGCTGGGCGTGGTGGTGCTGGCGCGGCGGCGGGACCCGGCGCGCTGGTGGCTGCTCCTCCTCGCGCTCAGCAGCGTCCCGGTGCTCGGCCTCTGGCTCGTGTCGCTGCGCAACTCGGTCTTCTCCGACCGCTACGCGATCGTGGCGCTGCCCGCCTACCTGCTGCTGGTCGCCGCGGCCGGCGCCTGGTTGATCCGCCACCGCCGGCTCTGGCCGCTCGGCATCGCCGCCGCCTTCCTGCTCGTCGCCTTCGCCTGGGGGCCGCTGCGCGACGTCAACCGGGCCCACACCGCGCAGAAGGAGGACTGGCGCTCGGCCTACGCCTGGGTGGCGGACCGCGCGCAGCCGGGCGACGTGATCCTGGTGACCCCCGGCTACCTGATCACGACCTACGAGTACTTCGCCCAGCGGGAGCCGCGCCTGGCCGCGTACCCGGCGATCCCCATGCGCAGCTTCACCGCCGACGCCTGGTTCAACGAAGCGGAGATGGTGCGCCTGCTCCAGCAGGAGGCCGGGGCAGCCACCCGCTTCTGGCTGGTGCTGTCGCCGGACCGGATTGGCGCGGACGACCCGGAGGGCATCCTGGAGGGCTGGCTGGCGGCACACGGCGCGAAGGCCGACGAGCTGGTGGTCAACGGGGTGCGGGTCACCCTCTACCAGCTCGCCGCGCCCCCGGCGGCGCTGGGCCGGGCGCACTGACGCCTCCGCGCGAGCAGCCACGCCAGGCACGAGAGCGGGACGGCCACCAGCGAGGGCACTGCCGCCCCCGAACGCGCGGGCGGTGGTGTATCCTCTTGGGCGGCGCTGCGCTGGCCGGGCCGCGCTGCGGCGAACCCACGACCAGCAGCGTACGACGCGGAGAGGTGGTCGTGCTCGATCCGACTGTGCGCGAATACGGTTCCTGGGGACGCTACCCGCGCCTCCGGCCGCGGGCCGTGGTGCCGATCACCTGGCGCGACGAGCTCCCCGACCTCGCCGCGCTGCCGGGCAGCGTGCTCCCCTACGGCTACGGCCGCAGCTACGGCGATAGCTGCCTGAACGAGGGCGGCACGCTCCTCGACGTCAGCGGCCTCAACCGCTTCATCCACTTCGACGACCAGACCGGCGTGCTGCGCTGCGAGGCCGGCGTCCGGCTGGACCAGATCCTGGCGACGTTCGTGCCCCGCGGCTGGTTCCTGCCGGTGACGCCCGGCACCAAGTTCGTCTCGGTCGGCGGGGCCATCGCCAACGACATCCACGGCAAGAACCACCACGTCGCCGGCACCTTCGGCCGCCACGTGCTGCGCTTCGAGCTGGTCCGCTCGACCGGCGAGCGCCTGATCTGCTCACCCGCGGAGCACGCCGACCTCTTCCGCGCCACCATCGGCGGGCTGGGCCTGACCGGCCTCATCACCTGGGCCGAGATCCGGCTCAAGCCGATCGCGAACGCCTTCATCGACGAGGAGCAGATCCGCTTCGAGTCGCTGGACGAGTTCCTGGCGCTGTCGGCCGAGTCCGCCGACCGCTACGAGTACACCGTCGCCTGGGTCGACTGCTTCGTCGGCGGGGGCCGCTACGTGCGCGGCCACTTCATGCGCGGCAACCACGACCCGTCGCCCGAGCGGCCGAAGCGCCTGCCGGATCGCACGCTGCGCCTGGCGGTGCCGGTCGACCTCCCCGGCATCGTGCTCAACACGGTGACGATCCGGGCCTTCAACACGGTCTACTACCACCGGCAGCGCGCCGCGCGGGTGCGCAAGGTGATCCCCTACGAGCCCTTCTTCTACCCGCTCGACACCATCCACGCCTGGAACCGCATGTACGGCCGGCGCGGCTTCCTCCAGTACCAGTGCGTCGTGCCGACCGACGGCGACAACGCGGCCATCAAGGAGATCCTCGACCGCATCCGCCGCGCCGGGCAGGGCTCGTTCCTGACCGTGTTCAAGACCTTCGGCGACCAGCCGTCGCCGGGGATGCTCTCCTTCCCCCGGCCGGGGGTGACGCTCGCGCTCGACTTCCCGCTCCAGGGGGCGGCGACGCTGCGCCTGCTCGACGACCTCGACGCCGTCGTGCGCGCCAGCGGCGGCGCGCTCTACCCGGCCAAGGACGCCCGCATGAGCGCCACGACCTTCCGGGCCAGCTTCCCCCGCTGGCAGGAGTTCGCCCGCTATGTCGACCCGCACTTCTCCTCCAGCTTCTGGAGGCGCGTCACGAGCGAGGATGGACGGAGCGCATGAGCACCGCGACGACAACGCCCACCGTGTTGATCATCGGGGCCACCTCGGCCATCGCGACCGCCACGGCCCGCTGCTACGCCGCCGACCGGGCGCGCTTCTTCCTCGTCGCCCGCTCGCCGGAGCGGCTGGCCGCCATCCGCGATGACCTCCTCGTCCGCGGCGCGACCCAGGTCGACACCTACGCGCTGGACCTGACCGACCTCGACGGCCACGCCGCCATGCTCGCGGCGGCCAAGGCGGCGCTCGGGCGGATCGACGCCACGCTGGTCGCCTACGGGACGCTGGGGAACCAGCAGCAGAGCGAGGCCTCGGTCGAGGCCACCCTGCGCGAGTGGCACACCAACGCCACCAGCACCATCGCCCTGCTGACGCTGCTGGCGAACGAGCTGGAGCGCCAGCGCGGCGGCACGCTGGCGGTGATCAGCTCGGTGGCGGGCGACCGCGGGCGCCGCTCGAATTACGTCTACGGCGCGGCCAAGGGGGCGCTCAGCATCTTCCTCCAGGGACTGCGCGCGCGGCTGCGCAAGGCCGGGGTGCGGGTGGTGACAATCAAGCCGGGCATGGTCGACACCCCGATGACAGCCCACCTGCGCAAGGGGCCGCTCTTCGCCTCGCCCGAGCGGGTCGGGCGCGACATCTACGCGGCGATGCGACGCGGCCGCGCGGTGGTCTACACGCCCGGCTACTGGCGCCTGGTCATGTTCGTGCTGCGCGCCATCCCCGAGCCGATCTTCATCCGCCTGCCGCTGTAGCGCACCTCCGGTGATGCGACACCGGCCGGGCCATGACCGTTTCCCGGCGAGACATCTGGGAGCCCTTGATCCGTACGGCTCGCTGCCGTACACTTCCTGCCACGAATGGCCCTGATCAACGACAGGCGGAGAACCATGACCAGCCACGTCCGGCGCAATCCCGAGAAGACCGCTCGCCTCGAGGCGCGCATCACGTCCGAGCAGAAGGCGCTGTTCCAGCGTGCCGCCGACCTCAGCGGCCGCTCTCTCACCGACTTCATCGTCGGGACCCTGCAGGAAGCCGCCGAGGCAACCATCCGCGAGCATCAGGTGATCACCCTCAGCGCCCGCGACAGCGCCGCGTTCGCCGAGGCAGTGCTGCATCCGCCGGCCCCTGGCGAGACCCTCCGCGCCGCGGTCGAGCGCTACCGCCGCTTCATGGGCGAATAGCCGGTGGCGCCCGAGGGCTTCCGCATCGAGCCGCTTGGGCCGCGGCACGACCGCGCCGCGTTCTCGTGCGGCGTCGAACCGCTCGACCGCTACTTCCATCAGCAAGCCGGGCAGGATGTCCGCCGCAAGCTGGCCGCGGTCTACGTACTCCACGACACGGCCACGGCCCGCGTGGCCGGGTACTACACCCTCAGCGCGATCTCAATCGAGCCAGCAAGCCTCCCGGAAGAGGTGGCGCGGCGGCTCGGGCGCTATCCGGTCTTCCCGGCCATCCTGCTCGGCCGCCTGGCGGTCGACCGCCGCTACCGGGGCCGACGCCTCGGCCAACTCCTCCTGCTCGACGCGCTGCACCGCTCGCTGCGGCTTAGTACGGAGATCGGAGCCATGGCCGTCGTGGTCGATGCGAAGGACGACGCCGCGCGGGCCTTCTCCGAACACCACCAGTTCCAGCGCTTCCAGGACGACGCGTCCCGCCTCTTCCTTCCGATGCGCACGATCGCACAGCTCTTCTGATGCACGAGGGATCGGTCGGGCTGCCGGTACGGCGCGCTCGCACTGGCCGTGGTAGCAGGGGCCTGGCCCCTTCGTCATCCTGCGCCGCGGGCTGCCCTGCGCCTGCCGAAGGGATCTCAACGCTGCGTCGCCACCCCACGCAGAGATCCTTCGCTGCGCTCAGTGCTGCGACCAGCGTGATGTGTCATCGGCACGATGCCGCGGTGCCGGTCATCCTTGGCTCCGCTCAGGATGACCGGCACCGCGGACCGATCGCGGTAGCCCGAGCACTCAGGATGACAGAGGGGCCGGGCCGTTTGTTCGGCCCTCCGCTCAGCAGGATGACAGCCTGCCGCCCGGCGGACGGCGGGCACTGCGCCGGATGACGGGGGACGCTGCCTGGCGGACGGCGGGTGCCGCGCGGGACGACAGGGACCCCAGGAGGCGGGAGTCCCCGCCCCGCACACGGCACGCTCCTGCCGGACGCGGTGCATTCGGGCTGGCGGCCGCCGGCTATGACGGACTCGATGCATCCGTTTCGCGCCGCGGCGGCGAGACGGCTGTCGCCGCGCTCCGCGCCGGTCGGTATGGCGGGTGAGCGGGCGCGGCGCGGTCCGAGGCAGGGTCCGGGGCGCACGTCGCGTGCGCCCCGGACGGTGGTCGCACAAGGGGGGACCGGCGGGCGCCCCTAGCCCAGCGGCGGGACGCCCGCGGCGGCGATCTTGGCGTTCAGCTCGCCGACCTCGGACTCGATGATCGCCTTGAGCCGGGCCATGCCCGCGTCGGCCCACTGGCTCAACTCGTCGAAGACCTCGTAGCACTGCTTCGGCGGCCGCCCGTCGCCGTAGGACACGGTGCCCTGGAGCGAGGCCAGCTTGCTGTTCACCTTCGGCGGGTAGTTGAAGGCGTCCGCGCCGCCCTTGTGGCGCCACTCCACCAGCTCGTTCTCGGCCTCCGCCAGCAGCGCGGCGACCTTGCCGGCCTCCTCGGCCAGCGCCGCCTGATCCGCCGCCCGCAGCCGCTCCTGCCAGGCCGCGATCTGCTCGCGCAGCGCCTTGCTGTGCAGCACCGCCTCGTGCACGGCGCTGAGCTTGGCCTGGATGGCCATCAGGAGGTCGAACTGCGCCTGGAGGTCCTCCTGCGTCGCCGGGATGCGCGGATCCTTGCGGATCTCGAAGCGCTGCGACCCGACGATCTGGCCGTCCACCTCCAGCCGGACCTCGTAGGTGCCCGGCACCGCCTTGGGCCCGATCACGCCGCCGCCCCAGTAGGCGGCCAGCCGGACGCCCTCCAGGTCGGTGCCGTCCGGGTAGCGCATGTCCCAGACGAAGCGGTGAAACCCGCGCGTCGCCTTGGGCTTCGGCCCCTTGGCCTGCTCGTCGTCGCTGGCGAAGCGCTTGATGAGCTGGCCGTCCGCCGTGTAGAAGCTCAGGGCCACCGACTGCGGCGCCTCCGCCTCGATCCAGTAGTGGACCAGCACGCCGACCGGCGGGTTCTCCCCGGCCGTGCGCAGCTCGACGCGGGTGCCGCCCGCCCCGTCGGACACGATCTCCCCGAGCGCCTGGCTCCCGCCGGTGGTGACGTACGCCTTGTACCCCAGAGTCTGCGCGCTCGGCCAGCGCCGCGGCGGCATCAGGCGGTAGGCGGGGCGGACCGGGAAGAGCGTGGCCGGCGCCTCGGGCGCCACGTCCGGCCAGGTGCGCAGCGGAGTCAGATCGTCGAGCACCCAGAAGGAGCGGCCGTGCGTCGCCACGATCAGGTCGGTGTCGTGGATCACCAGGTCGTGGATGGGCACGACCGGGAGATTGCCGGTGAGCGGGTACCACTGCGCCCCGTCGTCGAAGGAGACGTAGACCCCGGTCTCGGTGCCGCAGTAGAGCAGCCCGCGCCGCACCGGGTCCTCGCGGATCACCCGGGTGAAGTCATTCTCGCGGATGCCGTTGGTGATCAGTTGCCAGGTCTGCCCGTAGTCGTTGGTCTTGAGCAGGTAGGGCGTGAAGTCGTCCAGCTTGTAGCGCGTCGCCGCGACGTAGGCCGTGGCCGGGTCGTGCGGCGAGGGCTCGATGATCGAGATCAGCGCCCACTCCGGCAGGTCGGGCGGGGTGACGTGCTGCCAGGTCTGCCCGTTGTCGCGCGAGACGTGGATCAGCCCGTCGTCGGAGCCGGCCCAGAGGACGCCCGGCTGCACCGGCGACTCGGCGAAGGCGAAGATGGTGCCGTAGTACTCGGTGCTCACGTTGTCCTTGGTGATCGGCCCGCCGGAGGGCTTCAGCGTCTCCGGCTCGCCGCGCGTCAGGTCCGGGCTGATCTCCTCGAAGCTCTGCCCGCCGTCGGTCGAGCGGAGCACGTGGTTCGCGCCGACGTAGAGCACGTTCGGGTCGTGCGGCGACAGGACGATCGGGAAGGTCCACTGGATCCGGTACTTCATCGACTCCGCGCCGTAGCCGATCGGGTCGTTCGGCCAGACGGTGATGTCGATCTCCTGCTTGCTGCGGTGGTCGTAGCGGGTCATGCGCGAGGCGTAGCTGCCGGCGTAGACGATGTTGGGGTCGTCGGGGCGCACGGCGATGTAGCCGCTCTCGCCCCCGCCGACCGGGTAGGTGTCGTCAGCGGTGATGGCCCCGCGGTCCGAGTAGCTCGGGATACTCAGCGTGGTGTTGTCCTGCTGAGCCCCGTAGATGCGGTAGGGGAACTGGGTGTCGGTGGTCACGTGGTAGAACTGCGCCGTCGGCTGGTTGTAGATGCTGGACCAGGTGACCCCGCCGTCGAAGCTGACGCAGGCCCCGCCGTCGTTGCCGTGGATCATGCGCTTCGGGTTCCGCGGGTCGATCCACAGGTCGTGGTGATCGCCGTGCGGGGTCGGGATGCCGACGAAGGTGTTGCCGCCGTCGGTCGACTTCCAGAAGCCCAGGTTCAGCACGTAGACCGTCTCGGGATTGACCGGGTCGGCGAAGATGTGCATGTAGTACCACGGCCGCTGGCGCAGCTCGGGGTTGTCGGTCAGCCGCTTCCAGGTCGCGCCGCCGTCGTCGGAGCGGAAGAGCCCGCCGTCCGCCGCCTCGATCAGCGCCCACACCCGGTCGGGCCTGGCCGGCGAGACCGCCACGCCGATGCGCCCCTTGAGCCCAGTCGGCAGGCCGGGGTTGTTGGTCAACTCGACCCAGGTGTCCCCGCCGTCGGTCGACTTGAAGATGCCGCTACCCTCGCCGCCGCTGACCAGCTTCCACGGGTAGCGCTGCGCCTCCCACATGGCTGCGTAGAGGACGCGCGGGTTGCGCGGGTCCATCGAGAGGTCGCAGGCCCCGGTCTTGTCATCGCGGTAGAGGATCTGCTCCCAGGTCTTGCCGCCGTCCCTGGAGCGGAAGACGCCCCGCTCCGGGTTGCGCCCGAAGGCATGGCCGAAGGCCGCGACGTAGACGAGGTCCGGGTCCTTCGGGTGCACGCGCACCCGGGCGATGTGCCGCGTCTCGGCGAGGCCGCAGTGCTGCCAGGTCTTGCCGCCGTCGGTCGACTTGTAGACCCCGTCGCCGTGGGAGACGTTGCCGCGGATGCACGCCTCGCCCATCCCGGCGTAGATCACGTTCGGATCGGCCTCGGCCACCGCCAGGGCGCCCACGGCCGCCGTCTTGAAGAAGCCATCGGAGATGTTGCGCCAGGTCGCCCCGCCATCCTGGGACTTCCAGACGCCCCCGGCGCAGGCGCCGAAGTAGAACGTCAGCGGGTCACCTGGGTCGGCCGCCACGGCGACCACCCGACCGCCGCGGAATGGCCCGGCCAGTCGCCACTGTACCGAGCCAAGCAGATCCTGCGGATTCTTCATACACCTTCCCTTGTCTGGGAGCCGTGCGCCGGTCCGGCCACCCGTGTCCCCGCCGCAACCGGCCCCATGGCTCCGGTGCAACCCACAACCCCGCCCGCATGGTAGCCAGCACGCCCGGGTTGTCAAGCCGGGACCAGCCTCGGTCGGGGCAGGCGCCGTGCGCTCGGGGCGGCCAACGGGCACCAGGGCGGGCCACCTGGCGCCGGCCAAGCGGCAGGATGGGACGCGGGACCGGCCCTCACCCCTCGATGGCGGTCGTCATCGGAGAAGGATGCACGTGTCGGCCGTGCCATCGCCGCGCCACCGTGGCGGCGCTCCGCTCACGGGCTCAAGGTCACCGGGCGCGGGGAGCGAAAGCGACCGAGGGTGGCTGGGCCCCACAGGAGCGTGACGGTCCCCGCCACAACGGCCATGATCGCGGCGTTGATCGCCGGATCGTACGGGGCGCCGCTCATCTCGGTGAGCTGCCATTTGACGTTGTCGGTGGTGTGCAGCAGCGCCGCCGCCAGCACGCTCCGTCCGGTATTGTTGTAGACCCACGCGATCAGGACGCGCAGGGCAACGCCGCCGGATCGATGCCAGACGATCCACTCGAGCCGGTGCGTGCCTTGCAGAAAGGCCGCCCAGACCAGGCCCGGGATGATCGCGGCCCCCGGCGCGCCCCAGCGGGCTTGCAGCGGGTCGGTCGCGTAGCCCATCCAGCCGACCTCCTCCGCGAGCGCGGCGATGCGGAGCACGAGGAAGAGCGCCAGGATCGTCGGGAGCGGGAACCGGAGGTCGAGCAGCGACCGGCCCAGCAAACGCTGGATGCCGTCGGCCAGCAGGTAGATCGCCGGCATCAGGCGGAAGATCGGCAGCCACCGGATCGGCGCGATGCCCCGATAGCGGACCGCGCGCGTCAGCAGCCGCCTGAGGCCCGCGCTGCCGTCGGCCCGGTACACCAGGAGCGCGGCGGCGATGAGCGGACAGACCAGTTGGAGCGCACTGAGGGGCAGCCCGATCGGCACGCGCTCCGGCGTGGTGACCAGCGCCCCGAGCAGCCAGAAGGGAGCCGCGAGGGCGAACACCAGCAGCAAGCACCGGAGGGGTGGCGTGGCCCGCATCATGCCTCCCGGTGGGACGGCTGGCCGCGCGTCCGCAGCGGTGCGTCCCCGGCGCTGGGGCGCGCTGGCTCCGAGCGCCCCGCTCGCCACGCCGGACCTATCTCGCTCTGGGCTGGCGGCGCGCGGCGAGGGCGTATTCCGGGCTGGCACCGATGCCGGAGACGGACGCGCAGCCAGGGCTCTACCATGGGCAAGTGGCACGATAGCACCCCGCAGCGCCGGGGCCATCGCACTGACCACCGGCAACTACCGTTATGTGATCCAATCCCGGCTGGCTTCAGCCAACTTCTCCCAACCTAACCTAGCCTGGGCTCCCTGTCATGCTTGCGCCATCGTCTTCTATTCCTAGATTTGAGTAGGATCTTGATAATGCACGGGCCTTTCGTATAACGCGTGAATAGCTGATGAGCTGGTTGGCTGGTCATGATGAGTGCCCGGAAAGGAAGTGACCATGATTCTGACGCCTCTTGTCAGGCGCGATAGTTTTACTCCTACTTTGTTTTCCGTTGTAGCGTTGATCACCCTATCACTGCTGAGTGGGACCATCACATCGTGCGCATCTCATGAGCGGGGCTCAACACAGATCCCGCTCGAATGGACCGACCCTGAAATGGCTATCGAGATGGCCGTCAGCGAGGCGGGCCGCACATGGGATAGGCCGGGACTGAGATATCTGCGCGACAACGCGGTGCGCGTGAGAAACGCTCACGCTTTGGCGAGCGCGCCTGTCGGTTCTTTCAATGATGATCCGGAGGACTTCTATCCCTGGATCTTAGAGCGCATCGTCCAGTACGACTTTCCGACCAGAGAGGCTGTCCGACACCTTGAGGCCCAGATCGGCGTTGCCATTGGTGACCCCAGTAGTGAGATTGCACGCAAGCTCCGCGACATCGCTGCGGGCAAGGATCCGGCGCGACCCATACCGCGGGGAGGTGAGTTTGCCTACTGGGACTATCTCATTTGGCCCGCCACGTTCAGCCGCAACAACGACCTACAGGACGAGCTCATGTACCGAAGCTTCTCTGAAGTTGTTTATTCCTATCGTATCAAAAAGAGAAATGGCGAGCTAGAAGGCTCTAAGGACTTTGCAACGTACCTGGCAGAGAGCGAGTTCTTCCCGAAGTGGTTTGGAGGGATTCCTGGCACCGATTGAAGAGACAGGTCAGTACTGCAGCGCATGCGTGTTCGGTCTTGGTGGAGACCACATGAGGCAGCGTGGGGCTCCCTAGTGAATAAGGAGGTTTACGCCACCTTGCCCGGCACCTTGTCCGGGCGGGGCAACCGGGCGCCGAGGAGCATGAGGACGAGGCTGGCGGCCGCGATCGGCGTGAAGGCCAGCACCGGCCGGTCGAACTGGTCCCAGAGCCAGCCGCCGACGAACGGCCCGGCGAAGGCCACCCCGTAGCTGACGGTCAGCGTGGCGCCGGTGAGGCGCGCCACCTCCCCCGGGCGAGCCAGGAGCGGCGGGAGCGCCGTGCCGAGCACCAGCACCGCCACCGAGGCGCCGCCGAAGACCATGACCCAGAGGGGCTGCCAGGTGACGGGCGTGGTCGCCCAGCCGATCAACGTGCCGAGACAGATGGCCCCGGCCGCGATGAACGGCCAGCGCCGGCCGACCAGACGCTGGGCCACGACGGTCAGGGCGAGGCTGACGGGAATCTGCGCGGCATTGAGCAGCGTCAGCGCGAGGGCGGTGGCGTCGGCGTGGCCCAGCGCCGCGTTGTACGACGGGATCCAACTGTTCATGGTGAAGTAGATCAAGCCGCCGCCGCTGCTGATCAGCCCGAGGTGCCAGGCGCGCACCCGCGGCCGGGCCGGCGCCGGACGCGGGGACGCCGAGGCGGAGGGCACACCGCCGCCAGCCCGCGCCGGCTGGAGCTCCGCGGCCGGCGTCAGCGCGAGCCACAGGAGCAGCACGGGTACCACCAGCAGGCCCCAGAAGACAAAGGAGGCGCGCCAGGACTCCGCGCCGAGCCAGTGGCGCAGCAGCGGGCCAGTCGCCGCGACCGCCAGCACCTCCCCGGCGATGATGCCATCGGTGTACAGGGCGGACGCCAGCCCGATGTGCCGCGGGAACCAGTGGCGGACCAGTACCGGCACGGCCGTCTGGGACAGGGCGATCCCGAGGCTCAGCACCGCGGTGAAGAGGTAGAGGGGCAGGGCGGCGGGGAAGGACGCGCGCAGCAGGGCGCCGGCCGTCAGGAGCGCAAGGCCGATGGTCACCGCGCGCCGCCCGCCGATGCGCTCGATGGCGCGCCCCGAGGCCCAGGCGGCGCCGCCCATGATGAGCACCGGCAGGCCGGTCAGCAGCCCGGTCGCGGTGTACGACAGCGCGAGGTCGCGCTGGATCAGCGGCAGCACCGGCGGGACGCCCAGGAGCACCGTGCGCAGGTGGACCCCGACGAGGAAGATCAGGCCGAGGAGGACGAGCCGACGCTCGCCGCCACGGCGGTGCCCCGAGCTGGCCACCTGCCCCCGCTGCGCCACGCCCCCGTTGCCCATCGCGCGCGCCGCCGTCCCCGTCGTGGAGAGGTGCCGCGCGCGCGACCGGCACCTCCGGCGCAAGCATACCCGGCGCGGCCGCCCGGGGCACGGGCCGCACGGCGCGCTCAGCGGCCGATCCGCTGGCGGTAGGCGAGCAGGTCGGCGATGTGCTCAGCGTAGTGGTTGTAGGTGCAGTCCTTGACGACGCTGACCGGGACGGTCACGCCCGCCTCGCGCGCCGCCTGCAGCGTCGCCAGCACCTCAGCGTGCGTCTCGTGCAGCTCGCTCCAGACGCGCTCCAGCGGCCACGCGGCGCGGCGCGCCGCCTCTTGTTGGTTGCGCGTCTGCCAGTGCGGCTCGCCCGGCAGCCGGGCCGGCTGGCCCGCCATCAGCCGGCGGACTCGGGCGGCCGACACAGCGTCCCACATGGCGATGTGCCCGAGCAGGTCCTTGACCGACCAGGTCCCCACCGCGCCCGGCGCGACCAGCGCGTCCTCCGGGATGCCCTCCAGCGCCTCCAGCAGCGCCCGCCAGTGCGTCGCGATCCGCTCCATCAAGCCGTTGCCGGCATGCATCGCTGTTGCCCCTCTCCCGGCGCCGCCGGGCCGACCGCGTGACTAACTATCATACGGCTTTTAGCAGGTTATCGCGGGCCCGTCAAGCCCGGGGCCCGCCCACCAGTCACACCGGCGGCACGCGCCTTGACGGCCCTGACACGAATTGTCCATTGACCAGCGCCGTCCGATCCGGTAGACTCCGTTGCGAATAGGACTCATTCTCAATCGGCCGGCGCCGGGCGCCGGCCCAACCCCCGGTGGTGACGATGAACGAGCGAACGATCCCCTTTCCTGAAGGACACTGCGCCGTCCCGCACTGCGCGGAGCTGCTCCTCGATACGCTGACCCAGCACCACGGCATCGGCGCGGTGGCGTTGGACGCCGAGCGGCGCGAGTTGCGCATCCGCTACGATCCGGCGACCATCTCGCGCGCCACGGTCCAGCAGATTGCCGACCGGGTCGGCGTCCAGCTCGGCGAGCGGTT
Organism: Sphaerobacter sp.; assembly: GCA_029961075.1. GTDB lineage: Bacteria > Chloroflexota > Chloroflexia > Thermomicrobiales > Thermomicrobiaceae > Sphaerobacter. Next base: position 20,446 of record JASBVL010000111.1, read on the forward strand.
CCACCGCTGCGTGTTCGCGCTGAACGGCGTGTCGTGCCGTGGCTGCGGGGGCGCCATCGAGCACCGGCTGCGCGGACGGGAGGGCATCATCTGGTCCAGCGCCAACCCGGCCAGCCGCCGGCTGGCGGTGGAGTATGCCGGTACCCCGGAGCAACTGCCGGAGATCACCCGGGCGATCGACCGCGCCGGCGTGCAGGTCCACGGCGCGGTCGGCACGACCGGCCGCGCGCCGCAGCCGGAGGAGGAAGAGACCTGGTGGCAGCGCTACCACCTCGTGGTCGCCACCACCGCCACGCTCGTCTTCCTCGTCAGCGGCTGGCTGCTCGGCAGGCTTGGCCTGATCCCGCCCGCGGTCCAGACCGGCCTCTATGTGCTGACCTACCTCGCGGGCGGCTTCTACGCCACGCGCCAGGCGATCGCTTCGCTGCTGCAGCGCAGCGTCGACATCGACCTGCTGATGGTCCTCGCGGCGCTCGGCGCCGCCACCATTGGCGGCTGGGTCGAGGGGGGCATGCTGCTCTTCCTCTTCTCGCTGGGCAACACGCTGGAGCACTACGCCCTCGACCGCACCCATCGCGCCGTCCGCGCGCTCATGGAGCTGAGCCCGCCGGACGCCCTCGTCGTGCGGGACGGGCAGGAGATCCACGTCCCGGTCGAGGAGCTGATCATCGGCGACACGGTCATCGTCAAGCCCGGCGAGCGCATCCCCATCGACGGGCGAGTGCTGGCCGGCGAGTCGGCGGTCGATCAGTCGCCGATCACCGGCGAGTCGCTCCCGGTCGGCAAGCGGCCGAACGATCCGGTCTTCGCCGGGACGATCAACGGCCACGGCCTGCTGCGCATCCAGGTCGAGCGCCTGGCCCAGGAGAGCACCCTGGCCAAGATCGTCCGCATCGTCGAGGAGGCCCGCAGCCGAAAGTCGCGCACGCAGCACTTCACCGACGCCTTCGAGGGGGCCTACGCCATCGGCGTGATCGTGGCCTCGGCGCTGGTGGTCATCATCCCGGTGGTCTTCCTCGGCCGCGACTTCCACGAGATGTTCTACCGGGCGATGACGCTCTTGGTGGTGGCCTCGCCCTGCGCCCTGGTCATCTCGACGCCGGCCTCGATCCTCTCGGCGCTGGCCAACGGCGCCCGCCGCGGCATCCTCTTCAAGGGGGCCGTCCACCTGGAGAACGTCGGCGTCGTGGACACCGTCGCCTTCGACAAGACCGGGACGCTGACGATGGGCCAGCCGCGGGTCACCGACGTCATCACCGTCGACGGGGTGGACACGCGCGAGATGCTGCTGCTGGCGGCGGCCGTGGAGCGGCTGTCGGAGCATCCCCTCGGGAACGCGGTCGTGGAGTACGCCGCGGCGCTCGGCATCCCCGCGCTCGCGGATGAGGAGGTGGCCGACCTCCAGTCGGTTCCCGGCCGGGGCGTCCGCGCCGTGGTCCGTGGGCAGGTGCTGCGGATCGGGAACGAGGCGCTGCTCGAGAACGAGGGGCTGGCGCTGCCGGAGGCGCTGCGCGCGCCGGCCGACGCGCTGCGCGAGCAGGGCAAGACGCTCATGTTCGTCGGCACGGACCGCCCGCTGGGCGTCATCGCGGTGGCCGACGTCATCCGCCCGGTCGCCCCGGCGGTCATCGACGCACTCCACCGGCTGGGGGTGAAGCGGACCATCATCCTGACCGGGGACAACGAGCGGGCGGCGCGGGCCATCGCGCGGCAGGTCGGCATCGACGAGTGGCGCGCCGGGCTCCTGCCGGAGGAGAAGCTGGCCACCATCCGCGACCTGCAGCGCCAGGGGGCGATGGTGGCGATGGTGGGCGACGGCGTGAACGACGCGCCGGCCCTGGCCACGGCGAACATCGGCATCGCGATGGGCGCGGCCGGGACCGACGTGGCGCTGGAGACGGCCGATGTCGTGCTGATGGCCGACGACCTGACCAAGCTGCCCTACGCCATCGAGCTGAGCCGCACGGCGCGCCGGGTCATTCGGCAGAACCTCACCTTCGCCCTCGGCGTGATCGTGGTCCTGGTCACCGCCACGCTCCTCGGCGAGGTGCCGCTGCCGCTCGGCGTGGTCGGCCACGAGGGGAGCACCATCATCGTGGTGCTCAACGGGCTGCGCCTGCTGCGCTTCGCCCAGCCGGCGCTGGCCACGCGGACCATCGACCCGCACGCCGCCCAGGTCGCGGCGGCGGATTGAGCGGCCGCCGGCCGTGGGCCGGCGCGCTCCCCCTCCCGGACGGCGCCCCTCCGGCGACGCGCCAGTCCCCCGCGCCACCCGCGTGGCCCAGGCCGCCCGCTAGCGGGCGGCCTGGGCCACGACCGGGCTCATCCGTCTCGACTCGGGCTCAGCCGGGGGGAGCGAGACGACGTAGGCCGACTCGATCCCGGGGATGGCCACGATCTCGGCCAGGGCCGCCTCCGGGATGGCATCGTCCACGTTGAGGACCATGATCGCCTGCCCGCCGCGCTCGTGCCGCCCCACCTGCATCCCGGCGATGTTGACCTCGTAGCGCCCGAGGATGGTGCCGATGCGGCCGACGATCCCGGGGCGGTCGCGGTGGCGGGTGATGAGGAGATCGCCGGCCAGCGGCCGCTCCAGCGAGAAGCGGTCCACCTCGAGGATGCCCGCCTCGTGGCGATCCCAGCGCACCGTGACGCGATGGGGGTCGTCGCCATCGACCTCGAAGGCAAACTCGGGCACACGCGCCGGGTCGGCGTCACCGACGACGATGCTGACGTCCAGGCCGACCTCCTGCGCGATGAGCCGGGCGTTGACCGGCGTGACCCGGCGATCGGTCCAGCGCCGCAGCGCCTCGGCCAGCGCGGCGGCCGTCGCCCGCTCCGCCACATCGGGGGGCACCGCGCCCTGCACGATGACCTCCAGCCGCTCCGGGCGCCGCGACCGCAGCACCGCGAGCAGGCGGCCGGCGGCCGAGGCGACGTGGGTGAGCCGCTGGAGCTCCGGCCCCTGGAGCGAGGCCGGCGGCAGGTTGACGGCGTTCGGCACCGCCTCGCCGCGCAGGGCGGCCAGCGTCGTGGTGCTGATCATCTCACCGACGGCGGCCAGCGCCTCGCGGCTGGAGCCGCCGATGTGCGGCGTCAGGATGACGTTGGGGAGGCCGAAGAGCGGGCTCGTGTGCGCCGGCTCCTCCGGGAACACGTCGACCGCGGCCCCGCCGACCCGGCCGGCGCGGAGGGCCGCGGCCAGCGCCGCCTGGTCCACGACCTCGCCGCGCGCGCAGTTGATCACGAGCGCACCCGGCTTCAGCCGCGCGATCGCGGCCGCGTCGAGCATGCCGATCGTCTCCGGCGTGGCCGGGACATGGAAGGTGACCACGTCCGACTCGGCCAGCAGCCGCTCATACGGCACCGGCTCGACGCCGAGCTGCTGGAAGCGCTCCCGCGCGATGTAGGGGTCGTACCCGAGCAGGCGCGTCTCGAACGCCCGCAGCCGCTGGGCCACCACCGAGCCGACGCGCCCCAACCCCACGATGCCGACCGTCTTGCCCTGCAGATCGAACGGCTGGAAGCGCTTGCGCTCCCAGCGCCCGCCATGGACGGCGGCGTTGGCCGCCGGGATCTGCCGGGTGAGGGCGAGCAGCAGGGCGATGGTGTGCTCGCCCGCCGAGACGGCATTGGCCCCGGGGGCGTTGAGCACGAGGATGCCGGCCGCGGTCGCGCTCGGCACGTCGATGTTGTCAACCCCCGTGCCGGCCCGCGCGACCACGCGCAGCGCCGGGCCGGCGGCCAGCACCTCCCGCGTGACCTGCGTCTCGCTGCGCACGATCAGGGCGTCGGCGTCCCGCAGCGCCGCGGTGAGGGCCGCCACATCCTGGCCGTCCACGTCGATCAACTCCGCCTCGCGCGCCAGGCGCGCGCGGGCCTGCGGGTCGATCACGTCGCTGATGACGATACGGTAGCGAATCGTTCGGCGCTCCTCTGCCGGCTCGCGGTCGTCCGGTTCGCCCAGCAGGCGCGCGCGGACCGCCTCCAGGTCGGGGACCCGCTCGATTAGCGGCGACTCCCCCGGCGGCGCCGGGTCGGAGGTCAGCAGCAGACAGCGGATCCCCGCCGCCGCGTACGCGGTCGCGTGCCGCAGGCTATCCTCGACCGCATGGGTCACACCCCGCGCGAGCGCCACCGGGACCTTATCCTCGGCGAAGACCAGGCGGCAGGGCGGGAAGCCATGCGCCCGGAGCCACTCCTCCGTCGTGGCCCGCGACTCCTCGGGGCGCGCGGTCAGGATGAACACGTTCTCCGCGCCCAACGCCGCCATCGCGGCGGCGATAAAGGCGGCGCCGTCGGGGACCGGGGCCAGCCGCCGGGCCGGGCCGTCGGGCCCGTAGACCCAGCGCCGGATCTCGGCCGGCACGTTGCAGCTCGCCGAGTCGACGAAGGCGTGCGGCGGCAGGCTCAGCCCGTAGGTGTCGTTGGCCGCGTGGGCGAGAATGCGGGGATGCTCGGTCAGAACCCCGTCAAGGTCACAGGCGAGTCGGATCACGTCGTTCACCGGCTACCTCCAGCGTCAGCATTGCCTCCAGTGCCGCCACCTCACAGGAACTGGAGGAACTACTGGAGCTCCGGCACGAGGAACTCGACCACCCGCGCACCAGCGAGCCCAGATCCACAGCCACGGCCGCGATGTGCGCAAGGGTCTTCATCGAGCGTCTCCGACTCCATGAGTAACGAAGCGGCCGCCTCACCCCAGGCGGGGCAAACCGGCCGTCCCCACCGTCTAACTACCTGTTTGAGTATAGCGGCTGGATCACCCGGCGGGAAGCCCCGGGGGGCCGCGCCCGCGGCCGCGGGCAGCGCGCGACCCCGCCCGGGATGACAGAATGCCCAGGTTCGGGCGCGACGGCCCCACGCTGACCTCGCCGTCGCGCGCGCCGTCGGTGGCGAGAGCACGACCCCGCGCCGCGGCCTGGGCCGCGGCGCGGGGCGGGCCGGCAACTGCCGGTGCTAGTGGTCGCCATCGTCGGCGCTGGCGAGCTCGCCTGTCGGCTTGACCATCATGACCGGCGTCTGCCCCAGCCGCAGGATCCGCTCGGCCACGCTGCCGAAGACGAGCCGGCTCACGCCGCTGCGGCCGTGGGTGGCCATGACGACGAGATCGACCGTTTGGTCGCGCTCGTAGGCCAGGAGCTGCTCTGTCGGGAACCCCTCCAGGACCTCCGACTGCACCCGCACCCCCTCGCGCTGCAGCCGCTCCGCCACCTGGTGCAGGTACGATCGGGCCTCCGACCGGACCTGGGCCGCGATCTCGTCCAAGGTCTCGACGGCGATCGGGGTCGGGGCCGTCGGCGTCAGCGTGCGGTAGATCTGCGACGTCTCCGCGACCCGCACCAGCACGAGCTCCGCATCGAAGGCCCGCGCGAGCTGCACGGCGACGGGGAGCGCCGCCTCGGCGTAGGCCGAGCCGTCGAGCGGCACCAGGATCCGGCGGAACGTGTCCGTCGCCCGCCGCGGCATGCCGGAGCGGATCAGGAGGACCGGCACCTCGGCCGCGCGCACCACCTGGTCGGCCACGCTGCCGTAGATCCAGCGGCCGATGCCGCTCCGGCCACGCGTCGTCATGACGATGATCGGATCGCTCATCTCCGCGGCGCTGTCGATGATCTGCTCGGCGGGATGGCCGATGTGGACCGAGAGCTGCACGCGGTCGCCGAAGGTGCGCGCCTTCTCCCGGAGGTAGCGCCGGGCCTCCTCCTCGGCGGCGGCCGGGGCGTCGGGTGGGATCACGCGCAGCAGGTGGAGTGGTGCCTGGGAGCGTTCGGCGATGGCGGCGGCGTAAGGGAGGGCCTCCTCCGCCAGCGGCGATCCATCGAGGGGAACAACCACCGTGCCGATCATTGCCTGCGCTCCCATCCTGCTCACCGACCCCGCAGCGCCGCGAACCCGCGCGCGGCGCGCCGCACCGCCGTCCTGGCACGCCACGTGCCTCCGGCTTGGCATCGTAGCCCCAGTCTAGAGCATCCGCCATCCCAAAGGAACAACAGGTGCCGCACGGCCCGTGACAACCGCGTGGCGGCGGCGCTGCCGCGGCGGGGGCCGGGCGCGGTATGATGCGCCCCGCGGGAATCTGGCAGGGTCGGTTCTGCGACGAGTGGGAGGACCGGATGGCCGAGCCGAGCGAGCGGATCGATGCCGCCGTGCTGCAGCAGTTCACGGCCGACGTGCTGGTCGGCTTCGGGTTGCGCCGCGAGGATGCCGCGATCACCGCCGAGGTGCTGATCGCCTCCGACATCCGCGGCATCGACTCGCACGGGGTCCCGCGCCTGGGCTACTACGCCGAGCGGCTGCGCAAGGGCCTCATCAACCTGCGCCCGGCGTTCCGGGTGGTGACCGAGACGCCGGCCACCATCGCCTTCGATGCCGACAACGGCATGGGCCATCCGGCCGCCTACCGGGCCATGCGGCGCTGCATCGAGAAAGCCCAGGAGATCGGCTTCTGCATGGCGACGGTGCGCCACAGCAACCACTTCGGTATCGCCGGCTACTACGCCATGATGGCGCTCGAGGCGGGGCTGTGCGGCGTCGCGATGACGAATGCGACACCCCTGGTGGTCCCCACCTTCGCCCGCGAGCCCTACCTGAGCACCGCGCCGATCGCGGTCGCCATCCCGGCCGGCACGCAGCGCCCGATCGTGATCGATCTGGCCACCAGCACGGTCGCCTGGGGCAAGATCGAGATCGCGCGGCGCGAAGAGAAGCCGATCCCCTGGGGCTGGGCGCTCGACGCGGCGGGGAACATCACGACCGATCCCTTCGCGGCCGTCGCACTGACGCCGCTCGGTGCCACGCGGGAGTCGGGCAGCCACAAGGGCTACGCGCTCGCCCTCTTCGTCGAGACGCTCTGCGGCCCGCTCGCGGGCGCCGCCTGGAGCCGCTACGTCGCCGGCTCGCGCACGGTGCCGCCCCGCCCGGCGAACATCGGCCACGCCTTCATGGCCTGGCGCATCGACGCCTTCCGCCCGGCGGACGAGTTCCTGGCCGACATCGACCAGATGCTGGCCGAGCTGCGCGCGGCCGAACCGGTCGCGGGCCAGCCCCGCGTCTACGTGCCCGGCGATCCGGAGGACCTGGCCGAGGCGGACCGGCGGGCGAACGGCATCCCGGTCCACCCGAAGGTGCTGGCCGAGTTGCGGGCGCTCGGCGCCGAGGTGGGCGTCCCCGCCCCGTTCTAGCGCGGGGATCCCGAGCCGGTGCGTGACCCGATGCTATACTCTCCACCGGACCGGGAGACCGGCGCGGGCAGGCTTTGCGCCGGATCAGCGAGGGAGCGACCACCCGGCCGCAGTGGCGCACGCACGCCGGACGGGGAAACGCTGGGATGAAGGGGATCATTCTCGCGGGTGGGTTGGGCAGCCGGCTCTATCCGCTGACCCACGCGACGAACAAGCACCTGCTGCCGATCTATGACCAGCCGATGATCTACTATCCGATCGCGACGCTGGTCAACGCGGGGATCGACCACATCATGATCGTCACCGGCGGCCCCCACGCCGGGCACTTCCTGCGCGTCTTGCGGGACGGCAAGCACCTCGGCATCCGCCACCTGGAGTACACCTACCAGGAGAACGAGGGCGGCATCGCCGAGGCCCTGGGCCTGTGCCGCGACTTCGCCGACGGCGACAACATCTGCGTCATTCTCGGCGACAACACGACCGACGCCGATATCCGCCCCGCGGTCGAGAGCTTCACGGGCGGTGCGCTCCTCTTCCTCGCGCGGGTGCCGGACCCGCACCGGTTCGGCTGCCCCCGCTTCGATCCCAACGACCCGACCCGCATCCTCTGCATCGAGGAGAAGCCGAAGCAGCCCGCCAGCCCGTACGCCGTCACCGGTCTGTATCTGTACGACGCCCGCGTGTTCGACTACATCGAGCGGCTGACGCCCTCCGAGCGCGGGGAGCTGGAGATCACCGACGTCAACAACTTCTACCTGGCCGACGGACTCCTCCGCTGGGTGGAGCTGGAAGGGTTCTGGACCGACGCCGGGACGTTCGAGAGCCTGCACCGCGCCAACCGCTACTGGGCCGCGCGCCGCGGCTGGCGCGAGCAGCCGGTGGATGAGGCGTCGTGCGCGACCCGTGAGCCGTGATGCGTGGTGCGTGGTGCGTGGTGCGTGGTGCGTATTGCGTATTCCGTAGTGCGTGATGCATGGTGGGGTGGAATCCCCTCATCTCCTGTCATCCTCCCACCCGGGACGAGACGAGAGAAGCACGTAATACGCAGTACGCAATACGCAATACGCACTACGCACCACGCATCCGCACTGACGCATGAGGCGTGACGTATGATGCACGACGTCTGACGCACAACGCCTGACGAGCAGGAGCCTGGGATGGTAACCACGTTTCAGACCGAAGAGCGGCGGGCCGCCGCCCTGATCAATGACGCGCTGGAGGCGCTCGGCTACGGCCGGCGCGAGTTCGACATGCGCGCCATCCCCTTCACCGGCGTCTGGGGCACCTCCGCCTCGGTCTGCTACCAGATCGCGACCGAGCAGGTCACGGCCGAGCACGCCGCCGAACTCGAGGGGCTCTCGAAGAAGGAGGCCAAGCGCCGCACCCAGGAGCTGGTCCGCCAGCGCGCCCAGGAGATCGCCGAGCAGGTGGCGGCGCGGCTGCGGGAGGTGGGCGGCTTCGCCAGCGTCGAGGCCACCAACGGGTACATCAACATCACGTTCGACACCGACCGCTTCAGCAACGAGCTGGTGCGCGCGGTGCTGACCCACGGCAAGGACTACGGCCGGGGCGAGCCGAAGTCCGAGCGGGTCATGGTCGAGTACTCCCAGCCGAACACCCACAAGGCATTCCACATCGGGCACCTCCGCAACGTCTGCCTGGGCAACGCGCTCAGCCGCATCATGCGCTTCGCCGGGTTCGACGTGCTGGAGGCGAACTACATCGGCGATATCGGCCTGCACGTCATCAAGACGCTGTGGTGCTACCAGCGCTTCCACCGGGGCGAGGAGCCGCCGCGGGAGCAGCGCGGCCGCTGGCTGGGCGAGATCTACACCGAGGCCGATCAGCGGCTGAACTACCGGCAGGACGTGGTCGACCTCCTCAACGACCTGGCCCGCAACGACCCCGCCTTCCGCGAGGCGGTCGACCGCATGATGAAGGAGCTCTGGCGCGCGCACCCGGTCGGCGAGGATGTCGCCTACCTGCTCGGCCAGATCGCCCACGCGCGCGAGATCAAGCCCGACGCCTTCTACGACGACGCGACCATCGCGCACTTCTGGCCCATCGTCGGCAAGCAGCTCACCCAGATGCTGGAGGCCGCGCGCCAGCGCCCGCCGCAGCAGACGGCGGAGCGCGCCGCCGGCGAGCCGGAGCTCCCCACGCCCGCCGACTACGAGGCGTGGCTCGAGCGCTGGGAGCGGCTGGCCGCGCACCTCGACTGGTGGCCGCACGTGCCCGAGTGGCAGCGGGAGGTCCGCCAGACCTTCCAGCTCTGGGAGACCAAGGACCCGGCCTTCGTCGCGCTCTGGAAAGAGACGCGGGACTGGAGCCTGGAGGAGTTCAACCGGATCTACGAGCAGCTCGACGTGCACTTCGATGTCTGGTTCTACGAGAGCGAGGTCGAGGAGCTGGGCCGCCAGATCGTGCAGGAGCTGCTCGAGAAGGGCATCGCCGAGATCAGTGACGGGCTGCCGGTGGTCAAGATCGACGAGAAGCTGGGGCTGGAGAAGGAGACCTACCGGACGCTGCCGATCCTTCGCTCCGACGGCACCACCCTCTACTCCACCAAGGATCTGGCGCTGACCAAGATCAAGTTCGAGCAGTACCACGTCGACCGCGCGATCTGGGTGGTGGATGTCCGCCAGAGCCTCTACCTCCAGCAGATCTTCAAGGTCATGGAGCTGTGGGGCTTCGCGCAGGCGGCGAAGTGCTACCACCTCAGCTACGAGACCGTGATGCTGCCCACGGGCGCGATGAGCAGCCGGTCGGGCAACGTCGTCCTGTACGAGGATGTCGCCGACCGCGTGCTGCGGCGGGCGCGGGAGATCATCGACGAGAAGAACCCCGCGCTCCCGGACGAGCTCAAGGAGCGCATCGCGCGCGACGTCGGCCTGGGCAGCATGAAGTACGGCATGCTCATGCGCGACAATAACCGCGTGCTGGTGTTCGATATCGAGGAGGCCCTCTCCTTCGAGGGGCACGCGGCCCCCTACATCCAGTACGCGCACGCCCGCGCCTGCCGCATCCTGGAGAAGGTGGACACGATCCCGACCGAGGGGCTGCACTTCGTCGACCTCACCCCGGAGGAGATCAACCTGATCCAGCACGTCGCCGCCTTCCCCAGCGATGTCGAGCGCGCCGCCAGCGAGTACAAGCCGCTGGTCATCGCCAACTACGTCTACGAGCTCGCCAAGCGCTTCAACGACTTCTACCGCGCCTGCCCCGTGCTCCAGGCGCCGGAGCCGCAGCGCTCGGCCCGCCTGGCACTCGTCGCCGCTGCCCGGCAGACGCTGGTGAACGGCCTCGGCCTGCTCGGGATCGCGGCACCGGAGATCATGTAGTGGCGACTGAGCACGCCCGCGCGACCGGCCGCGCGGCGCCGAACCGCCTGCGCACCGCGCCGATCCAGCCGATTCGCGTGCCGCTGGCCCTCGGCGCGGTGCGCGCCGGGGTCGAGCGCGGCGCGGCGGTGCTCGACGACGGCCTCCGCGCCCGGGCCGCCCGCCGCCTCCCCCACCTGCACGAGCGGCTGCTCCCCAGCGTCACGGTCCCGATGCCGACCGGCGACGCGCCGTTGGACGGCCGCGCCTGCCCCGGCCAGGCGATGTATCTGGACGCGATCGCCGCGGCCAGCCCCGCGCTGGCAGAGACGGTGCGCACCGCCCTCAGCACCGGCGCGCTGGCACTGACGCTCGGCGGCGACCACGCGCTGGCGATCGGCACCCTGGCCGCCGCCGCGGCCGCGGCCACGCGGCTCGCCGTCATCTGGATCGACGCCCACGGCGACCTGAACACCCCTGAGACGAGCCCCTCGGGCCACGTCCACGGCATGTCGCTGGCCATCGCCCTCGGCCGCGGCCCCGCCGTGGCGACCCGCCTCTTCACAGGGCGCTCCGCCATCCGCCCCGAGGACGTCTCCCTGCTCGGCATCCGCGACCTCGACCCCAGCGAGCGGTCCTGGCTGGCCGAGGGCACCATCCACTACGCCACCATGGCCACCATCGACGCCCGCGGGCTGGACGCCACCGTGGCCGGGCTCATCCGCCGGATCGCCGCCTCCGGCGCCGACGCCGTCCATGTCAGCTTCGACCTGGACGTGCTCGACCCGCTGCTCCTGCCCGGGACGGGCACCCGCGCGCACGGCGGCTTCACCTTCCGCGAGGCGGCCCGGCTGCTGCGCCTGCTGCGGGAGTCCGACCTGCCGATCTGCTCGCTCGACTGGGTGGAGCTCAACCCCGCCCTCGACCCCTCGGGCGCGAGCACCAGCGTGGCGATCGAGCTGCTCGCCATCGCCCTCGGCGAAGAGCCGGTCTAGCCCCCGCGCGGGCGCCTCGAAGGCCGCGGCGTCGCCGCCGGCCGGCGCCGGGCAGATCCTTCGACTCCGCGCAGGGTGACAGGGAGAGCAGGCCGCTGGCGCGGCCCGCCGCACACGATGGCGCGGTGTGCGCCGCGGGTCACGCCATGCCGGTGGCGGCGCGCGAGCGCGTGTCACCGCCCACGGCACCGCCGGCGGCCGGTGCGGGCCGGGGCCGGCTCAGTCCGCCGCCTGGGCGGCCGGGACGGCCCCGGCGGCGCGCGCCGCCGGGGCGAGCCGCTGCGCCAGCACCTCGGCGATGTGGATCGGCCGCCGCGTGGTGAAGTGGCCGATCTGCTCCCGGCAGGAAACCCCGGCCACGGCGATGATCGCGCTGGCCGGCTGGGCCTCCACCTTGGGGAACAGCCGCTCCGCGCCGATCTTGCGCGACACCTCGTAGTGCTCGGCCTCGTAGCCGAAGGAGCCGGCCATGCCGCAGCAGCCCGCGCCGCTCTCCTCCGCCTCGCAGCCGGCCGCCTTGAGGATGGACAGCGACGGCCCGACGCCGATCAGCGCCTTCTGGTGGCAATGGCCGTGGAAGAGCACCTTCGGCCCCGGCTCCGCGCGCCAAGCGATGTCCAGCTCGCCGTCGGCGGCCAGGCGCGCCAGGAACTCATCGATCATGTAGCTGTGGCTGGCGAGCTGCGCCACCACCGGGTCGTCCGGCAGGAGGTCGGGGTACTCGTCGCGCAGCGTCAGGATGCAGCTCGGCTCGGTGCCGACCACCGGCACCCCCTGGCGCGCGTAGGCGGCCAGCGCCTCGACGTTGCGCCGCGCCAGCTTGCGCGCCCCCTCGACCAGCCCCTTGGAGAGCATCGGCCGGCCGCAGCAGGCGCGCTGCCGCACGATCTCGACCGTGTAGCCGGCCGCCTCGAGCAGGCGCACCGCCGCCTGGCCGATCTCCGGGTAGTTGTAGTTGGTGAAGGTGTCGTGGTAGTAGACCACGACCCCGCGCGTGCCGAGCGGTGCGCTCGGCTGGCGCGCCGCGAACCACTGCTCGAAGGTCTGGCGGGCGAAGGGGGCGATCTCCCGCGCGGGGTGGACGCCGAGGGCGCGCTTCCCGACGCGGCTCAGCGGGCTGCGCAGCACGAGGTTGGCGAGCGGAGCGACCCGGGAGCCGAGCCGGTTCATCAGGTGGATGTGGCCGAAGGCGCGGGCGCGCAGCGGGGTGCCGTGCGCATCGTAGTACTGCGCCAGGAACTCGGTCTTGATCTTGGCCATGTCGACGCTGGAGGGGCACTCCGTCTTGCACGCCTTGCAGGAGAGGCAGAGGTCGAGAACCTCGTAGGTCTCCTTGGCCGTCAGTTGGCTGTGGGTCAGCAGCCGGCCGGAGAGCGCGGCGCGCAGCGTGTTGGCGCGGGCACGGGTGGTGTCGCGCTCGTCGCGCGTGGCCATGTAGGAGGGGCACATCGTGCCGCTGCCCAGCTTGCGGCAGACCCCCGCGCCGTTGCACATCTCGACCGCGGCGGCGAAGCCGCCCTCGCGGGCGAAGCTCAGGTGCGTCTTCGGCTCGCGCGTGTGGTAGTCCGGCCCGTAGCGCAGGTGCTCGGTCATCGGCGGGCAGTCGACGATCTTGCCGGGGTTCATCAGCCCGGCCGGGTCGAAGGCCGCCTTCAGCTCGCGCATGCACCGGTACAGCTCGGGGCCGAAGATCCGCTCGTTCAGCTCGCCGCGGGCCAGCCCATCGCCGTGCTCGCCGCTCATCACGCCGCCGAAGCGGATCGCCAGCTCCGCCGCCGCCTCGGTCAGCTCCCGCATCGTCCGCACCCCGGCGGCGGTCTTGAGGCTCACCAGCGGGCGCACGTGGAGGCAGCCGGCGCTGGCGTGGGCGTAGAAGGCCGCCCGGGTGCCGTGCTCCGCCACCAGCCGCAGGATCTCGCGGACGTACTCGGCCAGGTGCTCGACCGGGACCGAGACGTCTTCGATGCAGGCGATCGGCTTGGCGTCGCCCTTGATGCTCATCAGCAGCCCCAGGCCGGCCTTGCGCACCGCCCAGACGTCGGCCTGCTGCTTCGGGTCGTAGACCGGCAGCGGATCCTGCGCCACGCCCCGCGCCGCCAGGTGCCGGGTGAGGCGCTCGACCTTGCCGCGCAGCTCCGCCTCGCTCTCACCGTAGAACTCGACGGCCAGGATGGCGTCGGGGTCGCCCGTGATGAAGGCGATCTGCCGCGCGTAGCCCGGCTGCTGGCGGGTGAGCGAGATGAGCATGCGGTCCATCAGCTCCACCGCCGACGGCTCGCACTCCAGGATCGTCGGTGTGGCCTCCATGGCGCGCACCAGGTCGTCGAACTGCAAGAGCACCAGCGCGGTGCGCGTCGGCCGCGGCACGAGGTTGATGGTGTACTCGACGCCGAGGGCGAGCGTCCCCTCGGAGCTGGCCAGCAGGCGCGCTGGGTTGAAGCCGTCCTCGACCAGCAGCTCGGGCAGGCTGTAGCCGGTGGCGCGGCGCCAGTGGCGCGGGAAGTCGCGCGCGATGGCCGCGCCGTAGCGCTGGCGCAGGTCGAGCAGGGCGCGGTAGAGCCGCCCCTCGCGGGAGTCCTGCGCCGCCTTGGCCGCCACCTCATCGGGCGTGAGGGCGCGGAAGGTCAACTCGGTGGCGTCGGAGAGGAAGACGTGCGCGGCCAGGACGTGGTCCTTGGTCATGCCGTAGAGGATCGAGTGGGAGCCGGAGGCGTTGTTGCCGACGACGCCGCCGATGGTGGCGCGGTCGGCGCTGGCCGGGTCGGGGCCGAACATCAGCCCGTAGCGGGCCAGCTTGGCGTTGAGCTGGCTGAGGACGATGCCGGGCTGGACGCGCGCCACCCGCGCGCCGGGGTCCACCTCGAGGATCTGGTTGAGGTACTTGGAGGTGTCGATCACCAGCGCGGCGCCCACCGTCTGCCCGGCCAGGCTGCTGCCCCCGCCGCGCGGCAGGACCGGCACGCCGTGCTTGGCGGCCAGCTCGATGGCCACGCGCACGTCGTCGACCGTGCGCGGGAGCACCACACCGACGGGCTCGATCTGGTAGTTGCTGGCGTCGGTGCTGTAGAGCATCCGGGTGTACTGGTCGAAGCGCACCTCGCCGCTGATCCGCCAGCGGAGATCGGCCTCCAGCGCCCGCGCCGCCTCGCTGCCCGGCGTCACCGCCCGCACGGTCGCCACCATGGTCGTATTCCTCTCCAGCACAACGCTCCTCGAGCCGGCACCCAGCGGTCGTCCCCATCCCGCCTGGCCGCACCCAACCAGCACGGCACCTCGGTGCTCACATCCCGTGGCGTTGAGTGTAACACCTGGCGGGCGGGGCGGGACCGGCTGGCGCCCGGCGTGCCCGGGTGGGCGAACCCGGCGCGGGGACGGCCCGGGCGGTGCCGGGTCACCATGCGCAGCACGGGGGTATGGCATGAAACCGCGCCGGCGCAGATCAGCATCATTGCCACATGCTGTCCAATCGGCTATCATGCGCACGAATGATTCAGTCGAACGAGACGGGACGAGCTGCGCGAACGCCGTCGCAGGCCGCAACGCGCCACCCCGGTCCGCGCGACCGGCGGCTGGAAAGCCGAGGCGTGCCGTGGAGCTGGCCTTCGAGCAGGTGACCTTCCGCTACCGCCGCTCGGCGCGCCCGGTGCTGGCCGACTTCTCCTGGCAGGTGCCGCCGGGGCGGACGGTGCTGCTGGGGCCGAACGGGGCCGGCAAGTCCACCTTGCTGGCCCTGGGCGCCGACGCCCTCCGCCCCTCGAGCGGTCGAGTCCGCTTCGGGGACCTCTGCCCGGCGCGCGGCCGGGATCGCGCCGCCTACCGGCGGGCGGTCGGCTGGATGCCGCAGCAGATTCACGCCGTGCCCGGGCTGCGGGTGCAGGAGCAGGTGGCCTACGCCGGCTGGCTGAAGGGGCTGAGCCGGCGCGAGGCCTGGGCGGCCGCTGCCACGGCGCTCCGCCAGGTGGCTCTCAGCGACCTGGCGGAGCGCAAGACCTCGACCCTCTCTGGCGGGCAGCTCCGCCGGGTCGGGCTCGCCCAGGTTCTCGTCCATGATGCGCAGGTGCTGCTGCTGGATGAGCCGACGGCCGGCCTTGACCCGGCACAGCGCGCGCGCTTCCGCGAGCTGCTCGCAGCCCTCCCCCCGGAGCGCCCGGTCGTCGTGTCCACCCACCAGGTGGATGACCTGACCGACCTGTTCGACACGGTGGTGGTGCTCGACGACGGCGTCATCCGCTTCGTGGGTACGGTGGCGGAGTTCATGGGTCTGGCCCCCGCGGGCGGCGGGGCGCGCCCCGCCGAGGCGGCTTACGCCCAGATCGTGACGGGGGAGCGCTGATGGCCGTCCAGACGATCCTACGGATCAGCCCGGCCGCCTGGCTCGGGCCGATCCTAGCCCTGGTCGCCATGGGCTACGCCCGCATCATCTACCCCGCGACCTACGACCCCTACCCGCTGGCGCTGACGTCCGTGGCCGGCTGGACGGTGTCGGTCATCGGCCCGACGGTGGCAGCCTTCGGTGCCTGGGAAGGCGGCCGCCTGCACCGTGCCGGCTGGTGGGGGCTGCCCCACGCACGCCCGGCGGTCGTGGTAGCAGGGGCGTCGCTGGCGCCGGTCCTGGTCGCCGGGCTCGGGGCGCTCGGCGCCGCGATCGCAATCCGGTTCGCGGATGCGGGCGTCCTCGCCTGGCCGGACCTCCGGGTCGTCGGCGTGGAGACCTGCGTCGTCACAGCGCAGGCGCTGCTCGGCTTCGCCATCGGCCTGCGCCTCCGCCCGGTGGTGGCGGTGCCGGCTGCCTTCCTCCTCATGTTCACCTGGATGGCGCTGCCGGCCGCCATTCTCCCGGTCTGGCTCGACTTCCCGACAGGAGCCTGGGCCGGCTGTTGTGCAATCGACTCGGATCTCGCCCCGCGGGCCGTCGTCAGCGCGATCACGGTCGTGGTCGGCTTCCTCGTGGCTGCCCTCGTGCTGCTGCGGCAGCCGTTCGCCCGGATCCAGTTCGGTCTGGCGTCGCTCGCCGCCGCGCTGGGCATCGCGACCGGCCTCTGGCTTGTGCGTGGGATGGACTCCAACCCAACCGTGCCGCGCGATCCGTCGGTGCTGGTCTGCGCCCCGGGCCCGCCGGAGGTCTGCGTCTGGCCCGAGCACCGCTCGCGGCTGGCCACCGCCGCCCGCGTGGTGGCAAAGGTGGCGCCCACCTGGCTGGCGGCTGGGGTCCCTCTCCCGGCCAGGTTTAGCGAGGAGTGGTCAGAGGTGCTCCCGTCGAGCACCGGCAGAGTCACAATCAGGTCGGACAACGAGGAGGAGATCGTATTGTCCCTCGCGCGTGGCGTGCTACCGCCGGTGCCACCCTGCGCCCTCAGGAGCGAGGTTCCCTATTTTGGCTTCGAAGCGCGCGACTACGTCATCGCCTGGCTCGTCGATGTCGCCGGGGTGCCGCCGGACCGCTACGCGAGCACCCACGTGAACGGAGACAAGATCCTCGGGACCGTCGCGGCGGTGCGCGCGCTGCCGCCGGACGAGCAGCGGGCCTGGCTCGCGGGCAACCTGGCCGCCATGCGCGCCTGCGGGGTCGCACCACCGCTGGAGCCCGCCGGATGACGCTGTGGCTCCGCGTGCGGCGGGCGCGCACCTGCGTCGCGGTCGCCCTGGCGCTGGCGGCCAGCCTGCTGCTGACCGGCGACCTGGCGCTCCCGATCCCCAGCCTGCGCGTCGGGAGCACCCTGGCCCTGCCGTTCGCCTTCCTCCTCCCGCTCGCGGTGGCGACCGTCGTGGCCTACGCGCTCGGGGCGGGTGACCCGCGGGCGGAGGCCGTCGCCTGCCGCCCGATGCGGCTGCTCGACACGGCCTACGCCCTGGCGGTGGCCGCGCTGGCCCTCGGGGCCTGCGGACTGCTCTGGGCAGCGGACGTGAGCGACACGGCCCCTGCCGCCGGGCGAAACGCGCTCGGCTACGTGGGGCTGACCCTCCTCGGCCGCCGCCTCGTCGGCCCGCACGCGGCCCCGATCCTCCCGGTCGGCTTCGTCCTCCTGACCGCCATGTTCGGCGTGCGCCCCGGCGTGGAGCGCGACTGGTGGGCCTGGCCGCTGGCGGGCGCGTCCGACCCCGTCGCCTGGCTCTTCGCCGGGGCGTTCCTGCTCCTCGGCGCGGCGGCGGCCCTCGCCGGCACCGGCGCCGACCGCTAGCCCGGCGCGGCGCGCGCCGCCTGGCAGGGGATGTGCCACAATCGGGCTGGACGACAGCGGAGGGAGCGACGGCGATGTTCTACACGCGCAAGGGTGACCAGGGTTACACCGACCTGCTCGGCGGCCGGGTGCCGAAGTACGCGCCCCGGCCGGAGGCCTACGGCACGCTCGACGAGGCTACCTCCTGCCTCGGGCTGGCCCGGGCGCTGGCGACCAGCCAGCGGACCAAGGACATCCTGCTGGCGGTGCAGCGGGACCTCTACATCCTGATGGCCGAGCTGGCCTTCACGCCGGACATGCAGCAGAAGCGCTACCACATCACCGAGGAGCACGTGGCGCGGATCGAGCGCGAGACCGACCAGCTCACCACGGAGGTGCCGCTGCCGCCCCACTTCATCCTCCCCGGCGACACGGTGGCCGGCGCAGCGCTCGACGTGGCGCGGACCGTGGTCCGCCGGGCGGAGCGGCTGGTGGTGAAGCTGGCGCACGAGGGGGAGATCGAGAACGAGCAGGTGCTGGCCTACCTGAACCGGCTCTCCTCGCTCCTCTTCATCCTGGCCCGCTTCGAGGACCAGGCGGCCGGCGTCACCCCGACCCCGGCCAAGCCGGCGTGAGCGCGCGGGAATGCCGCGCGACGGCGCGGCGTTGAGAGCCATCGCCGGGGCCAGGGCGGATCGCCAGCCGGCCTGACGGCGCACCGGTGCCCAATGGGCCGCGCGGCACGGCCGCCGGCCGCGGCCGGTCGCCACGCTGCGGCGGGTGGGTACGTCCCGCCCGCCCGCTGCTGTGCCGCGACGCGGAAGGAGTGTCGTCCCATGGACGACGGCGCGACGGTGCCGAGTCTCCCGCGCCTGAACGAGCCGGTGCCGGACTTCGAGGCGGTCACCACCCACGGCCCGATGCGCCTGTCCGACCTCACCAACGCCGGCAAGTGGGTGCTCCTCTTCAGCCACCCCGCCGACTTCACCCCGGTCTGCACCACCGAGTTCGTGGCCTTCTCCGAGCTGGCGCCGGAGTTCGAGCGGCGCAACGCCCAGCTCCTCGGGCTGTCGGTCGGCGCGCTCACGTCGCACCTGGCCTGGATCCACGACATCGAGCGGAACCTTGGGGTTAAGGTACCGTTCCCGGTCATCGCCGACCTGGACATGAAGGTGTCGCGCCTGTACGGGATGATCCACCCCGGCGCCTCGGCGACGGCGGCGGTGCGGGCGGTCTTCCTGATCGACCCCAAGCGGGTCCTGCGGGCGATGGTCTACTACCCGCTGACGACCGGGCGCTGGATGCCGGAGTTCCTGCGCCTGCTCGACGCGCTCCAGACGACCGACCAGTACGGCGTCTCCACCCCGGCCAACTGGGAGCCGGGCAAGGAGGTCGTCGTGCCGGCGCCGACCACGGCCCAGGCGCTGGCGGCCGAAGAGGCCAAGAAGGGCGAGTACGACTACAAGAGCTGGTATCTCCGGCTGAAGAAGCTGTAGGCGGGCGCGGCCTGCGGCACTGGATGACACCACGTCTCGCGTCCCACGCTCGTGGTAGGGGCGGGCCTTGTGCCCGCCCGTCGTGGAGGTGGGCGGCTCCGTGCGGCATACGCCCCGTCCGTACGAGGCACCGCTCCGTGCGCCCGCGGGCGGCCAGCCGGCGCAGCTCGGGACACGCCCGCCGGGATGGCCGGTGCGGGCGGGCGTCGGGCCGCCAAGGCCGCCCGCGGGAGGCTCCGTTCGGCACACGGCCCGCCCCTACCGAGGACGGCGCACCGCCCGATTCGGGCGGCGCGTCGCCACGCGAGGCGCGGTTCGGCTGCGCGACCTGGCGTGATCGAACGGGCCTGGCGCGGAGGCACACGCCCAGCCCCTTCAGTGGGCTTCGCCCTCCAGCCCGGGGCTTTGAGCCCCGGGCACCCGCCCCGCGCGCCGGGGCGGTCGAGCGAACGGGAGCCGGCGAGGCTCCGTGCGACGCCGGCGCTCCCGGATCACCCCGGGCCTACTCGCCCTCCTCGAGCGCCCGGGCGATCTCCTCCGCCAGGCGGCTCGGCTTGGGGTCGATCTGCCCGGCGTACTTGTTCCCCCGCTTCTGGCGGTAGGGCACCATCACCGGCGAGCTGAGCTGCTCGAAGGTGAAGGAGCAGATGCGCATGCCCGGGTAGAGCGCCACCGCCATCCGCCCCAGGTTCGACAGCTCCATCGTCGCCGTGCCGACCCACCCCGGCTCGAACACCGCCGCCGTGCTGTGGACGGTGATGCCCAGCCGCGCGATGCTGCTGCGCCCCTCGAGCCGCCCCAGGAGGTCGTCCGGCAGCTCCAGCGACTCCAGCGTCGAGGCCAGCGCGAAGTCGCCCGCCTGCATGATGAACGCCTCGCCGTCGGGGACGGTGATGGTGCGCATCGCGTCGCCGATCGACTGCGGGTGGCGGGGGTCGATGTAGGAGAAGCGCGAGTGCTCGAACACCATGAAGGTGTTGCCAAGCCGGAAGTCGATCGAGCAGGAGCCCAGTTGCCGCTCGAGGTCGGGCGGGGGTGTGATCTTGATGCGGCCCGTTTCGAGCGCTCGCACGATGTCACGATCGGATAGAATCATCGCTTCCCCCTCAGGACCGGCTGTGACGTTTACCCGTCCGCATGCGTTGTGTCTGTAGAGAAGGCGGCGGCTCGTGGTGTACGTACAGTATGCGGCGCGGCGCCGCGGCCGTCAATCGGCGACTCCGCTGCGCTGCCCTGTCTATGGTACACCGCGCGCGTACGTGACCGCGCCCGCCCCCAGCCCCGACGGGGCTGGGAAGTGGCCCGTGCTATAATCCGCGCGCGTGTCCGGCAGGGTAGCGACGAGTAGGAAGTCGGTGACGCAGGATAACGCACATCGCTCTGGAGAGAGACGGATCTCGCGCCAGCAGCCCCGGGTCGGACCGCGGCCGCCGCGCGGCCGCCGGCTGAGCGCGCAGGATGTCCGGCGGGCGCGCCAGGCACAGGCGGGCCAACCGGAGACGCCGCCGGCCGCCGCGTCCGCGGCGGCCGCGGCCCCGCGCCTGCCGCGACGCCGCGACGCGGCTGAGATTCGCCAGGAGCGACAGGGCAGCTCAGGGCAGCCCCCGGCCGGTCCGGGCGCGCCCGGAGCGGCACGCATCCGCCAGATCGGGCGCGCGGCGCCACCCCCGGCGAGCACCCCGCGCCGGCGCTCGCGGCTGCGCGTCGCGCTGATGACCCTCCCCATCTTTGCGCTGGCGCTGGGCGCGATCTTCGTCCTGCCCTCGCTCTTGCGCGCCTACCAGGCCTACGACCAGATCTTCAACACCCCGGTGCCGCGCCCAAAAGTCATCATCAACCCCGAGGGGACCCCGGTCATCGACCCAGACGCCACCAAGCCGGTCGATCTCCCCGACTGGGACAAGAAGGAGCGGATCAACATGCTCCTCCTCGGCGTCGACGACCGGCAGGACGGCGAGGTGCCCCGCTCCGACACGATCATCCTGGTCACCATCGACCCGGCGACGAAGCAGGTGGGGATGATGTCGATCCCGCGCGACCTCCTGGTCACCATCCCGGGCGTCGGCGACGAGAAGATCAACGCCGCCTACTCGCTCGGCGCGCAGAGCGAGGTGACCGGCGCCGGCCTGGTCCGGGCGACGGTAGAGTACAACTTCGGCATCACCATCCACTACGTGGCTGAGGTTGACTTCCAGGGCTTCCAGCGGATCGTCGACACCCTCGGCGGCGTAACGATCGACGTGCCCGCGCCGATCAAGGACGACGAGTACCCGGGCGAGGCGTTCAACTACACCCGCATCTACTTCCACACCGGCCTGCAGCACATGGACGGGAAGACCGCCCTGCGCTACGCCCGCACCCGCCACGACGACAACGACTTCGCCCGCGGCGCCCGCCAGCAGCAGGTCCTCATGGCGCTGCGCCAGCAGGCCATCTCGCTCAACCTCATTACCAAGGCGCCCGAGCTGCTCAAGGAGCTGGGGGACAGCATCCGGACCGATGTCCCGCCGCGGGATGCGCTGGCGCTGGCCAAGCTGGGGACGGAGATCAAGGGCAGCGATATCCGCTCCTACAGCCTGCTGCCCGCCACGACGGCGCAGTGGAACCCCGGGGAGCCCTACTACCTGATCCCCCACTGGGATCAGATCGCGGAGATCTTGAACCAGATGATGCCGCAGGCTGTGGGCACCGCGCCGACGGCGACGGCGACGACCGAGCAGGCAGACTTCACCGCGACGATCCTGGTGGAGAACGCCACCCGGATCAACCGCCTGGCCGCGAACGCCGCCGCGCGGCTGGAGGAGGCCGGCTTCGTCGACGTCAGCACCGCCCAGTCGCCGGACACCGGCAACTACCCGGAGTCGCGCATCATCGTGTATGGGGGGCACACGGCGACGGCCCGGCACATCGCGACGCTGCTGCGCCTCCCCCTGTCGGCGGTCATCGCAGGCGACCCGGCAGAGTCGGGCGGTAACGACATCGTGGTAATCCTGGGAGATGACGCACCGGCCCAGGCCGGATCCTGACCCGCCCGCAACGCGGAGCGGCCGGTCCACGGGACACCCAGGGGCCCGCTCGATGCCCCGCACGGCGCGCGCCCTCCACTGCGCGCCCGACGATGGCAGACCGGCCGTCGAACCCAGGGGGAGGGAACGGGATGACCAAGCGACCCTACCAGCTCGCCATCCTCATCATCGCCGGGCTGTGGCTCCTGGCCGCCTGTGGCGGCACCGCGCAGGCCCCCACCGCAGCGGTCGGCGGCAACCCGGCGACGACGCCGACGACCGGCAGTGAGGGGACCACGCCCACCCCGACGTCCGAGGCCAGCCCGGATCGGACCACGGTGACCCCGCTCACCATCGACGGCGCGCCGGTGGTCGAGATCGCCGTCCCCGCGCCGGGCCTCGACATCGTCTACGCCGTGGCGGGGAACGCGCTCTACCGGCGCGACAACGGCGGGGAGTGGACGAAGATGTCCGCGGGGGCGACCGAGGCGCACATCCTGGTCGACCCCACGCATCCCGACATCCTCTACCGCGGCGACCACCAGCCGTGCGCCCGCGGTGGCGACGCGGTGCCGTTCGAGCGGAGCGTCGACGGCGGCCGGACCTGGGAGACGATCCCCGGGGCGGAGAACATCCGGCCGCTCGTCATCGACCCGCTCGACACCAACCGCCTCTACGGGGAGTCCTGCCAGCTCGCGATCAGCATCGACGGCGGGGAAACCTGGGCGATCTCGCGGCCGGTCGCCGGGTTCGACGTGTCCAGCCTGGGGTTGCTGGCCACCCAGCTCTACGGGGTCTTCACCTCCGAGGGAGGCACCAGCCGCGTGGTGGCCCTGGATGTGTCAACCCCGACCAGCCCGGTCACCGGCCCGGCGCTGCTGGAGTTCTGGGGCGGCGGCGCGCTGTACGCCTCGCTCGACCGCATCATCGTCGGCGAGCCGCACGGCATCCACGTCAGCACCGACAACGGCGCGACCTGGAGCTTCAGCCGCACCGGGCTGGAGGACGTGACCCTGTCGGTGAACGCGCTGGTCCAGCCGATCCCCCAGGAGGAGCAGGCGCGCGGCTTCGGGATCTTCGCCCTGGCGGTCGACCCGCGGCAGCCGGAGCGGATCTACGCCGGCACCATCCGGGGGCTCTACCGGAGCGAGGACGGCGGCACCACCTGGGAGCGCGTACCCGAGGTGCCCGAGGTGAAGGTCCGCACCCTCGCCTTCGCGCGCGGCAGCAAGCTCCTCTACGCCACGACCGACGAGGGCGCGCTCGAGATCGCCAACCCCTGAGCCGGGCGCGGCCGCGGCTACCCCGCCGGCCGGAGGCGCATCAGGTGGAGGATGCCGAGCAGGTGCCGGCGCGCGTCGAGCGGCTGCAGCCCCGCCGCGCGGGCCAGGTCGTACGGCTCGCGGTTCCAGTAGCACCCGATCACCTGCGCGTGCCGGTCCGCCCGCCGATCCATCCAGCGGCCGATCCACCCGACGCTGCTCCGCCCATGCTCCAGCAGGAGGATCTGCCCGTCCGGCCGGCAGACGCGGCCGATCTCCCGCAGCGCGGCCACCGGGTCGGGGAAGGTGCAGACGCTCATGGTCGAGACCACGGTGTCGAAGGACCGGTCGGGGAACGGGAGCCGCTCGGCGTCCGCGACGACCAGGTCGACCGGGCGGCCGAGCCGGCGGGCGCGCTCGCGGGCGATCGCTAGCATCCCGGGGCTGAGGTCCACCGCGGTGAGGTGGACCGTCGCCGGGTAGAAGGGGAAGTTCCGGCCGGTGCCGGCCGCGACCTCCAGCACGCGGCCGGTCGCCTGCCGCACCAGCCGGCGGCGCAGCCGGCGCAGGCCGAGCCGCTCCGGGATCGCCTCCATCCGGTCGAAGCACCCGGCGATCTCGTCGTACGTGCGCCGCAGCTCGCGCGTGGTGAACTGGACTGGCATGGCCCACCCGTCTGGTCTGACCGGCGGAGCACGGCGCCACCCGCCTCAGCCGGGCAGGCGCAGCTCCACGAACCGGCTCGGCACGAAGCCCAGCTCCTGGTACAGCGGGGCGCTCATCGGCGTCGTCTCCAGCAGCAGCCGGGTCACGCCGAGCGCCGCGGCCGTCTCGCGCACCGTCGCCATCAGCGACCGGGCGATGCCGCGCCGCCGGTAGGCGGGGACCGTGTAGGCCCCGGTCACGTAGCCCTGCCACTCGGCCAAGCCACCCGGCCAGGGCAGGATCGGCCAGCGCCACAGCGCGGCGGTCGCCACCACCTGGCCGGTCCCGGCGTCGACCGCCACGAAGACCCAGCACTGCGCGTCGTCGATCCAGCGCGCGAGGAAGGCGTGCAGCGCGGCCGCGTAGCGGGCGTGGCGCGCCTGGTCGGCCTGGTCGGCCACGCCCTGCTCGACGCAGGTGTCCCAGCGGAGGCGGATCAGCGCCGGGATGTCCCGGCGCTCGGCGCGGCGGATGTGGATATCTGGCATCGCGATGCTCCGCTCGCGATGGGCGTGGCGCGCGGCCCCGGCTTGCGCTCGTCTCGCCGCTCGGCGGACAGTAGCCGTCGCCCGATTGAGCCCTTAGTGTAGCGCAGGTTGAATCGGGAAACGCGCGCGCCAGCCGGCCGACGTCGGACGCGGCGATGCGGCGCTGATGTGGGAAACGGAATCCGCACGATGAGCACGCACCCAGACGAAGACACGGCCCCCGCCATCCTGCGCATCCTCGACCTGACGCCGGCCGCCGCGGACCGCGTGCGGCAGGCGGCGGCGATCCTGACCGAGCAGCTCCCCATCGGCTACCCGACCGTCGCCGCGGCGCTGGCCGAGGTGCAGGAGTCGTTCGCCCCGGGCCGGATCAGCCGGGTGGCGGTCGACCGCGACGGCAGCGTGCTCGGCTGGATCGGCCGCATCCCGGGCTACGCCCACGCCTGGGAGCTGCACCCGCTGGTGGTGCGAGGCGACCGGCAGGGCCAGAGGATCGGCACGGCGCTGGTGCGCGACCTGGAGGACCTCGTGCGCGCCCGGGGCGGGCTGACCCTCTACCTGGGCACCGACGACGAGACCGACGCGACCACGGCCGCGAACCTCGACCTCTACCCCGACGTCCTGGCGCACGCCGCGCGGCTGGCGGTGCGCCCCGGGCGGCGGCACCCGGTCGACTTCTACCGCCGGCTGGGGTTCGTGGTCGTCGGCCTCCTGCCCGACGCCAACGGCCCCGGCCGCCCCGACATCCTCATGGCCAAGCGCCTGACGCCGGTCACGCTGCCGCGCGCCTGAGCCGGTCGACGCGGCCGGCGCGCCTGCTACACTTGGGGAAACGTCCCGGGGACAGCCACACCCGAGCGGGAGCCATGCCGATGGAGCGACTGGATCGGGCGCCGCCGGCGCCAGCGCCCGCCGACGAGGGGCCGCGGCGGAGCGACCTGCTCCTCATTCAGGAGATCTTCGAGGTCATCACGCAGTTTCGCTCGCTCGAGGCGACGCTCCAGGCGCTGGCCGCCGCGGTCTGCGCGCGGCTGGGCTTCCACTCCTGCGCGATCCTGCTCGAGCGGCCGGGCGACGACGTGCTGATCATGGAGGGAACCGCCGGGCTGGGGGCCAGCTACGTTGAGGCGGTCAACCGGAGCCACCCGATCCACATCGATGACCCGCGCCTGAGCGAGGGCCCCTCCAGCCAGGCCTTCCGCACCGGGCGCGCCGTGGTGGTGCAGGATACCGAGACCGACGAGCGCTTCCGGCGCTGGCGGACCCTGGCGCGGCAGCAGGGGATCCGCTCGCTCCTGGCGGTGCCGCTCCGCTCGCGCGGCCGCGTCATCGGCACGCTCAACGGGTATCAGCGGGAGCCGCGTCGCTACCGGCCGAGCGAGATCCGCACGCTCGAGACGGTCGCCATGCAGGCCGGGATCGCTATCGAGATCGCCCGGATGATGGACGCGCAGGAGCACACCATCCGGCGGCTGGGGGAGCTGACCCGGGAGCTGGACGAGCAGCGGCACCTGCTCGAGCGGGCGGCCGAGATCCACGACGCGCTGACCCAGCTCGTGCTGACCCAGCGCGGCATCCCCGCCATCGCGCAGACGCTGGCCCGCGTCGTCGACTGCCCGGTGCTGGTGCAGGACCAGTTCTTCCAGGTGCTGAGCGCGGTGCAGCCCTCCGGCGACCCGGCCGAGGGGCTGCCGCCGCTGACGGCGGAGCTGGTACAGCAGCGCGGGCTGCGGCCGAACCAGACCGACGCCCGCGCGCCGTTCGAGCTGCCGCCCGGCCCGGCGACGCCGGCCCGGGCCGTGGCGCCGATCGTGGCCGGCCGGGAGCTGCTCGGCTACGTCTCCCTCCTGCTGCCCGCGCTGCCGGCGCCGCCGCTGACCCTCCGCGCGCTCGGCCACGCGGC
>JASBVL010000112.1 GCA_029961075.1 Sphaerobacter sp.
AGGTGCCGAACGTCATCGACGCCTTCGAGCGCGGCGCGCTGATCCGCGCCAAGGGTGGCCGGAAGTTCCTGGCCATCCCGACCGGCTTCAACGCGGCGCGGGGGCGCAGAGGGCGCGGAGAGAAGGGCCTGCGGGTCACGCCGGCGCAGATGCTCGCCTCCGGCCAGGGCTTCCTCCGCCCGTTCCGGTCGGGCCGCGGCTTCGTCTGGTGCCTGCCGCTGCGCCAGGGGGAGCAGACCGGGCGCCGCCGGACCCGCCTCATCGCCGGCGGCCTCGCCGAGATCGGCACCGGCCACCGCAAGGGCCGCGAGGCCTGGGCGCGGGGCATGCTGGAACGGGGGATGGTGCCGATGTTCCTGCTGCTGCCGCAGGTGACGCTCGCCAGGCGGCTCGACGTGAAGGGCGCCGCCGAACGGGGGCTGCGCCGGCTGCCGGGACGCTTCGTGCAGGCCTGGGAACGCGAGAGCGGGAGGGCGGCACCGTGAGCATGCGCGAGACCGCGATCGCCACGCTGCACGGCCGGCTGCAGACAGCGCTCGCCACCCGCAACCCCGCCCCACTGGTCCTTCGCGGCGAGACGGTGCCGCAGCGCCTGCCACTGGGCGGCCTCGTCGTCCTCCGCGACGGCGAGACCGTGGAGGAGGCGGCGATCCTCTCGCCGCTCGCCTGGGCCATCGAGCACCGGACCGAGGTCGAGGTCACCGTCGCAGGTCCGACGCCCGCGGCTCGGAACGCTCTGCTCGACACGCTCCTGGTGGACGTCGCCGCCGCCATCACCACCGACCGCAGCCTCGGCGGTGCGGTGGAATGGGCCCAGCCCGGCGCGCCCGAGTTCGAGGACGTCGAGGTCGAGGGCGCCGCCGCCGCCCGCGCCGCCTCCGTCCCCGTCGCGCTGTTCTTCACCACCACCGGCTCGCCGCTGGCCTGACGCTCCTTCCTCCCGCTGATCCCGGAGACCTCCGATGCCCCGTGCCATCGGCGCCAATTGCCGCCTGCTCATGATCCCGGAGGCGACCTACGGCACCGCGCCCGCGGGCGACTGGCGGCGCCTGCCCTTCCTGTCCTGCGACCTCGGCGCCGAGCAGCCGCTGCTCGATGCCGACGTCATCGGCGTCGGCTCCAGCCGCGATCCGGCCGCCCCCTTCCTCGACACCGTCACCGTCCAGGGCCAGGCGGTGGTGCCGGTCGACCTCGTCAACATCGGCCACTGGCTCCGCCTGCTGCTTGGGGTCCCGACCACCACCGGCACCAGCCCGAACTTCGTCCACAGCTTCGGCTCGGGCGCCGCCGCGCTGCCCTCGAACAGCATCGAGATCGGCTATCCGGACGTGCCCTCCTACGACCTCTGCACCGGGGTGCGCGCCGACACGCTGGAGCTCGACTTCTCGCCGACCGGCCCCGCCACCGCGACCATCGGGCTGATGGGGCAGGGCTCGACGCGCGGCGCCTCGAGCGCCGGCGGCACGCCGACCAGCGCTGCCTACACTGCTTTCAACAAGGCCCAGGGGTCGATCAACCGCAGCGGCTCGGCCCTGGCGCAGGTGACGGGGGCGAAGCTCAGCTTCACCAACTCGGTCGAGACGGTGCGCACCATCCGCGCGGATCGCAAGATCGAGGGCGCCGATCCCGGGATCTGCCGCGCCACCGGCCAGGTCACGGTGCGCTTCGCCGACACCACGCTGCTGACCCAGGCGCAGAATGGCAGCTCGGCGGACTTCGCCTTCGCCTACACCATCGACGCCAACCGCAGCCTGACCTTCACCCTGCACGAGGTCTACCTGGCGCTGGCCAAGACGCCGATCGAGGGCCCGGGCGGCATCGAGGCGGCCTTCGATTTCCGCGCCGCCTACAACGCGACCGCCGGCTGCATGATGACCGTCGCGCTGAAGAACCAGACCGCCGGGACGGAGTATGCGTGAGACCTACTCGGTGCGCCGAACGGCCATGACACGGCGCTTCTGCCGCCACGCCGCGAAGGCAGCACGGATCTGCGCCATCACCCGATCGGGCAGCGGGCCGTAGGTGAACGGCCCCGTGCCGCCTTCGAGGGGGCGGAGGTCCGGCCCCGGCCAGACGAAGCGGTTGTACTCGGTGACCACGACCCAGCACGGCTCTCGTTGCAGGCCGAGGCGGGCGCGGGTTTCGGCGGGAACTTCGACCGCCGCGCCGGGCTCTTCCGGCGGGGTGGAGGTGATCGGCAGGACGACGACCTCATCATGGCCGTCCTCCTGGCGAACCAGGGCCACCACCGCCGCCGGACGATCCTTCGACCCTTCCTCTCGTCCCGCCGCGTGCTCGTGGCTCCAGAGGTAGGCGTAGCGGATCACGTCGCCGACAGCCGGCAGCGCCGGCGCGTCAGACCTCATGATCGAAGCGCTTGTTCTCCTCTGGCGGCCGCGCCGCGAGGAT
>JASBVL010000113.1 GCA_029961075.1 Sphaerobacter sp.
TAGCGCCCCGCGCCGACCCGGTACCAGGTCGGGTCGCCGTCGACCGGATCCCCCGGCACCTCGTCGTATACCGTGACCGGGTGACGCTGATACGCCACATCGACGATCGGCGCATCCAGCCGTGGCGCCGCGCGGATGTTGACCACATCGGTCGCCACCACGCCGACCCGCCCTCCGTCGCGCGTGCGGATGGCGAGGTCCCAGCGCAGGTCGCTCGTCGGCCCGCCGACGCCGGATGGCGGCGCGACGGTGGGGCTGGGCTCGACCGGCGGCGGGGCCGGCGTCGGGGTCATGACCGGGAGCGGCGCGACATCGCGCACGGTGGTGTAGCTGTCCGGTGACACGGGCGCCAGCGATGCCCAGCGCGTCGATCCCGGCCCGCTGCACGCGGCCAGCAGCAGCACGAGAGCCAGCGCCAGCACTGCACGACCCATGCGCGCCCCTTCTCCCACCACCGGCCCCCACCGGCGTCGCCCGCCGTGGCCGGCTCGAACGGGCGCCCCGCGCGCCCCCGCGGGACCCCGTGTACGTTCACCTAGAATAACTCACCCGGGCGGGTGGGAGTGACACGCTCCTCGGACAGACGGCGGCTGTCCTCTCGGACAGGTGGGGGCGACGGCTTGTCCCCGCAGCGGCCGGCGGGCAGCCGGAGCACCGGCGCGCCCCGGGCTTGCGCCGGAAGCGGGGATCGGCTACCGTCCCGACCGTGACCGCGCACTGCCGAGGGGAGGGCAGGCATGGACCAGGGCGACGTCGTGAGCTTCGACCACACGGGCCGGCTGCGTGGGGTCTTCGCGCGCATTGCGCGCTTCGTCGCCGAGGGGGAGGTCAACGGCGCCGCGCTCGCCGTCGCGGTCGCGGGCGAGCCGGTCGCGCTGGGGTTCTGGGGCACGGCGCGGCCGGGCCAGGCCGCCGGCCCGGCGACCCTGTGGCCGCTGGCCTCGATCTCCAAGGTCTACACCGCGGCCACGGTGATGGCGCTGGTCGAGCGGGGTGTCCTTACCCTGTCGCTCCCGGTGCACGCCCTGCTGCCGCGCTTCACCGGCGACGGGCGCGAGGCGGTCACGCTGCGGCACCTGCTCACGCATACCTCGGGGCTCATCTATGAGTCGCCGGAGATGGAGGAGACGCTGCTGCGGAAGACCCCGCTCGACGCCATCGTCGACGAGGCGCTTACCCACCCGCTCCAGTTCCAGCCGGGCAGCCGCTTCGGCTACAGCGACTACGGCATCGCGCTGGCCGCGCGGGTCGCCTCCCTCGCAACCGGCCGCCCGTTCCCCGACCTCATGCGGGAGCTCGTGCTGGAGCCGGCCGGGCTGACGGACACCGTCTTCCCGCCGCCACCCGCGCTCTACCCGCGCGTGGCCACCGTGGCCGGGGTGCTGGCCGAGGGCACCGACGCCGCCATGTACAACTCCCCCTACGCCCTGGCGCTCGCCCACCCCGCCTTCGGCGTGGTGGCCAGCGTGGAGGACCTGCTCCGGTTCGGCCTCCTCTTCAGACCCGGCGCCGGGCACCGCATCCTCGCGGAGGCGACGGTCCGCGCCATGACCACCGACCAGACCGGCGGGGAGGCGCGCGGCAGCCTCCTCGGCGTCGGCGGGGACGGGCCGGTCCCCTGGGGGCTGGGCTTCGCGCTCAACCGCCCGACCGGGCAGGTCGGCTTCGGCGATCTGTGCTCCCCGCGCGCCTTCGGGCACCCCGGCGCCAGCGGTTGCGTCGTGGTCGTCGATCCGGACCACGACGTCGCGCTCGCCTTCGTGTCCAACCGGCATCTGAACGCGGACGCGCAGCGCTGGATCTTCCGCCTCAGCGTGGTCGTCAACGGCGTGCTGGCGGCGCTGACCGCGCGTGACGACTGACCCGGCGGGACACCCCGTCCCCCGGCTAGCGCCGCGACACCCGCACGTAGGGATAGGCACCCTTGATCTTCTCGTTGAAGTACTGGCCAAGCGACGGCGCGGCCAGCAGCTCCCGGTAGACCTCCTCCGGGACGCCGAAGTACTGGTAGATCCGGCCGCCAGGCTGGAACTCGATCTCCAGCGTCTCACGCTCGCGGTCGTACCCGACCGAGCGGAGGACGCTGGACTCGACCGCCTGGCGTCGCATCGCTCTCGCCTCACCGGTGTCGAAACCGCGTGAGCCCCGTGGGGCCCTCGCCTCCGGCACAGCACGATGCTTGCCGGGCGGTGAGGCGGGATGCGGGATGAGTCATACGTCATGCGTCATACGTCAGGAGTAGTGCGTACTGCGTAGTGCGTATTCCGTGTTCCGTGGTGCGTGCGCTGCGTATCGCTGCGTGCGTCGTGGTGCATCCTGCGTGCTGCGTGTGCTATGAGGCGTGGGGAGCA
>JASBVL010000114.1 GCA_029961075.1 Sphaerobacter sp.
GCCAATGGCGACGGCCCGACGCTGACCACCGGCAGCGCCCCCGTGTTCGCCACCGCCGCCGCGCGCGCGAACAAGGCGAGCACGGGCACGGTGCTCGACACGTCGACCATCGGCGCCGGGCGCGCCGCCATCATGAGGCAGCGCACGCTGGACGGGCTGCCGATCTCCATGGGGCAGACCATGCGCCTCCTGGTCGGGCCGAACCTCGAACTCGCCGCGCGGCAGGCGACCGTGGTCGTGCAGGCCGCCGAGACGGCCAAGGCCAATGTCTTCGCCGGCTTCGTGCAGCCGGTGGTCGAGCCGCTGATCCAGGCCAACCGCTGGTACCTGTTCTCCGACCCGGCCGCGGCGCCGGTCTACGTCTACGGCTACCTGAACGGCGCCGAGGGGCCGCAGGTCACGACCGGCCCGGTGCAGGGCGCCGACGGCGTCGAGGTCAGCGTGATCTTCGACTTCGGCGTCGGCGCCATCGACTGGCGCGGCGCCTGGTTCAACCCGGGGACCTGATCCCTCCGACTCCAGCAACCCATCCGCCTCGCGCCCGGGCGCCGCCGGACTTCCGGTCGGCGCCCTGCGCGCTTCCAGGAGACCCGCCCATGCGCAACTGCCTCCGCCCCGACGCGCGCTCCATCCCGATGGTGGTGCCCTATGCCGGCGGCATCCTCTCCGGCCAGGGCCTGCTGGTCGGTGCCTTCTTCGGGGTCGCGGCGTCCGACGCCGCGCAGAACGCCAGCGTCGAGTGCGAGACCCGCGGCGAGTTTGAACTGACCAAGGAGCCCGCGCTGGCCATCAGCCAAGGCGCGCGGGTGTTCTGGGACAATACCAACCGCCGCATCACCACCACCGCGACCGGCAACGTCCAGGTCGGGCTCTGCACCGTCGCCGCGCTCGCGGCCGACGCCACGGTGCGGGTGATGCTGGCCCGGGTGCCGGCCTCGGGGGCGTGATGGCGGCGCTGCTGCCGCGCGACCATGCGCGCCTCGCGGGCGTGCACCGCGACCTGGTTCGCGTCGTCGAACGGGCCCGCCAAGCGGCGCCCTTCATCGTCACCGAGGGGGTGCGCACGCGGGCCCGGCAGGCCGAGCTGGTCGCGATCGGGGCCTCGCGCACCATGGCCAGCCGGCACCTCACCGGTCATGCCGTCGATCTCGCCTACTGGCTGGACGACGGCGACGGCACCGTGGAGCAGGGCGAGGTCCGCTGGGACTGGCCGCTCTACGAGCAGATCAGCGCGGCAATGAAGGCCGCGGCGAAGCAGCTCGGCGTGCAGATCGTCTGGGGTGGCGATTGGGCCTCCTTCCGGGACGGGCCGCATTTCGAGCTCGACCGCAAGGCGTATCCGTGACTGGCGCCGCCATCCTTGCATTGCTCGGTCGGCACGTCGTGCCGATCGGTCTCGCGGCAGCAATCCTGCTCTTTGTCACGACCGCCTGGCACTTCCGGTCGCAGCGCGACGCCGCCCGCCTGGATGCCGCGATGGCTAGCCGTGTGGCTGAGGCCAATGCGGCGGCGCTGGCCCAGGCCACCGCCGAGCATGCGCGCCACATCGCCGCGCTGACCGGCGAGGCCGAGCGCGCCCGCGCCCGGGCCGCCCGCCTCGGCGCCAATCTGGAGGCCCTCCGCCGTGATCCGAGCCATGCCGCCGGCGCTGCCCCTGTGCTGCGCGATGCTGTCGAGCGCCTGCGCGCCGGCCGCGCCGCCGGAGATCCGCCTGCTGCCGCTCCGCTTCCCTGACGCGCTGCTGGTCTGCGCCGCGGCGCCAGCCCTCCCGTCGGTGGACAACCTGACCCAGGGCCAGGTCGCCGAGCTGCTGCTGGCCTACGACGCTGCCCATGCCGACTGCGCGGGGCGCCTCGCCGCGGTGCGGCGGCTCAATGCCGCGGACGGGGCCGAGCGGTGAACGCTTTTGCGGACGCGATGGCCGCCCTGGTCGCCGATCCGAACCTCGGCACCGAGGCCGTCTACCGGCAGGGCGGCACCGGACCTGCAGTTCCGGTGCGCGTCCTGCGCTCCTCGCCCGACCGCGTCGGCGAGGCCTTCGGCACGGAGATCCTCTCGGCCACCGACATCCTCTCGGTCGCCATCGCCGTCCTGCCCGACGTCGCCGCCGGCGACCGCTTCGCCCTCGGCCCCGACCTGCTCACCGTCACCCACGCCGAGC
>JASBVL010000115.1 GCA_029961075.1 Sphaerobacter sp.
GTTCGACGGAGACTTCTTCCCGGACGTGCCGCCCTACCTGCTCCTCGGCATCCTCGGCAAGGACACTGTGACGGGGACGGGCCCGTACACGCACTCCTTTGCGCTCTTGACGACCGGTCTGCCGCCGTCCTTTACCTTGAGCGACTACAACGGCTACGAGGAGCGGCAGTTCGCAGGCATGCGCGTCGAGCAGTTGGACCTCAAGTACAGCCTCGACGGCGCGCTGGAGTACAGCGCGAAGCTGCTCGGTAAGAAGAGCGCCACGGCCACGACCACGACCCCGACCTTCGGCACGGTGCCGCCGTTCCTCGCCTGGCAGTGCGCCGTGACGATCGGCGGCGTGAGCGTGCCGCGCGTGGCTGGCTGGGACATGACGCTCCAGCGGAAGAGCGAGGTGCTGTTCGCAGCCAACAACTCGCAGGACCCGCGCGACATCTTCGTGGGGCCGCTGCAGGTCACGGGCAAGATGACGGCCTATTTCGAGGACAACACGGAGCTGACGCACTTCCTGAGCAACGACCAGCCTGCCGTGGTCATCACGCTCACGCAGGACGCGAACACGCAGATGACGATCACGATGAGCAAGTGCGCGTTCTCGAAGGCCGCAGTCAACCGCTCCAAGGACTACGTCATGCTCGACATGGAGTTCGAGGCGGTGCACAACCCGACGGACAACGGCCCCTGCACCGTCGCCGTCAAGAACGCCGTGCCGAGCTACTGAGGTTGAGGGAGGCAAGTCATGGGATACCTGAATCCCGAGATCACGCTCGAATTCCCTGAGCTCGGCGACGGGATCCGGGTCACGATCACGAACCCGAAGCTGCTCCCCTGGGGCAAGAAGCGCGCGCTCTTCGACGGCTTGAGCAGCGTCAACCCCGACCCCGCGAAGATCAACGAGATCGTGGCGGCGCTCGTCCGCTCCTGGACCGTCCCTAGCCTGGAGGACGGCACCACGCTGCCGACGCCAGCGCAGGACCCCTCGGTCGTGGACCGCGTGCCCTCGACCGTCGTCGAGCGGATCATGGAGGAGTTCGCGAGGTCTTCGGGCGTCGACCCAAACTCCGTACGCTCGTAGGACAGATCCTGCGCGGCCGTCCTGTGCGGGAGGAGACGATCGCTTCGGGCGTGCTCCTCCCGTACCAGGAGTTCCTGCTCTGTCGCGAGATGGGCTGGACCTACGAGGAGCTGGAGCGGCAGCCGGCGCACCGCATCGAGGAGGCGCTGGCGTTCCTCGCCGAGGAGGCCGCGGCACAGAGGGCGCTGGAGAAGGCGGCTGGGAGGTGACGTGGCATGGCGGCGACGACGGACGTGAGCCTGCGCCTCTACCTGGAGGCCGTAGACCAGGTCACGAGCGTGGTCGACCGCGTGAACGCATCTCTTGAGCGCATGAGCCAGCTCGCCAGGGGCGTGACGGAGGCCGCCGGCAAGGCCGACCAGAGCCTGCGGGCTGTCGGCAGCGCCAGCGCCAACGTCCAGGCTGTGACGAGCAGCATGGCCCGCGCCGAAAAGCAGGTTGCATCCGCCGGAACGCAGATGCGCGCCTTCGGCACTGCCGGGTACCAGGCCGCCATGGACCTCCAGTGGGCGGGGCTCTCCGTCGCCGCCTTCGGCTACGGCGTGGAACGCGCGTTCGCCGCGGCCGTCAATGCCACGGCGCAGTTCGATCAGCAGATGCGGAACGTGCAGAGCATCACGCACTTCAGCGAAGCCGCGTTCAAGCAGATGAGCGACGCGGTCGTACGGCTCTCTATGCAGCTACCGCAGTCGGCGACCGACCTCGCCGAGGGCCTCTACCAGATCTTCAGCTCGGCGCCGGCTGCGGGCTACACGAACGCGCAGGCGCTCGACCTCCTCCGGGTCGCGGCGCAGGGCGCGGCGGCGGGCCTCGCCAGTACGGGCGACGCCGTCACGGCATTGACCGGCGTCCTGAACGCCTTCCACCTGCCGGTCTCCGAGGCCCAGCGGGTCATGGACATGATGTTCCAGACGGTCAACCGGGGCGTCATCACGTTCCCGCAGCTGACCCAGTACCTCGGCCAAGTGACGGAATCGGCCGCGGCGGCGGGCGTGCCGCTGGAACAGATGTTCGCCGCCATCACGACGCTCACGCGCGCCGGCATCCAGCCGGCCGAGGCCGTCACGGCGCTCAACCGCGCGATCTTGACGTTCCTCAAGCCGTCCAGCGAGGCCATCAAGACGGCGCGCGAGCTCGCGCGGCAGCACGGGATGCTGAACTTCGAGCTGAGCTCCACCTACCTGCAGAGCCGCGGGCTGGTAGGAGCGCTGACGGACCTTGAGCGTATCACTCAGGGCAACGAAAACCTCCTCGCGAAGATCGTGCCGGACGTCCGTGGCTTCAAGGCCGCGCTGGCGCTGACCGGCGCCGGCGCGAAGGACTACGCAGCTGACGTCCAGGCCATGGCGAAGAGCCAGGGCGCAGCCGCAGCGGCGTTCACCGAGCAGAGCAAGGGCTTCCAGGAGCAGTGGGAGAAGTTCCGGAACGTCCTCTTCACGCTCCAGCGGACCGTCGCTACTACGCTCATGCCCGTCCTGACGCAGCTCATGGGCTGGGTCCAGCGGGCGATCGAGTGGCTGAACGGCCTCAACCCGACGATCTCGCGGACGCTGATTCTCTTCACCGCCCTTGCTGGCGCCGCGGCGCTCGTCTTAGGGCCGCTCATGATGCTGCTCGGAACGATGATCCAGATCCGCGTTGGGCTGGCCGCGCTCGCCGGGATGCGTCTCGGGGGAGGCATGCTGGCCGGACTTCTCGGCGGAGCGGCGGCGGGAAGGGCCGCCAGCGCGGCCGGGGCGGCGGGAGAAGGAGCGGCGGCTGCGGAGGCCGGCGTTTTGGGCGGCCTCGCCTCGCGCCTGAACCTGCGGGGGATGCTCGGGGGGCTCGGTGGCATCGCCGCAGCCCTGAACCCGTTCCGCATCCTCGGCTCCGTGATCAACGCCATCCTGCATCCCGTCACGACCCTGCGCGCCGCCTTCACCGCCCTGGCGGGCGCGCTGGTCCGGGTACCATCGGGCCTGCTCGGCATCGCCCGCGGGGCAGCCGGCGTTGTTGGAGGGCTCGCCAGCGCGGGGCGGACCGTGCTGGGGTTCGTCGCCGGCCTCATCACCGGCGAGTCCTGGGTAACGATGTTCTCGGCTGCGGTCCGCGGCCTCGGGCTCGCCTTCCGCTTCCTGATGGGGCCCTGGGGGCTCCTCATCGCAGCCATTGTGTCGGGCGTCGCGCTCATCATCACGCACTGGGGCCAGATCCGGGAGTGGGCGCAGCGGACGTTCGGCGGCGGACAGGGCATCGGGGGCCTCCTTACGTGGCTGGACGGCGTGTGGCGCCGGGTGTGGGGCGGTATCACGACCTATGCCCGCCAGGTGTTCGGCCAGCTCGTGACCTGGCTGCGCGCGCAGTGGAACGGCCTCGTGTCCTTCGCCCGCGAGATCTGGCCTCAGGTGCAGGAGATCATCGACGCGGTGTGGCCAGTGGTGCGGGCCGTGATCCTCTCGGCCTGGACCTTCATCAGCACCTACCTCCGGATCGTCTGGGACGGCATCAAGGGCGCCGCGAAGATCGCGTGGGACGCCGTCGTCGCCGTGATCCGCGTCGCGCTCGACGTCGTCCGGGGCGTGATCAAGGTTGCGCTCGACCTTCTGACGGGCCAGTGGGGCAAGGCATGGGACGACCTGAAGGCCATGGTGCTGGCGGTGTTCCACGACCTCGCTTCCGGCATCGGGAACGTCCTGAGCGACATCGGTGGCCTGCTCGCGTCCTGGGCGCGGGACATCATGGGCTGGGTCGGGCGCGTCATTGATGACGTCCGCGCGGCCATCGGGTGGCTCAACAGCCTCTTCGCCGCGCAGTCGCGGGCCGCGAGCTCGGCCGCCGCGCCTGCTCCCGGCGGGAAGCCCCTGGCCCACGCCATGGGCGGCATCATCAGCGAGCCATCCTGGCTCGTCTCGATGCGCACGGGGCGCCTCTGGGGGAGCATCGCCGAGGCTGGGCCGGAGATGGTGATCCCCGGGGTGCCGGGTGCCGGCCGACGCGGCGTTGCCGCCGCTGCGGCTCCCGTCATCAACGTCTATGTCACCGGCAACGTCACGCGCAGCGAGCGCGAGCTGGCGGACCGTGTGGCGGACGCGATCGTGAGGCGCTACAAGCTCAACATGAACACGGTGTACTAATCGGGGCTCATCCGCAGGGACATGCTATCGGATGCGGAATCCTTGCGGACTGGAGGGAGGCCCCAAGACTTGGCGCGAAGGACAGCGATTCTCGTCGCTCTGGCGGCAGTAGTGATGCTGGTCGCAACGGCGTGTGGCGATGCAACTGCCTCTGGCGTTCGGAAGGCGCAAACCACCTCAGAATCCGCCAAGGCAAGCGAGCCCGCCCCAAAGCCCAGCGAGCAGGCGAGACCGGCCGCGTGGAGGGACTCCGAGGTGAACGAGGAGACCGTCCGCCAGGCTCTGAAGCAACTGCCCCGCCCTGACGAGCTCGACGGCCTGGTCGCGATCACGGCCAGGAACATCACCGAGGTGTCCGTGAACGAACTGCCGGACGGCGGCTACAACGTCAACGTCTACTTCAACATGGGGAACGACTACTGGGACGAGACGGACTTCGTGAAGCGTTCAGCGGCCTCGGCCGAGGTCGTCTTCCAGCGGCTGTTTGAGAACCCCGCGGTCGCGAGAGTCACCGTCTGGTCCGAGACGCAGTTCAAGGACCCGTACGGGAAGACCAGCACGGACACAGGAACCCGGCTCTCAATGGACAGGGATACCGCAAGCAAGGTCGACTGGAACGGCCTTGCGACGCTGGAGCTTGAGGACTGGCACCACATCTACGACATCGCGACGCAGTACTACATCCACCCGGCGATCTACAAGAACCTGAGCGATCCGGGCGATCTCTCAGTCAGCGGGGGAACTGGTCAGTAGCAATCCTCCCCGCCTCGCTCGCCCGGGTCCGGGCCCGCTTCGGCAAGAAGATCGGCACCTCCTGGCGGCGCTCCAGCATCGCCCGGATGGTGCCGCGGTGCATGAGCACGACCTCGCACTCGTCGGCCAGTTCGCGGGCGGCTGGCGTGAAGTCGCCGGTCGTGACGACGTAGGCGTCTTGGGCGCGGTAGTACGTACGGGCCGCGTGCACCTCCATGACAGCCTTCGGGCCGACGGGATGCTGCGGCCCGTAGTGCTTGCATTGCCAGACGGCCTCGACCTCGCCGGTCGCAGGATCGCGCTGGAGGATGTCGGCGCCCATGTCGCGGGGGCCGCCGACGCGCTCGGCGCAGGGGATGAGCGAGCACCAGAACGCCTCGAACTCGTCGGGCGTGAGCGAGTCGATCCAGGCGAGCGTGTCGTCCGCGCTTGCGGGGACCGGCTCTTCTGCTGGCGCTGCGGGCGGCGCCTGCGCGGGCGCGGGCGACGGCTTCTCCCGCTTCTTCCGGAACGAGAAGACGCCCGCCGCGCCGAAGACGGCCGCGACGGGCCAGGCGCCTGCGATCGCGGCGACAGTGGCGGCGCCGTACATGGTGCCCTTGAAGACCCACTTCAGCACGCCGTACATCGACATTCGCGACCGCCTCCCGGGGAGGGTTGCTCGTGGCGCTTCGCCTGCTCCTGAACGGCACCGACTACACGAGCTGGACCGAGATCGAGTCGCTGGAGGCCTCCGACAGCCTCACGACCGCGACCAACACCTGCCGGTTCCGGCTCGTGATCCGGTCGGGGCAGGTAGCGGCCCCGATCCCCGGAGCCGAGATCAAGTGGCAGGTCGGCGATGCCGTGAACGGCTGGCGCAACGTGTTCGCCGGTGTGCTCGCGCGCATCACGGAGTCCATCGTGGCGCCGGACAGCCTCGCCTACGACTGCGAGTGCACAGACTACCTGCCCTGGTTCAACCGGCACCTTGTGGCCGAGGACTACCCCAGCCAGGGCGCCGACGACATCGTCAGGGCCATTGTAACCAACTACGCCAACCAGGGGATGGCGCCGGGCTACACGTTCAGCGCGAACCATGTGGAGACGGCGCCCGTGGTGCCCACGCAGCAGTTCGCCTACGTCTCCCCGGGCGACGCCATCGGCCAGCTGGCGCAACTGCTGTCCTGGCTCTGGTACATCGACTACGACCGCGATGTCCACTTCTTCGGGCTCGAGGGCGAGCCGGCGCCACTGCCGGGGGGCGTGCTCGACTGCACGCTGGGCGCAGGGAACCTCGCGATCGGCGACCTCACGGTCACGAGCGACATGACGCAGCTCAAGAACCGCGTCTTCGTCATGGGCTACAAAGTGAGGTCGACCGTCACCATCACCGACACCTTCACGGGCGATGGGCAGACAACCACGTTCTACCTGAGCGAGGAGCCGAGCCATAACCTCGGCGACATCACGGTGACGGTGGGCGGCGTCGCGTACGTGCCCAAGCGGGACATCGCCGACGGACAGCCGGGGAACGACCCGGCGGGGAATTTCGCGTACTTCAACTACGGCCAACACTCGGTGCGGTTCACGACCGCTCCTGCGAATGGAGCCGCGATCCAGGTCACGTATAAGTACCTGATCGACGCGGTCCTTATGCGCGAGGAACCGCAGGCGCAGCAATGGCAGAGGATCCACGCGGACGGGGCGACGGACGGGATCTACGAGTACCGGCATGACAACCCCGGTTTGCCCGTGGACGACCAGAGCTACATCGACCTCATGGCCGCGCAGCTGCTCTACCGCTACGCCTGGCAGCAGAAGTCCGGGAGCTTCACCGTGTTCGTCCCGGCGGGGAGCGGCTACACACCGTGGCGTGCGGGGCAGCACTTCACGTTCCAGAGCCACGGCACCCGCTTCGGCGGCTTGCTCGACGGCGAGACGATGTGGGTGGTCAAGGTGACAACGACCGTCGCCTCGGCGGATGCCGCGACCGGAGCCGTGACACTCAAGCACGAGATCGACTGGGCCAACACGCCGTACCTGGGCTAGGGGAGGGGCAGCATGAGCCACGAGGACCTGCTCTATCGCCTCTACGCGGACCTGGTGCGCCGCGCCCGGCCCGAGCCGCCTAGCGAGAACGCGGTGCTGAACAAATTCACGGCGCCGACCGACACGGCAAGCGTGTCCGACGTCTTCGCGGCGGCTGCCGCGTCGCCGTCCTCCTTCGTGTGGGGCGGCGGGGGTTACACGCCCGGCTGGCAGTGGGGAGCGGGGCAGTGGCGTGGTGCCAAGGCCCCCATCTTCTCCCGCGCCTCCGTCGCCTACCTCCCCGACGGCACGCAGGTCGCGTCCGGCGCGCCTCGGTTCGTCGCGGGGCAGGCCGGGCAGGCGCTGGTGACGGAGGAGGGGACGACGAACCTCCTCACCGCGAACCAAGCCTCGGGCGGCGACGCGCTGGGCAACACAAGCGACTTTAACTCATACTACACGTCCACGCTGTCGTATGACTCATCCACGGGCTTTCGCGGCGGCTCGATCAAGGTGGTGACGGATTCAGGAGGCACCAATCCGTACTCGGGAGTGATCGCGAGTCCGAACCAAGCGGCGCCGTTCGCGCAAGGCTCGATCGTCTCGGTCAGCGCGTGGGTCAAGATGCCGGCTGGGCAGACCTTCTACTTCGGTATCCGGTGGGGTGATGGGACCAACCGCTGGGACGGCCCCACGACAGGTGCGCTGACCGGCACCGGCAATTGGCAGTACGTCAAGGTGGAGAATCAGGCGGCGCCCACAAGCGGGACTCCATCGGGCAATCCGGCTACACATGCCGGCGTGCAATGCTACGTGCCCGAACCGCCCGCAGGGTCGCCCGTCACGTTCTGGATTGACCAGATGCAGGTGGAAGTCAAGCCCTACGCCACCTCCTGGATTGACGGCGGCGCGACCCGGGCGGCGGAGACGCTCTCGATCCCCGCCTCCGTCGTGACGCTTCCCGAGGGCACCGTCGAGGTGTGGACATACTGCGACAACGCACATGAGGTGACGACAGGCGCTCGCCAACTCTTCTTCGCGCTTGACAGTACGAACAGCAACAATTTGCAGATACTCTGGGACACAGACGGAAAGTACAAGGCTGCGGTGAAAAGCGCGGGCACGCGGCGGGACCTCGTGGGTCCGAGTACGCTCGCGACGGGCTGGCACCTGTTTGCGCTCACCTGGAGCGCCACGTCCTGTGCCTTCTACATCGACGGCGCTCTACAGGCGTCGGGGGCGCTTCCACTCCCCACTGCACTTACGCAGGCTTCGCTCGGATGCTGGCCGGCGGCATCACACCAATGGGACCTTCCCATCGACGGGGTTCGCATCTCCTCCCGTACCCGCACCGCCTCAGAGATCGCGGCGGCCGCATCGGCCTACCTCAACAACGGCACGCCGCCACCGGTGGACGCGGATACCTCGTACTACCTCGGCTTCGATGGCAGCATGGCCTGGAGGTCGTCAGCATGAGAGACGCACTCGGCCTCGTCGGCATCGTGACCGTCACGGTCCGCGATTCCGCGGGCCGTCTCGTTTGGCGGGCGGAGTACCGCAACACCGTGACCAACTACGCGCGGCAGGCCATCGCCGCATGGCTGGCGGGCACCGCCAACGCGGGGCAGACGACGGCGCCGCCCCCTTCCATGACCGCGCTCGGCACGGGGACGGGGACGCCTGCGCCGACCGACACCGCGCTCTGGGCGGAGGCGGCCGGGACGCGCAAGACCTGCGCGTTCGTCCAGACATACCAGACCTACTACGCGGAGTGGTCAACGCAGTACCTGACGACGGACCCTGCTGGCACCTTCACGGAGGCCGGCCTTCTCGACGCCAACGGCAACCTGTGGGCGCACGTGAGCATGAGCGTCAGCAAGACGTCAAGCCAGACCCTGACTCTCGACTGGAAGTTCTACATCCAGGGCAACTAGCGAGGTGAGACGACGTGGGATTCCAGCCGATCATTCCAGGCACCAATCCGCTGGCCAGCGATGTCCAGCAGATCATCGACGCGCTGACGGGGAGGGCCGACGCGGGCGCGCTGTCGCTCTTCCCGCCGATCTCCGCTCCTGGCGCACCGACCGTGGCCGTGAGCCAGACGGCGGGCGTGCTCAACGGAACCTACACCTACAAGATCACGTTCGTGACGGGCTTCGTGCGCTCGGATGGCACACTCGTCTACACAGGCGAGACCCGGGGCGGCACGACCTCGGCGAGCGTGAGCCCCGCGAACCAGCAAGTGACGCTCTCGAACATCCCCGTGGGGCCTGCGGGCGTGATCGCGCGGCGCATCTACCGCACGGTTGCGGGAGGCGCGGATGGCACGCAGAAGTTCGTCGCAGAGATCGGCGACAACGTGACGACCACCTACGTGGACAACGTGGCGGACGCGAGCCTGGGCGTTGCGGTGCCGACGAGTAACACGACGGGGACGACGATTCCGCCCTCGGCTATCAGCCCCCAGGGCGCGGGCAGCGGGCTGGATGCGGATAAGGTGGACGGCTACGAAGCGGCATCGCTTCTGCCGCAGCGCGTCACGCTCACATCGGCGGGCGGGACGAAGGCCTCCATGCCCACCGCTCGGGAAGGTCTCGCCGCCGCCGCAGTCAACAACGTCATCTACGCCATCGGCGGGTACAACGGCACCAGCTACCTCGCCACGGTGGAGGCCTACGACCCGTCGTCGAACACCTGGACTAGCAAGGCCGCGATGCCCACGGCGCGGGGCTA
This sequence comes from Sphaerobacter sp., assembly GCA_029961075.1. Lineage (GTDB taxonomy): Bacteria > Chloroflexota > Chloroflexia > Thermomicrobiales > Thermomicrobiaceae > Sphaerobacter. The sequence continues at coordinate 9,685 of JASBVL010000115.1, forward strand.
CTTAGCCGCCGCCGCAGTCAACAACGTCATCTACGCCATCGGCGGGTACAACTCTGGCTTGAGGGACACGAACCTGGTGCAGGCTTACGACCCGTCGTCGAACACCTGGACGAGCAAGGCCGCGATGCCCACGGCGCGCCATGGCCTCGCCGCCGCTGTGGTGAACAACATCGTCTACGCCGTCGGGGGGACCAACGGCACCGACCTCGCCACCGTGGAGGCTGGCGTTTTTGGCGCCAGCTATACGATGCCTAGAGACGGTGCAGTGGGAGCGCCAAATAGCGCTCTGATCGCAGGGCTCGCAAACCAATCTGTCACCGTGCCGACGGACCTCAACTGGAGTTCGTCGATAACGGGCGTCCTGGTCTGAAGCCGAGCAACGGGACGGAGAGGAGGGAGAAGATGGTCACACCCGACCTGCTGACCAATATCGCCAACTCGGCTGGCCTGGCCGTGACTCTCGAAAGCGCCGCGGCAGCTCTCGACGGCATCGACCAGGGCGCCATCCTCGCCGAGGAGCAGCAGGCGCTCACGTGGGAGCTTTGGGACAAGCAATCCCCGATCAACGGTGTGCCTGCTGAACAGCTCCTCGCCCGCGACGACGTGCCACCTGGTGGGGCGATCTATCTCATCCGGGAGAAGGCGACCGGAAACGTCCTCTATTTCCAGCCGCATCTGCCGGGAGCGGCGGGCATCGTCGCGATGGACGAGGCGACGGCCAGCACAGAGGCTGGGAGTCATGTCCAGGCGGTCGCCCAGACGCGGGCCGATCAGCGCGTGCTCCAAGAGGCGCTGAGAAAGCTCGGGCTGGCATGACCGCCGTGCGCCAGGCGCAGGCGGTGGCCAAGGCTCTGGAGGCCATGAGGCAGGGATAGGAGAGCGACGGCAGCGGCGAGGTGCAGGCGCCCTGCGGGGCGCCTTCTTCATGCCGTGGGAAGGGTGACGGGCGATGGCCGACGTCGATGAGGTATGGGACGCGATCCATGAGCTGCGCAGGGCCGATGCGAGGCTGGAGCAGGACATCCGGGACATCCGCGGGGACCTCAGGACGCTGGAGCAGCGCGTGAGCGACGGCTTTGGCGAGATCCGGGTCCTCATCAGCGAGCGCATGGCGGAGGCCATGAACAGCATCCCGCAGTGGGCGGCCGAGCGGCTGCAGGACGCGGAGCGGCGCACGGGGCGCTACCTCACGCTCGTCGGGATCGTCGTGACACTCGCGAGCGTGGCGGTCGCCACCGTAGTGGCGCTGCTCCGGCACTAGGGAGGAGGGGGGGTGCGGCGCCGGTGCGCCGGGCCTACGTACGCCTGATCGACCTCATCGCCGCGTGGATGACGAGCCCCGTCTTCGTCGGCACCTTCTTCGGGCTCATCGTCGCCTGGATCGCCTGGAACACCTACAGCCCCTGGCGCTTCGACCCGCCTCCCTACATGGGGCTGAACCTGGTCATGTCGGCCCTGGCTGGTATCCAGGCGACGACTGTGGCCGTGGCGAGCCGGAAAACCGAGGCGCAACAGCGCAAGCTCGACGAGCGGCTGCTCCACATCGCGGAAGCCACGCAGGCGCTTGTGCGCGCCCAGCATCGGGCGCTGGAGCGACTGGCTGAGGAGGCGCAGCAGAAGTGAACATCCGCGAAGCCCTCATCCCCGTCGGCAGCCCCGTCGGCCGCGGCGGACAGCCCCTAGAGCCGCAGGGCCTCGTGCTCCATGCGACTGCGGACTACGAGGCGACCGCCCAAGACATCCGCGACTACTGGGCGCGCCTGCGGTCGCCGAATCGGGCGAACGCCCATCTCATCGCCGACTGGACCGAGGTGGTGGAGTGCGTCCCCTGGGAACCAGGGAAGTGTGAGAAGGCTTGGCACGCGGGGGAGCCAGCCAACTCGCGCTTCATCGGCATCGAGCTCTGCCAGAGCCGAGACAAGGCCAAGGCGGACGCCGCCTACCGCAACTGGGTCGCCGCGGCCGCGACCGTCCTCCGCGCCTATGGCTGGCCGGCGGATCGCGACCACGTCTGGACGCACCGCCGGGTGAGCCAGGAGCTCGGCGGGACCACGCACACGGACCCGGACGGCTACCTCGCCGAGATCGGCAAGAGCGTGGACCAGGCCATCGACGACATCGGGGAGGCGCTTAAAGCGATGGCGCAGCCGCAACAGCCGCAACCCACTGCCGGGCTTACGCCGATCCTGCACGGGCCTACGGCGACGCTGGAGCAGGCCAGGGCCTGGTGGCAAGCCAAGTGTGCCCAGGGCTTCGAGGACATGCCGGAGCGCGTCTGGCACATCGCCCCTCTCTACGGCATCGACCCGGCCTTCACCCTGTCGCAGATCGCGCATGAGACGGGCTTCTGCAAGTTCGGCGGCGACGTGAAGCCGGAGCAGAACAACTTCGGCGGCATTGGCGCAACGGGCGGTGTCCCAGGCGCCTCGTTCCCCGACCGGGACACCGGCGTCCATGCCGTCTGCCAGCACGAGTACGCCTACGCCTGCGACCGGCCGCTGCCCCCGTGGGCGGCGAAGGTAGACCCGCGTTTCGACCTCGTGAAGCGGGCGTCCTCACCCTACGTCGAATGGCTGGGCCACGCCGACAACCCCAACGGCGCCGGCTGGGCGTGGCCGGGCCAGGGATACGGGGCGGCTATCGTCCGACTCATGCGGGAGATGGCTGCTGTGCAGGCTCCGTCCCCCGTGGACGTCGCCGCCATCCGAGCCCAGGCCATCGCCGACGTGCGGGCGGCAGTCGAGCGGGCGCTTCAGGGGGTGACGTAGGGGAGGCGCCCGCGCTGGCAAGTCTGACGGGCGGAGCCGCCCTCGGGCGGCTTCTTTATTGGAGGGAGGATGGCACATGACTCCAGACATCCAGCAGGCCGTCGTCCAGGTTCTGACGGACCTCATCCGGCTCGCCGCACTCGTGGTCGCCGGCTACGTCGCCGCGTGGGTGCGGCAGCACGTCACCGCCGCGCAGTGGCAGCGCGCGCAGGACATCGCGCGCACGGCCGTGTGGGCCGTCGAGCAGGTGGCGCCGAGGCTGCGGATCCAGGGCGAGGCCAAACTGCAGCGCGCTCTTGAGGATGCACGCAGGCTTGCTGCCGCACATGGGCTGCGGCTCACGGACCAGCAGTGGCGCAGTCTGATCGAGAGCGCGGTCAAGGACCTGAAGCAGGCCGTGGCCGAGGTTAAGGCCGCGGCGACAGGGACGTAGGTTCCCCGGCGAATCACTGCGCACCGTCACCCCGTCGAGAGCCCCCGGTCGAAAGGCCGGGGGCTCTCTTTGTGAACGCCGCATCCACCGACTTTCCACCGGCCGGTTGATGCGAGGCGTCGCGAAAGGATGCGAGACGACGCGATCGCGAGCGGACAGGAACGCAGTAACGACAGACAAAAGCGGCGCAGTCGCTTTCCACCGGCGGACCTCGCAAAAAGGCCCTAAAACCCGTAGCGGGGGACTTAAACTCCCCTGGCCAGGGCGGCCGTGCGGGTTCGAGTCCCGCCCCCGGCACCAGGTGCGAAAGCGAAGCCCCGCAAGCGCTTGCGGGGCTTTCTTTGTGCGCCCGCGGCCGATGGTCCGGCAGAAATCCTCTGCATCTTTCCACCGACCATCCACCGGCAGGGCATCACCTACGAATGCCCGTTCGGGTAGATGTACCGCTCCTGAGCGCGTGGCAGCGCGTGGGCATAGACCTGGGCGGTGATGGCCACGGACGCATGTCCGAGGCGCTCCGACACGGCCGCGAGGTCCCAGCCGGCGGCGAGCAGGTGGCTGCCATGGATGTGCCGCAGGCGGTGCATGTTGAGCCGCGGCAGGCCAAGCTGAGCGCAGAGGCGCTGCAGCGCGTGCGTCGCTGACGACTCCGAGAGATATCGTCCGCCCTGGCCCGGGAACACCAGCTCCGGGTGCTCCCAGGCGGTCGCCCGGGCGCGCTCCTGCGCCTGGTCGGCCCGGTGACGGTCTAGGAGGTCGGCCGTGACCGGATCGAGGATCACGACGCGCCGCTCGTGGCTCTTCACGTCGCCGACGTACCAGCGGCCGGTGTCCGGGTTCCGCTTGAGCGACCGCCGCACCAGGAGCGCCGGCCGCCGCCAGTCGACGTCGCGCCATTCGAGCCCGCCCAGCTCGCCAAGGCGGAGGCCGGTGTGGGCAGCGGTATGCCAGAGCGCGTGCCAGCGCGAACCACGGGCGGCGTCCAGGAGCCGGCGCAGATCCTCGGGCGTGACGATCTCCTTCTCCGGAGCCTGGCGCTTGGGCAGGCTCACGCGCTGGAGCGGATTGCGACCGAGCACGCCCATGCGGACCGCGTACCCCAGACAGGCCCGAAGCGCGCGGTACTCGCCAGCGATGGTTTCCGGGGACAGCGACCCGGGCTTCCCGTCTGCTCGTGGCGCCGTCTGGAGCTCGTCGAAGAAGCGCTGGAGAATGAGCGGCGTCAGCCGCTCCAGCCTCACGTGGCCGAGCTGCGCAAGTGCGCGCCGAATTCCGACGCGATAGTCGACCAGCGTGGCGGGCTCCCGGACCTGGGCAACGTGGTCGAGCCATCGCTCCGCGAGCGCGGCCAGAGTCATGCTGCCTACGGCAGCGAGCTCGCCCCGGCCGGCCTCCTCAAGCATGCGCGCTTCGACCCGGCGTGCGTCGCGCTCCGTGCCCCGCACCATCTTCGACCGCCGGAGTTCCCTGCCGGTGCGGGGGTCGCGCCCTAGGTAGACGACAACCTCCCAGCCTGCGCCCTTCCGGCGGATCACGACCCGGCCCCCAGCTCGATCATAGAAGCGCGGCGACGCACCGCGGCGGCGCGTTCGTGCGCGGAGAGACATCCGAGTTCCACGAGGCGCAGGCGCATCGCCGTCCTCGTGACGCCGAACCGGCGCGTCAGCCAGTCGAGTGGCCACATGGCGTGGCTGCGGACGTCGTCGGCAGGCATGAGCAACGCAGCCGCGAAGGCGTTGCACCAGCGCTCGGCTTCCGCTGGATCCAGAGCTGCGCCGCACCTAGCGAGGAGAATGTGCCCGAGTTCGTGCGCTGCCTGGAACCTGCGGGCTGCCGGTGGGCACGTCGCCGCGTTGATGATGACGCGCCAGCGGGAGCCTACGCGCGCTGCCATGGCGCGCGCGCGTGAGGGCGCGCCGGTGCCGATGATGACTTCGATGTCGAGCCGCGCGGTGACATCGCTCATGCGCACGGGCAGCTTGTCCCCGCGCCGCACAAGGCGTGCGGTCTCCTCTGGGCTGGGCGCACGGGCTTGCGTGCCTTCCATACGGCGAACCCGCGTTCGCTAATCATGCTGCCCACTCCTTCCGCCCATGGTCCCTGACTGGCCGGACCCTTCGCCCCGCGGCCTCGTCCGCCGGATGAACTCGAGCACGAACGCCGCCCACTCCTCGTCGAGCGGTCCGCTCATGTAGAGCTCGTCGACGGTCGCAAGCAGCTCATAGGCCTTCGTCCCGGGCTTCGGCGGCCGGATGCCCGCCCGGCGCGCCCGTTCCGCCACGATCTCGTCGACAGGCCGCGGGTCGTCCGTGCTGCCGAGGAGGTAGTCGACGGACGTCCTGAAGAGCTCGGCGATCCGTCGGAGCGTTTCATAGTCGGGCCGGCGTTGCCCGCTCTCATAGTTGCCGATGGCACCCGCGCTCACGCCGAGCTCGGCCGCGAGCTCTCGTTGGCTCATGCCGCGTTGCTCCCGCAGGCCCTTCAGCCGCATTCCGAAGGCCGACGCATCGCCACTCATCGTAGGCAAAGTACCACGCGCCGTGAGCGACCCGAAGCCCTCCAACAAAATGTTGATCCGCCCCCTTGACTTCACACGTGCCGTGAGCGTACCCTGTGAGCGGAGCGACAACACATCGTGAGCGAGGCGACGGCAGTGCAGGCGAAGAGGTCGCTGGCCGAACTCCGGCGTGCAAAGGGCCTGACGCAGCGCCAGTTGGCTGCGCTCCTCGGCGTCACGCCCGGGGCGGTCGCCAACTGGGAAGTCGGCATCAGGACCCCCAGCTTCGCCATGGCCCGACGCATCGCGAGCGAGCTCGAGGTCTCGCTGGACGTTCTCGAGCTAGGCCCGCAGTCCAGGGCCGCCGCTCGCGACTCAGCGTAGCCGACGCGCCCGCCACAGGACGGCGCAAGACCGCACGAACGGAGGCGATCGACGTGCCGATGACCGAGATCAAGCGGGCCAGGATCCTGGCGGGACTGACGCAGCAACAGGCGGCGGACCGCATCGGCATGGACCGCAGCACGCTGAGCCGCCTTGAGCGATCCGGCCACTGCGATGTCGACACGCTTCGGCGGATGGCCGAGGTCTACCACGCACCCCAGCTCCTCGTCGGCGCCGGGTGCGCCGCGTTTGGCGACACGCCGGCGGAGGCGCTCGCGTGGCTGCGGGAGGAGGCGCAGGAGGCGCTTGCGGCCGTCGAGCGCCTCGACGAGGCCGTGCGCCACGGGCGGGCGGTCGACATCGCGCTCGCCGGCCAGGTGTGGGACCTGTACACGGCGCTGGGCGCCTTCTGGACGGCCGTCGCTCCGCTGCTCGACATCGACGCGGTCCGGCGCGCGCACGAGCAAAAGCTGCGCCGGTACCTGCGGGGAGGCGATGAGCGTGTCGCCTGACCCGCTTCCGGGCCGGCTCCCCGAGCGCGAGCGGTACCCGATGATCCTCTCCACTGCCCAGGCCAAGGAGATGCTGGGCGCGATCAGCCTACGCGAGCTGCGCGAGCATGCGCGCCTGCACCCGTCGCTCGTGGGCGCCAAGTGGCACGGCCGGGTCCTGCGCTGGGACCGCGATGCCCTGATCCGCTGGTGGAAGACCCGACTGCCGGGAAGCGACATTCGCGCGAGCTTCCCGTCGCGTCGCGGGAGGCGGTCGGCATGACCGGGCCGGTGGTGCGCGTCATCCGCGACGGTCAGATGCTCGAGTGCCCGATCTGCGGCGCGGATGCGGACGACCAGCACATGATCGACCGCGGTCGCGAGCTGCGCGGCGGTCTCCGGGTCTGGCGCGAGCGCTGCCGCAGATGTGGCGGCGAGTGGGACCTGGCTTCGGGCGCCGGCGCCCGCGACGCCACAATCCAGCCTCGTGGCCGCCACGGCTCTCTCGTTCGCCCCTACTACGGCGGGGTTCCGTTGCGCTGCCCGGCATGCGGCGCGCCGTTCGCCGACCAGGTGCTGCTTCGGGGTATGCACCGCGCGCCGCTCGTGTGGCATGGGTTCCGCTGCAGCCTGTGCGGAGCCCGATGGTGGTTCGTGTACCGGGACCATCGCGCCGAGGGCCTGCGCGGGCGCGACCTGCGCCGCTGGCGGCGCATGGCCGCCGCGTGGGCCCGTAGGCCCGACGGGGGGCGGGGCGCGTGACGCGGGCAGTCGCCGAGCTCATGCGCACCGGCATGGGCTTCCACAGGGCCCGGGCATGGGCCCGGGTGCTCGACCGCGGCCGGCGGCGGCGGCGACGCGGGCGCCGGCATGGGGGGCGATGAGTCCTATGGGCGACGGGTCGCTGGATCTCGCGCTGCTCGTTCACGAGGGGGCCCGCGCAGCGGAGCAGGCCCGCGAGCGCATGGCCTACGCGCCGGAGGAGGACTGGCGCTGGCTGGACTGGATGGCGGCTCGCGAGCGGCTCTCGGCGCTCCTGCGGGTCGCTCGCGAAGGGGCAACGGAGGGAGGTGAGGACCGATGCCCATCACGGCGCTGACTTACGACGGGACGGTCGCCGACTTCCGCCGTCACCTGCTCGAGCAGCGCGAGCGGCCCAGCGTGAGGAGGCGCGCGCAGCGTGAGCTAGCGGCTGCCCGGATTGCGGCGATCAAGCGCCAGATCCTGCGCGGCGGGCCGGGTGGGCCGCGGCCGGCGGCGTGAAGGAAAAGGCTCGCATGGCTGGCACCACGCGAGCCTGAGCGGGGTGGCACAAAGCACCGCCCCGATTGTGACACGAACGGGGGTACGGATGCAATGAACGCTATGCCCGACAGGCATGAGGAGTGGGCGCGGAGACCGATCCCGCCCTACGCGACCCGAGCGACGACGCTTGACGAGTGCCCCGTCTGCGGAGGGCCGGTCCAGGACCCGGACGAGCGCCACGGCTGCTGCTCGGCGGAGTGCGAGGCCGACGAGCTCGCCGGTCGGCTCGCGCGGGCCGAGGGCCACGGACGCGAGATGGGCAAGAGGCTTCGGAGCCTGCTGGAGCGGGTCAAGGCGCTGGCAAACAGTCGCGACGAGCGACTTGACATGCGCTACGAGCTGGCCGACCTATCCGGCCGTCTCGATTGGATCATCTGGAAGTTCGAGCGGCTCATGAGGGAGGTGCGGCTGCCCTGAGCGGCGATCGCCTACCGGGCGACCCGGAGGCAGTCTCTCGCCGCGGTGCGGAGGTGAAGCGCGTGCCGACGATGCATGCCCTTGTCGTCGCAGAGACCTCCGACATGCCGCGCGACGAGTGGCTGGCGCTGCGACGGCGGGGCATCGGCGGGAGCGACGCCGCCGCGGTCCTGGGGCTCGATCCCTATCGGTCGCCGGCCGCAGTCTACGCCGACAAACTTGGCCTCATCCCGGACGACGAGGAGCCGAGCGAGGCCGCTTACTGGGGGACGGTCCTTGAGGACGTGGTCGCCCAGGAGTTCGCGCGGCGGACGGGCCACACGATCCGTCGGCGCAACGCCATCCTGCGGCACCCGGAGCACGAGTGGATGATCGCCGACGTCGACCGGTTCGTGTACGAGGAGGGCCGGCTGACGGGGCTCCTAGAGGTGAAGACGGCCAGCGCCTGGGTTGCGGAGCAGTGGGAGGACGGACAGGTGCCGAACCGCGTCGTGGTGCAGGTGCAGCACTACCTGGCCGTCACCGGGCTCCAGCGCGGATACATCGCGGCGCTGATCGGCGGCCAGCGGTACGTACAGGCGCGGATCGACCGCGACGACGAGCTCATCGCCATGCTCATCGAGCGAGAGGGCGCCTTCTGGCGAGATCACGTGCTCGCCGGGGTGCCGCCGGTGCTCGACGGCAGCGAGGCGTCGGCGGAGATCGTCCGGCGCCTGTACCCGGAAGCGCGGCCCCAGTCGAGCGTGATCCTGCCGGCCGAGGCGCGCGACTTGCTGGAGCGGCGCCGGCAGGTCAGGGCGGACGTAGAGCGATCCCAAACGGAGCTCGCGGAAATCGACAACCGGCTCAAGCAGCTCGTGGGCGAGGCTGAAGCGGACCGTGCGCACGATTCAGTGGAACCTGTTCTGGGCCTTCATCTACAACACCATCGGCATCCCGATCGCCGCGCTCGGCCTGCTCGACCCGATGGTCGCCGCGGCCGCCATGGCCTTCAGCTCGGTCTTCGTCGTCACCAACTCCCTGCGCCTCCGCCGCTTCACCCCGCCAGCGAGCACGGGCTGAGCGAGAGCAGGATCGCGTTCTCCCGGCGCGGGGAGATAGCCGCTACGGCTCTCCGAACAGCGACAGTTGCGCGGGCGGCGGCGATGGCTCGCCGCCCGCACCGCCCGCCTCGCGGTGCGCCGGGACGGTAGACCGACATCTCACATGCTACGGACAGCCCGAATCACCCGGAAGGTCTGGTATGGAGAGCGGTTCTGCAACCCCGCACTCTACCGGGCACTGAGGAGAGGGACGCATGGCACGCATCGACAAGCGGGTGCGCCTTGAGCCGGATACCGAGCCGACCCGCGTGGTGGCGGACGTCCACCGCGACACGGTGCCGCGCCTCATCGAACGCGGGGGTGAAGTGCGGGCAGTCGTGGTCGCCCCAGCGGACTACGCGGGGCTCGAACGTGCTCCTCGAAGCCGTACGTACAAGGATGAACTGCTCCGGCTGGCGGGCGCGTGGTCCGACCTCGACGCCACGCAACTCCTCGACTACCTCAACCGCGCCCGGGGGACCGCGCCACCGAGCCCGGCCGTTGACGATGCCGACGGTCATCCGTCAGCGCGGGACTAGCGGACCGCCGTCACGCAGCGCAGGCAACGCGGAGCGCCGCCAGCCAGGAGCACGGCAGCCATGGCCTAGCTCCTCGTGGGTTGTGAGCTTCCTCAAGGGACGCCCGGAGGCGGTGGACCTCGTGGCTGGACTCGCCGACGCTGGCATCGCACGCAGGGTGGTCACCTACGGTGAGATCTACGAAGGGCTGCTGAGTCTCGAAGCTCCCGAGCGACATGGCAGCACGCTCGATCGCCTCACCGAGCCCACTCCGCTGCTCACGCCGGACATCCGGGTGGCCCAGCGATACGGGCGGATACGGTTGGACTGCGCGCTCGCGGCCAGCTCATCCCCGACAACGACGGCTGTATCGCCGCCACCGCGATCGCCCATGGATGACCCCCGTGGGCCGTGACGCGCACTTCGCCCGGATCCCGGGCTTGGCCCTCGACCGCGCGCCCGACCCGTGACGAAACCACGCCACCCATTGGGCACTGACCCCGATGTCCCGGCCCCGCCCGCCGCGACCTGGCAGGTGGCAGGCACGACTGAGGACACGCCGGTGCGGCGCCCAACCCAGCCAGGCCGGAGCGGGCTGCGCGGGCCTGGAGGACGCCTGCGCGGGCCTCACGCCTCCCCGGGGCCAGACCAGTCGAAGGGGATATGCTTGCTCGACTTGCCAGCCCAGTCCCACGTGAAGCCGAACGCGTCGACCCAGTCCGCGGTCGCCTTGCCCCAGGTGGCGATCTGGCCCGGCCCCACCTCGGAGCCGGGCGGGTTCACGAGTTGGACGCGCTTGCCGGGCGGCGTCGTCGGCCCCGTCAGCGCCTCGGCTCGGGCAACGACCCGGTCGGGAATCTCGGCCCGCCAATAGGCCAGGTCGTCAGCGATCTCGAACTCGATCGGGACGAACTCGATCCCGCGGACCTCCCCGACCAGCTCGGCGAACTTGGCCGGCCAGCCGCCCCCCTGGCCGCCGAAGATCACCTGGAGGGCCTCACGCTGCCGCTCGTCCGCGCGTTCGTCCAAGAAGAAGCCCAAGGCCACCTTCGTCTCGCCGGCCCACGCGTTGCCCTCGAAGCGGGCCGTCGCGATGAGGTTCAGTCCGTCGAGGTGCGTGTCGCAGTAGTGCCCCGTCCGGATGTGGTACGCGAGCACGCCTTCGCACACGTTGCCGGTCGGGGCCTGCGCGAACTCGCACGGGCATGGGAGGTCGCACTTACAGACGTCGAACCAGTCGCCCTGGACACGCCACTGCGGGATGTCGACCATGCTCCTCGCCTCCAATCACGCTCACCCCCCAGCGACGCAGAGCGCCTGCCACCGCCCCGCCGACGGCAGGGTGAGGCGCGGCAGGCTCGGCGAGTCCCGCGCAACCTCGGCGAGGAGCCGGAGGCGGGCTTGGCTCAGTCCCCGTCCCCCGCCGGGTCGGCCATCGCAGCCACGTCCTCGCGCCGCACGGGCGCCTGGCTGACCGCGACCCGCTCGATCAGGTCCGCGGCCTTGACCGTGCCCGGGCGGGCCTGCAGGCGCGCGGCGATCCGCTGCATCCGCGCCCGGCGGGCGTCGTCACCCAGCAGATCGGCCAGTCCCTCCTGGAACTCGGCGTCGCTGAACCCGTAGGGCGACAGCCGCCAGCCAAAACCGACTTCCTGCACCCGCTGTGCGTTGTCGTGCTGATCCCAGAAGAGGGGCAGCACCAGCATCGGCTTCCCGAAGTGCACGCTCTCGGTCACCGTGTTGTTCCCGCCGTGGGTGACCACCGCGTCGACGAGCGGCAGGATCGACGGCTGGGGAAGGAACTCCTCGCCCCATACATTGGCTGGCAGATCGAGTTGGCCGGCCTGGGGGCCGAGGCTCATGATGACCCGATAGTCGGTTCCGGCGAACAGGGCGACGAGCCGCTGCATCAACTCCGGCTCGGCCGACCCGAGGCTCCCGAGGCTGACGTAGATCAGCGGCCCGTCGCCCCGCAGCGCCTCGGGGAGGGCGAAGGGCGCCTCGGTGTCGCGCACCGACGAGTCGAGGCGATGGAAGGTCGATGGGAGCGGCCGCGTGCGGGGATAGTCGGCCTCTTCCGGGTAGAGGTACAGGTTGAGCCAGGGCGACTCGTACATGAACTGGCCGGGCGGCAGCGGCGGGCATCCCTGCGCCTGGACGAACGCGTCGAAGCGCGCGTGGAGGTCGGCGTGGTGGCGGTCGTACGCCGCGCGCCACTGCGCCCACTCCGTGCGGTCGTCGGTCGGCAGACCGGAGAGCGCCGGCGGCAGCGCCGGATCGGGGATCTCCAACGGGTTGCACGAGATGATCCGCACCCAGGGCACCCCCGCCGTGAGTATCGCGGGGAAGGCCACCACGTTGTCCTCCACGATCACGTCCGGCTGCACCTCCGCGAAGATCTCACGCAGGCGCGGCTCCACGTAGATCGCCCCATCGACCAGCGATTCCCAGATCGGCCGCGTGAGCGTCTCGATCTGCTCGCGAGTGCTCTTGCGGAAGTGCGGCGCGGTGTCGCGGATGAAGTCCTTCCAGAACTGCCCCGGCTCCTCCGGCACCTCGGGCGGGGGCTGCAGCCGCATCAGGCGCTCCTCGAAGCCCTTGGCGGCGAGCGTCCCGGCGAAGGATTCCTCGATGACGAAGACCACGCGATGCCCCCGCTGGAGCAGGACCCTGCCGATCCCGATGCAGTTGTTGGTCGGCCCAAAGGCCCCCTCCGGGAAGAAGACGATCGTCCGCCGCGGTGTCGTCGACGTCATCGGCGCACCCTCCTCTCGGCCAGCGGGTCCCGGGCGGGGGCAGGCGCCAGCGCATGCCAGCCGTGCCCGGGCCGCACGGCCAACCGCTCAGGATGTGGCTCTCCGTATCGTGACGGCGCCACCATAGCCGCTGGGGGACGGCTCGTCAACGGGCGAGCTCGGAGGCCCGATCATGCCGCGCAGGCGCGCGCAGCGGCCGGGCAGCGACGCGCCTGCCCGGCACCGAGCGACGGGAGGTCCGTCAGGCACGCACCGTCGCGACACGATCTCTTGTTGCGCTCAGGATGAACGGGGCGTCCGGCGGCCCACGGCACCCGGACCATAGGACACGAAATGCCAGGCTACCGCCCGGGGGCTATCCCAGCGCGGCCGCGTCAGACCACGCGGTCAAGCAGCTCCTGCAGATCGGGCAGCGTGACGCCCGCCCCGGTGGTGAAGAGGAAGCCGAGGAACAGGCTGAAGGCTCCGGCGATCACGCCGATGACGACGAAGATCGTCCGCCGGGTCCGCGCAGAGACGAAGCCGAACGCCGTGAAGGCCGCGATCAGCGAGTTGGAGATCACCAGCCCGACGACGAAGGCCAGCAAAAGCAGCGACCCGGCCACCTTCGTCGTCGCGCCCGCCGTCGCCGCCAGCAGCAGCGCCTGCGAGCCGGTCTCGGCCCCGATCCCGTGGAGCATGCCGATGCCGAGCGCGGTCTTCCAGCCATAGCTACCAACGGCGTGCTGGTGCGGGACATACCGCTCCCCGCTGAGCCGGCTCCGCAGCCACGCCCAGCCCCGGCCGGCTGCCGCGAAGACCAGCATCCAACGACTGCGCAGTTCGAAGTTACGCCCATAGCGCCACAGCGAGTAGAAGATCCACCCGCCCAGCACCAGCAGCGTCACCCCGACGACGCGCTCCATCAGCGGGTCGATCCACTCCGGCAGGATCGCGCTCGTCCAGAGTGCCAGCAGGCCCAGGACCACGACGACCGCGGCATGCCCCACCGCGTACAGCGTCGCCAGGAAGAACCGATCCAGCGACTCCCTCGTGACGACCCGGGCGTCAGGCGCGAGCGCCGCGGCCCCGCCCGCGCCGCCACGCACCGGCAGCACACCCTCATCGTCGCCCATCGTCCCGGTGATGTCGGTGATCGCCGCGATGTGGTCCCAGTCGATGCCGTGCCGCAGCCCCAAGCCCAAACCGGTCGCGAGGAGTGCCAGTAGGCCCACGTCCGCCATGCTGTCTCACCCTCCGGAGCGGGTCGTCACGCCGCGCAGACCCGCCCGATCGGCCGCGACCATGCTCACTGGCCAACGGCAGTAGCTGCAACTAGTTGCACCTGCAACCAAAAGCATAGTAGTGCCCTTGGCCCCGCCGGTCAAGCCCGAGTAAGCTTGGGGGAGACAGCCGGGTGGATGGGGAGCACGAGGGATGACAGGCGACACGCAGGAGGTCCGCGAGCTCCAGGACATGCTGCGCCGCGCCGGCCTGCGGGTGACGCCCCAGCGCATGATGGTGCTGGCGGCGCTCGCGGCCGGTGAGGGGCACCTGACGGCCGACGAGATCTTCGACCTCGTCCGGCGCGAGTACCCCTTCCTCAACCGCTCGACCGTCTACCGCACGCTCGATCTCCTGGTCGAGCTGGGCCTGGTCGCCGCCACCGACCTCGGCGAGGGCGTGCGCCAGTTCGAGCTCGTCGGCGCCGCCCCCCACCACCACCTCATCTGCCAGCGCTGCGGGGCGACCGCCGAGATCGCCGACGAGCTCCTCCAGCCGCTGCGCACCCGACTCGCCGAGGAGTACGGCTTCGAAGCCCGCATGGACCACTTCGCCATCTTCGGCCTGTGCCGCGCCTGCCGCGCCGGCAACGGCGCCGCGCCCGGCCGGTGACGTCCCTGCTGCACAAGCGCGCGGCGCCACCCAGTCCCCGGCAGCCTACCCCGATCGGGGCGGGGCGCGTCCCGTACGGCACCGCCGCGTTCGCCGGACGAGGCGCTGCTCAACGCGGGTGGGCGCCCGCCCCACGCCCGAACCAGCATCGTCGCTCACGCCGGGCAGGCGCGCGGCAGCGGTCCCCCCTCACCCCCGGCGCCTCTCCCAGCCGGGAGTGATTGGCCGGGGGTGGGAGCATCCGGGGAGTCAGAGGAGAGGGGAGCGTGGCAGCCGGCTGCAGCCAGCTTGTGATGGTAAGCCCGGTGGTTCAGCCCCGGGCACCCTCACCGCCCGTTGCCCTACCGACCACGGTCGCCGCGCTCTCATGGGAGGGGCGGGGCTTGTCCCGGACGGAGTCGCCCGGGAATCTGCGGGAGGGCGCAAGGCCCTCCCCCACCGGTGGTCGGCGACGTGCCGGCCCGGTGGCGGGCGGCGCCGTGCGGCACACCGACCGCCTCAGAACCCGCTCACGCCGTCCCGGATCTTGGCCGCCTGCCGCTCGCGGTAGGCCCGGTAGGCGTCGGCGAACTGCGGCTCGGCCAGCCCGATGATCTGCGCCGCCAGGAACGCCGCGTTCCGCGCCCCGGCCTTCCCCACCGCCACCGTCGCCACCGGCACCCCGGCCGGCATCTGCACGATGGCCAGCAGCGCGTCGAACCCCTTCAGATCCGTGGTCGGCAGCGGCACGCCGATGACCGGCAGCGTCGTCCACGAGGCGATCACGCCCGGCAGGTGCGCCGCGCCCCCCGCCGCGGCGATGACCACCTTCACCCCCCGCTCGGCCGCGCCGGCCGCGAACCGCTGCACCAGGTCCGGCGTCCGGTGCGCCGACATGACGTGCAGCTCGTGGTCGAGCCCCAGCTCGTCCAGCGCCTTGACCGTCTCCTCCATGTACGGCATGTCGGACTGGCTGCCCATCACGATGGCTACCCGCGCCATGACCCCTCCCCTTCCATTCGCTGCCCCACGTACGCCTCGGCGATCCGCAGCGCCTCCCCGTGGATCAGCCGGATGGGCAGCTCCGTCCGCCGCGCGATCGCGAGGCAGTCGGCGTACTCGGGCATCACGTCAATGACCCGGCCGCGCCAGATCTTCAGCTTGACCCGCACGTCGCCCCAGCGGGTCACCACCGTCTCCACTCGGCGCCCCACCTTGGTGCGGTCGAGCGGCAGCGCCCGCACGCCGAGCGTCGTGCTCTGCTCGATCAGCACCCGCTCGATCTCCCCGCGCACCGACGCCTGGCAGATCACGCTGAGCTTCGTCGCCGGCCGCCCGCGCTTCATGATGATCGGCGTCAGGTACACGTCAAGGGCGCCGGCCGCGAACAGCCGCTCGATCAGCGGCTCGAAGAACTGCGGGCTCATGTCGTCGATGTTCGTCTCGAGCAGCAGCTCGTCCGGCCCCTCGGTCAGGCGCGCCGCGCCCGCGTCCAGCTCGCCCACCCACAGCCGCAGCGCGTTCGGCCACGGGAGCTCCCGCCGGCCGAAGCCGTAGCCGACCCGCTCCGGACGCAGCGACGGCCGTTCGAAGCGCGCGAGCTGCGTCAGGATCGCCGCGCCCGTCGGCGTCACCAGCTCCGCCTCGATGTCGAGCTGCCGCGTCGGCGCCCGCGCGGCCGCCAGGAGCGCCGCCGTCGCCGGGGCCGGCACCGGCAGCAGCCCGTGGGCGGCGCGGACGAAGCCGTGGCCCAGGCTGAGCGGCCCGCAGTAGACCGCCTCGACCCCCAGCAGCGCGATCCCGGCCGCCGCGCCGACGATGTCCACGATCGCGTCCAGCGCCCCGACCTCGTGGAAGTGGACCGCCTCCGGGTCCACGCCGTGGACCCGCCCCTCGGCCTCCGCCAGCGCCGCGAAGATCGCCAGCGCTCGCTGCCGCACCGGCTCCGCCAGGTCCGCCCGCAGCAGCAGCGCGCGGATGTCCCGCCAGTGCCGCGCCGCCTGCGGCGCCTCGGGGTCCAGCCGCACGCGCACCCGCGTGCCGGTCACCCCGTGCTGCGCCACCCGCTCCGCGACCAGCTCGTAGCCGCCGACCGGCAGGCCGGCGAGGGAGTGCCGCAGGTCGTCGAGGGCGACGCCCGCGTCGACCAGCGCGCCGAGGGTCATGTCGCCGCTGGCGCCGGAGTAGGGGTCGAAGTAGGCGACGCGCGCGCCGGCGGTCGGCGCCGCGCCCGCCGCAGGGTCCGGAGTCATGCCGGCATCCCCGCTTCGTGCTCGGCCCGGAGCTGCCCGCAGGCGGCCGCGATGTCGACGCCGCGCGAGTAGCGCACGGTGGCGGCGATGCCGCGCTCCCGCAGGATCGCCGCGAAGCGGTCGATGCGCTCGACGCGCGGCCGGCCGAAGGGCGCCGCCGGGGTGGGGTTCAAGGGGATCAGGTTGACGTGGCAGAGGAGGCCCTGCAGCAGCCGGGCCAGCTCCTCCGCGGTGGCGTCGCTGTCGTTGACCCCGGCGATCAGCACGTACTCGAAGGTCACCCGTCGCCCGGTCCGCTCGACGTAGCGGCGGCAGGCCGCCAGCAGCTCGCCCACCGGGTAGCGCCGGTTGAGCGGCACGAGCGACGAGCGCAGCTCGTCGTTCGGCGCATGCAGCGAGACGGCCAGCTTCACCTGGAACGGCTCGCTCGCCAGGCGGTCGATGAAGGGGACCAGCCCCGACGTCGAGACGGTGATGCGCCGCGCGCCGAAGTTCATCCCCGCCGGCTCGTGGAGGATGCGCACCAGCCGCATCGTCGCGTCGTAGTTCTGGAACGGCTCGCCCATCCCCATCAGCACGATGTTGGTCAGCGTCCGCCCGGCGGCGCGCGCCCGCCGCGCCGCGGCCACCACCTGGGCCACCATCTCCCCGGCCGTGAGGTTCCGCGTCAGGCCCAGCATCCCGGTCGCGCAGAAGCGACAGCCGACCGCGCAGCCGACCTGACACGAGACGCAGACGGTCGTGCGGTCCGGGTAGAACATCAGCACCGTCTCGATGTGCTGCCCATCGAGGGTGCGGAACAGCGTCTTGATCGTCTCACCGTCGTCGGTGTGCACCTCGCGCACCGCCGTCAGCGGGGCGAGCGGCAGCCGCACCGCCAGGTCCGCGCGCAGCGCCTTCGGCAGCACCGTCATCGCCTCGTAGTCGTCGACGAGCTGGCGATAGGCCCAGTGGAAGAGCTGCCGTGCCCGGTAGCGCGGCACGCCGTCCGCGGCCAGGCGCTCCTCCAGCTCGGCCAGGGTGAGGTCGTAGAGCGTGACCGGCCGGTCACGCCGCGACAGCCGGCCCGGCCGCGCGGCCGGCGCCGGGATGGGCTGCTCACTGGTGACCAAATTGCTCGTCGGCATGCGCATCCGCTGCTCCATCCTCGGCCGCCAAGTGTATCACGGGCCGCTGGCGCGGCTAGGACGCCAGGCACCCAGGGCGGCCGCGGTCGACCGCAGCGGCATCTGGGAACTCGGTGGGGGCAGCATCTGAACGCGCGACGCTCGCGCTCGGCCAGCCGCCCCCGTTGCCCGGTTGCGGGCTGGATGCTACAAGGGGGCCACACCGGGCGCCCCGGGCCGTGCGGCGGCTGCGGCGCCCGGGTCGGACACATCAGGCTTGCAGTGGGGAGGACGGCGATGAGCGCGGGGCAGAGTGAGCGGCGCTTGGCCCAGATCGTCGAGCGCCTGCGGACCAACCTCCAGGTCGCAGGCATCCGCATCAGCGACGACGACATCCAGGGCATGATCGACAAGGGCTTCCTCGGCAACGTCCTCGCCTTCGAGGCCATCGCCGCGCGCACCCAAGAGGACCTCATCCCGGACTACCTGGCCGCCTGGGGCGCGGCGGGCGCGCCGACCACGCCCGCGCCGGCGGCGGCCACCCCCCCGCCCGCCACCCGCCGGCCGGGCTACGAGACCATCACCGAGGTCGCGGCCCGCCTCCGCGCCCGCGAGGTCTCGCCGGTCGAGCTGACCCGGCAGGCGCTCGACCGCATCGCGGAGCGCGACTCGACCCTGAACTCGTTCCAGCTCGTGCTCGCCGACGCGGCGCTGGCCGCCGCCCAGGAAGCCGAGCGAGAGATCGCGGCGGGCGACTGGCGCGGCCCCCTCCACGGCGTGCCGGTGGCGGTGAAGGACCTCCTCGCCATGCGCGGCACCGTCACCACCGCCGGCTCGAAGATCCTGGCCGACTGGGTCACCGACTTCGACGCCGCCGGGGTGGAGCGCCTGCGCGCCGCCGGCGCGGTGATCGTCGGCAAGACGCGCATGTCCGAGTTCGCCTACTCACCCGGCTCGAACAACGCCCACTACGGCCCGACCCCGAATCCCTGGAACCTCGCGCACGACTCGGCCGGCTCCAGTAGCGGCTCGGCGGCGGCCGTCGCCGCCGGGCTGGTCTACGGCGCGCTCGGCTCCGACACCGGCGGCTCGATCCGCATGCCGGCCGGCGTCTGCGGCATCGTCGGCCTCAAGCCCACCTTCGGCCGGGTCAGCCTGCACGGGGCCGTTACCCTCTCCTGGTCGCTCGACCATCTGGGGCCGATTACGCGCAGCGTGGCGGACGCCGCGGCCATGCTCCAGGTCCTCGCCGGGCACGACCCGCGGGACCCGCGCACCCGCGCCGTCCCCGTGCCCGACTACAGCGCCGCGCTGGCGATGGGCGTCACCGGGCTGCGGATCGGCGTCGTCCGCGACGACGGCTCGGGGCAGCCGCTCGGCACCGACGAGGCGCTCGCCGCGTGGCGCGCCGGGCTGGCCGCCCTCGAGCGGAACGGCGCCCAGCTCGTCGAGCTCGACCTGCCGGACCTGCACGACCTGCGCGTGCTCAACAGCACGATCATCGCGCTGGAGGCCGCCACCTACCACCTGCCGATGCTGCGCGCCCGCCTGGACGACTTCGGCGACTTCATGCGCCACCGCATCCTGTCCGCCTTCGGCTACGGACCGCTCGCGCTGGTCCAGGCCCAGCAGACACGGGCCGCCATCCGGCGCCGGCTCGACGCGATCTTCGAACAGGTCGACCTCGTCAGCACGCCCACCCTGCCCTACGGTGCCCCGCGCCTCGGCGATCCCAGCCGCAACACCACCTTCACCGCGCCGTTCAACGCGCTGGGCTGGCCCGCCATCACCGTCCCGGTGGGGCTCACCGCCGAGCGCCTGCCGCTCGGGCTGCAGCTCGCCGGCCGCCCCTGGGACGAGGTGACCGTGCTCCGCGCCGCCGCGGTCGTCGAGGCCGACGGCCCCTGGCCGGGCGGCACCCCGTAGCGCCGCCCGGCGCGCCGCGCACCCTGAGCCGGGCGGCGGGCGGGGCTCGGTACCGCCACGCCGTCCGGCAGGTGGCGCTAGGCGGCGCTAGGGCTGGCCCTTGTCGCGTGCTTCTTCCACCAGTCGCTTGTCGATCACCCGCTGCGCCACCACCTCCTGGCGTGACAGGCCACGCGCCTGGGCGACCGCCTCCCGGGGATCGGGCTCACCCCGGTGCTCGATGTCCGGCAGATAGGCAAACCGGTCGAGCAGCGGGCCGCGGAACGGATGGTCGGGCGCCGCCGGCGCCCGCAGGTCCGCCGCCAGCCGCGCCATCAACTGCTCGACCACCCACCGCGGCACCAGCTCCCGCGCCTGCGGGTAGACGAAGCGGTAGTAGTGCAGGTAGACCAACAGCAGCTCCCAGTGCTCGCCGAAGCGCGCCAGGAGCCGCGGCCAGTCGATGCGGTCGTGGGCATGGCGGATCAGGTGCGCGATGTCGGCCCCGTCGAAGCGCTCCCGCCCGGCCACGTACGACTTGACCCAGACCATGTCGGTGGCCGACAGGACCGGAACCTCGAGGCCGAACAGCCGCATCGGCTCGCTGGCCTCCAGCCAGCTCTCATCGACCGGCCGGAGCCAGTTCCCGAAGCCCGAGATCAGGTCGACGAACATCTCCCCCGCGTAGCCCTTCGCCAACCAGTGCGGCGCCAGCACCTCAACCCGAAACCCCGCGGCCGCCAGCGCCGCGAGCGCCGCGTCGCGATCTGCCGGCCGCAAGAAGAGGTCGAGGTCCTTCGTGTTGCGCCAGATGCCCGTGTAGTGGTGCAGGGCGAGCGCACCCCCCACCAGATGCGGGACCCCCGCGTCGCGCAGCGCGCAGAGCGCCCGCACGTAGGTCGCCTCCTCCGCCGCGGGCACGTCCACCTTCATCCGCGCCCCTCCGTTCTGGCTCGTCCGACGCGGCATCGGGCGCGATTTGCGCAAGGCGCATACCCCGGCGCTGGTCCGATTCGTGCTGTCCCGGTCGGGCGGAACGGGTGCATCGCCACCCGGCGGAGCGGACCGGGAGTGCGTCGTGATCCGACTCGCTGCGATTGCTGACATCCACGCGCGACGAGGCACCGAGGGGGTCCTCCGCGGGCTGGTGGAAGCCGTGGCCCGCGACGCCGACCTCCTCCTCATCGCGGGCGACCTCACCGACAGCGGCCTGGTCGAGGAGGCGCGCCTCCTCGCGTCCGTGCTCGACGCCAGCCCCCTGCCGGTCGTCGCCGTCCTCGGCAACCACGATTTCCACCACCAGCAGCAGCTTGCCATCCAGGAGACGCTCGCCGCGCACGGCGTGGTCCTGCTCGACGGCGACGGCTGGGTGTTCGAGCGCGGCGGGGTCCGGCTCGGCATCGCCGGCTGCGTCGGCTTCGGCGGCGGCTTTCGCCCCTACAGCCTCGAATCCTTCGGCGAGCCGGAGTGGAAGCTCCTCTACGACAAGGTCGTCGAGGAGAGCCGCAAGCTCGACCGCGGCCTGGCCGCGGTGAGCGACTGCGACTACCTCGTCGCCATGACGCACTACAGCCCAACCGTCGACACCATGGGCGACGAACCGCCCCCGCTCTACCCCTTTCTGGGGTCGAGCGAGCTGGGCCAGGCCCTGGAGCGCCACGGGGTGCTCTTCGCCGTCCACGGCCACGCCCATCGCGGGCGACGCGATGGCTGCACCGACCAGGGCATCCCGGTCTTCAACGTGGCGCTGCCGGTCGTGCAGCGGCCGCTCATCTGGCGCTTCGACCCGCGGCGCCCCGAGGCGGTCGCCCAGCCGGTCGCCGTGGCGCCGGGCGGCCCGGTCACGTGACCTGCGGGCATGACGTGCCGAGCCGCATTTCTTCACCGTTGTGTGTGATAATGGAGACTGCGGGACCACCCCACACGCGCGGCGCGCCATCCACGATCGGCTCCCGCGCCGTGGACGCCCCGCACGGAGGAACGCTCGTCATGAACAGGAGGGAAGGCTATGGCCTACCAGGCAATCGAGCTGCCCTATGCCTACAACGCGCTGGAGCCGCACATCGACGAGGCGACCATGCGCTACCACCACGACAACCACTACATGACCTACGTCAACAACTACAACAACGCCATCCAGGGCCACGCCGACCTGGAGAGCATGAGCGCGGAGGACGTGCTGCGCAACATCAACCAGGTGCCGGAGGACATCCGCACCGCAGTGCGCAACAACGGCGGCGGCGCGGTCAACCACACCATGTTCTGGCAGATCATGGGCCCGAACAAGGGTGGCGAGCCGACCGGCGAGCTGGCCGAGGCGATCAAGCAGGCCTTCGGCGACTTCGCCGCCTTCAAGGACGCCTTCTCCAAGGCGGCCATCGGCCGCTTCGGCAGCGGCTGGGCCTGGCTGGTCTGGCGCAACGGCAAGCTCGAGGTCATCAGCACCGCCAACCAGGACAGCCCGCTGATGGACGGCCTCTACCCGATCATGGGGCTGGACGTCTGGGAGCACGCCTACTACCTGAAGTACCAGTACCGCCGGCCGGCGTACGTCGAGGCCTGGTGGAACGTCGTCAACTGGGACGAGGTCGCCAAGCGCTTCGCCACCGCCCGCAGCTAGCCGTACGACGGCGCCCGCACCGCGGGAGGGCACCCACGCCCTCCCGCGTTTCCCCCGAGGCCCCTGCCCGGTGCCGAGGCGCGTCCTTCCGGTAACCGCTCAGCTCTCGCCGCTCACGGCTGCGTAGTGGTCCGCCCGCGGCGCGTCCAGGTAGTTGGGGACGGTGTAGATGCCGGTCACGATCAGGTAGCAGCGCGGTCCCTGCCGTGCGCCCGACACGCCAGACCGATGACCCCGACGCCGCGCGCAGCCGCGCCCCTCCCACGACAGCGGGCAATCCGGTGGCGAGCGGCGACGTGGGGTCGGCGCCGCCCCGCCTACAGATGCACGATACGCAGGTCAGGCCACGCGCGCTGGAGGTACTCCGCCACGAGCCGGCGGTGACAGTGCTCAGCCTTCCGCTCGCTGCAGAGCAGGCAGCACGGCTGCTCGGTGAAGAACGTCCGGTCCAGGTGCTCGATCACCCGGCGCTCGTCGAGCAGCGCCAGGAAGCGCGGCTCGTAGGCCGCCCACCCGCCGCCACCGGGCTTCATCATCTCGCGGAGCTCAGGCGTCGGCGCCAGGAATTCCAGGTGGTGATACTCCGCGCCGACGATCTCGCGGAGGAAGTAGGCCAGGTCATCGCGCTTGGTGAAGCCCGCCAACTGGGAGGTGTTGTTGGCGCGCACATCGATCAGGCGGGACACGCCGTGCCGGCGCAGCGTCTCGAAGAACGATTCGGCGCTCCGCTGAGTAAACCCGATGGTGTAGAGCGGTATCGTCTCTGTCGTCATCCGAACAGCCTCGCCTGCACAGCCAACGGTCGGGCCGGCTCAATGCGACCGTCGCCGCGAATGTGCAGCACGGTGAAACCCCGACTGAGTAGGGTCTGCGCGATCAGCTTGTGCCGGTGGCACTGGTTCGGGTCCTCTTCGCTGCACATGATAGCGGTGCGCGCCGCGCAGGCGTAGTCGATCAAGCGATCGATGCCGGTTACATAGAACGCCTGGCGCGCGATCCTCTGGTAATCGACGTGCCCCAGGTCGTCATAGCACCCCGGATCAGCAGGACGCCCGCCGAGGTACTCGCCGGCGAAGACGTAGCGGATACCGGCCCGGGAGAGCGTGTCCCGCAGCGCCTCGCGGTTGAACTGTGGGGAGTACCGGCTGTACGGCGCGCTGCGAACATCGATGAGCACCGCGATCTGATGCTGGTCGAGCAGCGCGATCAGGTCCGCTGCGGGCTGATTGCTGTGCCCAATGGTGTAGATCGTGTGCGTGCTCATCCATCACTCCGGTTGCGTAGCTCAGATTATACGTCGTCGCGCTGCGGCAGCAAGGCGACCCAGGCGACGGAGACTGGCGCAGCCAGCGGCGCTCCTGCGGGACCCGGCCAAAGACCGGCCCCTCCCCCAACTTCGGGAAAGGGGCCGGGATCAGGATCACCGCGCGAGAACGCCTCAGTTCATCGCCGGCCGCGCCGGGCGCGGCCCGAGGATGGCCGCCAGCCGCGCCTCGTCCAGCGTCTCCTCTGCCAGCAGGGCGGCCACGAGGGCATCCAGGAGGTGCGCCGCGTTCCCGATCGTCCGGCCGGCGAGCTCCAGCGCCTCCCCCACCAGCGCCGCGACCTCGTCATCGATCGCCCGGCTCATCGCGTCCGACAACGGCCCCGTCGGCTCGAACGCCCGCCCGCGCAGCGACCGGCCCATGCCGTAGCTCGTCACCATCGCCTGCGCCAGCGCGCTCGCCTGGCTCAGATCGCCGGAGGACCCGGTGGTGACCTCACCGAAGCGGAACTCCTCGGCCGCATAGCCGCCCAGCAGCACCGCCAGCCGGTCGAGGAACTGGCTGCGGGTCCAGAGCCGCCGGTCCTCCTCCGGCGCTAGCACGGTGGCGCCGCCCATCAGGCCGCGCCCGAGGATCGTCACCCGGCGGGGCGCGTCGGCTCCGGCCAACTGGTGGGCCACCAGCGCGTGCCCCGCCTCGTGGACGGCGATCGTCTCGCGCTCGCGCGGGCTGAGCGCGCGGCTGCGCCGGCTCGGGCCGGCGATGACCCGGTCCACCGCCTCCTCAAGGTCCGCCTGGGTGATCACCTCGTCCCCGCGCCGCAGGGCCAGGAGGGCGGCCTCGTTCATCGCGTTCTCCAGGTCGGCCCCGGCGAGCCCTGCCGTGCGCGCAGCCAGGCGGTCGAGGTCGACTCCCGGCGCCAGCGGCTTGTCCTGCGCATGAACCTGAAGGATTGCGAGCCGCTCGACCCGATCCGGCAGCGTCAGCTCGACGCGGCGGTCGAAGCGCCCCGGCCGCAGCAGCGCCGGGTCGAGGATGTCGCTCCGGTTGGTGGCGGCGATGACCACGACCGCCTGCCGCGGGTGGAAGCCGTCGAGCTCGACCAGAATCTGGTTGAGGGTCTGCTCGTACTCCTGGTGGCTCTGGCTATCGCCCCGGCGACGCCCGATCGCGTCGATCTCGTCGATGAAGACGATCGCCGGCGCCTCCCGCCGCGCCGCGGCGAACAGGTCGCGCACCCGCTTGGCGCCGACGCCGACGTACACCTCGACGAACTGCGACGCCGACATGGCGAAGAACGGCACGCCGGCCTCCCCGGCCACCGCGCGCGCCAGCAGCGTCTTCCCCGTGCCGGGCGGCCCGGCCAGCAGCACCCCGCGCGGCATCCGCGCCCCCATACGGAGGAAGCGATCCGGGTCGCGCAGGAAGGTGACGATCTCCGCCAGCTCCTCCTTCGCCTCGATCAGCCCGGCGACATCGCTGAACGTGGTCGCCGGGCGCTCGACCGCGGTCACGGGCGTGCTGCGGTGCCGTCCGAGGGCGCGCTGCTGCCACACGGCCAGCCCGACCGCCAGCGAGAGCGATCCCAGCGCCAACAGGTTCTGTGGCAGCGAGCCGCCGGGTCGCACCGGTCGCGGGTTCACGCCTGCACTCCTCTCCTCACCGCACTGCCAACGCGGAGGTGCCGCCGTGGCCACGGGGTCGCGGCCCCCGCCCCGGCCGGCTCGACGTCCCACCCACCGCCATGCCTCCTCGGGCCCCCACCCGACCAGTCGCCTCGCAGGGGAGGCCGCCGCTCCCATCGCACTGGGGCTCGTCACCGGTGGCGGCCGGTGACCACCGATCCGTAGCAAGCGGGAGCGCGCCGCCAGGTGGGAGTCGTGGCCGGTCGCATCGTCGACGGGGCGCGGCCGCTGTCCGGCTGCGCCCCTCGGTCTCACAGCGCATAGCCTACCGAACATGGTTAACGTTTCGCAAGGCGTCAGGGCATCGCCACGCCGGACGCGGAGGTCGCTCGCCGCGATCATCACCGTTTCGGTGGGGACCGCCGCCCCGGTTCGCCTGATCCGGCAGCAGACGGTCCGGGGTCGACGAGCCGCCAGTACAGCTCCTCCTGACGCGCGATCGCCGACTAGTAGACGCGATGCCGTTCAGCATCGGGCGCGACGCGCCCCGCCGCGGGCACCCGCCCGCGGGACAGGTGGGCCAGGAGCCCGGGCTGGCCGCCTTCGCTGGCCGGCAGGCGAGCCAGGGCCATCAGCGCCGCGCCGGCGAGGGAGGCTTCCGGTTCGGCGGAGACCAGCACGGGCCGGCCCAGCACGTCGCTGAGGATCTGCAGCCAGACGGGGCTCCCCAGGAGCGCGCTGCCGGTGGCGACGATCGTCCGCTCACCGGGGATCGCCGCCGCGAGGCGGCGCGCGATCAGCGCGAAGCGGAAGGCGACCGACTCCATGGCCGCTCGCAGGATCGCCACCGGTTCGGTGGCGAGCGTCAGGCCGGTGAGCGCGCCGCGGGCGCGCGGCGACCACCCTGGGCTGCGCTCGCCCGCCAGGAAGGGCAGCACCGTCAGGCCGTGACTGTCGGGTGCCATGGCCGCGAGCGCCGCGTCCAGCGCGGGCGGGTCCGGGAGGCGCAGGTGACGGGTGAGCCAGTCGTAGAGATTGCCACCCTCGCTGAGCGCGCCGCCGAGGAGCACGTGGCGCGCGTCCAGCCGGTAGAGCTAGAGACCGGGGGGCGGGGGCACGGGGTCGCCCGCCCAGAGCAGCCGCATCGCCCCCGTGGTCCCGAGCGTGACCGCCAGTCGGCCCCGGCCGATCGCCCGCGAGCCAACGTTGCTGCACGCGCCGTCACCGAGCGCGGGGAACCAGGCGGCACGCGTCAGCGCCGGCCAGCGGGCAGCGAAGCGACCGCGCAGGCCGGTGACCGGCGCGTCCCCCAGCGGCGAGAGGCGCTCCGGGGCGATCCCGGCCACACCGAGCGCCTCCGGGTCCCAGCGCAGCCCTGCCTGATCAAATAGCCCGGTCCCGGACGCCATCGAGATCGAGCAGGTCGCCTGACCGGCGACGGTCAGCAGCAGGTACTCGCCGAACGAGAGCCACCGCTGCACGCCGGCCACCACGTCCGGCCTCGCCTCCCGCAGCCAGGCGAGCTTGGCCAGCGGGTAGCTCGGGTGGAGGACGGCGCCCGTGCGCCGGTGGTACGCAGCCGGGTCGAGCGTCGCCCGCAGGCGCGCCACGGCGGCCGCGGCGCGGGTGTCGGCCCATGTGTAGACCGGCGTGACCGCGCGGCCACGTCGATCGACCCCCAGCACGCTGTGCCAGAAGGTGGAGATCCCCACCGCCCGCACCGCCCGGCCGCCGGCCGCGGCCAGCGCGCCGTCGATGGTCGTGCACACCGCCTCCAGCAGGCGGTCCGGCTCCAGCACCGCGCCCCCGCCGGCGGTCGTCTCGATGCGATAGGCAAGCTGCCGACGCGTCCCCTCCAGCGCCCGCCCGCGGGGGTCGACCAGCATGGCCCGTGTCGACGAGGAGCCGACGTCGAGCGCCAGGATCAACGGCTCTGCCGCGCGGCGGGGGTCGATCTCCTGCGTTTGCGTGACGACGGCGGTCATCCTGCCCCCTCATGCCCCCAGCACGGCGATAACTCCGGAGACGGCGATGACGGTGAGCGCCGTGGCCCGGAAGAGCGGCGCCGGCAGCCGCCCGGCCAGCCGCACCCCGCAGGAGTTGCCGAGCAGCGCGGCCGGCAGCCACATGGCGCCTAACGGCAGCAGCGCCTCGAGGTGCACCGCGCCCCGGGCATGGAGCAGCCCCAGCGTCGCGCCGTTGGAGACGATGAAGAAGAGCGCCAGGTCGGCCAGGAAGCTGAAGGGCGCCGCCCGCTCCCGCACCAGCAGCAGCGCGGGTGGGACCCCGTTCAGCGACGTGGTCGCCCCCAGGAAGCCCGCCGCCAGCCCGGTCACGAGCACCCCACCCGCTCCGGCGCGGACCGGCGCCCCGCCCCGCGCCAGCCCGATCGCCGCCAGGAGCGCCACCAGCCCGGTCGCGCGCTGGATGACCGCAGGATCCACGCGGGTCAGCGCCAGCGTCCCGAGCGCCAGCCCGGGGACGCTCCCCACCGCCAGCAGCCCGACCCGGCGCGGGGTGACGTGCCGCCGGAGCTGGTAGGCCACCGAGATCCGGGTCAGCAGGCCCAGCGTGAGGTTCAGCGCCACCACGAAGGGGAGCGAGAACCCGCCCGCGAGCAGCAGCGGTGCGCTCACCAGCGAGAACCCGAAGCCGGTCGCCCCCGACAGCAGCCCGGCGAGCAGCACCACCAGCCCACCGTAGCCGACCTGTGCAATGCCGTCCGCCCCGATCGCCGCCCCTCCCCTCGCGCCCTGATCCCACGGCGCCCGGCGTCAGTCGCTCTCCCCGAGCTGCGCCGCCGGCCGCGTCGGCCGCGCCCTGCGGTGCATGCGGTCGAACAGCAGCCCGCCGAGGCCACCCACCAACAGGACCACCATCAGCGCCGGCCAGAGCAGGACCGGCTGGCTGGACCCCAGGATCGCCCCGCTCCCCCACGACGCGACGCCCCAGGCGATGCCCCAGGTCACGCTGCTCCCCGCCAGGTACCGCCCCCGCAGGTGCTCCGGCGCCAGCTCGACGACCAGCACCCCGGTCGTCGGCATGAAGAGCATCTCCCCCAGGGTATAGATCCCGATGGCAACGAAGGGCAGGAGGCTGAGCCACGGGCTGGCACCAATCATCGCGTACGCCACGATCCAGAAGAGGGCGGCCAGCGCGAAGGTCGTGCCCCGGCCCCAGTTCGCGATCCGCGCCGCCACTGGGATTTGCGCCACCACCACGATCGCGGTGTTCATCGCGAACAGCAGGCCGATGAGCGCCTCGCCGACCCCTGCCTCCTTGCGCAGGTAGGGCGGCGCGCTCACCTGGAGCTGGGTGAAGGCGGCGAGCAGGAGAAACATCACCACCTGGCTCACGACGAAGCGCTGATCGGCCAACACCTCCCGCCAGCTCCCGGCCCGGGCGGCCGCCACGTCCTCGTGGCGCTCGGCCCGTGCGGGCTGCCGCACCAGCGTCACCAGCAGGAGCGCGCCGACCGCCATGGCCGCGCCACTCGCCAGATAGAGCACCCGATACTCACTGAAAGTGCCGCCCGCGACCAGCAGCCCGCCGAGCAGGCCGCCGCCCCCGATCCCAAGCGCGTTCGCCACCCGCAGCAGCGCGAACATCTCCCCCATCTGCTGCATCGGCACCAGCGAGGTGGCGAAGGTGTCCGACGCGGGCCAGTAGAGCTGGCTGGCGCAGCCGTACCACACCATGACCAGGAAGAAGAGCAGCGGCGTTGTCGCCAGCGGGAACATCGCCAGGGCGGCCGCCACCCCCACGACGGTGGCGATCAGCACGCGCCGGGCACCGACCCGGTCGATCAGCCCGGCGACCGCCAGGGTAAAGGCCACGCCAACGACCGCGTTCACGAAGATGCCGGCCCCGACCAACCCCTCGCCCAGGCCCACCACCTGCCCGAAGAAGATCACCAGAAAGGGCGTGGTCATGCCGCGCGCGGTGAAGATGATCAAGTTGACCAACGCGAGCAGCCACAGCGCACGCGGATAGCGCCGCGGGATCGCCCGCAGCCGGTCGCCCACCTGCTCGATCATGCGCCCCCCTCATCCGGTCCGACCGCGACACCGGCGCTCCTATCATGCCTGAAGGCCGCCGACCACGCCACGCGCCGTGGGGGCGGGTGGGGCAGGGGGCGAACCTGGGCCGTGGCACGCGAATGGCGAGCAATCGCGCCACGCGGCCGTGCGCCACGCCGGAACCGGCCGGTGGCGCCGCACCCATTCGGGCAACGCGCCCCGGCGCCGGGCGAGCCCGGCCGGGACGTGATCCACCCCCACCACCGCAGGAGGGGCCATGGCGGACCACGCTAACGACCGTCGCACGCCGGACCACGAGCCACCGGACGCCGAGGAACACGGCCCCTACGGCGGCCCCTATGAGACCGGCCCGCTGGGAGAACCGATCGAAGAGCCGATCCCGCAGGGCACGCTGATCCTGCTCGCTCTGTTCCTCATCGTCTTGGTCATCCTCTGGCTGCTGGCCTTCATCGCCATCTGGAACCGGGGGCTCTCATGATCAACCGCAAGACGCTGCTCGAACTGGGTTGGATCCTCCCCAGTATCGCGATCCCGGTGGGCATGCTGGTCGCCGTGATCGTCAGCGCGTTCGGCATGAACATTGGCGTCCCGAGTCAGGCGGGCACCATTCAGCCCGCGGCGATCGACACCACGCCGCCATTTGACCAACCGGGGGTGCTGCGGCAGGTGGGGCCGAACCAGTATGAGGTGGCGCTCATCGGCCAGGTCTGGTCCTTCAATCCCCGCGAGCTCCGCGTGCCGGCTGGCGCCGAGGTGCACTTCGTCGCCACCAGCCGCGACGTCATCCACGGGCTGCACATCGAGGGGACCAACGTCAACGTCATGCTCATCCCCGGGCGCATCACCCGGCAGCGAGCGGTCTTCCGCGAGCCGGGCCAGTACCGGTTCGTCTGCCACGAGTACTGCGGCATCGGCCACCACACCATGTACGGCACCGTGATCGTGGAGGAGCGCTGATGGCCACGGCAAGGGTCGAGGTCAACCCGAGCCTGCGCACGGTCCATAGGCTGACCGGCGCCTTCATCGGCGTCGCCCTGGTGGCGCTGGCGATCGCCAACGTGCCGGGCATCCTGCAGGGCTACGACCGGGCGGGCGTCGATCTCTACCCCTACGCCCGCCCGGTCATCCAGAGCTACTACCAGGGGCTGACCATCCACGGCGTGATGAACGTCCTGGTCTGGACCATCTTCTTCCTGTCCGGCTTCTTCCTGTTCGTCACCGTCTACGCGCTCGACCGGCCCCTCGCCTCCACGCGCCTCGGCTGGGTCGCCTTCTGGATCATGCTCGCCGGGCTCATCCTGGCCCTCGTGGCCATGCTGACCGACGCCGCCAGCGTACTCTACACCTTCTACCCGCCGCTCAAGGCCTCGCCCCTCTTCTACATCGGCCTGACCCTGATCGTCGTCGGCACCTGGTTCGTCGGCGCGAATATCTGGATGACCTGGCGCCGCTGGCGACGCGACCACCCGGGCCAGCACACCCCGCTGGCCGTCTTCGGCACCCTCGCCACCTTCGCCCTCTGGACCATCGCCAGCGTGGGGCTGGCGATCGAGATGCTCGTGCTCGTGATCCCCTGGTCGCTCGGCCTCACCACGGATATCGACCCGCTCCTGGCCCGCACCCTCTTCTGGTTCACCGGGCACCCCATCGTCTACTTCTGGCTGCTGCCCGCCTACGTCTCCTGGTACACCATGGTGCCGCGCCTGGCCGGGGGCCGGCTCTTCAGCGAGCCGATGGCGCGGGTGGCCTTCCTCCTCTTCGTGCTCTACTCCATCCCGGTCGGCCTCCACCACCAATTCAGCGACCCCGGCCTCGGCGGCGGCATCAAGCTGGTCCACACCTTCATGACCTTCGCCGTCTTCTTCCCCAGCCTGCTGACCTACTTCAACATCAGCGCCTCGATCGAGACCGGGGCGCGCTGGCGCGGCGGCACCGGGTGGATTAGCTGGGTGCGACACGTCCCGTGGGGCAACCCGGCCCTGACCGGGCAGATCATGGGCATGTTCCTCTTCGTGCCCGGCGGGATCGGCGGCCTGACCAACGCCTCCTACAACGTCAACCAGGCGGTCCACAACACCACCTGGGTTGTCGGCCACTTCCACCTCACGGTCGGTGGGGCCGTCACCCTCACCTTCATGGCGACCACCTACTGGCTCATCCCCTACCTCACCGGCCGGGCCCTCTGGGGCCGGCGGCTGGCGGTCGCGCAGCCCATCCTCTTCTTTGTCGGTATGACGATCTGGTCGGAGACGATGCATCGCCTCGGCCTTGCCTACATGCCACGCCGCACCTACATCACCCAGGCGCCCTACGTACCGGAGGAGTGGCGCGACCCCATGATCCTGCTCGGCATCGGCGCCACCGGCATGATCATCGGCGGCCTGCTGTACTTCTTCATCATCATCATGACCCTGGTGGTCTCGCGCGAGCCGGCGCAAGTCGAGGTGCCGCTCCCGCGCCCGGGGGTGGAGAGCAAACACGAGCACGTCCCGGCCCTGCTGGACCGTTGGCGTCCCTGGCTGATCGGCTCCCTCGTCCTCATCGCCATCGCCTACGGGCCGGTCTTCTACCAACTCCTCACCCACGTCTCGACGGTGCCGGGACAGTCCGGGCTCTGGTGAGCCCGGCGCCCGCACACCCCGCTTGACATCTCTACTCGTCCGCGTATACTCGTAACCGGATATACGCCACCGGTTATACCGGTTACGAGGTGCGGTCCATTGGCGAAGCAGCAGCGCGCGATCTCCAACCCACTGGCGCTCGCGGTGCTGGCCCTCCTCCGGGAGCGGCCGATGCACCCCTACGAGATGGCCGCCACCATGCGGGAGCGCGGCAAGCATCACAGCATCAAGCTCAACTATGGCTCCCTCTACACCGTGGTCGACGCGCTCGAGCGCCACGGCCTGATCGTCCCCCGCGAGACGGTGCGGGAGGGGCGCCGGCCGGAGCGCACCGTCTACGAGCTGACGGACGCCGGGCGCGCCAAGCTCGACGGCTGGCTCCGCGACCTCCTGCGGCGCCCGGTCAAGGAGTACCCCCAGTTCGAGGCCGGCCTCTCCCTGATGGCCACGCTGCCGCCCGACGAGGTCGTCACGCTCCTCACGGAGCGGGTGCGTCGGCTGGAGGAGGAGATCGCTCGGCTGCGCGCCGGTTTGGACGCCGCCGCGGCGCAGGGGGTGCCGCAGATCTTCCTCATCGAGCACGACTACGAGCTGGCCCTCAAGGAGGCCGAGCTGCGCTGGGTCCGTGACCTCATCCGCGGCATCCAGGAGGAGGCGCTCACCGGCGTCGACTGGTGGCGCGGCTTCCACGCCCAGGGCGGCGCGCATCGTGACGACGAGCGGCGAGAGGAGGAACCGGTGAGCAACTGAGCCAGATGAACTGGCCCCCTGACGGGTGCTGGCACACCCGCTCGGGGGCCGAGGACTTCGAGCCGGTCCCGCGCCGCGAAACCTGCTACCCGAAGCGTCCATCCCCAAGGATAGCAGGTCGAGCACCGCGGGACGACACACCGTGCAGCCGACAGGCATGCGACGTTCCTGCATGAAGGAGTGCTCGACGCATGGCTATCCAGACACGCCCGCAGGCGGGCGGCGCCACCGCCGCCCCGCCGGAGCTGGCCATCACCGCCCACGACTTGGTGAAGACCTACCGCGGCGGCATCCGCGCCCTCGACGGCCTCAGCCTCGCCGTGGAGGCCGGCACCATCTTCGCCCTGCTCGGCCCGAACGGCGCCGGGAAGTCGACCACCGTCCGGATCCTCACCACGCTGGCGCGGCCCGACGCCGGCAGCGCGCGCGTGGCGGGCTACGACGTGGTCGCCCAACCCGACCGCGTGCGACGGGCGATTGGCTACGTCAGCCAGAAGTCCGCCGTCGACCCGGAGGCCACCGGGCGAGAGAACCTGACGCTCCAGGGCCGGATCTACGGCCTGCGCGGCCGGGAGCTGCGGCAGCGCGTCGCCGAGCTGCTGGAGCGCATGGGGCTGGCCGACGCCGCCGACCGCGTCGCCGGCACCTACTCCGGCGGCATGCAGCGCAAGCTCGACATCCTCATGGGGCTCATCCACCGCCCCCGGGTCCTCTTCCTCGACGAGCCGACGACCGGCCTCGACCCCGAGGCGCGCGCCGAGCTGTGGGCCGAGATCGCGCGGCTCGCCCGCGAGGAGCACCTCACCGTGCTGCTGACCACCCACTACCTCGAGGAGGCCGACCGCCTGGCCCATCGCCTGGCGATCGTCGATCGCGGCCGCACGGTGGTCGAGGGCACGCCCGAGCAGCTCAAGGGCGAGCTGCAGGGCCACACCATCCGCATCGAGCTCGCCGCCGCGGTGGCCGAGCCGCGCATCCAGGCCGCCCTCGCGCCCCTGCCCGGCCTCCGGGAGGTCAGCCTGCGGGACGGCGCGATCTACGCGCGGGCCGACAGCGGCGGCGCGGCGATCCCAGCGGTGCTGGCCGCGCTCGAGGCCAGCGGCGTCCCGGTGGCCGCCGCCACCGTGGCCCGCCCCTCGCTCGATGACGTCTATCTGCGCTACGTCGGCCGCGCCTTGGACGCGGCCACCGGGAAGGAAACCGGACGATGACGTCCCTGGCCCACACCTGGCACATGACCGGGCGCCACCTGCGCAACTTCAGCCGCCAGCCCTGGTACATCGCCTTCAGCCTGGTGCAGCCGGTCATCTACCTGCTGCTGTTTGGCGCCCTCTTCAAGCGCGTCGTCGAGCTGCCCGGCTTCGCCACCACCTCCTACGTCACCTACCTCACGCCGGGCATCGTCGTCATGAGCGCGCTCTTCAGCGGCGGCTGGCTCGGCGTCTCGGTCATCACCGACCTCGAGCGCGGCGTCCTCGATCGCTTCCTCGTCTCGCCGGTCTGGCGCGGCGCGCTCATCATCGGCCGCGTGCTCCAGACCGCGCTCGTGACGGTGATCCAGTCGCTGATCCTGATCGGCCTCGGGCTGCTGGTCGGCGCCCGCTTCGCCGGCGGGGCCGCCCAGCTCGTCGCCCTCATCGCCGCCGCCATGCTGCTGACGGCGATCTTCGGTGCACTCTCCTGCGCGGTCGCGCTCGCCCTCCGCAAGGAGGAGTCGATCATCGGCGTCGTCCAGTTCCTGCTCCTGCCGTTGACCTTCCTCTCGTCGGTCTTCATGGCGCCCGCGCTCATGCCCGGCTGGATGCGGCAGCTCGCGCGGGTCAACCCGCTCAACTGGGCGGTGGAGCTCGGACGCGCCCAGCCCACCGCCGGCGACGGGAGCCTGCTCCTCTCCCGCGGCGTCGCCCTGCTGGCGCTCGCGGCCGTGGCGACCTGGCTCGCAACGCGGGCCCTGCGCGCCTACCAGCGCTCGCTCTGACGCGGCACGGCACGGGGCGGGGCGACCGCGACGGTCGGCCCGCCGCTCGTGGCGGGCCCGCTCCCAGGGCGGGCCTGCCGAGAAAGGTCACCAGCGATGAACGCCACCCATCCCGCGCGATACGACGAGCACCCCCCGGCCCTGATCGTGGGCGGAGGACTGGTCGGCCTGTCGGCCGCCCTCTTCCTGGCCTGGCAGGACGTCCCCTGCCTGCTCGTCGAGCGCCATCCGGACCTGCTGATCCACCCGCGCGCCCGGGGCTTCACCCCGCGCACGGTCGAGCTGTTCCGTCAGGTCGGCCTGGAGCCGGCCATCCGCGCCGCCAGCTACGCCAGCGGCGACGCGTTCGCCTGGACCGCCGTGCGCGCCGACACCCTCGCCGACGCCGTCTATCTGGAGGTGGAGGAGCCGGAGGACGAGGTGCCCACCGCGCACCTCAGCCCCGCCCCCTTCGCGCCGATCGATCAGGACCGGCTGGAGCTGCTGCTCCGCGAGCGCGCAACCGCCCTCGGCGCGGAGCTGCGCTTCGCCACCGAGCTGGTCGACTTCACCCAGGACCCGGACGGGGTCACCGCGCGTCTCGTCGATCGCCGAACCGGCGCCGAGCAGGTGATCCGGGCCGACTACCTCATCGCCGCCGACGGGTACGCCAGCCCGGTGCGCCGGCGGCTGGGCATCCCCACCGACGGCCCCGGCCCGTTCTTCCACACCATCACGGCAATGGTCGAGGCCGACCTCACCCCGGCGCTCCGCGGCCGGCCGCTGAGCATCGCCTACCTGCAGCAGCCACGGCCGGGCACGATCCTGATGGCCCACAGCCAGGACGGCCAGCGCTGGGTCTTCGGCATGGGCTACGCGCCGGACAAGGGCGAGGCGGTCGACGACTTCACCGACGACCGGGTGGCTGAGTTGGTGCGCCAGGCGGCGGGGCTCCCTGAGGTCTCGGTCACGATCCGGCCGCAGATCCCGGGCACGGGGATCAAGGTACTCGGCTTCACCATCGGCGCCCAGCTCGCCCGGCAGTATCGCCAGGGCCGGGTGTTCCTCGCGGGCGACGCGGCGCACATTGTGCCGCCGACCGGGGGCCTGGGCGCCAACGCCGGCATCCAGGACGCCCACAACCTGGCCTGGAAGCTGGCCGCCGTCATCCGCGGCCAGGCCGGGCCCGCGCTGCTCGACACCTACCACGACGAGCGGCACGCCGTCGGGCAGTTCATCATGCAGCAGGCGCTGGCCCGCTGGCAGGCGCGCATCGCCGGGGCGGACAGCCCGCCGCTCGTCGACTACGCCACGGTGATCTTCGGCTCGGTCTACCGGTCGGCCGCGGTGCTCGGCGCGCCGGCGGGCGCCGACCCGGCGCTGCCGGCCACCACGCTGATCGGCCAGCCGGGCACCCGGGCGCCCCACGTCGAATTCGGGCGCGACGGCCAGCCTATCTCGACCATCGACCTCTACGGCCGCCGCTTCGTCCTGCTCACCGGCCCGGACGGCGGCGCCTGGGCGCAGGCGGCCGAGCGCGTGGCGGGGGAGCTGGGGCTCCCGCTCGATGTCTACCGCGTGGGGAGCGGCGGCGACCTGGACGACCCGGAGGCGCGCTTCGCCGCGGCGCACGGCGTGACCGAGTCCGGGGCGCTGCTGGTCCGCCCGGACGGCATCGTCGCCTGGCGCGCCGCGGCCGCCGCCGCCGACCCGGCGCGGGCACTCGCGGCGGCGCTCCGTCGCATCCTCGCACGCTGAGGCGGTTCCTCCACCGCACGCCA
>JASBVL010000116.1 GCA_029961075.1 Sphaerobacter sp.
CGGATGTCCCGCGTCACGATCGACGCGCTCAGGCCGAACCCGACCCCGTTGGCGATCTCGATCGCCTCCTCCAGCGACCGGGCCCGGATGATCCCCACCACCGGGCCGAAGATCTCCTCCTGCGCGATCCGCATCCCCGGCTCGACGTCGGCGAACACGGTCGGCGCCACGAAGAACCCGTGCTGGTGCTCCGGCCCGGTCAACGGCTCGCCGCCGGTCAGCAGCCGCGCCCCCTCGTCCTTGCCGAGCTGGATGTAGCGCAGCACCGACTCCCGCCGCTCCTCCGACACCAGCGGGCCCATGTAGGTCGCCGGGTCGAGCCCCGGCCCCACCGCGATCGACCGCACCCGCGCGACCAGCGCCTCGGTGAACGCCTGCAGCAGCGGCTCGAGCACGATCACCCGGCTGGTCGCGGTGCACTTCTGCCCGGTCGAGCGCATCGCCCCCGAGGTGGTGATCTCCACTGCCTGCGCCAGGTCGGCGTCCTCGGCCACCACCACCGGGTTCTTCCCGCCCAGCTCGAGCTGCACCTTCGCCCCGCGCGCCGTGGCGATCTGGTAGAGGTGACGCCCGACTGCGTTCGAGCCGGTGAAGGTGATCGCGTTCACCTTCGGGTGGCGCGCCAGCGCCTCCCCGACCACCTGCCCCGGCCCGTGCACCAGGTTCAGCACGCCCGGCGGCAGCCCGGCCTCGGCGAACACCTCGGTGATGAGGTGCGCGGTCAACGGGGTCAGCTCCGCCGGCTTGAAGACGGCCGTGTTGCCGTACGCCAGGCAGGGCGCCAGCTTCCAGAGCGGGATCGCCACCGGGAAGTTCCACGGGGTGATCACCCCGACCACCCCCACCGGCACCCGCTCGGTGTAGAGGAACGTGTCCGGGCTCGCGCTGGCGTAGTGCTCCCCGATCGGCCGCAGCGGCTCGCCCGCGTAGAAGCGCAGGATCTGCACCCCCCGCAGGACCTCGCCCACCCCCTCGCCGATCGTCTTCCCCTCTTCCCGGGTCAGCGCCTCGCCGATCTCCTGCGCGCGCCGCTCCAGGATCTCGGCCGCCTTGATCAGGATCGCGCTGCGCTGGGGAGCCGGGGTCCGCCGCCACGCGGGCAGCGCCGCCGCGGCCGCCTCCACCGCGCGCTCGACGTCCTGCTCCCCGGAGCGCGGGAACTCGCCCAGCACCTCCCGCGTGTCGGCCGGGTTCTGGTTCGGCCGGAGCTCCGCCCCGGCCGGCAGCACCCACTCGCCGCCGATGTAGTTCCGATACGGGCGCGCGCTCGTCTGTGCGCTCATGCTCGCGTCTCCTTCGCTCCTCCGCGACCCGCCGGCCGTGGCCGGCCCCGTCGGCACAGGCTGGCTCTCCGGCTACCGATAGCATAGGGGTCCAGGGCACGGCAAGCAGCCGCCCCACCGCGCGGGAGGGGAGGGGAGCCGCCCCGCGGGGTGCTCCCCGGGCGGCCCGCCCCCCGGCGGGCAGCCGGCGCGGCCCGGCAGGCCGGGCCTGCCGCCCACCTCCGAGACTTGACAGAACCGTGGTCGCCGTGCAGCGGGTCAGCCCGTGGCCGGCACCCGCAGCTCGGCCGGGTCCAGCGCCGCCACGCGCGCGAAGACCAGGGCGCTGGCGTAGATGCCGGTGAGGAAGCTGTCGATCGTGATGTTCTCGTTCGGCGCGTGGTTGTGCTCGTCGTAGTTGGCGTAGGTCGCCCAGATGACCGGCAGCCCGAGCGTCTGGCTGAAGAGGTAGCTCGGGGCCGACGCGCCCAGCACCGGCTTGACCACCGGCTCCACGCCGAAGGCGTCACCGATCGCCGCCACAATCGCCCGGGAGACCGGCAGCTCCGGCGACGTCTTCGATGGGGCGGAGCGGGACAGCAGCCGGACCTCGACCTCCGGCGCGTAGCGCCGCACGTGCCGCGCGATCTTGGCGAAGATGTCGTCCGGGTCCTGATCGGCGACCAGCCGCGCCTCGAGGCGCACCACCGCCTCGCTCGGCAGCACCCCCTTCACGCCCGGGCCGGTGTAGCCGCTGGCCATGCCGCTGATCGTCAGCGTCGGCTGGAACATCAATTGCTCGTACCACGACAGGTCCGGCGGCCCGGCGAAGGCCGTGATCCCCAGGTCCCGCTTCACCTCCTCGGCGTCGAACGGGATGCGCGCCAGCAGCTCCCGCTCGTAGGCGGTCGGCGGCACCACCCGGTCGTAGAACCCCTCGATGGTGACCCGCCCGTCGGGGAAGCGCATGGTGCTCAGCAGCTCGACCAGCGTCCAGGCCGGGTTTGGCACCGGCCCGCCGAACTCGCCCGAGTGCAGGTCCCGGTTGGCGCCGCGGGCCACCAGCTCGACGCCGACCACGCCGCGCACGCCGAAGAAGACCACCGGCCGCCCGGAGGGATGCCTCGGCCCATCGGCAGCGTAGAACACGTCGGCCCGCAGCAGCTCGGCGTGCTCCCGCAGGAAGGCGGGCAGGCTCGGGCTGAGGCTCTCCTCCTCGCCCTCGAAGATGAACTTGAGGTTGACCTTCGGCATCAGGCCCAGGTCGGCCAGCAGCTTGACCGCCAGGACGTGGGTGATCAACTGGCCCTTGTTGTCGCCCGCGCCCCGGGCGTAGATCCGGCCGTCCCGGATGGTCGGCTCGAACGGCGGCGAGACCCAGGCCTCGTACGGCTCCGGCGGCTGCACGTCGTAGTGCCCGTAGAGGAGCATGATGGTGTGCGCGCCCGGGACCTGGTACTCCCCGTAGACCACCGGGTGCCCGGCGGTCGGCATCACCCGCGCGGCGATGCCGTGCGCCGCCATGATGTCCCGCAGCACCGCGGCGCACTCGTCCACGCCCAGGCCCTGGGCGCTCACCGACGGCTGCCGCAGCAGCCGGCACAGCGTCCCGATCAGCTCCGACTTCCGCGCCTCGATCCCCGCGCGGATGCGCTCCTCGAGCGACATACTTCCCTCCCAGCCTCACCAGTTCCGGCGTGCCGCCCGTACCCGGCGCGCCCCGCCACCGTACCCGGCCGCCCCGGTGTCGGCAACCCATTGAGCGGGGCCGGTCGGCGGCAGTACCATTGTGATCGTGTACTGCTAGGTGTGACGCGAGGAGCGCCGCGTGAGTTGGGCCCCGTTCCCCGGCATCGGCCTCGCCGGCACCATGTTCGTCGCGCTGCACGGCAAGCTAGCGTTCCATCCGTGGTGGGATGGGACCCGGCCGTCGCGTCCGAGGACGCCTACAGCCTGTTCTACAACCGCTCGTTGGCGATGGGCTGGCTCACCACGGGCCGAAAGGGTGCGCCTGCCGGCTTCTGGGGCATGAACGACGCCGCACTCGACCTGAACTCTGATTCACAGCCGCCCCGCGTCGCCTGGTTCCAAGTCGGGTTGACAGAACCAATCCCCGCCGGCCGGTCGTTACCGGTCCAGGCGTTCCTCGCGTGCGTGGATGACGTCGTGGCGCGAATGGGCAGCCTGCGGCTCGAAGCGATCCGCGTCCTGCTGCCCCTGCACAGCCTCCCGACGCCGCCGGACGATGGCGCCATCGGGAGCTACGGCTGGTTCGCGGACGCTGACCCGCGCCGCCGAACGCGGGTGCGGGTCACGCTGGACGGCGGACAGGATCCGACCATCCGCGCGGCCGCGCCTGAGATGCTCCGGTGGATGCAACAGAGGATCCAGGTCGTCTTCCGCTGCGACTCGTTCTCCCTGGCGGACGACGACGCGGTCTTCCTGCAACCCGAGATGACCGACGGCCTGTGGCCGCCTGCCCAACACCGGGTCACATTCCGCGGCACGCTCGCCGAGTGGTCGCTGGACGCCCTGGGCTGGCTGGCCGCCTTCCTCGCCGACGCGGCTTCCCGGCACGGCGTTACCAACCCCCTGATGCTCACGGCCTGCAGGGACGGGGGATGACGTTTACGGCCCGCCGAGGCAGGAGAGCGGACCTTGCGGATAACTGTCCTCAGGCGGCCACCATCCGGACCAGTACGGGCCACTGCGGTTGACTGCGTTCGTACGCGGAAGCCGAACGTGTGTTCAAGAGCGTACGTGCGGTATAATCCTGGGAAATGCAGACCAGTTTGTGACCAAAGTGTGACCACGCAAGCGGGTCAGATGCCGCGACAGGGCAACGAATAAGCCCCCGCGCTGGTGCTAGCAGCCGGGGGCGTGGCGCACGAAGGTAGAGAGGACGCGCGCAATGGAGAGTCTACCCCGTCTCGAGTGCTACGTCGATACCGACGTCGTGAGCTTCGCCGACTGGGCGCGGTCCGCGATCGGGGGCCTGGCCGGGCAGAAGATCCCGTCGGATGGCGGCCCACTCGAGGTGATCCCCGGCCTGTTCAGATCCCGGAACGAGCGGTGGTGTTACTACACGATTGCCGTGAGGCCGCCCTTTGAAGACGTGGTAGCAGTTGAGGGGCGGAAGATCGGCGCGAACCGGACGATGGTGCGAGTCTCGTGCGCCAGCCCCGCTGGCCGCCCGATCTTCAACCTCGTGTGTGCTGAGCTCGCCGCCGCGTACCCCGACGCCGCCCCGTATGTGCGGGCCACGATCCCAACTCGGACCCCACCAACGACCCGGCGTGGCCGCCCCCGGCGCACCATCACTCTGGACGAGCTGCGTGAAGCGTTCCGGGCCTACGTCGTGCAGCACGGCAAGTGCCCAACGCAGGAAGAGCTCGCCCCCGCCTTCTACGTTGGGCCCGACCAGTTCAAGCGATTGCTGCGTCGCGTCCGGCAAGAGAGCCCCGGGTTCGAGTGGCAACAACTGTGCGTTGAATTTGCGCCACTTCTCGCCACCTTATAACTCCACTTCTCTCCACTGATTTCACAATCATACCCGCCTAACCTATCAACACAGCGCCACACCAGGGCGCACCGGTTGATAGGCTAGGAGGTCTATCGTGTCAATCTCCCCTGAGCCCCAGGTCCTCACGGTGGAAGAGGCCGGCCGCGCGCTCGGCATCTCCCGGTGGCTGGCCTACGAGATGGCGCGCACCGGCTCGATAGCGGGCGTGCCGGTCATCCGGATCGGCCGGCGGTACGTCGTGCCACGCCCGGCGCTCGAGCGCGTGCTGCGTGGCGAGGTGCTGCCCTGCTACGACGGGGGACAGGATGCGGGTGCGTAGACGCCTACGGCCGGGCGGCGGCCCGGCCGTAGGCGATGGTGGTGATACAGGAGGTGTGCTGACCATGGCTATCGTACCACACGCCACGACGCGGGTCACCCCGGATCTTACGCTGCCGATCGATCTGCCGACGGTCGAGCTGCGGGCGCGCCTAGAGGCGCTGGCCTACACGCGCGCCGATCTGGTCGAGATGTACGGCGGCGCGGCGGAGTACTCGCGCTCGATCCTCGAGGAGCACGAGCGGGTACTCCGGCGCGAGCTGGCGCGCCGTGAGCGGCTGTACCGAGCCGGCGCCGACGTGCCGGACCCACGCGACGCGCGGTGGGATGTCTGGCTCGGGCTCGCGCGGGAGGCGCGGGAGCGTGCCGACATCGTGCAGGTGCTGGCCGATGCCGGCCACCAGGTCTACGATACCGGCGGCTACTCGCGCCGGCGCGACGCGCGGGAGTACGCCGGCCCGTGCCCGTGGTGCGGCGGGCGGGACCGGTTCCGGGTCTGGCGCGGCCGTGACAGCGGGTACTGGTGTCGGCGCTGCGGCGTGGCGGGCGATGTCATCGCCCTCGTGCGCAACCTGATACCCGGTTGCGAGGGGTTCCTGAGCGCTGTGGCCTACCTCGCGCGCGAGCTGGGCCTGTCGCTCCCGGACGATCCAGCCACCATGCCTACTCGCCACGTGGTGCGCCTGAGGGCGGTGGAGGTGCGCCGTGTGGCGAGCTGAGGCACTGATACCGTACGAGATC
This sequence comes from Sphaerobacter sp., assembly GCA_029961075.1. Lineage (GTDB taxonomy): Bacteria > Chloroflexota > Chloroflexia > Thermomicrobiales > Thermomicrobiaceae > Sphaerobacter. Next base: position 5,845 of record JASBVL010000116.1, read on the forward strand.
CCCCTTGGGACCATGACCATCCGCGCGGAAGCCGTGCAGGCGGACGATGGCGGCATCACGGCCACGCTCACCGCGCTCAAGGACGCAGCCGTCGTCTACTCCGACCGAATCTGCCTGGACGTGGCCGCGGCGCGCGACCAGTTCGCCGCGGCCGCCGGCATCGACGCGCACGACCTCTTCAGGGTGCGGGAGACGCTGCGGGAGGCCCTGGCCGCCGCGCCGTCTCGTGCGGCGCGGCCAGCGTCGGAGAGTACCCCGCCGGCCACCGAGACGCAGCTGGCGGTCCGCGAATGGCCCGCACCGCCCGATCCGGCCGCGTACTACGGCCTGGCCGGGGAGATCGTCGAAGCCCTCGACCCGACCACAGAAGCGGACCCGGTGGCGCTGCTGGCATCGCTGCTGGCCGCCGTCGGCAATATCGTCGGCCCGGGGCCGCACTGGCGCGTCAGCGGCCGCCGGCATGGCCTGCGGATCTATCCCGTGATGGTCGGACCGACCGCGAAGGGCCGGAAGGGGACCGCGTGGGGCTCCTTGCGGCCGATCCTCGAAGTCGCGGCGCCCGACTGGCTTGCAACGCACGTCGCGACAGGGCTGTCCAGTGGCGAGGGCCTGATCTGGCCGTGCGTGACTCCATCGTCAAGCTGGAGCCGGTCAAAGAGCGCGGCCAGGTCGTGGGCTACCAGGATGTGACCGTTGACCACGGCGTTGCCGATAAGCGGCTCTTCGTCGTCGAAGAAGAGTTTGCCAGTGTCCTGCGGGTGATGGGGCGGGACGGCAACACGCTTTCGGCCATCATCCGGCAAGCCTGGGACGACGGCGACTTGCGAACCCTCACCAAGACCACGCCAGCAAAGGCCACCGGCGCGCATATTACCATCCTGGGGCACATCACGAAAGACGAACTGCTCCGCTACCTCGACAGCACGGAGGCCGGCAACGGCTTCGCCAATCGCTTTCTTTGGCTTTGCGTGCGTCGCTCCAAGCAGCTTCCGGACGGTGGGGAGCTTGACCCGTACCTTGCGGCCGAGCTCGGAAGAGCCCTGGCCGCGGCCGTCGCCAATGCGCCGAAGGAGACGATGGAGCGCGACGCCGACGCGTCGGAGCTCTGGCGGGTGGTGTACGGGCCGCTCTCCGATGGCGGTGTGGGGCTGCTCGGGTCGGTCCTGAGCCGCGCCGAAGCGCAGGTGATGCGTCTAGCCGCTATCTACGCGCTGCTCGACCGGTCACGGCTGATCCGGGCGCCGCACCTCGAGGCCGCGCTGGCATTCTGGGAGTATGTCGAGCGGAGCGCGGAGTACATCTTCGGGGACGCGCTGGGGGATCCCACAGCCGACACGATCCTCTCTGCCCTGCGGCAGTCTGGCCCCATGGTCCGCACTGAGATCGTCAACCTCTTCGGCCGCCACGCCAGCCGGGGCCGGATTGATCGCGCGCTCGGACTCCTGCTCACGGCTGGGAAGGTGCGTCGCTGGCAAGACCGGGAGACGGGCGGCCGCCCGGCGGAATGGTGGGCTGCGGCGTGAACGGAGTTTTCTCGCTTCTCTCGCTTATCTCGCAATGGAGGTGACCACACATGAGCCGGTACCTGGAACTGATTCGAGCGCGTGGAGCGACAAGAACGGAGGGCGAGAAAAGCGAGAGAAGCGAAGAAAGCCTGACCGTGCATGGCCGGAGCCCTGATCCGATACGCGAGAAAAGCGAAAGAAGCGAAAAAAGGGTGCTGGCCTGTACACGCTGTGGGCGGCCGCTCGTGCTCCCTGAGTCGCAGGCGCTGGGAAAGTGCGTCCGGTGCATGAGCGACGCGGAATGGACTGACACGCTGGCGCGCATGGCGCTTCGGCGGGAGCGGACGAAGCGGGCCGTGGCGGCGCGTGTGGCAGAACTACGGCGAGAGGAGGCGGCGTGATGGTCGGGAACGCTGCTCAACAACACGACCCGAAGCGCCCGGACGACTGGCCGCTGACCGGGCCGGGCTGGGTCGTCGGCTGCGCTCGGTGCGGCAAGGCGCGCGTCGTGAGCCGCCAACAGGTCCTGGACGGAAGCTGGATTCGCTGCGATTGCGAATCGCAGCGCACACGAGAGGAGGGCGGGGATGGCCCGCGGGCCGGGTGAGCTGGACGCTATCCACCGCGTGGCCGCGCTGTCGCCGGAGCGGGCGCTGCTGGGGGCCGCGATCAGGCAGGCGGTCGAAGATGCCGCACGGGGCGACGCCGACGCGGCCGAATGGCTTGCCGGCCCGGTGTGCCGGTCGTGGTTGCACCTGATCGCCCCGGACGGCGCCGACGGCGACGAGCTACACCGGCTGCTCTTGGCCCGGCTGCCACAGCGGGCGCCGCCGGGGGGGGCGTCCAGCAACGGGGCTACGGATGAGTGTTGGCAGGCAGCAACTGAAGGGAGTACATGACGTGGACCTCAACGATCTCATGAAGCAGGCGCGAGAGGCACGTGCCGAGTTCCAGCGGGCGGCTGACGCCATCCGCAAGGACCGGGATCTGACCGCGGCGGCGAAGCAGCGTCGGCTCAAGCAGCTGCACGAGGCCCACGACCAGCAGATGGCCGACCTGCGACGCCAGGCCGACGCGGCGATCCAAGCCGAGCGCCAGCGCCTGCGGCGGGCGGCGTTCGGGGTGGATCCGGCCCTAACGGATAGCTACCGCGCCGCGATCCAGATTGCCGAGCGGGCGGCCTCCCAGGACGAGCTGCGGCGCATCCTGCGCCGGGCTGAGGACGTTGGTGACCAGGCGCTGGCGAAGGCGGTTGCATTGATCGCCGTCGAGCGGTCCTGGCGCGCGGTGTTGAGCAACTACCTCAGCAGCCGGCCGCAGGCGGCCCAGGCCGTCGCCGCGCTGGCCGCCTTCGAGGCGACGGTTGGTGACGCGGGCTGGCGGCTCGCCCTCAAGAGCAACTTCGCGGCCGCGCCCCGCCCGGTCGAGCTGAGCCAGCCGGCGCCCGTCGCGGAGATGCGCCCGGCGTAACCCACGGTGCCGGGCGCCTGTATCACCGGGGCGCCCGGCGTCATCCCCGGGGGCTCAGGAGGAAATCGCGATGGGAATGGCGAGTTTCCGGAACAAGCGTCGGCGCAAGCCCGGCGATCTGTCTAGTCTCAGGCGGACTCTGTGGGCGGCGCTACTGACTGCGGAAGAGTTGTGCGACGCCCCCGACCCGAATGTCCGGCTACGGGCGTTGCACGCCATGTCGCAGCTTTCGGCGGTTTACCTGCGGACGCTCGAGGTTGCCGACTTCGAAGGGCGGCTGGTGCGACTGGAAGCGGCCCTGGCAGAGCTGGGAGAAGGGCGCCGTGCGGCGTGAGTTGCTCAGGCGGATCGAGCGGCTGGAGATCCAGATCAAGGAGCGGCCGGGCGCCTGCACCCTGAAGCTTCCGGACGGCCGCTGGCGCGTGGTGGACGTGGCGGAGGTCCTGGATCTCGCCCTCGCCCTCTCTGCGGCCGACGACGACGTCGAGCGGCGCCCACTGAACCGCGACCTGGCCTCCATCGTCGCTCAGTCCATCCCAGAGGCAGGCGAGGGCACGCTGATATCAGGTCTGCGGGAGCGGTGCCGACACTACCTGAACGGAGAACAGTCATGAAGCTGCAACTGGACGTGTGGGCGCCAGCGAGGGCGGTTGAGGCGTACGAGGCCATCCTGGAAGGCCGGGCGACCGCTGAGGCCCTGAAGGAGCAACTGACGGAAGCCGACTATGCGGCGCTGTTCGCCCTGCTCGTGCTGCGGCTGGTGACCTTCTACGAGCCGGTGACGCGCGAGGAAGCCATGATGGCCGTCGCGACGCTCCAAGAGCACGTAGAGCGCTACGTGGCCAAGATCGGCCTGAGCTAAGGGGTAGGCGCGGCCGGTGAAGCGCGAAAGTCTACACCTGAAAACGGGGCGCAACGCACGAGCGGCCGGATCCGGCGGCCGGCCGGGCCGGATGGACGCCGACGGATTCGGCCGCGACGCCGGCCGTCGTCGCACGGAGGCGCAACCAACCGGCCGAACCGTGCCGGATTCCGTCCGGCGTAACGGGCGCATCCGGGCGGGTCACACGGATAAGTTTCGTTATCCGCAAAAGCGAGGTGCGACATGGAACCGATCGTTCGCGATCTGCGGCCGTTGATCCGGCTCGAGAACGGCACGCTGTTGATGCATCCGGAACTGGTGCGTTGCCTGGTTGCGATCTTGAATCACTACGTGCTCGTCTCGGGCGGGGCGGTGTTGCTGCAGGACGGGCTGGTGGGGGAGTACGCGGAGGCATTCGACGCCTGTCTGGAAGCGCACACGCCGAACTGGACGCGGTGCGGCCGGCCGGTGGTCGACATCGTCATGGATGCCGGGGAAGAGGCGGTCCGGCTGGCGGGCTGTCTCTTCGCCGCGCTGACCCTGGCTGCCGGCGGCTGGCACCTGGACAGCCACACCGAGATCTACGCCAACTGAGGGTGGTGGGGCATGAGCGGGCACCCGACGGTCATCCGCTGCCAGTGCGGCCAGCCCCTCGGGCAACTGATCGCCGGCGTCTTCGTCATCCGGCATCGCGGCCGTGAGATTGTCTGCGAGCGTGTCATTACGGTAAAATGTGAGCGATGCGGCCACGTGACGCGCTTTCCTGCGCTTGCCGCCTAGCCGCTCCCCTCGCCATCGCGCGGCGATCCCGCCGCCGTTCCACGGGCGAATCCCGCCCCTGGGGCGGCGGTTCGTGTTGTGGAAGGGATCCGCGCGATGGGATTGCAGGTTGGGGAGCTCTTCGCCTCCCTCACCCTGAAGAAGAGCGACTTTGAGGCCGGCCTGAGTGCGGCCAAACGCGCCCTGCAGGACACGGAGCAGCACGCGAAGTCAAGCGAGGGTGCGCTATCCCGCCTGGGCGCCGTGGCCCGCGGGCTGACCTTCCCGGCCAGCCTGGTCTCGGGGTTTACCCGCAACCTGGCCGGGATCGTCGCGCAGTCCGGGCTTGCCGTGTTCGGGATGAAGCAACTGGCCGACGCGGCGACCGGCATGGTTCGGGGGCTCTTCTCCGGCAACGTCGAGCTCGAGAACACCAAGGCGCAGCTGCTGGCCTTCACCAAGGACGGCGACCAGGCGGCGGCCATCCTGGAGCAGATCCGCCAGGAAGCCGCCAAGACGCCGTTCGCGTTCAGCGAGATGGCCAAGGCCACGGCCGGGCTACTGCCGGCGGCCAAGGCGGCCGGCGTCGAGCTCATGGACCTGGTGAAGCAGGCCGAGATCCTGGCGGCCGCCAACCCCGCCGAAGGGCTCGAGGGGGCGGCGTTCGCGCTGCGCGAGGCGGTCAGCGGCGACTTCACCAGCATCATCGAACGCTTCAACCTGCCACGCCAGTACATCAATCAACTGAAGGAAGAGGGCGTCCCCAACCTCGAGATCGTCCGGCGCGCCATGCTCGCAATGGGCTACGACGCCGATTTGGTGTCCAACCTCGCCAACACGGCCGCGGGGCGGTGGTCGACCTTCATCGATACCCTCACCTCCCTGAAGGACACGGCCATGCAGGCGAGCTTCGAGATCCTCTCGGACAGCCTGGCGCGGCTGCAGGGCTGGCTTGACGGCAATCAGGAGCGACTCAACGCGATCGCGCAGACGATTGGACAGCGCCTGGCCGGCGCGCTCGTCACCGGCGTGAGCCTCTTCGGCGCGCTCCTGTCCCTCCTCTCGGGACCGGCCGCGGCCGCGTTCTCCTTCGTGCGGGAGGCCGTGTCCAGCGTCATCGACGGCTTCCGGCACCTCGAGGACGAATCGCCGGTCAACACCTTCGAGGCCATCGGCGAGGGCTTGCGGGACGTGTGGGCGGCGCTGCAGGCCGGGGCGGGGCTGATCGATGCCTTCCGCAAGGGCGGCCTGAGCGGCCTGTTTGCCGAGCTGCCGGCCGTCCTGAGTGACCTGGGGCGCGGGCTGCTGAACCTCGGCCGCCCGATCGCCCAGGCGCTGGTCGACGGGATCAGTCAGGCGCTCGGGGCCGGCGTCGACCTGGCCGGCCGGCTGGCCGCCTGGCTGACGGACCAGTTCGCGCGGATCGACTGGGGCCAGGTCGGGGCGACGCTGCAGCGCGGCCTCGGCGCGGCCGTGGCGCTGCTGGGCCAGGGCGTGCAGGCGGCCGTCGACCTCGGCGGGCAGCTCCTGTCCTTCCTGCAGGCGCAGCTGGCGGCCGTCGACTGGTCGGGCGTGGCCAGCACGGTCTGGTCGGGCATCAGCGCGGCGGTCGGGACCGTGGCCGGCGTCGCGGGCGACCTGGGCACGCACCTCGTGACCTGGGTCAAGGCCAACGTGGCCTCGATCGACTGGTCCCAGGTGGGGCAGGCGATCCTCGCCGGCATCGGCGGGGCACTGGCGGAGCTGCGGGAGATCGAGGCCGTCAACACGCTGGTGGAGGTGCTGGGGCGCCTGATCGACGTGGCCGGCCGGCTGGCGCCGCTCGCCGGCGGCATCGCGGCCGCAGTTGCCGCCTTCATGCTCTTCGGCCCGATCGCCGGCGTGGTCTCGGCGGTGACCGGTGCGGTGAGTACCCTCATCGCCGTTGTCACCGGTCTCGCCGGCGCGATCGCGCTCGTGGGCGGGCCGGTGTCGTTCATCATCTCCCTACTTAACCCGCTGACGCTGATCCTGGCCGGGGTTACCGCGGCCGTCGGGCTGCTCGCGGCCGCGTTCATCGGTAACTGGTTCGGCATGCGCGACGCCGTGATGGGTGCCGTGGGGGCGATCCTGGGCATCCTGGGGGAGCTCTGGGGCAACCTCAGCGCACAGGCCGGACCGCTCCTGACGCAGCTCCGGGCACTATGGGAGGCGCTGGTGCCGGCGATCAACGCGCTGCTGCCGGTCCTGGCGGCGCTCGCGGCCGTCATCGGCGGCGTGCTCGTCGCGGCGCTCGGCGTGGTGATGGGGGCGCTCGGCGGCCTGGTGGGCATGCTCGCAGGCGCGCTGCCGGGCGCGATCCAGCTGGCCACGGGCCTCATTCAGGTGCTGACCGGCGTGATTCAGACCATCAGCGCCGTCGTGGGCGGCGTGGTCAGCGTCGTCGGCGCCCTCCTGCGGGGCGACTTCGCCGGCGCCTGGGAGGCCGCGAAGGAGATGGTGCGGGGTGCCGCGGGCGGCATCGGCACCATCGTAGAGGGCCTGAAGAACACCGTCATCGGCCTGATCTCCGGCATGATCGGTGGGGTGACCGGGCTGGTCTCGGGCTTCGTCGAGAGCATCATCGCGTACTTCCGCGGCCTCTATCACGCGCTGGTGGGCGGCTCGATCGTCCCCGACATGGTCAATGGGATCATCACCTGGATCGGCCGGCTGCCGGGCGAGGTGCTGGGCATCATCGGCGGGCTCGTGGCCGACGTGCTGGGGCGGATGGCCGGGCTCGCGGCCGACATGCTGGGCAAGGGCGCCGAACTGGTGGCCAACGTCGCCTCGGGCATGACCTCCATGCTCGGCTCGGTGACGGGAGCGGCGCAGGCCATCATCGCGGGCATCACCGGCGCATTCAGTGGCGCCATCACCTGGCTGTGGCAGGCCGGGCGCGACGTCGTGCAGGGCCTGATCGACGGCATCGGCTCCATGGTAGGCGCGGTCGCGGAGAAGGCGCGCTCGATCGGCCAGACCGTCATCAGCACCATCACCTCCTTCGGCCACTCCCCCTGGCCGGCGCTGATCGCTGCCGGGCGCGACGCCATCCAGGGCCTGGTCGACGGCATCTCCGACAAGGAGCGGGACGCGGTGAAGGCCGCGGCCGAGGTCGCCCAGAGCGTGATCGAGGCGCTCAAGGCCGGGCTGGACCTGGCCAAGGAGATGGCCACGTTCCGCGGGGACCTCAGCATCCCGACCCTGGACGCGCTGGTGGATCTGGCGCGCCGCACGGTCACGGCGATGACCGGCATCGCGCGGGACTTCAAGGACGATCTGATCCGGCGGGCCAAGGACGCGTCCGATGCCCTGAAGGCGGCCTTCGGCGCGCTGTCGGATGCCGTGGCGTTCGCCCGCACGGTTGCCGAGCGCGACGTCGTGCTGCCGGGAGAGGCGCTGGTCTCCGACATCAAGTTCTGGTCGGAGCACGTCGTGCGGAGCCTGGGGGATTCCGGCGCCTACCTGGGTGAGGGCCTGCTGGCGGCCAGCCGGGCGTTTTCGGAGGCCATGGGCAGCGCTTTCGAGGCCATGGGGCAGGCGGTCGGGTTCGCGCGCGACGTGGCCGCACAGGCGGTCATCCTCCCGAGCTACGCGCTCGTCTCCGACATCAAATTCCTGGCGGAGCACGCGGTGCGCTCGTTCGGGGATTCCGCGCTCTACCTCGGGGACGGGCTGATGGCAGCCGCCACGACGTTCGCGGACGCCATGGGCGCGGCCTTCGACGCGATGGGGCGGGCGGTCGACTTCGCCCGGCAAGTCGCCGACGGTGACGTCATCCTGCCCACGCGCCAGCTCGTCTCCGACCTGAAGTTTCTGGCCGAACACGCCGTCCAGTCGCTCGGCGATTCTGGCGTCTACCTCGGGGAGCGGCTGCTGGGGGCGGCGCAGTCGTTCGGCGGTGCGATGCAGACCGCGTTCGAGGCGCTCGGGGCGGCGGTCGAGTTCGCGCGCGACGTGGCGAGCAGCCGCGTCGCGCAGCCCAGCCGTCGGCTGATCGATGACCTGACGCAGACGGCGCGGGACGTCGTCGCGGCCATGGGCACGGCGGCGCAGGAGCTGGGGCCGCAGCTACTCGAGGCGGCACAGCAGGCCGGCGACGGCGTGATCGCCGCGTTCGACGCCATCGGCGCCTCGCTCCAGTTCGTGGTCGACGTGGCCAACGCCATGCGCGAGGGCAGTATCCGGGAAGTGCCGCACGCGCTGGTGGAGATGCTGGCCGCGCTGGCGGAGGCCGTGACGCAGGCGTTCGTCGAGGCCACGTCCCGCTTCTCGACGGAGGTGCTGACCGCGGCAGAGAACGCCTCGGGGGCGGTGCGCGGCGTCCTGGACGTGTTCTCCCAGGCGGTCGACTACGTGAAGGCGGCCGCGGAGCTCGAGGCCGAGCAGGACGCGCCGGGCGCCGCGCTCAGCCTCACCGGGGCGCTGGCGACGCTCATTACCGGCATCGTGAATGCCTTTGTGGCCGCTTCCCAGCGGATCCAGACGGAGGCGCTGGCGGCCGCCACGGCGTTCGCCGAGGCGATCAAGCCCCTGATCGAGCTCGTCCGGCCGGTGATCGAAGCCTCCGGCGCCATCTCCGAGATGTCGGAGATAACGCAGGACGAGATGAGTGTCTTCACCGGCAACGTCGACAAGATCGCCCGGACCATCAGCAACGCCGCGTCCATCGCCGACTGGGGACGCAGCGCGGCGGAGCAGTTCGCCGCCGCTGCCCGGGCGACGCTGGCCTCGGTGCAGGAGGGCCTCGCCGCACTCGCCAACGCGGCCAACCTGGCGGCGGCGTTGCCGAAGGTGAACCTGCCGCCGGCGGGGGCGGCCGCGGCCAACGTGCCGCACCTGGCCGACGGCGGCGTCGTGACCCGGCCGACGCTGGCGGTGCTCGGGGAGGCGGAGTCGGAGGCGGTGCTGCCGCTGACGGGGCCGGGGCTGCAACACCTGGCCCGCGCGCTGGCGACGGCGGCCGTGATCCACGCGCCCACCCTGACCAGGCTGCAGGAGGCGGCGCCGATCCGGCACGCCGGCGGGGCGGCCGGAACCGCTGGGCGGCGCGCGGGCGACGCGGCCGGTGGGGCGGGTGGCGTTACCGTCCAGTTTCTGGGCCACACGGAGATCGTGGCGACGGACCGGCGCGAGGCCGAGCGGGCGGCGGGCGACATCGGCTGGGGCGTGCGCACGGCCCTGCGGCGGCGGGGGATGGCGATCGCCTAGCCCGCCCGCGGCGCCGGCGGG